>JBEKTY010000051.1:0-85669 GCA_049515555.1 Thermoguttaceae bacterium
ATCCAATGGTTGGGCGATCTGGCGGCCTCCGATCGGGCGCGGCGCGACCAGTCCGGCCCCGCCACGGCAGCCGACAGCCTCGACCGGTTGCTGGCCAGCACGTGGCGGCCGTAGTCGCCGGGGGCAACCGCCGGGCCGATTTGCAATCTGGCGGCGGCCTGCTACGATATACTGGACACGGACAGGAGCGGTGGCCGAGTGGTTTAGGTGCTTGGGACTCATACGCGGGAGGCGACCATGGAGCAAGCCGGTCCTGCCGAAAGCTCGATCCGCCTGGAGGTCGTCGAGGGGCCCTTTCAGGGCACGAACTTCGCGCTGACGGGGCACGAGAGCTTCGTGGTCGGCCGGTCCTCCCGGGCCCATTTGCGGCTGCCCAAGAAGGACCCTTATTTCTCCCGGGTGCATTTCCTGATCGAGGTCAATCCTCCCCACTGCCGTCTAGTGGACATGCACAGCACCAATGGCACCCGGGTGAACGGGAGCGTGGTCGACGAGGTGCGTCTGCAGGACGGTGACCTTGTACAGGGCGGCAACACGGTCATGCGGGTTCGCTTTCTCGGCGGTTGGTCCACCCCGGAACTTTCGGTCACCGCGGATTTTTCAAGGCCTGCACCTGTACTCCCTCCACTGTCCGCGACGGGCAAGGCTAGCGGGCAAGCCAGCGCGGGCCCGTCTCCCGGGGCGGGGCAAAACGCCGCACCGCCGTCGTTGACCGTTCCGGGGTTCCGCGGGTTGCGAGAATTGGGCCGCGGGGGAATGGGCGTTATCTACTACGCCGAGCGTTGCTTGGACGGCCAGCCGGTTGCCATCAAGGTAATCCGGCCCGCGGTGACCGTTTCGTCCAGGGAGATCCAGCGTTTCTTGCGTGAAACGCGGATTCTGCAACAGTTGTCGCATCCGCGAATTGTTCCGTATTACGAGTCGGGAGAGGCCGGGGGCGTGCTGTACTTCGTCATGGAGTATATCGACGGCTGCGATGCGGCCGAAGTCCTGCGGCAGCAGGGCCGGCTGCCCATCCGCCTGGCCGTAGGGTGGCTTTGCGAGGCCCTGGAGGCCCTGCAATACGCCCACGACCAGGGATTCGTGCACCGCGACGTGAAACCGGCCAACCTGCTCATTCGCCGGGACGACACGTGCCACCTCAGCGATTTCGGTCTTGCCCGCGCCTACCAGGCTTCGTCCATGAGCGGATTGACGATGTTGGAAGACGTCGGTGGAACGGTGCCCTACATGCCGCCGGAACAGATCACGCATTACCGCGAAGCGAAGCCGCCGGCCGACCAGTACGCGGCCGCGGCCGCGCTCTATCATCTTTTGACGGGGAGGTTCATCTTCGATTTCGAGGGCCTTTCCAGCCGCGAGCGGCTGTCGACGATCCTTTGCGACCCGCCCATCCCTATCCGGCAGCGGCGCGCGGAGATCCCCGCGACCCTGGCTGACGTTATCCACAAAGCGCTGGACAAGAACGCCATGCGGCGGTTCGCCAGCGCGGGCGAGATGCAACGGGCCCTGGAAAAAGCCCTCCTCGCTCTGCCCGAGGAGGAACGGTAGAACCTTGCGGTGCGAGCGTGGCGCCCCGAAGGGACTCTTGGATCCACGTGCCGTGAGCAACTTCCAGGGGCTACGGCCGCTGGGAGCGGCCGAAGAACCGGCTGCGGGCGGCCCCGGATTTCGAGCCCTTGAACGCGGGGCCCTCTCAAAATTTCTCGGCCCATCGTCAGCGGCGCGGTGGCCGCGGCGGTACGGTCGGTGTCGTCGCCGGCATCGACCAGATGCGAAGGCAATCATTACTGCTGGCGACGCCGCTGCCAGGCCCATTGCGATTTCGCTCGTTGCGGACGGCCAACGTCCAATCGGCGTTCAAGGCGCTGCCGGCCCAAGCGGCAAGGAAGCGATAGGGCAGCATTTCGCGGGGCATCGCCGAGTCCCACAGCGATAACTCGCCGCTGGAGCTGGCCAAGATTACGCGTTTGCCGTCGGGACTAAGGCCCTGAAACGAGTGCGTCTGGGGCGTCGTCCAACAGAACTCGCCTCGCGTCAGGTCGAAAATACTCGCCGTCCTGCGAGTCTGCCTTTTGGAATTCTGCTCGTATGAGCAACAGTCTACAGCGGCCATGGTTTCTGCATTCTGTGAGAACAGCAGTTTCCAGTTGCCTTGCTGGGTCTTGGCGGGATGGACCAGCAGCTTGGAGCCGGCCGGCACGAGTTGATTCTGCCGCGTGCTGATGCGCCATAATGTCAGTTGCGCATGGTCTGCCTTCTCGTAAGTCAGGGCGGCCAAGAGGCCTTGCGACGTGAACCCCGCGACCATTGGCGAACGCTTCCCGCCCGGCAGCTCGATCACGGTCTTCGGGTTCGCCAAGGGCATCAGGCCGAACCGCGGCCCATCCACCAGCGCATATTGTCCGTCCGGGCTGAAGGCGGTCTGCCAGAGTGAACCGAACGGAGCCGGTTCGACGGCAAACGGCACTCCCGGCACGACGCCGAGCGCCCGTTGTTGCGCCGCATCGAACACGTACCAGGCGTTGCGATCTTTGACCAGCAGATAGCGGCCTTGCGGCGCCACCAGCACGCCGTAAATTCCCTCGGAGGGGAGCAGACCCAACGGGAACGCGCACACCGGTTTGGCTGCGGTCGTGATTTGAAAGACCACGGCGGAAGCCGGGCGGTCCAAGGCAAACGCCCAGATTCCGCTCATATCGAGAGTCCATGCCGTCGCCGGCAGATACGAATTCGAGCCGGCGGAAAAGGGGAGGCGTGCCGTTTTCTTTGCCGCAGAAGCGTGACTGCCGTCCGGAGAAAGGCCGGAATTCGCCCGGTTCTTCGAGCCGGCGAATCGAGGTATTCGTAGCGCCGTCTCCTGGGGCTGGATGCCGCGACACACGGCGGACAAGTAGTCCCATTCCCAAGCGCGGAACTGTGCGGGGCAGGAGCCCAGGAGCTTCTTGGCCTCAGTGGCGTTGCCTTGCCCGAGGGCTGTCTCGGCATCGCGAACGGCTTGCATATACTGGAGCCAGGGCACCTTCTGCTGTTCCTGCTCGGCATGCAGGGCTCGTTTCCCGGCGTCTTCCGCGGCCTGCTTGGCTTCCGCGGCGGCCACGGTCGATTCGGCGAACTCCGTCTCGCGTTTCTTCAGTTCCCCCGCCATCTGCTGCCGCTGGTCGCGTTCCGCCTTCTCGGCGGCCTCGGCCTTGTTGCGTGCCTCGACTTCCCGCTGCAAATCAACCAGGGCCTGCTTGGCGATCTGTTCCTGGCGTTTGGCCTCGTCTTCCCGCTGCCGGGCGAGCCGCGATTGCTCCACAGCGATCGCCCGCTGCTCCTGCGCCACCCTCGATTGTTCGCGCGCCACACGGGTCTGTTCCTCGGCGCGGGTCGTTTCGGACTGAGCGCGCTCGGTCTGTTGGCGTTCGCCGTCCAAGGCCCGCACCAACTGCTGGCGGGAGACAAGCAGGCCCGACGCGGCCAAGGTCGATGCCAGGGCCAGGACGGCGACGGCCGCGCTGAGGGCGGCCGGTACGGGATTCCGCCGCGCCCATTTGGCCGCCCGCTCGAACAGGCCCATCCGCCGCGCCCGGATCGGCTCGTCGTGCAGCCAGCGGCGGAGATCCTCGGCCAGGTCCTGGCAATCCGCGTAGCGGTCCGCGGGCCGGCGGGCCATGGCCTTCAGGCAAATGGTCTCCAGATCAGGCGGCACGCCGGGATTGCGGCGCCGCGGCGGCTCCGGGTCGCTGTTGAGCAGGTTGAAGATCACCACCGCCGCCGGCCCCTCGAAGGGCGTGCCGCCGCAAAGCATCTCGTAGAGCACCGCGCCCAGGCTGTACTGGTCGCTGGCCGGCCCTACCGCGCCGAAAGCCGCGTCGGCTTGCTCGGGGGCCATGTAGGCGGGGGTGCCCATCAGAACGCCGTCGTGTGTAAGCTTCTCTTCGGTCCGCTGGATGCGGGCCAACCCGAAATCCGTCAGCATGCATTGCCCCCGCCGGTCGACCATGATGTTGGCCGACTTCACGTCGCGGTGCACGACGCCCATGCCGTGGGCATAGTACAGGGCCTCGGCCAGGTCGAAGGCAACCTGGGCGGCCTCCCGCAGCGTCAGACGCGCGTCGGCAATCACTTCGGCCAGCGTCCGGCCCTCGATGAAGGCCGAGGCAATGTACAGGCGGTCGCCATCGGTCCCGGCGTCGTACACCGGGACAATGTGCGGGTGGCGCAACTGGGCGGCGGCCTTCGGCTCGCGGAGGAAACGCGACCGGGTCTCGGGCCGATCCATCAACTCCGCCCGGGGGACTTTCAGCGCCACCTCGCGCTCCAGGACCGCATCGTAGGCGCGGTACACCGCACCGAAGGCCCCACGCCCCAGCAGGCCGCGGATCTCGAACCGCCCCAGCCGCTCGGGGCATGGCGCGTCGGGCGCGGGCTGCGCCGCCGGAGGACCGCCGCGAGTATCGGCCGCCGGCAGGGCCTCGGCCGCCATGGCCGGCCCCGGCCGCTCCGCCCGGAACCGCTCGCCACACTGCCGGCAGACGACCGTAGCGCCGATCCGATCGTCGCGGACTTGATACTTCTTCCCGCAGCCTGCCCGCGGGCACGAGACGGTAATGGGCATGACCGATCCCGACCGTGAAACGGTTATTTGTGTTTACCTGGCCCTCCCGCCAAGCCCCGGAGCGCCGTCAGGACTTTGTTGACCTGTTCCTGTATCCGGTACGTGGTGGAGACGGTGAGCGTGGGGCCTGCGGCCGTCAAATGGGTCGCGATCGAACTCCGACCACCAACTTGCTCCCAATCCAATGGGGACACGGTGCCCGTAATCACCTCTACCAAGTCGTCTGCCGAGGCCCCGCCTTTCATCAAGTCTCCCACGGCGTAGCTGACGGCGGTGAACATGCCGGCGATCTTTCCGCTGCCCTCGATTTCCGCCGAAGACGCAACGACAATTACGCCCTCGTCAACAGTCCAGTCGAGTTGAAGATCCGCCAGCATGTACGTCAATACGTTGCGCAGGGTGAGGCCGGCGGCCCGAAACGTGACGGGCGTGTCCAAAGCCATCCCTTGCTCCTCCAAAGACTTCCGGGAGACACGAAAGGGAACTTTCGTCCGCGACCCAAGCTCGGCGATCACGTCCTCCAGTTTCACTTGCCTGAAGTCTACGGGAAAGGTCTGCCCCAGGGCCGTTGCCACCACGTTCTTGCCGCGGGTTGTCGCCGGCAGCGCACTGACGGTCACCGGACTGACTTTCAGCAACGCCGCGACCTCTTTGTGTACGTCGCTCGACTGGTTGACAACCAGCGCGCCGCTGCTGCCGAGCCAGATTCCCCGCACGCTGCCCCGCCCACCGACCCCTTCCCACGATGTGGGCGCGACCGTGCTGGTGAGGACCTCGATGGTTTTCTTGAAAGAGACCGTCAGCGGCCCGCGATTCCCGGCGCGGCCGATGGCCCCGGCCGCGACTGCCGCGGCCGCGGAAACGGGATACACCCGCGTGGTCAGCTTGGCGTCGGCTTGCTCCAACGTCGTCACCAGGATCGTGTTGTCGCAAACGTCGTAGGCCAGCTTCAGGTCCTTCAAGAGCATGCCGAGGGCCTTCTCGAGTTTCACTCCGTCAATCCGCTCGGTGATCGGCTTGTCCGTGCCAATGCCCTCGACGACCAACGGTCTTTTGCAAAGAATGATCTCGACGCCGTATTGGGCGGAGATCGCGTCCATGGCGTCCTCAAGAGGAGTGTCCTGGAACTCCAATTTCGCCGCTTGCGCCAGGGCCCGCGCAACGTTGCCGGGCCCCGTTCGCGGATCGGCCTTGGAGGGCTTCGTTTTCTTCTGCACCGGGCGGGATTTCGCGGCCGGGGCGGCCGGAGCACTGGCTTCTTTCCCGGCCCGGCCTGCGACGTACTTGCGGTCCGCATCGCTCAGGACCTCCAAGGGCACGGCGACGATCTTGCCGTCGGCCCGCCTCAGCCACACTTTCTGCGCTTCAACCTTGAGAAACGTCGCTTCGACGGTGTGCTTTCCGTCGTTGGTGGTCCATGTGCGCGGGCTGCTGCCATTGGGCCCAGGCTGCGCAGCAAGCGGCTTTCTGGTGGGCTTCTCGGCGGGGGCGCCTTCCTGGCAAAGCCCAATGACAGCCAGAACGCATCCAAGGAGCAGGATGGTGATGACGAGAACGGCGGCAGTCCGTCTGCCGGCAACAGCAGACAGGAAACACCCCGCGATCCGAGCCGGCATGCGATGGTCCATAGAGAACCTCTGCCACTGGCGCAGTTGTCTATTACAGACAACCATCATAGCCCTTCATAGAGACAATGCAATCCCTCTGGATGGGCCCTCTGAATGGAATCGCTGCCATGCGTTTCAACCGGGGTGTCACGGTCGAACGTTTCGACCAGGCGGCGGCCACCTTACCGAAGTAGTGGGACCGCCCACGCACATTCTTGCACCAGTAGCCGCGGGGATGGACCGCCAGCGGGAAGTCGGGCCGGGGCTTGCCCACTTTCCCACAACGGGGCTTTCGGGTAGGCTTGGGCATGGCGACGTTCTCCAGGGGGTTGGAGGTGTCGGGTGTACAAACGGGTGTACAAGTTCAATCCCCGATTGCACCGCAACCACAGGAACATCAATAACCCCCGGGAAAAACTGGGTAATGGAGCGGTGGCCGAGTGGTTTAAGGCGCCAGTCTTGAAAACTGGAGTGCTCGCAAGGGCACCGGGGGTTCAAATCCCTCCCGCTCCGCTCATATTTCCAGCGGCCAGAAATGGTACGACCCGTTCGCTATTGTTACGGTTCGCAGCATTTCAAACCGGGCGGCGAATAAGGCCCGGATGGAACGCAAGAACTGATCGCGCTGCTTATTATTTGCACAGCCCGTGCCGGCCGCCTTCCGTGCTATAACATTCTCCCCCGCAATCCCCGTGGAAGTCGTGGCGGCACAGGGTTTGCTCCTCTTGTATCCTTGAAGGCAGTGCTGCCGCCAGTCGGGTGGCATTGAAGCTATCGGTTGGCCGGTAAGGAAGTATTTCGTCGCCATCGCGCCAACAGGCATCCGGGAGAAAGCGGCGTGGTTTCTCGGGCGGGAATGAGACGTAAGGGCTGGCCGATCCTGCTGGGGTTGGCGGCGGTGGTCGTCGTGGCGGGCATCGTCTACTCGACCTGTGGCCGCGCGGCGCCGAGCGGGTCACCGGACGGGAAGCCGGACGTGCCCTCGGCCCCGGGGCGGCCGGCGGCCGCCGCGCAACTGGTGGCCGGGTCGCCCGATACGATCCGGCTGGAGCCGGGCGCGGCCGATTCGCTGCATGTCCAGACGGTCGAAGTCCGGCCGGTGACCGAGCCCCGCACGCTCGAGTTGCAAGGCTCGCTGGCCCTGGACACCGATCGCCTGGTCCGGCTGCATAGTCGTTTTGCGGGCGAAGTGATCGAGGTGACCGAGGTCCCCGACGAGGCCGCGACGCACCGCGCGGGCCGGAGCGTGCTGCGGCCGATAAGTTTCGGCGATGCGGTCTGCCGGGGCCAGCTCCTGGCGGTGGTGTGGTGCAAGGATCTCGGCGAGAAGAAGAGCGAGCTGGCCGACGCCCTCTCGCAGTTGCACTTCGACCAGGAGCAGTTGGCCAAGATGAGCGTGGCGTCGCGCGACGGCGCGATCTCGGATGCCCGCGTGCGACTGCAAGAGCGGAACGTGGAATCCGACCTGACGGCCGTGGCCCGGGCCGAGCGGACGCTGCGGGTGTGGCGTTTGCCGGAAAGCGAGATCGAAGCCGTCAGGCAGGAAGCCCGGCGGATTCGCGAGCGGAAGGGCAAGCGGGACCCGGAGAAAGAGAAGAACTGGGCCCGCGTGGAAGTCGCCGCACCCCTGGACGGCACGATCCTCGAAAAGAACGTCTCGCTGGGCGACATCGTCGATACCACCAGCGATCTGTTCAAGGTGGCCAACGTCGACACGCTGACGGTGTGGGCCAACGCCTACGAGGAGAATCTGCCGGCCCTGTTGGACCTGCCGCCGGAGAAGGCGCGCTGGACGGTGCGGCTGGGGGCCGACCGGGAGCTGCCGCCCTTGCCGGGCCGGATCGAGAAGATCGGCTACGTCAGCGACCCGGCCCAGCACACGGTGATGGTGATGGGCCGGGTGGAGAATCCCGGCCGTCGATTGCGGGCCGGGCAGTTCATCACGGCCACGGTGGCCTTGCCGCCTTCGCCGCACGAGGCGGTGGTTCCGGCCGCGGCGATGGTGGAAGACGGCCACGAGAGCGTGGTCTTCGTCGCGCCCGATCCGCGGCAGCCCTGCTACGCCCTGCGCCGCGTGGCCGTCGCCTGGCGGAGCCAGAAGGAGGTGTACCTCCGCTGCCGGCTGACGCCGCAGGAGACGGCCCGCGGGCTAAAGCCGCTGCAGCCCGGCAGCCGCGTGGTGGCCAGCGGGGCCATCGAGCTCCGCTCGGCGCTGGCCGACCTGGCGGCCAAGGCCGGCCAGTAACGACAGGCGGCACGATGGTCGGCAGGATGATTCGCTGGGCCCTGGATCAGCCGCTGATCGTGCTGCTGTTGGCCGGCGTGCTGCTGGCGGCGGGGGGCTACGCCTTCTTTCACATCAACGTCGAGGCCTATCCCGACCCCGCCCCGCCGATCATCGAGGTCATTGCGCAGAACCCCGGGGCCTCGGCCGAGGAGATGGAGCGCCTGGTGACCACACCGCTGGAGGTCACCCTGGCGGGGATGCCCGGCCTGCAGACCACGCGGAGCAAGTCGCTGTTCGGGCTGTCGCACCTGCGGAACCAGTTTCAGTACGGCGTGGATTACCGGTCGGCGCGGCAGGAAGTGATCAACCGGCTGCAGTTCACGCAGGCCTTGCCGCAGGGCGTGGTGCCGCAGATTTCGCCGGAGAGCCCCACCGGCGAGATCTTTCGCTACTGGCTGCCCTCGCCCAAGGATTCGCTGGGCCGGAACGTCTACACGCTGGCCGATCTGAAATCGCTGCAAGACTGGACGCTGGAGCGCGAGCTGCGGCGGATTCCGCGGATCGCCGACATTACCAGTTTCGGCGGGACGGTCAAGCGCTACGAGCTGCACCCGGACCCCGACCGCCTGCGGCGTTACGGGATCACCCTGGGGCAGTTGCAGGCGGCGGTGGCCAACTCGAACGCCAACGTCGGCGGCGACTACCTGTTCCAGGGTCCGGTAGTGCAGAACGTGCGGGGCATCGGCCTGGTGGGCGGGGGCCTGGACCCCATGCAGTCGCCGCAATTGTTTGCGGCCCAGGGCCCGCCGGCGGCCGCCGAATTTCTCCGCAGCGAGGAGAACCGCCGCCTGGCGGAGCTGCGCTCGATCGTAATCACCTCGGTCAACAATCATCCCATCCGCGTGGACGACGTGGTGCAGGGCGGCCCGCTGGCCGACCCGCGGCAGATCGGGGCGCGGGGCGCGGTGGTGGGGCATCAGACCCGGCTGGGCCAGGTCGCCGTCTGCCGCCCCCGGCGCGACGCCGAGGGCCGCGAGCTGCTCGACGCCGACGGCAACCGCCGCTGGCTGGACGAGGACGACGCCGTGCAGAGCATCGTCCTCCTGCGGCAGCACGAAGACTCGCTGCCCGCCCTGCACGACGTCCAGCAGCAGGTCAAGGAGTTGAACGAGAACCCGGGCCGGCTCCTGCCCGGCGTGCGGATCGAACCCTATTACGACCGCACCGAGCTGATCGGCGTGACGACCGAGACGGTGCGGGAGAACCTGCTGACGGGCATCGCCCTGGTGGTGCTCGTGCTCTTGATGTTCCTCAGCAACGTGCGGACGGCGCTGATCGTGGCCGTGAACATCCCCCTGGCGCTGCTCTTCGCCTTTGCCGCGCTGTATTGGCGGGGCCGGTCGGCCAATCTGCTCTCCATCGGGGCGGTGGACTTCGGCATCATCGTCGATTCGTCGGTGATCATGGTGGAGAACATCTACCGGCACCTGGCCGGCAGCCGGGACAGCGATCTGCCGCTCAAGCAGCGGATCCTCCGCGCCACGGCCGAGATCGACCGGCCGCTGTTGTTCTCGACGGTGATCATCGTCTGCGCGTTCATTCCGCTGTTTACGATGCGGGGGCCGGAGGGGCAACTCTTCGGGCCCATGGCCGAGACCTACGCCTTCGCCCTGTCCGGCGGCCTGCTCCTGGCCGTGCTGCTGTCGCCCGTGCTGTGCCTGCTGCTGTTGCGGCGGCTGGGGCCGACCCGCGAGAACTTCATGGTCCGCTGGCTCAAGGCCGGCTATCTCCGCCACCTCCGTGTGTGCCTCAAACACCGCCTGTGGAGCCTGGTGGCGCTGGGCGGGCTGGCCGCCGCCACCGCCGTGGTGATGCCCTACGTGGGCCGCGAGTTCATGCCCGAGCTGGAAGAAGGAAACCTCTGGATCCGCGGCGAGCTGCCGGTGAACATCGCCCTGCCGGAGACCACCAAGATAACGCGGGCGGCGCGGGCCGTCATGCAGCGTTATCCCGAAGTGGGAACCATTGTCAGCCAGGTCGGCCGGCCCGACGACGGCACCGACACCTCGGGCTTCAACAACATGGAGTTCTTCGTGCCGCTGCGGCCGCAACGGGAGTGGCCGGCGGTCAAGCCGCGGTCGGGCTGGGCGCGGCTCTTCGGCCTCCGCCGCCCGCGCAGCAAGCCGGAGCTCATCGACGACATGGGCAACGAGCTCTCCAGCCTCGTCGGCGTCGATTGGAACTTCTCGCAGAACATCCGCGACAACGTAATGGAATCGCTCTCGGGCATCAAGGGCGACAATTCGGTGAAGATCATCGGGCCGGACCTGGACGAGCTGGAGCGCCTGGCCGACGCAGTGCAGAAGGTCCTCGGCGGCGTGCCGGGCGTCCAGGAGGTGGGGGTCTTTCGCATCAAGGGCCAGCCCAACCTGGAGTTTCCCGTCGACCGGCAGAAGTGCCAGCGCTGGGGTGTGAGCGTGACCGACGTGCTGAACGTGATCCAGACCGCGGTGGCCGGCAAGGCCGTTACCCAGATGATCGAGGGCGAGAAGACCTTCGACGTGGCCCTCCGCTGGCCGGCGGCCCTGCGCAGCAGCGTGCAAACGATCCTGGCCATCCCGGTGGACCTGGCCAACAACCAGACCACGGCCGGCTACGTGCCCAGCACACCCGCCACGCCGCACACGGGGGCCGCCAGCGGTATATCGACGGTGGGCAGCAGCGTGGCCCTGCCCGCCACTACCGGCAGCCAGTTCGGCGGCACGCTGAATAATTTGGGCGCTACGCCCCGGCGGCAGTTGGGCGACCTGGTAACGCCGCTGGACGAGCGCGGGCGGCCCGACCCCAAGGCCGATTACATCCGCACCGGGGCCTCGACCATCTACCGCGAGCAGGGGCACCGGCTGATCGCCGTGAAGTTCAGCGTTCGCGACCGCGACCTGGCCGGGACGGTGGCCCAGGCGCAGCGGGAGACCGCCCATCTGTTCCCCGCCACCGCGCCCTACCACGCCGTCTGGAGCGGCGAGTTCGAGGAGATGCAACAAGCGGAAGGCCGGCTGCTGTGGATCGTGCCCGTCTCGCTGGGGCTGATCCTCGTCCTGCTGTACATCGCCTTCCGTTCCTTGTTGGATTCCTTCGTCGTGTTGTCCAACGTGCTGGTGCTGTCGATGGGCGGCATCTGGGCCTTGTGGCTCAGCGGCACGCACTTCAGCATCTCGGCCGCCGTGGGCTTCGTCTCGCTGTTCGGCGTGGCAATAATGGACGGCCTGCTGATGATCTCCTATTTCAACCAGCACCGCGCCGCCGGGCTGCCCGTCGAGGAAGCCATCCTGCTGGGCGCGGAGAAGCGGATGCGGCCCATGATGATGGCCGACCTGGCGGCGATCCTGGGCTTGCTGCCGGCGGCCTTGGCCCTCCGCCCGGCCTGGGACGCCGCCGGCAGCTTTCGCTGGGTCGAGCAGATCGGCTCGCAAACGCAGCGGCCGCTGGCGATCGTCGTCGTGGGCGGCATGCTCACCACGCTCCTCCTGACACGCTACCTGATGCCCGTGCTGTATAGCTTCTACGGCCGCCGCGAGCCCCGGCCGGTCCCCGGCGGCCTGGGGCACTGAAGGATGAGGGATTAGGGCGGAAGGCGGAGGGCGGAAGGCGGAGGGCGGAGGGCGGAAGGCGGAAGGCCGGGCTCCCCCGCAGCCCGCCACCCGGCTAAACTGATACTGTTGCGAAAGGCCGGAAAGTAGACAAGCCGCGCTCGATCCACCCCAACAAATCCATAACCCCAGCCAGCACATGAGCATTCGGCTAACCGTTCGCATGGCCGCTCCGGCCATCGGCATCAGCCTGCTGCTGTTGGCGTTGGGCAGCCTGGGGGGATGGTACGTTCACCGGCTGCAAACGAGCACCGCGCGGCTGGTCAAGCTGGATGTCTCGACGATCCGCGCCGTCGAGCAGTTGGTCTTCGGCATCCAGGACATCCGCATGGAGCTGAGCGAGTATCTGCTGACCTCCGACCGCTCGCATCTGGAGGCCCTGGCCGGCAGTTGCCGCGAGACCGAGTATTGGCTCGAGGAGACTGAGAAGCTGGCCGACGACCAGGACGAGATCGCGCTGGCCGGCCAGATTCGTAGCGGCTACGGGCGGCTGGCGGGCGAGTTGCAGCGGCTGGCCCGCGCACCAGGCGGCGCCGAGACCCGCCGGGCCGTCGAGCAGCTTGCCGGCGAGGCGGCCCCGCGGGAGGTGCTGGCCCCGGCCCAGCAGTTGCTGGCCTACGAGGATCGCCTGATCCGACACAGCGGCGACGCCAATCAGCGCATGGCCTCGTGGATGACCATGGTCCTGTGGCTGTTGGGCGCCTGCGGGGCGGCGGCCGGCTTGGTGGCCGGCTTCGGCATCGCCCGCGGCGTCAGTCGCTCGATCGTCCGGCTGCAGGTGCTGATCCGCGCCGTGAGCGGCAAGCTGGAGGAAGTGATCGGCCCGGTGGACCTCGCCCCCTCGGGCAACATCGAGAACCTGGACCTCATCCTGCGGCGCATGGCCGATCACGTGGGCACGGTGGTCGATCGCTTGCAGCAGAGCCGGCTGGAGGTGTTGCGGGCCGAGCAGATGGCGGCCCTCGGGCAGCTTGCGGCGGGCCTGGCCCACGAGCTCCGCAACCCCCTGACGGCCATGAAACTGCTCATTCAATCGGCGGTCGAGGCGGGGGATTGTGCCGCCCTGGGCGGCCGCGACCTGGCCGTGCTCGGGGCCGAGACCACGCGGCTGGAGCGCTCGATCCAGACCTTCCTGGATTTCGCCCGGCCGCCCACGCTCGAGAAACGCCCCGGCGACGCCCGCCAGGCCATCCGCCAGACCGTGGCCCTGATCGAGGCCCGCGTCAATCGCCAGGGCGTCGAGCTCGGCTGCGATTTGCCCGAGCAGCCGCTCGTCGTCGAGGCCGACCACGAGCAGCTCCGCCAGGTGCTGCTCAACCTGCTGCTCAACGCCCTGGACTGCCTGCCCAACGGCGGGCGGATCCGCATCGCCGCCGGCCCGGCCGAAGGGCCCGCGGGGGCGGGAATCGTTATCACCGTGGCCGACAGCGGCCCGGGAATCCCCGATCAGCTCGCCGAGCGGATCTTCGATCCCTATGTCAGCACGAAGGACAGCGGGCTGGGGCTGGGGCTGGCCATCTGCCGGCGGATCGTCCAGACGCACGGCGGCGACGTCGTCGCCGGTAACGCCCCCGAAGGCGGCGCCGTGTTCACCGTCCGGCTTCCAAGATCGAGTTCCGCCAGCGATGAAACAAATTCCGCCACGGATTCCGCCGCGGATGAAACGAAGTAAGCCACGGATGAAACACGGATTGAACACAGATAAAGGCAATACATGGAATTTCAACACCCCGAAATAACCGGACAGGTGATCGGAGCGGCCTTTGAGGTGTATCGGGAGTTGGGGTATGGGTTTTTGGAACGTGTCTACCAGCGAGCCATGCAGGTCGAGTTATGCCAACGAGGCTTGAAGGCTGAAACCGAATCCTCCATCGACGTACACTACAAGGGTGTTGTGGTCGGAGAATATCGGGCTGACCTGCTCGTCAACGGCGCGGTGATCGTCGAGTTGAAGGCCGCAAAGGCTTACATGCCTGATGACGAGCCGCAGTTGCTCAACGAGCTGCGGGGGACAGGCCTTAAAGTCGGCCTGCTTATCAATTTTGGTCGTACCAAGGTCGAGTTCAAACGAATGGTCTTTTAGTTCCGTCTCTATCTGTGTTTCATCTGTGTTTCATCTGTGGCTAGTTCCCTGACCGAGGAAACATCATGCCCAGCCTGCTGATCGTCGACGACGAGCCCAACGTCTGCTATTCGCTGGAGAAGGCCCTGCGGTCGGAGAAGCTCGAGATCCGCACCGCCTTGACCGCGGGCGAGGCCCTCGAGTCGGTCCGCCGCGACCCGCCCGACGCCGTGATCCTCGACGTGCGGCTGCCCGACATGTCGGGCCTGGAGGCCTATCGCCGTATCCGCCAGATCGACGCCCGGCTGCCGGTGATCGTGGTCACCGCCCACGGGACCACCGATACGGCCATCGAGGCCATGAAGCTGGGCGCGTTCGAGTACCTGCTCAAGCCGCCCGACTTGCCGCAGCTTCGCGACGTGGTGGCGCGGGCCGTGCACCTGAGTCGCATCACCCGCTTGCCGGCCATGTACGAGGAGGTGCAGCAGGCCGAGGGCGACCAACTGGTGGGCCGCGCCGCGACCATGCAGGAGCTGTACAAGTCGATCGGCCGCATCGCCCCGCAAGACGTGACCGTACTGGTCTGCGGCGAGAGCGGGACGGGCAAGGAGCTGGTGGCCCGCGCCATCTACCAGCACAGCCGGCGGAGCCAGGCCCCCTTCCTGGCCATCAACTGCGCAGCCATCCCCGAGCCGCTGCTGGAGAGCGAGCTGTTCGGCCACGAGCGCGGGTCGTTCACCGGCGCCGACCGGCGGCGGATCGGCAAGTTCGAGCAGGCCGACGGCGGGACGCTGTTCATGGACGAGGTGGGCGACATGGCCCCCGCTACCCAGGCCAAGCTCCTGCGGCTGTTGCAGGAGCAGCAGTTCGAGCGGGTGGGGGGCAACACGACGATCCGCTCGGATATCCGCGTCATCGCGGCCACGAACCAGGACCTGGCGGCCCTGGCCGCCGCCGGCCGCTTCCGCCAGGACCTCTTCTACCGCCTCAACGTGCTCTCCATCCTCATCCCCCCCTTGCGCGAGCGGACCGACGACATCCCCCTGCTGGTCGAGTATTTTCTGGGCCGCATGAACCGCGAGTTGCAGCGGCACGTGCGGGCCGTCGCGCCCGAGGCCATGCAACTGCTGATGCAACACGTCTGGCCGGGCAACGTTCGCGAGTTGCAAAGCGCGGTCAAGTACGCCCTGGTGCACAGTGCCGGCGACGTGCTGACGCCGGAATGCCTCCCGCCCCAGGTCCGCGAGCCCGCCGGCCCGCCCGCCGAGCCCGGCGCCCTCGACGTGGTGGCCCTGGCCCGCCGGCTGCTGGCCCACGAAGGCGGCAACGTCTATTACCAGGTCCAGGCGGCCGTCGATCGGGCACTCCTGGACGAGGTCCTCCGCCACGTCAAGGGCAACCAGGTCGAGGCCGCCGAGCGGCTGGGCATCTCGCGAAACACGCTCCGCTCGAAGCTCCGCGCCGCCGGCCTGGTCGTCGAAAAACAGGTCAACGAGGCCCCCGAGACTTAAGCGTGCGCCCGGCGTCACGGACAAAGGGCGCGAATGTTGCAGCCGGCACACGCCGCGTGCCGTAGCGCGCGGACAGTTCGGCGCGGGTCTCCCGACCACAGTTCGGCGCGGGTCTCCCGACCCCGCCGCGGCCCGACCGAAGGTCTCCAGGGCTAGGGAGACCTTCGGTCGGCGGTGTGGCTCGGTCGGAGACCGGCCACAACGTGCGCCGTAAGCTTCAGTGGATTAGGCACACGGCGTGTGCCTGCTACATTAGCGCGGCCCGTGAACGTTTGCCCTGGAGTTGGCGGTCGTTAAGCCTTCGCCCTGCGCCGCCGCAGACAAACTAGCCCTGCCAGGACCGGAAATAGCGAGCCCAAAGCTATTAAGGATGTGGGCTCGGGGACCTGTGAGGACTCGGCCCTGGCGATTATCCAATCGCCCGTGACGGGATCCACCGGCTCCTGGATCTGGATGTTGGCACCGACAACGGATACGCCGGACCCGGGGATCGCCCCGACGGCGTAAAGGGACAACACACCTTGGCCCAGGTTGGCCAACTCGGTGTACTCCGTGTTGCCGGCGCTAGCGAGAGTGAGGCTCGGCCACGGCGGCGGCGCTTCAAGCAAGATGTAGGTTGAAGTGAACTCGATCCTACTAGCAGACGACCCGGCAATGTTCCACTTTTCCGATCCGTTGGGGCCCTTCATCGTGATCGACCCGCCTACAATAGTCCCCGCCGACACTTGGATCGTCCCACCGATACTGTCAGTGAATGAGGGGTTATTGGAATCCTTGGCCGTCAGGGTGACCATGTCGTAAGTGAGGGTGTCGGCCAGGGCTTTGGATACGGGAGCCGGGAGGACAGCCGAAAACAATAGCAGGGCGGTAGCCGCAGCCAAACGGGTTCGGGTGAAAGGATGGTACATGACCGTGCTCCTGGACGAGTGAGTTTGCTTGGAATCGGCCTGGTGCGATTTGCATCTCCCGTCTGCCACCAACTTACGACCTTGGTTTCCGCCCGAGGCAGCGACCGGAGGGAAAAAGGGGACAGGCACCATTTGCCGGAACGGCCCGGAGGGTGCTTCGCACAAATGGTGCCTGTCCCCTTTTTCCCTTCCCGCCGGGGGCCCGGGAAGCAAGGGAGCGAAACCGCCCGGATCATCACCTATCGGTTAGCATAGCGAGGCCCTCCACCCTGTCAATCGTTTTTTCTCATATTTCGCATAGTCGCAACCGGACTTCGCATAGTCGCAACCGGACTTCGCAAACATGTATCTTCCGGGGGACCGCAAAATGGGGAGCCCAGCACCCAGGCCAAGCTCCTGCGGCTGTTACAGGAGCAGCAGTTCGAGCGGGTGGGGGGCGACACGATGGTCTCCGCGCCGTCGGCCTGGTCGTCGAGAAACAAGTCAAGCCTTCGCCCTACGCCGCCATAGATAAACTACACCAAGCCCCAACAGTGACGTGCATAGGCCGATGGCGACGGACGGTTCGGGTACTGGTTCTGAGAGTGGGGTGATTGTAGCGGAGAGCCCCGTGGAAAGATACGTGTAGCCACCGTTGCCGATTCCTGCGGCGAAGTCCAGAGTTGTGCCCGCGGTCAAGGAGAGGATTCCGCCGTACGAAGCCTGATTTCCGTATGCGTTGAAGGTTTGTGACAATAATTGGGTCGTCCCGCCCTCTATGATTCCGACGATCACGGGGTTCGAATAAACGTCTATGCTCTGAAGAAGTCCCTCGACGTCGTATGTACCCGACGTCGGGGCCGTCCAGCGCACTGCCACAATATTGTCTTGCACCGCGAGATTCAGCAAATTGGTGGGTTGTACGATAGTATTGTAGCGGGCCGTGCTGCCGCTCGCGTTTTGTATGACCGCTGCGGCGTACGGGATCCCTTCGTCGTTAGACCAAAGGTATGCGCCCGGAATTTCTTCAGCGTTAGATGCAGGAGTGGTAAACGCGGTAAAGGCGCCGCCGGTGAAACTGCTGAGCGTGCCATAACTCCACTGGCCATTGGGATTGCCGGAGGAGATCGAGAAGTCGTTGACGGCGTCGTAGACCGCGTCGGCTCGCAGTCGTGTGGCCGAGAAAGCCAAGGCAGCGGCACATACGAGGGCGGCAGAGAAGAGGACGCGGCGACGGGTGGGTGATCGAGCCATGCCTTGCTGCCTTCTGGATGGGTTGCCAAGATGCTGGGCGGAACATTACGCGGACGCCACGCAATGAGGCTTTCCGGGTAGGACCGCCGACTGTCGCTCAGGATACCAAGCCTCTCCGCCCCGTCAACTGTTGTTGCCCGGATTTCGCATAGTCGCAACGCGGCTGCGCGAACGCGCAACTCAGCCTTCGGATCACTGCTCGTCGCGGGCCAGGTAGCAGACGAGCGAACGGCTTTCCAGCTCGACCAGGCCGCCGGTGGGCGGCGGGGGGCCGTCCAGCTCGGGGTAGATGTCGCGCGGGCTGGCCGCGGCCGTATTGACGAACAGCCGCCAGGCGGCCGTACCGGCGACCTTCGGAATGGTGAACTTCCGCGGCGCGGCGCCGGCGTGGAGCATCAGCATAAGGTGATGGTTGTGCGGCTCGAGCACCTCGCGGCGGGGGGCGGCCACGAAAATGCACAGCAGGCCCTGGTCGCCGTTGGACCAATCCATCGGCCCGCCGTCGGGGCTGTACCAGCTCACGTCGGGCAGGCTGCCCGGCCGGGTCGGCCGGCCGCTGAGGAAATCGGTCTGCCGCGTGGTGGGCTCCGCCCGGCGGAAGGCGATCAAGGCCTGGCAGAAGCGGACCAGTTGCTCGTTCTTGTGCAGCAGCCGCCAATCGAACCAGGAGATGACGTTGTCCTGGCAGTAGGCGTTGTTGTTGCCCTGCTGGGTGCGGCGGCATTCATCGCCGGCCAGGATCATGGGCACGCCCTGGCTGAGCAGCATGGTGGCCAGCATGTTCTTGATCTGCCGCAGCCGCAGGCTGGCGATGGAGCGGCGGGTGGTGGGGCCTTCGGCGCCGTAGTTGCAACTATAGTTGTTGTTGTCGCCGTCGCGGTTCCCCTCGCCGTTGGCCTCGTTGTGCTTGGCGATGTAGGCCACCAGGTCGTTGAGCGGGAAGCCGTCGTGCGAGGTGACGAAGTTGATGCTGTGGTAGGGCCGGCGGCCGGAGGCCTGGTACAGGTCGCTGGAGCCGGCCAGGCGGGTGGCCAGTGCGCCGACCAGGTGCGAGTCGCCGCGCCAGAAGCGGCGGACGTCGTCGCGGTAGCGGCCGTTCCATTCCGCCCAGCGCAGGCTGCTGAAGGTGCCCACCTGGTAGGCACCCGCCGCGTCCCAGGCCTCGGCGATGATCTTGGTGTCGGCCAGTTGCGGGTCCTCGGTTATCGTTTCCACCACCGGCGGATTGGGCAGCAGGTTGCCCTCGCGGTCGCGGCTGAGGATCGAGGCCAGGTCGAAGCGGAAGCCGTCCACGTGAAAATTGTGCACCCAGTGCCGCAGGCAATGGAAGATCATCTCCCGCACGATGGGGTGGTTGCCGTTGAGCGTGTTGCCGCAGCCGGTGTAATTGCGGTAATGCTGGCCGCCGTTCTCGAGCATGTAATAAACGCGGTTCTCCAGCCCTTTGAAGATGAAGGTGGGGCCGGATTCGTTGCCCTCGGCCGTGTGATTGATGACCACGTCGATGATCACCTCGATCCCGGCGCGGTGCATGGCGCGGACCATTTCCTTGAACTCCCGCACCTGGGCCCCCGGCTCGCGGCTCACCGCGTAGCCCCGGTGCGGCGCGAAGAAGCAGATCGGGTCGTAGCCCCAGTAGTTGGGGTGCGCCAGTTTCTGGCCCAGGCAGTCGCGGATGGGGTACTCGTGCACCGGCATCAGCTCCACCGCCGTAATGCCCAAGGATTTGAGGTACGGGATCTTCTCGACCAGCCCCAGGTACGTGCCCGGGTGCTCGACCTCGCTGGAGTGCGACTGGGTGAAGCCGCGGACGTGCAGCTCGTAGATGATCGTTTCGGCCAGGGTGCGGCGGAGGTGTCGATCGCCCTGCCAGTCGAACTCGTCGCTGACGACGACGCACTTGGGCGGCCGCAGGATGCCCCCCTGGGCCGGCAGGAAGTCGCCCGCCAGGGCCTTGCAATAGGGGTCGATCAGTCGGGCCTGCGGATCGAAGCGATAGCCCCGTTGCGGCTCGTGCGGCCCGTCGGCCTGGAAATGGTATAGCTGCCCCGGCCCCGTGCCCGGCACGAAGATGCTCCAGATGTCGCCCCAGCGGTTCAGGTCGGGGTCGAAGTCGATGATCTCGGTCGGGTCGGCGTCGGCGGCCCCTTCGTACAGCAACAACCGCATGGCCGTGGCACTGCGGCTGAAGACCACGAACTGCACCCCCCCGTCATGGACGATGGCGCCATAAGGCAGGGGGTGGGTGAACCTCAGCGCGGCGTGCCGCTGCATCATCATCGACGACTCAATGCTGCTCGCGTTGCTGCCGGAGTGGAAGCCGACATGGGAAGCATACCACGGGTTAAGGTCGAGAGACATCGCTTCGGATCCGCGGGTGCCGGTTCGGGGTGAAGCCCGCGGCGCGGAGTGCGAGCCTCGCTCGCCGCGCCGCCACTGTCTCTTCTTCGGTCACACCGGGATCGAGACATCACTGGCCAACCCGCCGCGCCGTAACCTTTCGCTCACCGGCAGTTTACGCACGGCCGGTTGCCGTCGGAAAAGGGGACAGGCACCTTTTGTGCGAAGCACCCGAAGGGCCGTCGGCGGCAAAAGGTGCCTGTCCCCTTTTCCGGGGCCGATGTCTCACACGATCCGGCCGCGGCGGGCGATCTCGTCGCGCAGGCGGGCCGCCCGCTCGTACTCCTCCGCCGCCACCGCGTCGGCCAACTGCTCGGCCAGGGTGCGGCCCAGGCGATATTCCTTCCGCAGCGATTCTTTCAATTCTTCCAGTTGCGTGATCAATTCGCCCTGTTCGGCCCGGGCCTCGGCCTCCAGCCTGGCGGCCAGTTTGTGCAACTGTTTCAGGCCGCGGCCGATTTGTTCGATGGCGGCCTCCGGCCCGCCCCGCTCCAGCGCCGCCATGGCCGCCGCCTGCGCGCGGTGGAAATGCACGAACGAGCGGTACCGCTCGTGCGACAAGGCCCATTGCTCGTCCGGCGAATGGGCGACCACGAAGTCCATCAGGGCCAGGCTGTGGTCGGCGTCGGCCACCGCCCGCTCGAACTCCCGCAGCGCCAGGCAGCACACCCGCCGGTGATAATATTGCAGAAACTCGCGGTCGATCTCGAGGCACTGCTCCTCGCTGAGCACGGCGGCCTGGCCCGCCGCGCCGCTCTGGCTCTTGAGCCACTCCAGGCAGGTATCCATTCCGCCGGGCCGCTGGCCGTCGGGCCGGCCCGTCAGCTCCATTTGCAGCAGGCCCATGTCGATCCGCATCTGGAGCACGCTGCGGCCGTCCTGGGCCGGGACCATCCGCGCATTGATCGCGCCCGGCTGGTACGGCCAATTCCGAAGGATGAAATCGATGTCGTAGTTCTGGTCCATGAACGGATCGTGGGGCTCGCTCGCGCTTGAGCCACCCTATTTTTTCTGCGGGGTCTTCTCTTGGGCCGGCTTCTGTTCGGGCTTCTTCTCCATCGGCTTTTGTTCCGGCGGCTTGGACTCCGGCGGCTTCTTGTCTTCGGGCTTCTTTTCCGGCGGCTTGGTTTCCGGCGGTTTCTTCTCTTCGGGCTTCTTCTCCGGCGGTTTGGTTTCCGGCGGCTTCTTGTCTTCGGGCTTCTTATCCGGCGGCTTGGTTTCCGGCGGTTTCTTCTCTTCGGGCTTCTTTTCCGGCGGCTTGGCCTGCTCCGGCTTGGCGGCCGGGGCGGGGGCCGGCGGGGCCAGGCGGCCGGACATAAGGTCGTACATCAGCCCGAGCAGCACGTCGGTCGGCAGGCAGTAGGTTTCGGTCCGGCCGCCGCGGGCAATGTTGATCCCGATCACTTTGCCGCTCAGGTCGGCCACCGGCCCGCCGCAGTCGGCCGGCTTCAGGACCGCATCATGCTGCAGCACGGCGGCGAAACCGTCGGCGCGGCGGCTGACGCCCACGCCCATCTCGTTCTGCATGTCGCGGATGCGTGTGCCGGGCGTGTCGAGCTTGACCAGGGTGACGGAGAACTCCCGGCTCTGGCCCTCGTGTTGCACGGTAAGCTTGACGGTTTCGCCGGGTCGATGCAGGCGCAGGGCCGCCACCGCCTCCCGGCGGTTGTGGACCGCCTGGCCGTTGACCTGCGTGATGACGTCCTTGACCTTGAGGCCGGCCTTCTCGGCGGGCGCCTGGGGAATGAGGCCGTCGACCAGTGCGCCGCCCGGGCCGTCGGAGAGCATCGCGCCGAGCTTGCCGCCGGCGGGCGGCACCGCCCGGCGGGGCACGCCCACCACGCCCAGGGCCAGCGGCTTCTCGTCCGGCCCCGGGCTGACCACCCATTGCCCCACGGCCGGGTCGCGGCTCAGCCAGGGCACCACGGGCAGGCCGGCCGCCTCGATCTTCAGCATGGCCACGTCCAACCCGGCGTGCACGCCGACGAGGCGGGCCTCCAATTGCCGCTGGTCGCTCAGGCGGCAGACGATCTTCCCCTTCAATTCGCTGGCCTTGGTCAGGACCCAGCCGTCCGGGCCGACGACGGTGCCCAACACGGCCTCCTTGCCGTCGCAATCGATGCGGACCACCGAGCGGGCCGCCTCGGCCGCGATCGGCCGCAGCAGGGCCTTGATCGGCTCGGCGTCGCGGTAGGGCAGCCGCGCCTGGGCCACCTCGCCCTTCAGCAATTTTTCCCAGTCACGCGTGAACATATCGACCGGCACGTGCAGGTTCAGCTCGGTCGAGCTGCCGATGCGGCTGTTGATGCCGATCACCTTGCCCTCCAGGTCGAACACCGGGCCGCCGGAATCGCCCGACACGATGGGGCAATCGGTCTGCAGCACGGTTGCCTCGCAGCGCAGCACGCGGCCCACGCGGACCACCGGCGGGCGGTCGGACTGATAGCCCAGCGGATGCCCGACCGTCACGCACCAGGAGCCGGGTTTCACCTCGGTCGATCGGCCCCGCTCGACGCACGGCCAGTCGCCCTTGTCGGTGATCTTCATCAGCCCGGCGTCGCTGAAACTGTTCACTCCCAGCGTGGTTCCCTTGGCGGTCTTGCCGTCGGGGAAGAAGAACGTGACCCGCTGGCCGGGCTGGTGCACGACGTGGCCGGCCGTCATGACCAGCCCGTCGTGGCTGACGATGACCCCGCTGCCCTGGGCCGGCCCCACCTGGACGGCGACCGTGGCGGGCAGCACGCGGCCGACGACCTGCTTGACCCGCTCTTCGATGGCCCGCAACTCGCCGAGGTCCTTGGGTGCGGCGATTGGTTCGATCTGCGGCTGAGGCGGCGGACTGCCCCCTTCGGCCGCCCGCAACGTGGCCGCAGCGGCCGAAACACAGGCCAACACCAACACGAACAGCCACTTCGACGCCCGCGGCCGACGGCGACAGTCCCCTTCAACGGTTGCGTTCCGCACGGCAGATTACTCCTCAGTGGGGGGATGTCAGAAGCATAATCGTTGTATTATACCACGCGCCGCGACCGGCATGGGTCGCCCTGACGCAATCCTACCAACTTGCATGAATCCCCTAGACTAGTATAATGCCCGTCTAGGAACCAAGTCACATTAGGAGCGGGAAAAGGGGACAGGCACCTTTTGTGCGAAGCACCCGAAGGGCCGTTCCGGCAAAAGGTGCCTGTCCCCTTTTCCCGCGAAGTCACATTTCAGCCCACGTACCATAAATGAGGGGTGTTGCCATGTCGGTAAACGAGGGCGTTACGTTGAACTCGGTTCGCTGGTTGGAGATCCATCCTTGGTTGAACATTGTGCGGAGCTTCCGGATCGCGGTCTCGCTCCGGGTGCTGGTGCTGGGGGCCTCGGGCTTCCTGCTGACCCTCTTGGGCTGGTGGTGCATTGCCGGGATGTTTCCCAAAGACTCGCAGGCCGCCAATGCCTGGCAGCGGCTGGGCGGCGACACGTCCCCCTGGGCGGTGATCGATCACGCGGTCCCCAACCAGCCGTTCCTGCCCGGGGTGCCGGCCACGGCTGGTAATGACGCGGCCGGCCTGCCGGCTGTAGCCACGTGGCAGCCGCAGGGCGCCTTCTTCGGCAGTTGGGCGCACTTGATCCGCCCGGTCTGGGAGATCTTCACCCAGCCCACCATGACCCTGTCCAGCCTGGTGTGCCTGATCCTCTCGGCCTTGTGGGGCCTGGCCGTGTGGGCCTTTTTCGGCGGGGCCATTACGCGGATCGCCGCGGTCCAATTGGCCTCCGACGAGCAGGTCGGCTGGGGCGCCGCCCTGCGCTGGGGCGGCGCCAAGTGGCTGGCCTATTTCGGCGCACCGCTATTCCCCCTCATGGGCATTCTGCTGGCCGCCGTTCCGCTGCTGATCCTGGGATTGCTGCTCCGCTTCGGGCTGGGCCTGCTGCTGGTCGGACTGGCCTGGCCGGTGGCGCTGCTGGGCGGACTGGTCATGGCCTTGCTGCTGTTGGGCCTGGTCTTCGGCTGGCCGCTGATGTGGGCCACCATCAGTTGCGAGGGGACCGACGGCTTCGACGCCCTCAGCCGCACCTATGCCTACGTCTTCCAGCGGCCGCTACGTTACTTGTTCTACGCCCTGGTCGCGGCCCTGGTCGGCTGGCTGGGCTGGCTGGTCGTCGAGAATTTTGCGGCGGGCGTAGTTTGGCTCGCCTTGTGGGCGGCAAGCTGGGGCAGCGGCGCCGAACGCTGGAAGGATATCGCCTCCGGAATGACCGCCGGCGGAGAGCCGTTGTCCGGCATGACATACGCCGGCACCTGCCTGATCTTCTTCTGGTCGGGCTGCGTAAAATGGCTCGCCGCCGGCTACCTGTACGGCTATTTCTGGACCGCCGCCACAGCCATCTATTTCCTGCTTCGCCGCGACGTGGATGCCACCGAGCTGGACGAGGTGTTCCTCGAGGCGGACCGCAGCGAGCAGGATTACGCCCTGCCGCCGTTGGCCACGGACCAGGCGGGCGCCCCGCAGGTGGCCGAACCCCCGCCCGCCCCGCCCGCCGGCGACCAGCCGAGCCCGCCCAGCGCCGAGCCAAAGCCCGGCGCTTAACACCTTTAGCCGGGATTATTCACGAGGCTTGTAGTGACCCGATTTATCGGGTCTAGAGGGCGTGAACAGGTCAAGGACCGCATGAATGCGGTCACTACGAACGATTGGTGAATAATCCGGGTTAGACGGCGCCGGGCCCCCGGCGGCCATCGTGGATCTCGATCGCCTCGATGGCCGGCAGGATGAAGATCTTGCCGTCGCCGATGTTGCCCTCGGGCCCGGTGCGGGCCACGTTGATGATCGTGCTCAGCGTTCGATCCAGGAAATCGTCGTTGACCACGATCTCCAGCGCGATCTTCCGCAGCAGCGTGGTGGTGTATTCGTGGCCGCGGTACATTTCGGTCCGCCCCCGTTGCCGCCCGTACCCCTGGGCATCGCACACCGTCAGCCGGCTGACGGCCATCTTCTCCAGCGCCTCGCGGACGGCGTTCAACTTGGTCGGCTGAATTATGGCGATCACCAGTTTCACGCCACGGTCTCCACAGCTCCAGGCCGATTGCGGGAGTCTGAAAATGCAGGGTAGGCCAGGCGGAGTGGTAGGGTGGGACAAGCGCAGCGCAGTCCCACCATGGAATCCCTTGTAATCTTGGTGGGACTGCGCCGGGCTTGTCCCACCCTACCACCCATTCGTGCCTCGGCGAGGTAGCGTTTCATCCCATTATAAATTTCCGGCCCTCCACAACTACTTAGAATAGCGGCTCGGCGGGCGGAAACAAGCCCGGGTGAGCCGCTGCTCAAAAGCCGGCTTGGTCCCCCCCGGCCCATCGGGTATAACGGATTGCCTGGCATGTCTTGGCAACGGGAGGTAATCGATTGTTATCGCAATGGAGTGGTTTTCATGGCATTCTGCATCGTCGTTATCGCAACGGAGTGGTTTTCATGCGTAATCGTCGCGGGTTAGTCTTTATTGGGGGGGTACTGGTCGGCCTGGCGGCCATGGTTTCGGCCGGCGGGGGACAGGAGCCGCCGGGGGCTCTGCCTTCGGCCGGCGATCCGGCGCTGGGCCTGCCGGGGCATCAGGCGGAGTCGCAGGGGCAGCCGCTGGCGGTTCGCGCCGGCTTTACCGCGCCGGCGGCCAATGGCCGAGTTGAACTGAGGGTTACGGCCACGATCCAGAGCGGCTGGCACATCTATTCCGTGACCCAGGCCGCGGGCGGCCCGATGGCCACGAAAATCTCGCTCGATCCATCTGGCGGATCGCGGTTGATCGGCCCGATTCAGGTCTCCCCGCCGCCGGATAAGAAAGAGCAGCCGGTGTTCGGCAAGGGCTTCATCGCCGAGACCCACGAGGGCACGGTGACCTGGTCGGCGCCGATCGAATTGCCCGCGGGGGCCGAGCCGGGCAAGCTGGCGGTGCGTGGCCTGCTTTCGGCCCAGGCCTGCCTGGGCGACGAGCGGTGCGAGCAGCGGGAAGTGCCCTTCACGGCCACCCTGGGGGGCAATCCGCCGCCGGCCGGGGCCGAGCCGGGCCGGATGCCAGTGCCACCCGGTACAAGCACTGGCCGGATGCCAGTGCCACCCGCTGGCCTCGACCTCAGCCAGCTTGGCGTGCTCCTGGCCCTGGCCTTTGCCGGCGGACTGATCCTCAACGTCATGCCCTGCGTGCTGCCGGTGATCAGTCTGAAGATCCTGTCCTTCCTGGAGCAAGGCGGCCAGAGCCGCGGCCGGGTGTTCGCGCTGAACGTGTGGTACTGCGTGGGACTGATGTCGTACTTCGTGCTGCTGGCCGTGCTGGCCACTGCGCCCAGCCTGCGATTGAGCTGGGGCGAGCAGTTCACGCTGCCCTGGTTCAAAGTGGCCCTGACCGCCCTGGTATTCGCCATGGCCCTGAGTTTCCTGGGGGTGTGGGAGATTCCGATTCCGGGCTTCATGGGCCGGGGCGGGGCCAGCGCGCTCCAAGCCCGCGAGGGCGCCAGCGGGGCGTTCTTCAAGGGCGTGTTCGCCACGTTGTTGGCCACGCCGTGCAGCGGACCCCTGCTGGGCCCGATCTTCGGCCACCTGCTCGGGCAGCCGCCGCAGTTGGTCTACGGGGTGTTCGTCGCCATGGGGCTGGGCATGGCCTCTCCGTACCTGGTGCTGGGTGCATTCCCCGGTCTGTTGCGGTTCCTGCCCAAGCCCGGGGCGTGGATGGAGGTCGTCCAGCAGCTCATGGCCTTCCTGCTCCTGGCCACCGTGGTGTACCTGTTCTTTACCATGGCCCCGCAATACTTCGTGCCCACGCTGGCCCTGCTGGTCGGGGTATGGTTCGGCGCCTGGCTGGTGGGCCGGACGCCATTGACGGCCGGCCCGCTGTGGCGGGCCGCCGCCTGGGCCACCGCCGCCGCGACGATCGCCTTAGTGGGCAGCCTGGCCTTCACCCTGCTCCTGCTCGAGCCCAAGCTGGCCTGGCAGCCCTATTCGCCCGAGGCCCTGGCCAAGGCCCGGCGGGAAGGAAAAACCGTCATGGTCGATTTCAGCGCCCATTGGTGCCCCACCTGCCTGTGGAACCTCAAGACCTCCGTCGAGACCGAACCCGTGCAACAGCTCGTCGAGAGAAACGGCGTGCTGCCGCTCTTGGCCGACTGGACCGACCGCTCGCCGATGATCAAGCAGGCCTTGAACGAGCTCGGCTGCGACTCGATCCCGCAGTTGGTAATCTACGCCGGCGGCCGGCCCGGCGAAAAGCCGAAGATCCTCTCCGACTTGATTACCCAGGGCCAGGTGCTCGAGGCCCTGAAAGAAGCCGGGCCGTCGCGCAGTCGGAATTAACCGGTTGGCGCGTTGCGAATAGCGAATGCCGGTCCCCTCTCCCTCCGGGAGAGGGCTAGGGTGAGGGCTGTTGCCCGAAGCGGCACGTTGCCTTGCTCTTGCGACTTCCGCAATGCCCTCACCCCCGGCCCCTCTCCCAGATGGAGAGGGGAGATCGGTGCGCGGGCCCCACCCTGCGAACTCGCCCCCACCCAACCCTGGTTTACGCTCCGACCACGCCCCGGGGGCCTTTCGCGGCCCGGCCGATCAGCCAGTTCTCGATGCCCAGGTGCGTCAACTGGCTACGAATGCTCTCGGCATAGAAGGGGGCCACGACCAGCACCAGGCCGATGCCCATGTTGAACACCTGGTCCATCTCGGAGAGCTCGACGCCGCCCAGCCGCTGGAGCCAGGTGAACACCGGCGGCACGGGCCAACTGCCGCGGTCGATGCTGATCTGGACGCCCTGGGGCACGATGCGGGCCAGGTTCTCGTGCAGGCCCCCGCCGGTGATGTGGGCGATGCCGTGTACCACGTTCTTCACCCGGTAGTAGGCCAACACCTGGCGGACCGGGCGGACGTAGATTCGCGTGGGCGTTAGCAAGGCCGCACCGACCGTCGCGCCCAGCTCTTCCACGAAATCGCCCACGCCCAGCCCGGCCAGCTCGAAGACGATCTTCCGGGCCAGGCTGTAGCCGTTGGAGTGCAGCCCGGTGGAGGCCAGGCCCAGAACGAGGTCGCCGGCTTCGATCCGCGAGCCGTCCAGCACCTGCTTCCGCGGCACGACGCCCACGCAGAACCCTGCCAGGTCGTAATCGCCGGGTGCGTACAGGTCGGGCAGAATGGCCGTCTCGCCGCCCAACAGGGCGCAGTCGGCCTCGATGCAGCCGGCCGATACCCCCTCGACGATCTGCTCCAGCAGATCCGGATCGTCCTTGGGCATGGCCACGTAATCCAGAAACAGCAGCGGCTCGGCCCCGCAGCATAGGGCATCGTTGACGCTCATGGCCACCAGGTCGATGCCCACGGTGTCGTGCTTTCCGGCGGCGATGGCCACCTTCAGCTTGGTGCCCACGCCGTCGGTGCAGGCCACCAGCACCGGGTCGCGGTATTTCCGGGCGAAGAGGCGATTCTTGAAGTCCAGGCGGAACAGGCCGGCAAACCCGCCCTCCAGCGGCAGCACCCGCGGCGTGTACGTCCGCGCCAGCAGCCGCGGCAGCCGGGCCATCGACTGGCGATACACCTCCAGATCGACGCCGGCGTCCTTATAGGTCACTTTGGCCATTTCTTATTACCGTAGCCGGTGCGGGGTAACCGTGCACGCGCCCGCCCCAAGGTGGCAGGCACACTCCGTGTGCCGTCCGCTGAAGCGGAGAAAATACGGCGGACGGCACACGGAGTGTGCCTGCTATGTTCCAGGCCGTGAACCGTTACCAGTGCGGGACCGAGCCGTATTCTAATCGGTAGCGGCGCGCCTGGAAACCGGGGGGCACCTTGACAGGTCACTGGAAAGTTGCAGAATTGGGCACTGGAAACGGCCTTATTTTTCCTCAGACTCCGCGAAAATCCGCCCTTCACAGTCCCGCAAGGCCCAGGCGGTATTTGGCAAGAGTCGAATTGTACAAGGAGAGTTGCATGAAGCGGTTCAGTCGATCGAGTTGTTTCACGTCGTGGCTGGCGGCCGGCGGAGTGCTGTTGGCCCTGGTGCTATCCGGCTGCGCCTTCGAGCCGGCGGAAAAGCCCGCGCCGAAGAAGCCCGCCGAGCCGGTCAAGAAGATCGAGGCCCCGGTGACGGTTGAAATGCCGGCTATGCCCGAGACCAAGCCCGAGACAAAGCCGGAGGAGAAGCCCGCCAAGGTCGAGGAAAAGCCCGCTAAGACCGAAGAGCCGCCCAAGCCCGAGACCAAGCCCGAGACCAAGCCGCAGGAGAAGCCCGCTAAGACCGAAGAGGCGCCCAAGACCGAGGCCAAGCCCGAGACCAAGCCCGAGGAAAAGCCAGCTAAGGTCGAAGAAAAGCCCGCTAAGACCGAAGAGGCGCCCAAGACCGAGGCCAAGCCCGAGACCAAGCCCGAGGAAAAGCCCGCTAAGGTCGAAGAAAAGCCCGCTAAGACCGAAGAGGCGCCCAAGACCGAGGCCAAGCCCGAGACCAAGCCCGAGGAAAAGCCAGCTAAGGTCGAAGAAAAGCCGGCCAAGACTGAAGAGGCGCCCAAGCCGGAGGCCAAGCCCGAGACCAAGACCGATGACTCGGCCAAGGGCGTCTCAGGCGAGGTGCCCGCGGCCCCGAAGCTGTCGACGCTCGCGCCGGCCGCCGACCTGGAGGCCCAGACGAAGAAGTACGTCGCCGATCTGGGGAAGGCGACGGCCAGCGAGGAGGCCTATAAGGACCTGCCGGAGGGCAAGATCTCGCGCGACGCCAGCACGGTGGCGGTCCTGGCCCTGGCGCTGGGGTTGCACGATCAGCCCAGCGCGTACAAGGACTATGCCGGCGCGATGATCCCGGCCGCGCAGAAGTTGGCCGCCGCGGCGGATTACGAGTCGGCCAAGAAGGCTGCTGCCGATCTCAAGGCGGCGGCCGAGGGCGAGGGCAAGGCCGACGGCGAGCTCAAGTGGGTTAAACTCGCCTCGATGAAGGCCCTCATGGAGCAGGTCCCGCTGATCAGCACGAGCCTGAAGCGGGCCGTGGCAAAGAAGGCCAAGCAAAAGGACGCCCAGGGCCTCTCCGCCGTGCTGGCCGTCATCGCCCAGGGGTCGATGGCCAACGTGGCGGATACCAAGAAGCCCGAGGCGGCCAAGCAATGGTTCGAGTTCTGCGCCCAGATGCGCGACGCCGCCGCCGCGGTCAACGCCGGGATCCATGCCAAGGAGATCCAGTCCGAGGAAGAGCCCCGCATGGACAAGCTCCAGAAGACCTGCGAGGATTGCCACGCCGTGTTCCACCCGAAGGAGAAGTAGGAGCGACGGGCGACGGACGACGGGCGGATGCACCCGAAGGAGAAGTCGGCTCCGCTAGAACGCTCGGTGCCACTGCTGGCTTGCCCAGCAGTGCTGCTTACACTGCTGGGCAAGCCAGCAGTGGCACCCGGCGGGTTCCTCGCCACTCACCCCTCGCCACTCGCTAGAACGCCCGGGTCGCGCCCGGCATGGCCACCGCATAGCGCCCCTCCCGGTCGGGCAGCGTGGGCGGGGAGGCGTCGAAGCGGTACGCCGCCGGGGCCAGCGTCAGCGCCGAATTAATCGCCTGATCCCAACTCACGGCCTGACCCGAGTAGGTCGCCATGCGGCCCATAATGGCCAACATGGTGCTGCGGGCCATGTACAGGCCGTTGTTTATCGGCTTGCCCGCCCGGATCGAGGCGAACAGCTCGCGGTGCTCGACGTCGTACATGCCGGGCTGCGGCCCTTCGTACCGCCACTTGTTCTGACCGCGGATGCGGTGCGGCACGGGCTCGGCCTGGCCCTTACTGCCCACGATCAGGTCCGAGGTGTCGTTGGCGCAGCCGGCCATCTGGCGGCAGTAGGAGTAGACCCGCGTGCCGCTTGCGTACTCGTAGCACACGGCGTGATGGTCGTAGATGTCGCCGTAGCAGGGCTCGGTGCGGACCTGCCGGCCGCCCAGTCCCCAGGCCCGCAACGGCGGCTGGTCGCCCATGGCCCAGGCCGCCTTGTCCAGGCTGTGCACGTGCTGCTCGACGTTGTGATCGCCCGAGAGCCAGGTGAAGTAGTACCAGTTGCGCATCTGGAATTCCATCTCGCTCCAGGCGGGCTGCCGGGCGCGGAGCCAGAGCGTGCCGGTGTTATAGGTCACCTGGATGGCCAGGATGTCGCCGATGGCGCCCTCGAGCACCCGCTTCATGGTTTCCTTCACGCCGTAGTCGTAGCGCCAGCAGAGGCCCGAGACGATGCTCAGGTTTTTCCGCGCGGCCTCCTCGCAGGTGGCCAGGATGCTGCGCACGCCGGGGGCGTCGACCGCCACCGGCTTCTCGCAGAAGACGTGCTTGCCGGCCTCGACGCAGGCCTTCAAGTGTATGGGCCGGAAGTGCGGCGTGGTGGCCAGCAGCACCACGTCCACGCCGCTGGCGATCAGCTTCTCATAGGCGTCGAAGCCCACGAAGCATCGCTCCGGCTCGACGGCGACGCGGTCGGGAAACTGCTTCTTGAGGGTACCCAGGCTGCCCTGCAGCCGGTCGTCGAAGGCGTCGGCCAGGGCCACGAGCTTGGTGTTCGGATCGGCCCCCAGGGCGTTCACGGCGGCGCCGGCGCCCCGCCCGCCGCAGCCCACCAGGCCCAGTCGCAGCACGTCGCTGCCGGCGGCATGGGCGCTGCGCTCCAGCGCCAGGCTGCCGGCGGCGGCCCCCGCCGCGACAAGGCCGGCCGTCTTCAGAAAGTCACGTCGGGTCGCTGCACGCTGCATGATAATTGCCTCGGATAGTTGTCAGTTGTCGGTTGTCGGTTGTCAGTTCGTAGGGTCGGACAAGCCCGGCGCAGTCCCACCAAGAGCACGGCCGGTTCACGGTGGGACCGCGCTGCCGCTTGTCCCACCCTACCCCTTCTTTCCGCCGTCCGTCCTCCGCTCATTTGCCGGCCAGGATCAGGTCCAGGCGGCGGCTGTGCTCCTCGAGCGACAGGTCGCCGCCCTCGATCGAGGTCCAGCCGTTGTAACCAATGTCGTCCAGGGCCTTGCGCACGGCGGGCCAGCTTATGCTGCCGTCGCGGATGTTGACGAAATCGCCGCCGTGCCCGTCGGCTTTGAGCTTGAAGTCCTTCACGTGGCACTTCACGATCAGCTTGCCCAGGGTGCAGATCCACTTTTCGGGCATGGCGTATTTGACGTGGTTGCCGATGTCGAAGTAGGCCCGCACCCAGGGGTTGTCGAACGAGGCCACGAAGTTGCGGGTGATCTCGGGCAGGACCCACAGGTTGTTCCACACGTTCTCCAGGGCGATGATGATGCCCGTCTTCTCGGCGGTGGGGATCAGCCGCTTGACCGCCTCCCGCGAGGTATCAATGGCCTGGTTGTGGGCCTCGATGTAGCGCGCGTATGGGGCGTTGTCGCCCGAGACGACTTGCTCCACGTGGCCCGTCTTCTCGTCGAAGCGGATGTCGAACTGCCAGGCTTCGGGCATGGGCATGCCGCCGATGCGGCAGGGCACCAGGAGCACGGTGTCGGCCCCGTAGCCCTGGGCCGCCCGCAGCGCCGTCCGGACTGCCGCCAGGTCGCCCTCCACCGCCGCGGGCTGATTGAAGTTGGCCCAGCCGTACAGCACGCTGTGGATCCGCATGCCGTGTTTCTCGGCCAGCCGCCGGGCGGCGGCGGCCTTCTGGGGCGAGGCGCCGCGGTCGGTAGATTCCAATCCATCGAAGCCGGCCGCCTTCCAGCTCGCCAGGTTCGCCTCGGTCGGCTCGCCGATCAGGGCCTTGTGAAGCTTCGTCTTCCACGCCGCGGCCGCGCTGCGGCCGGCCGCCAGCAGGGCCGCTCCGCCCGCCGAAACGGCCAGAAAATCACGTCGGTTCATCGCTAAGCTCATGGGCAGTCTCCCAAAGGTTGGACGCTGAGGTGGGAACACGCTCCGGCGGCGCCGGCCCCACGGGCCGGCGTCAGCGGCTAACATAGCACGGGCAGGCAGCCCGTGCCATCCGCCGCTATCCTAACACCTGCCGGCCCGGGTGTCGAGCAAGTGGGTGCAATCCGGTTTCTCCAAAAGGGGGACGCGGTAGATGGCGCTGCGGTTTTGGGTTAACGGAGACCCAGGTTACCGCAGATCGTCCAAGCTGACGGGTTCGCCGCCGTCGATCGTTGTTAGGGCTTCGAGATGCTTAGGTTCGATGTACTTGGGAATGCTTCGCACCGATCCGTCGCAAAAGAGCACGCAGGCCACGCCCGCGTGGTAGCTGGAGATGTCAACGCGATGCCCCTTCGTTGTTTCGTCTGGACCCGTAATTCGGAAGGTCATCTTCGTGACGTCGAGGTCTCGCGGCTCCAGCCAATTGATGCCTGCGCCGGCGCACTCGGCCACCATGATTGTGTTTGCCAAACCGTCTTTGACATCGCGCGCCTTGCGCGGCGTTGGGCCGTCGGAAATGGCATGTGGGCCAACGATCATGGCGTAGCCCGTAAGCGAAGTTACGGCCTCCTCGCCGCGAGTGTGTGCGTAAGCTGGGCAACGGTATACCGCCGGCATCCGCGCAGCCAGTTCCTTGTTATGCGGGCCGTTCCAGGGCTCGTCGAACCGGTACTGCTTGTACAAAGAATCCTCTTCCAGGAAGGGCAAAATCAGCACGCGCCAACTGTGCTTCCGCTTGCCGTTCTCGTCGGGAAGGAAGGCCGGTGGAAAGCACCCGTATGTCTGTTCGTAGCTTGCCATCGCCACGCCGATCTGTTTCAGATTGTTGCAGCACTGCGCGCGTCGGCCGGGCTCGCGCTGTTCCCCCAACGACGGCAACATCAGGGCAATCAGCACCATCAGGGCAAGACAGACGAGCACCACGACGAGGAAGGTTGACCATGGGCCTGGGCCGTGTTTCAGCGGTACGCCACCGCCACTCGGCGGCGGAACAACGTCGGACAGCGGCACGCCAATCATCTTGCCGCATTGGGAACAAGGGACCGTTTGACCGGCGACCTGGTCGGCCGCCTCGGTGGGCGTGCCGCAATGAGGGCAGGTGAAGTGAATCGGCATGAAAAGCCCCCCGGGATTGTCGATCGGTTAGCGCTGGGAGGTTCAACGCGTGCGCGGCTGGTTCTCGTGCCCGGTACATTCTACCACAACGGGCGGTGATACCGTACAATACGGCCCGTGACGGCACGCGAAAAGATGTCTTCTTCTCCGCGGTTTGAAACGACGACAGCCGCAGAAAAGTAGAACCGCAACTGCGAAGGTGGGTTACGACATGCAGCACACGATCGCCCCACCCGCAGCCCCTGTCGCTCAACGTTGGCGCGGGCTGGCCGACGCCGTGCTGGCCGGGCATTGCCTGTCGGCCGACGAAGGGCTGGCCGTCTTGCAATCGCCCGATGGCGAGCTGCTGGACCTGCTGGCCGCGGCGTATCAGGTCCGCTACCACTGGTTCGGCAACCGGGTACATCTGAACTTCCTGATAAACGCCAAGTGCGGGGGCTGCGGCGAAGACTGCGGCTATTGCTCGCAGTCGCGGGTCTCGCGGGCGGCGGTGGCCAGCTTCGCACTGCTCAGCCGGGAGGAGATCATCGAGGGGGCCCGACTCGCCGCCGCCCGCCGGGCCAAAACATATTGCATCGTCACTTCCGGCCGGCAGCCGGGCCGGCAGGAGCTCGACCTGCTGGCCGACGTGGTGCCGCAGATCAAGGCCCAATTCCCGCTTGCGATCTGCGTGTCGCCCGGCTTGCTCTCGCCGGAGCAGGCCGGGCGGCTGAAGGCCTGCGGCGTGGACCGCGTGAACCACAACCTCAACAGCAGCCAGCGGTTCTATCCGCAGATCTGCACCAGCCACTCCTACCAGGACCGGCTGGACACGCTGGCGGCCGTGCGGCAGGCCGGACTGGAGATCTGCTCGGGCGGGATCGTGGGTATGGGCGAAGAGGATGCCGACGTGGTCGAGCTGGCCTTGCGCACGGGCCAGTTGCGGGCCGAGGCCGTGCCCGTTAACTTCTTCCAGCCCATCCCCGGCACGCCCCTGGCCGGCCGGGGGCAGTTGAACCCCCGCTACTGCCTGAAGGTCCTGGCCTTGTTCCGGCTGGCCAATCCGCGGTGCGAGCTGCGGATCGCCGCCGGCCGCGAGATGCACCTGGGCTGCTTGCAGCCGCTGGGCCTGTACGCGGCCAACTCGATCTTCGTCGGCGATTACCTGACCACCAAGGGCCAGCCCCCGGAAGAGGATTTCCGAATGATCGAGGCCCTGGGGTTCGAGGCGGTTGTGGAGTAGGTCTTGGGGCTTGGGTCTTAGGTCTTGGGTTTTGGGTCTTGGGTTTTAGATCGAACGCCAGGACAAAGCCGCGTTCCGGAACCTAAGACCTAAGACCTAAGACCCAAAGCCCCAAGACCGCGGCCAGACTATCCATTCTACTCATCCATCCCATCATTTTCAGTCTTCCAATTCGCGTCGATCGTTGCGCATGTTGCGACCGCCAGGATGCGGATAATCGCGTGCTCCCGAAAAGTTGGCTAAACCCTGAAAATCCTCCCGTCCGATAGGCATGACGGGAGAATATTCGCGCGCAACCGCGTACACCGAGCGGCTGAGGGGAAGATTATGTGCTGCAAAAGGTTAGCCGTAGCAGTTTGGATATTGGTGATTTGCGGGGGGATATCGCGGACAATGGCCCAGGACGAGCCGGACCCCGGCACTCGGCCGTTCCGGCCGTTCAACGGGTTCTTTAGCGACCTGGGCAAGCAGATTATGGGGCAGCCGGCCGATCAGCCTGCGCCGCCCCCGCAGTACGTGCCGAGGCAGGTTTACCCGCCGGGCGACGTGTCGCCGCGGACGAAGAGCGTCACGGCCCCGCCGGTCCGCGGGCCGGACGTGGCCGACGTGCCCGACGAGCCGCCGGCCAATTTCGCCCCTCAGGACGGCGGTTCACGGCTATTGTCGCGACCGGGAACGGTACTGGCTCGTCCCGAGGCGCCGGCGGCGCAGGCCGCCGCCCCTTCGGCGCAGACCGTCGCCCCTCCGCCACAGAGCATCGGCCCCCCGCCACTCGCGGACAGCCCGCCGGCACGGACCGACAGCTCCTCGCCCGCCGCGCCGAGTCCGACGGGCGACAACTTTTCATTCCACTATAACGAGAGCGAGCCGCTGTACCAGCGGATGCAAGATACGCGGCGATCGGCATTTGGCGACCCGGCGGCCAGCGGATCGGAGAAGGGCTCCGAGCCGGCTGCGGACTGGGCGACTGGTCGGCAGGCCGAGGCCCCGCCCGCATCGGGCGGTGGCCCGCAGTCGCCGGCTTCCACGGGCCTGGAGCCGCGGCTGGCCCCGCCGCGTCCGGCGGGCGATTCTGCGGCAGGAAAACCCGCGATAGCGGCGCCGGGCGAGCCGGCGGCAGGCCGGCCATCGCTATTGACGCCTAGCGGGCCAGCGGCGGGAAAGAGCCTCGTCGCGGCGCCGGGCGAGTCGCCCTCCGCGCCCAAAGAGTCCGACGTGCTCATCGCCCGCAACGGCCCCGTGCTCAGCATCGAGACGCTCGGGCCGCGGCGGATCGTGGTGGGGAAAGAGGCGGCCTACGAGGTGACCGTGCAGAATTCGGGCGAGGTGCCCGCCGACGACGTAACCGTGCTGGTGAGCCTGCCCGAGTGGGCCGCCGTGGCCAACGCCGCGGCCACCGTGGGCGACACGCGGCCCGGCACCCAGGAGGGCAACCAGCCGCTGCGCTGGAGCGTGGGCTATCTGGCCGCCCGCTCCCGCGAGAAACTGACCCTCAAGATCGTGCCCCACCAGAGCAAGCCCTTCGAGTTGTCCGTACGCTGGGACTGCAAACCCAGCGCCTCGCAGGCCATGATCGAGGTGCAGGAGCCGAAGCTGGTGATGCGGTTGGCCGGACCGCACGAGGTCTTCTTCAACAAGCGGGAAGTCTACAAGCTCACCCTGTCGAACAGCGGCAACGGGCCGGCGGAGAACATCGCCCTGACCCTGGCGTCGTTGGCCGGCAGCGAGAGCCCGCCGGTCTCGCACCGCCTGGGCACGCTGGCCGCCGGCGAAGAGCGAACCATCGACGTCGAGCTGGTGGCCCGCCAGGCGGGCAACCTGACCATCCGCGTCGAGGCCCGCGGCGACGGCGGCGCGCATGCCGAGTTGGCCGAGAAAGTGGTCGTGCACCGACCCGGTCTGCGGATCGACATGGAAGGCCCCGCCACGCAATTCATCGGCGCCTCGGCCAGCTACAAGCTGCACGTGCGGAATCCGGGCGACGCCGCGGCCAAGAACATCAAGGTCGGGCTGACCCTGCCCACCGGCGTGAAGTACGTCTCCGGAAGCGACGGCGCCCGGCTGTCGGCCGGCGGCGACAAGGTGCAGTGGAACGTGGAGCAGCTCGAGCCGGGCGGCGAGCGGGTACTGCTGGTCCGCTGCACGCTGGCGCTGTCCGGCAACAGCCGCCTGGAAGCGGCCTCCGTAGCCGACGACGAGCTGACGGCCGCGGCCGAGAGCGTGACCGAGGTCGAGGCCCTGGCCGACCTGCGATTGGAGTTGAAGGACCCCGACTGCCCGGTACCCGTCGGCCAGGACGCGGTCTACGAATTGCGGCTGCACAATCGGGGCACGAAGACGGCCGAGAACGTCGAGATCATGGCCTATTTCTCGAACAACGTCGAGCCCGCCGGCGCCGAAGGCCACCCGCATCGCATCAGTCCGGGGCAGGTGATCTTCAGTCCCATCGCCAACGTCGCGCCCGGGGCGGAGGTGGTACTGAAGGTGCGGGCGCGGGCCCAGACCGCCGGCAACCATATTTTCCGGGCCGAGGTGCACTGCAAGCCCTTGGGGATGCGATTGGTCCGCGAGGAGACGACGCATTTCTACACCGACGGAGCGGTGACCGAGCAGGCCGCCCGGCCCGGCGAGCCCGCGGCGGCCGCCCCGGCGGGCGAGCCCCTGCGAACCGCCGATCGGCGGGCGCTGCCCTTGCCGCCCCCGGGGGCGCAGCCCAAGCCGCTGGCCCAACCCCAGCCGGCCGTTCCGCCCCCGCTGGCCGCGCCGCCCCCGCCGGCTGTTCCGCCCAAGCCGCCTGCGCCGCCCCAGCCCGGCGTCGTCCCGGCCAAGCCGCTCTGAAAAACCATCTCGACAGAGCAAATCCGCTGGTCCCCTCTCCCTCCGGGAGAGGGTTAGCCCGGATTATTCACCAATCGTTCGTAGTGACCGCATTCATGCGGTCCTTGACCTGTTCACACTCTCCAGACCCGATAAATCGGGTCAGTACGAGCCCCGGTGAATAGTCCCGGTTAGGGTGAGGGCAGGCAGCGAGGAACCGGCCACTACTTGCGATGCGGCCAAAATGCCCTCACCCCCTGCCCCTCTCCCTAAGGGAGAGGGGAGCCTATGAGAGCTTAACGCTGGATGTAGTCTCGCATGAACCGGTTCTCGACGGCCAGGTGATCGTGCTCGGCCTTCAGCAGATCGCCGATCGAGACCATGCCCACCAGCCGGCCTTCCGATAGCACCGGCACGTGCCGGATGCGATGGGTCGTCATCACGCCCATCAGGTCCATCACCAGATCGTCCGGCGTGGCCGTGATCAAGCGGGTGGTCATCACCGCGCTGACCAGGATGCTTGCCAGGTCGCAGTTGCCCTTGGCCAGGCATCGCAACAGGTCGCGCTCCGTAACGATCCCCACCAACTGCTCGCCCTCGGCCAGGTCCCGCCGGCAGACGAGCATCGACCCGATATTGTGCTCCGCCATGCGGCGGACGACCTCGGCCAGCGATGCCTCGGGCGGGGCCGTGTAGACCGTGGTCCCCTTGGCCAACAGGATCTCCTGGAGCTTCATGAGGCGGACTCCTCCGGGCAGACATTCAGGTGGCCACGAGCGGGAAACCCCCGCGCCGGCCGCCCCCAAAATGCTACGGCTCCGCTCCCCGGGAATCAAGGGTCCCCCCTAAGCAATCCCGTGGGCCTGCTCGTAGGCCAGGATGAGGTCTGCGTGCCGGAGCGTCAGGTCGATGTCGTCCCAGCCGCCCAGCAGGCAGTGGCGGCGGAAGTCGTCGACCTCGAAGGGCCATCGCAGGCCCCCGCCGCCGGTGATCGTGCGCTCTTCGAGGTCCACGCTGAGGCGGTAGCCCGGCTGGGCCGCCACGCGGGCGAACAACTCGTCGATGCGGGCCTCGTCCAGGCGGATGGGCAGCAGGCCGTTCTTGAAGCAGTTGTTGAAGAAGATGTCGGCGAAACTGGGGGCCAGCAGCACGCGGAAGCCGAAGTCGTCCAGGGCCCAGGGGGCGTGCTCGCGGCTCGAGCCGCAGCCGAAGTTCCGCCGCGCCAGCAGGATCGATGCACCCGCATACTCCGGCCGATTCAGCTCGAAATCGGGATTGTCCGTGCCGTCGTCGCGAAACCGCCAATCGAAGAACAGGAACCGGCCGAACCCGGTCCGCTCGATCCGCTTCAGAAATTGCTTGGGGATGATCTGGTCGGTATCGACGTTGGCGCGGTCCATCGGCAGGACCAGGCCCGTGTGTCGCGTGAAGGGTCGCATGACGATGCCTTCGGTGGTAAATGTTCAAATGACAAAATGTTCAATGTTCAATGAACCCGGCGCGAGGACCGCACTCTCATTGAACATTGAACATTCATTCATTTGGTTATTTTTCAGCGGTACTCCCACTGGCGGATATCGACGAAGTGGCCGGCCACGGCCGCGGCGGCGGCCATGGTGGGCGAGACCAGGTGCGTGCGGCCGCCCTTGCCCTGCCGGCCCTCGAAATTGCGGTTGCTGGTCGAGGCGCAGCGCTCGCCCGGCTCCAGCCGGTCGGGGTTCATGGCCAGGCACATGCTGCAGCCCGACTCGCGCCAGTCGCACCCGGCGGCCTGGAATATCCGGTCCAGCCCTTCGGCCTCTGCCTGCCGCTTGACCTGCTGGCTGCCGGGCACGACCATGACCCGCACGCCGGGGGCCGCGCGATAGCCGCGGACCACGGCCGCCGCCGCACGCAGGTCCTCGATCCGCCCGTTGGTGCACGAACCGATGAACACGCGATCGATGGGGATGGCGATCAGCGGCGTGCCCGCCGCCAAGCCCATGTACTCCAGGGCCCGGGCGGCCGCTTTCTGATCGGTGGGGTTGGCCAACGCCGCCGGGTCGGGCACCTTGCCGCCCACGTCCACCACCTGGCCGGGACTGGTGCCCCAGGTCACCTGCGGCTGGACCTCCTCGGCGTGGAACTGCCGGCTGCGGTCGTAGCGGGCCCCGGGGTCGGTGGGCAGTTGCTTCCACTCCCGGACGGCGGCCTCGAAATCCACCGGCGCCGCCGGCCGGCCCCGCAGATAGGCGAAGGTCGTTTCGTCCGGGGCGATCAGGCCGGCGCGGGCCCCCGCCTCGATCGTCATGTTGCAAACCGTCATCCGCTCTTCCATGCTCAGGGCCCGCACCGCCGAGCCGGTGTACTCGACGCAATAGCCGGTGCCGCCGCTGGTCGAGATGCGGCCGATGAGCCACAGGATGAGGTCCTTGGCCGTTACGCCCCGCGGCAGCCGGCCCTCGATGCCAAGCTCCATCGTCTGCGGCTTGTGCTGCAAGAGGGTCTGCGTGGCCAGCACGTGCTCGACCTCGCTGGTGCCGATGCCGAAGGCCAGCGCCCCCAAGGCCCCGTGCGTGGCCGTATGGCTGTCGCCGCAGACGATCGTCATGCCGGGCTGGGTCAGCCCCAGCTCCGGCCCGATGACGTGCACGATCCCCTGGTTCGGATCGTCCAGATCATACAGCCGGATGCCGAACTCCTGGCAGTTCCGCCGCAGCACGTCGATCTGCTGCTTGGCCACGGGGTCGGCAATCGGCAACCCGCGATCGGTGGTGGGCACGTTGTGATCCACCGTGGCCACGGTCCGCACGGGCCGCCGCACCCGCCGCCCCGCCGTCCGCAGACCCTCGAAGGCCTGCGGGCTGGTCACCTCGTGCACAAGCTGCAAGTCGATGTACAGCACCGTCTGCTTGCCAGGCTCGGCGCAGACCACGTGCCGGTCCCAAATCTTCTCGAACATCGTTCGCGGTGCGTTTGCCATGGCGCCTATTGTATCCGAAACCGTTTACCGGTGGGATTGTAGGGATTTGGGGATTTAGGGATTTAGGGATTTGGGAAACTAGCTGGCGGCCAACAGCCGCCGGATACTGGGGGTGCGAGGGCGAGCCAGCGGAAGGCCCCAGAGTCTAAACCCCTAAACCCCTAAATCCCCAAATCCCCAAATCCCTAAATCCCTGTACGCCCCTCACGCCGCCAGCCGCCGGGCGGCCCCGGCCAGCCGATCCAGCTCGGCCTGCGAGACCAGGCGGACCGCCGTGCGTCCCCCGCCGGTCAGTTCCTCCAGGAACACCAGCGAGCGGTCATGGAGCAAGCGGGGGATGTAGAACCACGCCCGGGCCAGCGGCTGCGATTCCCCTAGCGCCGAGAGGATCACCAGATCGGCCTTGCCCAGCATGTTGGCGGTGCGCGACAGCCCCTCGGCGGGCGTCGCCGGCACCAACCGGATCCGCGCTCCGGTGGCCGTCAGCAGGCAGTGCGCCCGGCGGAGTGAAACACCGGGCGGGTCCGTTTCCCGCCGGTCCTCGAACAGATCGATGCCCGTGTAGCGAATTGCCCGGGCCGGATGGTGGCCGCCGGCCAATTGGATCATGTTCACGGCCCGCCGGGCGGTGCCGATGCCCAGTTCCACGATGCTGGCCGCCCGGCTGCGCTGGATTGCTCGATAAATTATGCGGTCTGCGGCCGGTTTCGAGAGATGGAGAAGATAGAAGAGCCTCAGACGACTGGGAGGGGTCAACGCGGCCTCCTGCGCTAGAAAGAAGGGGAAGCAGAGATCACGCGGCCTCGTGCCGCGCGTTATGGGATTTCGGCTCCGGGGAGCCGGCCGGTTCAAGGAAATCGTCGACCCGACCGGGGTTTTCGCCACCCGGCCGCCGGCACCGCATGGCCGTGCGGTTTATCGGCGTGAAGACTGTCGGCAGCCACGGATTAAACACGGATCAAACGCGGACAGCCCGAGAGACCTGAATCCCAGTCCGTGTTCAATCCGTGTTCAATCCGTGGCTAGCGCTCTCCCGAGCGATCCGCCGGAGCCGCTGGCTTAGCAGGCCCGGCTGGCGGCCCTCCCGCAGGTCGGCCAGATAGGCGATCAGCTCATCCCGGGCAGGGGGCGGCCCCGATAGCAGGAAGTGCACCCAGGCCCGGCAGCCCGCGTACTCGGCCTGACCCATTTGGGCCAGATCGGTCCTCGTCTCCAGGGTTGCCAGGTCCGGCAGAGGGGGATCGGCGCCGCTCTGGGCGTCTCCGTGTCCCCGCCTCCCCGCGTCCGCAATTAGTGGCCAGTGGCTGGTGGCTGGTGGCTGGCCCGTCGTCCGTCGCCCGTCGCCCGTCGGTTCCGCTCCTCGCCCCTCGCCCCTCGCCACTCGCCCCTGCCGTTGCTTCGGCGGCAGCTCGAAATACTGGGCCAGGCCCTCGTCGAGCCACAACGGCACCAAGCGCAGCGCGGCGTGCAACATGGCGTGGGTGCATTCGTGACGCAAATCGACCTCCACGCTGGGGCTCCAGTAGGCGAACACCCGGCCCGGGCCCCGGCCCTTAACGTACAACGCCCGGCGGTACGGCACCCCGGGCAGATAGCGGCTTAGGTAGTCGGCATAGCTCGCCCGGTCGTGAAACAGATAGACCTCGATCGGCCGCTTCGCCGGCGGAATGCCGAGCAGGCGGGCCAGCTCGGCCTCGATGCCCGCCAGGCTCGCCAGCAGCGGGTCCAGGCCGGCCAGCGGGAAGTCGGCCCGGCAGACCAGCGGGCCCACCGTTTGCGAGTCGGTCCAGCCCGCCCGAGCCCCCCCGGCCATCCCTCCGGCCAACAGCACCAGTATCGCCGCCAGCCCGCGGCCCAGGCCAACGGGACCGCCGGGGCTCGACCCCACCGAGTTCATCTCGGTGGTTAAGGAGGCTGGACAGCTAGACCCGCCGAGTATCTCCCCCCCCGACCCCACCGAGTTCATCTCGGTGGTGAAGCAGGCTGGAGGGCTATCGGGCTTTATTGGCATTCCACGGATTATCTCCTGCCCCCTTCAGCCCGAGCCGGCTGATGGCCTCGCCGGCCGCCCGGCCCCCAGCCGGGCTCAACCAGTCGGGACGTTAAGAAACCTGGCTCGCGGCGTCAAGCCCAGCCGGCGGCCCACCCCACCTTGGGCGGGTGGCACTGCTGGCTTGTCCAGCAGTTTACGCCGGACATCAGGAATCGCCCCCGCGCCGGGAACGAATCTGTCAGAGACCCAGCGCCCGAACATGGCAATGAAAACAGCAATAATCGGTTATAACTGGACTTTTGCAAATTGGGATGGGGACGACACAAGTGGTCCCCCTCTCCCTCCGGGAGAGGGCCGGGGTGAGGGGAACCTGCGTTGGTCACGAAAAATGGAAAAGCAGAATCCTCACCCATTTCCCCTCACCCTAACCCTCTCCCGGAGGGAGAGGGGACCGGGCCTCCGCAATTTGCAAAAGTCCAGTTATAATAGGGCTAATGATTCTCTTCGCTTGACATGGCTTTTTTTCGTGAAAGGGCCCCGACATGTTTCCAGCCATGGTCGTCCCTCGTTCGGAATCCAGCGTGAGCGGGCGTCGGCGGAAATCCAAAGCGGCCGGGAAACCATCGACGTTCCGGCGATTGCAACTTGAACGCCTCGAAAATCGAGATCTCCTCTCGCTGGTCGGCCTGTCCTTCCAGGCATCGGGCAGCTCGCTGCCGGTGGTGCAGACCCTGGACAACAAGGATCCGGGCTTTGCCACCGTGGGGACATGGACGCTGAAGAGCCGGGTCGGCTACCACGGAAATGTCCTCGTTCACGCCAAGGGGGACGGCAGCGATACGGCGAGTTGGCCGTTCACTGTCGCGCCGGGGCAGTATGCGGTGTTGGCAACGTGGCCTAAGGCGGCGAAGCAGGCGACCAATGCCCCGTTCACCATCTTTGACGGATCTACCAGTTTGAACACAGCAGCGGTGAACCAGACCCTCGCGCCGAACGATCTCAAGGCCGATGGCGCCACGTGGAAGAACCTGGGCGGACCTTACACCATCTCGGGCAACACCCTGGTCGTGAAGCTCACGGACCAGGCCAGCGGGACGGTGGTGGCCGATGCGATCCGGATTGAGCGCATCGACCCGCCGCCCGGCCTGTCGATCAGCGACACCTCGGTGAAAGAAAAGAGTCCCAAGGTCTCGGCAAAGTTCACGGTGTCGTTGTCGTATCCCTCCCCCTACGCCGTGAGCTTCACCTATGCCACGGTGGCCGGCGGGACGGCTGCCACCTCGGAGTATGTTCCCGTGAAGTCGACGCGGGTAACCATCCCTGCCGGCTCGACCCAAACGACCGTTGCGGTCACCGTTCTCGGGGACGACATGCCCGAACGCGACTCGACCTTCTTCGTCCAGATCTCCGCCCCGACCAACGCGACCATCGCCGGAAGCCAGGCCACCGGCACCATCTTGGAAGATTACGCGCCGCGGCCCAACCTTTCCGGCTGGTGGCGTGGCCCGCTCACCGAGACGAATCCACTGGGCACGACAACTTACACCATGACCCTGAACATCACGGCGAATCCCAAGTACACGCCCATCTTTACGGGAACCATCGACGACGGGAACGGGAACTCGAGCACCTTCGTCGGCAGCATCGATCTCCAGGACAACGTGGTCATTCAAGTCGAGCCACAAGGGATGTTTTCGATGTTTCAACTCACCGGCCAATTGGATTCGAAAAACGGCATGGCAGGCAGCGTCTACATCGTGGATGAGTACGGAGGAGTCACGACGGGCACTTTCAGTTTCACTCGGATTCCCAAGCCTACGCAAGACACCACCCTTCGTACCTAAATGACCTTGCGGGATTCTGGGAAAAAGGGGACAGGCACCATTTGTGCGAAGCACCCTCCGGGCCGTTCCGGCAAATGGTGCCTGTCCCCTTTTTCCCTCCCAAGATCATGCAAGGTCCCGGCAACTCTCATGGGGCCCCTTCTCTCTGAGGCGGGGCTCTCATTTTCACAGTTTGCTCCCCAAGGCGCGATGGAAACGAGCCGTGCCGGGTCCTCTCCGGCTCCTTGAAAATTCCCGGCGGGTTATTTGACAACCCAAGATACTGCTAGACATAATCCAGGCTCCGGGCCAGCCGATGGTGGGGCTCGGAAGCCGCGAAAATGGCAAGAACCACCTGAATTCTCCAAGGAGCTATGTCATGTGGCGACGCGGTCTTGGAAAACGAATCTTGGGCGGACTCAAGGCTTTACAACGGCGCCGCCATGAACAGCGGCCGGGCGGCAAGCCCACCGTGCTCTCTTTGGAGTGCCTGGAGGATCGCAAGCTCCTGTCCGTATTCCCCTACACCCCGACGACCACCACAGATAGCAATACGGCGGGGGCGGGCAGCCTGCGCGACGGCGTCATCCTGGCCAACGTCGATCCGGGCAGGACTGCGGACACGATCCAGCTCCAGGCCGGCACGTATGTCCTGGACCTCGAGAATGCGGCCTCGGGGCACGAGACCGCATCGATGACGGGCGACCTGAACATCACCAACACGGCGCACCAGTTGATCATTCAAGGCCAGGGAACTTCCGGGGCCAATGCGACCATCATTCAGCAAACGATTGAAGACCGGGTCTTTGAAATTGTCAAAGCCGGCGTCAATGTGCTCTTGGAGAACCTGGTTATCGAGGGGGGGACCGCGGTGGACAGCGGCGGAAACCTGAGCAAGCCGGGCGCCTCCGCCGCACTGGGCGGCGGTATCTTGGACAACGGCGGCACCGTCACGCTTAGCAACGTCGTCCTCCAAGATAACGTGGCGCAGGGCGGGAGTGCGGGGGCCAAGAGCGGCAAGAGCGGTCAGAATGCTCTTGGCGGCGGACTGTACTCGACCGGCGGCACGCTGGCATTGAGCGGCGTTACCCTCTCCGACAACGGTGCTTATGGCGGTGCGGGTGGCTACGGCGGGGCCGGCGGCAAGGGCGGCAATGGCGGCAACGGTCAGGGCGGGGCCATCTACGCCAAGGGTGCTCTGACGCTCAGCAACGTCACCCTCTCCGACAATTTCGCCGCCGGCGGCTACGGCGGCTACGGCGGGGCCGGCGGCTACGGCGGCTACGGCGGCAAGGTTGGCGGCAAGGGCGGCAACGGCGCCATCGGCGGCAATGGCGGCAGCAGCCAGGGCGGCGCCATCTATGCCAACGGTGCCCTGACGCTCAGCAACGTCATCACCCTTTCCGATAACGGTGCTTATGGCGGCGCGGGTGGCGCCGGCGGGGCCGGCGGCAGCGGCGGCAACGGCGCCAAGGCTGGTGGCAAGGGCGGCAACGGCGCCAACGGCGGCAATGGCGGCAACAGCCAGGGCGGCGCCATCTACGCCAAGGGTGCTCTGACGCCCAACAACCTCACCCTCGTCACCCTCTCCGGCAACAGTGCTTTTGGCGGTGCGGGTGGCTATGGCGGGGCCGGCGGCAGCGGGGGCTCTGCCACCGGCGGCAGCATGTCCGCCAGCGGCGGCCACGGCGGCAGCCGCCAGGGCGGTGGCATTTACGCCAATGCCGCTCCGACATTCAACAGCGTTAGCCTCCAGCGCAACCGCGCTGTCGGCGGCATCGGCAGCAGCAGCGGCAGCGGTGGCAACGGCGGCAACGGCGGCAGCGGCGGCAACGGCGGCAGTGCCCAGGGCGGTGGCATTTACACCGCAGGCAGCAAGGTTACGCTGGCGAAGATCACCATCTCCGGAAGCGTTGCCCAGGGCGGCGCGGGTGGCAACGGCGGCAGCGGCAGCAAAGGCGGCAACGGCGGCAACGGCGGCAACGGCCAGGGCGGTGGCGTTTACGCCAACGCTGCCGTGACGCTCACTGGCGCAACTGTCTCCAACAACGTCGCCCACGGGGGCAACGGCGCCGCCGGCAGCAAGGGTGGCAGCGGCGGCAGTGGCCAGGGCGGTGGCGTTTACGCCAACGCTGCTGTGACACTCAGTGGCACAACTGTCTCCAGCAACCAGGCCTACGGCGGCGACGGCGCCTCCGGTATCAACGGCGGCAACGGTGGCAACGCACAGGGCGGTGGCGTCTACGCCCACGCTGCTGCGACATTCACGGGCGGCACGGTCTCCAGCAACAAGGTCCAGGGCGGCATCGGCGGACCCGGCAGTGGCAGCTCCATGGGCGTGGGCAGTGGCCGCCAGGGTGGCCAGGGCGGCAACGGCGGCAGCGGCCAGGGCGGCGGCATCTACAGTGCGCTCAGCAAAGTCACCCTCACGCAGACCACAGTTTCCGGGAACGCTGCCCAAGGCGGCAACGGCGGCGCTAGCGGCGGCAAGGGCGCCGGCAACGGCGGCAACGGCCAGGGCGGCGGTGTTTATGCCGGCGCTGGCCTGACCCTCAATACCGTTACCCTCACAGGCAACACCGCCACCGGCGGTTACGGCGGCGCCGGCGGAAGTGCCACCAAAGCCAATGGCGGCAGCGGTGGTGCCGGCCAGGGCGGCGGCATTTATGCCAACGCTGGCGCCAGCACTCTCACGACCGTCACCCTCTCCAGCAATGTCGCTCAGGGCGGCGACGGCGGCAGCGACTCCGCCGGCGGCAAAGGGGGCAACGGCGGCAACGGCCAAGGCGGCGCCATCTTCATCGCGGCGGGCAGTATGGCAATGACCGGCAGCAGCGTCACCCAGAACACTGCCGCGGGCGGAACGGGTGGAACGGGCAGCACCGACGGCTCCGATGGGAGCGCCCAGCTTGGCGGCGTCTACAAAGCGCCGAAGGCCAGCTTCAAGCAAACCACGTCAACGATTTCGGGCAACACCCCGCCGCCCTAAATGAACTTGTGTGATTCCGGGAAAAAAAGGGGACGGTCCCCATTTGCCGGAACGGCCCGAAGGGTGCTTCGCACAAATGGGGACTGTCCCCTTTTTCCCTCCCAGCCTATTTGTCGGCCGATTCCAAGTTGAACAGGGGTTCGACAGCGCACATGCCCGACGACCTGGACACGGCGCTGGGGTACCATCAACGTGGTTTACTGACGGAGGCGGCGCGGATTTACGAGGGGCTGCTGGCCAGTAACCCCGAACACGTCGAAGCACTACACTTTCTGGGCGTCGTGGCCCTGCAGCAGGGCGATCCGCAACGCGCGGTGGAACTGATCGGTCGGGCGTTAGCCTTGAACCCGGGTGCGGCCGCCGTCTACGCCAATCTGGGCGAGGCCTACTGGGCCGTGGGCGATTTCCAGCGGGCGGCCGGTTGCTGCCGCGCCGCATTGCGCCTGCAGAGCGATTATCCTGAGGCGGCCAACAGTCTCGGTTTGGCCTTGCAGGCCTTGGGCCAAACTGAGGAGGCCACGGCCCAGTTTCGAGCGGCGGTGCGGATGAACCCCGACTTCGCCATCGCTCACAACAATTTGGCCAACGCCCTGCGCACCCGGGGGGACACTGCGCAGGCCCTGGCGCACTTTCGGCGGGCCGTCGAGATCGCCCCGCAGTGGGCCGAGGCCCGCAGCAATCTCGGGCAATTGCTGTTGGAGCAATTGGCGCTAGAGGAAGCCCTGGCCCATTGCCGCGAAGCCGTGCGGTTGCGGCCCGATCTTCCTCAGACGCAGAACAATCTGGGCAATGTCTTACGCGAGCTGGGGCGGCTGGCGGAGGCCGAGACATGCTATGCCGAGGCCCTGCGGCTCGGTCCGGACCTGGCCATGACCTATAGCAATATGGGCCAGGCCTTGCAAGAGGAAGGCCGGCTGGGCGAGGCCGTCGCCTGGTATCGCCGGGCCCTGGAACTGGAGCCCCCCCTGGTCCGCGCCCATTGGAACCTGGGCGGCGCCTTGGAAGAGCAGGAGGACCACGCCGGCGCGATCGCCTGTTACGAGGCGGCCTTGCGGCTCGATCCGGATTCGGCCGAGGCGCACAACGGCCTGGGCTGGGTGCGGCACGAGCAGGGCCACTTCGACGCAGCGCGGGAGTATTACCGAAAGGCCGTCGAACTGAAGCCGGGGCTGGCGGCCGCCCACTGCAACCTGGGAACCCTTCTGGAGGAATTGAGCGACTTCGAGGGGGCGGAGCGGTGCTTCCGCGAGGCGCTGCGGCACGATCCCCGCTTCGCCGGGGCCCATGCCGTGTTGGCCACCTTGCTCGGCGCCAAACTGCCGCCGGCGGAGTTGGCCGATCAGCAGCGATTGCTGGCCGACCCCCATCTGTCCGGCGGTAAGCGCTCGGTCTTGCACTTCGGCGTGGCGCACGTGCTCGACGCTCAGGGGGCTTATCGAGAGGCGGCCGAGCACCTGCAACGGGCCAACGCCCTGGAGTTCGCCGAGCGGCGGAAGCGCGGCCAGGGATACGACCCGGCGGCCCACGCCCAATTCGTGGCCGCAATGATCGCGACCTGCACGCCGGCCTTCTTCCAGCGGACGCGCGGCTTCGGCCTGGAGAGCGAGCGGCCGATTTTCATCGTGGGGCTGCCGCGCTCGGGCAGCACGCTGATCGAGCAGATCCTCGCCCGGCATTCGCTGGTCTTCGGGGCCGGCGAGCTGCGTCTGGGCCGCGACGACTTCGAGGCCCTGTTCGACGGCGGCGACAACGGGCTTGCCGCGATGCAGGGCCTGGGCCGGTTGGACTGCCAGACCGCCGGTGGCCTTGCCCGGCGGCACCTGCAACGCCTCGGCGAGCTGAATCGGCCGGCCCAGCGCGTCGCCGACAAGATGCCGGACAACTATCTGTACCTGGGGCTGTTGGCCACCTTGTTTCCCCGGGCGAAGTTCATTCACTGCCGGCGGGACTTGCGCGACGTTGCCGTCTCCTGCTGGATGACCAATTTCCGGCACATCCACTGGGCCAACGACCTGGAGCACATTGCCCTGCGGTTCCAGGAGTATCGACGGCTGACGGACCATTGGCGCGAGGTGCTGCCCGTGCCCGTGCTGGAGGCGGCTTACGAGGAGACGGTGGCCGATCTGGAAACGGTGGCGCGGCGGGTCGTCGCCTGGTGCGGCCTGGAGTGGGAGCCGGCCTGCCTGGCGTTCTACGAGGGAAAGCGGCCGGTGCGCACGGCCAGCGTCACCCAAGTCCGCCAGCCCATCTACACGAAGTCCGTGGCGCGATGGAAGCACTACGAGCGGGCCCTGGCGCCGTGCTTCGCCCGGCTGAGCGCCCAACTATCGAGATCCACTTAGCATCAATTGCAGACTGCATGGCGACGATACTTCTCACCTGGGAGTTGGGGGGCGGGCTGGGGCACTTCGTGAATCTCTTGCCCCTGGCCCGCGGCCTCCGCGGCCGCGGGCATCGAGTGTTCGCCGCCCTGCGGGACCTCTCGCAAGCGGAGCAAGTCTTTGCCGGACTTGGTATTTCCTACTTCCAGGCGCCGATCAGTGCCCAGCCCTGCGCCAATGCGATCGATCCCCCGCGCAGCTTTGCGCACATCCTGCACAACGAAGGCTTTGGAGAGCTCGGCCGGCTGCGGGCGATGGCCGATGCCTGGCGGAACATTTACGACGCCGTGCGGCCGGAGCTGCTGATCTTCGACCACAGCCCAACGGCCTTGTTGGCCGCCAGGTCGTGCGGTGCGAAGCGGGCCCTGGTGGGCACCGGCTTCTTCTGCCCCTTGGACGAGTATCCCATGCCCGACCTGCGCCCTTGGCTCCCCGCCGATGCGGCGCGCCTTGCACATGAGGAAGACCTGGTCCTGGCCAATGCCAACGAGGTGCTGGCCTCCTGGGACCGGGAACCGCTCCCGCGGCTGTCCCATCTGTACTACCAGGTGGACGAGCATTTCCTGGCCACCTTCCCCGAGCTGGACCACTACCCGGACCGAAAAGGCGCCCGGTACTGGGGGGCCTGGCCGAACGTCGGCGGCAAGAGGCCCGATTGGCCGGGCGGCCAGGACCAGCGCGTGTTCGCGTACCTCAAGCCCTTTCGCGCGCTTCCCTTCCTGCTGGAACAGCTCTCCCAATTGCGATACCCTACGATCGTCTATGGCGACCGGATCGACCGGAGTCTGCGGCAGCGATTCCAATCGGCGACGATGCGTATGGAGGACGAGCCTCTGGACCTCGCCGAAGTGGGCAGGACCTGCGACCTGGCGATCCTCAACGGCAACCACGGGACCACGGTGGCCATGCTCCTGGCGGGTAAGCCCGTACTCCAGGTGCCGATCACTTTGGAACAGGACATATTCAGCGCGGTCGTCGCCCGGCTAGGGGCCGGCCTGTCCGCCGGGCCGGAAAGGCCGGAGGAAATCGGCGTCAATTTGGTGACGATGCTGGGCTCGGACGAATTTGCCGCGGCGGCCGGCTCGTTCGCCGCGCGGCACGCCGACTTCGACCCCCAACGCCAGATCGACGCCATGCTCCGGCGCGCCCAGGAACTGCTCCCATAATGCTCCCACGGCATGAGACATACCAGGTTCTCGCCTATCACGGCACCCGCAACCTGGGCGACGCCATCCAGACCGTGGCGATCAGCCAGGTGTTGCCCGCGGTAGTCGGCGTCTACAGGCACAAGATGCACCTGGCCGACAAGACGATCCCCCTGGTGGTGAACGGGTGGATCGGCGACTTGTTCGACACATGCACTTTGCCCACGTCAGGCATAGTCCACTACTGCGGCATCCACGCTGCGCAGCAACACTTCCGGAATTACAGGCACGACGACGTCATCGGGGCCAGAGACCGCTACACGGTCGATAAGCTCCGGGGCTTTGGTCTCAAGAGCGAACTGGTCGGCTGCGCTACACTCCTGTTTGCACGCTCCCACGGCCCGCGGAACGGCATCTATTCGGTCGACTTCCCGGGACCGGGGCAGCCGGTCAGTCATTCCATCCCCCCCGACATGCCTTGGAGTGACCAGTGGGATCTCGCCTTGAGATTGTTGGAAAAGTACCGGACCGCCAGCGTGGTCTACACCGGCAGGTTGCACGCGCTCCTCCCCTGCCTGGCCTTCGGCACGCCGGTCAGGTTCTTTGCCGCGGCCTTCGGTCCGGAACGCTTTTCGGTGCTCGACTTCCTGCACCTGGACGTGACGGGGATCGTCGAAGATTTCGACGTCCGGCCGTACCAGGCGGCCTTCATCCGCTTCATGGCAGACTGCCTGCAAACCAAGCTGGCGTTGGGTGAGCCCAAGTTCCCCGCGGTTGTTATCGGGGAATGACGGCGAAGAGGAGGTCCCGGTAGAAACGACGCCCCTGCCAATCGCCCTTTGTGAGAAAGGGAACCGGCTGGTTAACCCGAATTATTCACCAATGGTTCGTAGTGACCGCATTCATGCGGTCCCGGACCTGTTCGCACTCTCCAGACCCGATAAATCGGGTCACTACGAACCTCGGTGAATAATCCCGGGCAAGACTCTTACTTCTCCACCTGTACCTTGGCCAAGTCGTGCGACTCGCTGCGGCCGACCAGCGGCACGGCCTTTATCGTCAGCCGCTCGTCCTTGGTTCCCCAGCCTTGATAGATCAAGGCCAGGACCTTGGTCCGCGTACTGGCCCGATTGGCGTCCGTGGCGAAGTAATGGGCGCGGATGCTGTATGTGCCGGCGGGGGCCTGCGGCAGAAGATACAGCTCGGGCCCGTAACCGGTTGTCACGTCGCGGCTGATCCGCCCGCCGGAGGCCGTCTGCGGGTGCGAGAAGAAGCACTCTTCGCCGTTGGGCTCGGTCACGTGCAGGTCGACGTCCGTGCCGTCGGTGTTCCACAGGATCAAGGCCGCCAGGTCGGCCGTATCGCGAAGCTGCGCGGCGGCAAGAATGGCCATCCGCGCTTGGGCATAATTGCCCAGCCGGCCGCTCGGGTTTCCGCTCAAGCGGCGGAGGAACCGCAAGTAATCGAGCTGGGCGATGTTGTGCACGTCGCCGAACCGCCCGTCCCACTGCCCGCCGCAGGCCAGCTCGTAGTACACGATCGCCATGTCGGTGTTGCCCAGTTGCTCCAGGCAATGGGCCAGGGCGTGGAAGGTGACGGGCTCGAAGGTGCGCGCCACGGCCGCCCGGCGAAGCAGGTGATAGGCCGCGCCCGGCCGCCCCCAGGCGATCGAGGCAAAGGCCACGTCGCGGGCCAAGGCCGCATCGCCCGGCCGATCCTCGACCAGCGAGCTTAACGCCCGCAGCGCGTCGTCGGGGCTGGAGTTCTGCCAGCGGCGCTCCGCTTCGCCGGCGAGCGTGTCGTAGTCCGGCGCGCCGCTCCGCCAGGGCTGCCTGAAGTTTTCGGGCAGGTCCTTCTGCATGCGAAGCTTGCAGTGCAGCTCGGGCGGCACGATCTGGAAAGCCTCGGCCGGCAGGCCCTCCAAGGCGATGCCCAGCGCGGCCGGCAGATCGAACCGCACCTGCTCGTTCCGGCCCAGCTTGCGGTACCAGTCCATGAACAGCGTCTTGGCGTCGGCGGCCGCGCCGGGCCGCTCGGCGGCCTCGACCACGGCCGCGGCCGGCCGATCCTTCACCACGAAATCGTCTTCCTCCGGCTTGATGTTATAGCGGGCATAGTCTTGCTCAGATTCGAGCATTAGCAGCGAACAGGTGCGGCCCGTGATGCGGAAATGCCGGGCGTAGACCGTGGCCACCGGCTCGGCCGCCTGGCTCAGGTCTTCCAACTGGCCCGTTGCCACCTGGCCATAGGTCCGCGCGGCCAGCTCCGAAGCGATGATGTGATCCACCTTCACCTGGACAGTCTGCGTGGCCGCGCCTTGCTGGAGCGTGAAGGCGATGGCGGCGCCTTCCTCCCGCGCCAGGCCCGACTGGCTGTCCAATCTGCCCACCACCAACAACTGTTGATTGGGGAACACGAACCGCGGGCGGCCGGCCACCAGAACGTCGTGGCCGCCCTTGGCCTCCACGCCCGTCAGCCGCCAGGGCCGGGCGCGATGCGCCACCGATGCCCGGGCAACCTCCGCTTCGCCGACCACCGAGAATACCGCCCCGCCGGTCTCGTCGGCCAGCAGGGTCAGAGTTCGCGGGTCGCTGCCCGCCAGGCCGGTATGATAGGCGAACAAGGGGCCGCATCGCTCCGCTGGCCCTTTGGGAGAGGGGCTGGGGGTGAGGGCTTTCGACAAGGGCGGCCAACGATCCTCGCCCCAAGTCGCCGCGCCGTCGCTGAGCAGGAACATTTCCGGCGGCAGACCCTGGGCCTTCTTCCGCCAGGCAGGCGAAGCCGCCGCCTGAAGGGCCCGGCCCAGATCGGTCGCCCCCTCCAACGCCAGCCCGTCGGCGTACTGCATCAGGGCATCGACGTTTTCCGGCGTGTTGGGCACGAATTGCTCTTGCCACCAGAAGGTCTCGACGTTGAAAAAGAGCACGGCGAAGCGCTCGATCCGGTCGCGGTTGTTCTCCAGGGTCGCCCGCAGCAGCTTGGTCCACAGTGCGAGCTGCGGGGCGGCACTGAGCGACGTATCGACCAGGAACACGGCTTCCTTGGAGCCCTCAGCGGCGGGCGTTTCGGGCAGCGAAAGCCCCACGCGGGTGGCGAAGTAGTTGCCCGTCGCTTCGTCGGCGCCGGTGAGCATGAGCGTGCCCGGCTTGTGCAGCCGCACGCTCAGGGGCCGATCCCGCGGGTCGATCAGGCGATAGGAAAGCCGCTGGCCGTCGGCCAACTTGGTGGCCGGGGCGTCGAGCGACACTTCCTTGGCGTTGCCGGCGGCGACGTTGAAATCGACGATCGTGGCCGGCGGATGTTCCGGCAGATCGAGCCGCAGCTCCAGGTCGTCGCCGACGTGCAACAGATCGACGTCGTAGCCGATGACCACGCGGTGCAGCGACCGCGGGGCCAGCGGAAACACGCGGCACTGGAACACGCCCGCCCCCGACCACTCGACCAGGGCCGGATCGACGCGGCGGCGGACCGTCTCGCGGTAGGCGTAGGCGGCCTTCTCCTTGGGCACCATGCGGGCCACCTTGGGCTGCTCCCAACTGCTGCTCCGCAGGGCCAGGATCCGCTCCGGCGTCGTATCGCCTTGCGACAGCTGCTCACGCTTGAAGAACATCGAATCCTGCGGCGTGATCTGCGGGGCCTGGTATACCGTGCGGCCGAAGGCCACGAAGTAGGGCGAAGCCTCCTCCGGCAGCCGCAATTGGAAGTTGCCCTCCAGTTGCTGCCCGCGGTCGTTGAAGTAATAGAGATCCAGCACGACCCGGGCCCGGAAGCCGTCGATCCGCACGTCGACCTGCATCCCCCGCAGCGGCAATTCCTCGCGGTCGCCCACCATCAGCCGCGAAGTATTGGGCACCAGCCGCGACGGCTTCCAGGTCTCGACTTGCTTCTTATTAGCCAGCTCGGTGAGGTCGCCTGGCTTCTGGCCAGCCGCCAACGACGGCAAGAGGCCCATAGCGGTGGCCCCGCTCGCCGTCGGTTCCTTGTCCTGGTCAGCCTCCCAACTACGAGGGCTGACTGACAGCCCCAAGACGCTGGGCAGGTCCTCGTCGAGTTTCTCACTGGCGCTCTGCTGCTGGCCGCCGCCTTGCTGCTGGTCCCTGACCGGCCGCCGTGGGGCGGGACTGTTTATTCGGAAGTAAAGTGGTTCGGGAGCGCTTCGCTCTCGGTCGACGATTCGATCTCCAGAGAGGTTGGCCGGCTTCGCCGGCGGGGCTACCCCAGGAGTGCCATTGCCGTTGCTGTCAACTGTGCGCCCCCTGCCACGGGCGTCGAAAGTGACGCTGTCGCCTCCGGTCTCCCGATTCTTGCCGGGACCCACGCCCACGCCAACGTCTTGCCCCTTCGCCTTGGCCTCCCGGCCCAAGCTGTCAAGCCCGACCATCCCACCGCCTACACCGCCCTTCGGGTCGCTGGGCGTCCCGCCGTTCAGATGCACGGACACCGGGCCTTCGCCTTGGGATTTCGCGCTCCGCTCCGTTTCCGGCGGTTTCTCCGGCGCGGGCGAGCGGATGTCCGGGTCCGTCGGCTCCGTTAGATCCCCGAACTTGTCCGACACTTCGAGGCTGGCGTCGGTAGGCATGGCCTTGCGTTTGGTCGGCGAGGTGAAGACGGCCGGCCGGTCGTGTCCGGCGGATGGCTCCTCGTGTGCGACCCGACTTGGCGGCCTCGCCGTTTCTCCAGGCGGCCGCTCGGGGGTAGCTTGTGCCGAAGGGGGAGACGACATGGGGGCGAGAGCAAGGCTGCCTAGCGGCCGGAACGCGCCGTCGGGAACAAGATAGAAATACGCCGGCACCACAGCCAGCAGGAGCGTGGCCGCCACCAAGAGGATCGGCCACAGGGGTCGGCGCCGTCGCGGCGGCCGCTTGGCGACGGATGGCGGGGCGGCCCCCGCCGCCTCCAATTCCCGCAAGCGGCGCTCGACCGCCTGCCGCAGCCCGGCGGAGCGCTCCGGCAGGGGCCAGTTGTGGGCCGCCGTGCGAAGCTGGGCCGCCAGGGCCCGCTCGGCCCGCACCGCCTCCCGGGCCTGGGGCGAGGCCGCCAACTCGGCCTCCACCGCCGCCTGCTCCGAGGAACCAAGCTGCCCCAGCGCGTAGGCCGTCAGGCGGGCCGCCCGCCGCTGGTCTTCACCGTTTTGATCGTTCGTGCTCATCTCAGCACCTTGCAATCTTCACGCAGTTGTTTGATGGCCCGATGGACCAGTACGCGGACATTCCCCTCGCTGTGGCCGGTAACTTGGGCGATCTGGCGATTGGAGAAGCCTTCGCTCCAGAGGTCGATCGCCTCGCGCTGGCTGGCGGGGAGTTGCGCCACCAGTTGATTCAGGCGGCCGGCCAGGTCCTGCTGCTCGGCCAGTGCCGCCGGATCGGGCTCCCGGCCGGGAAACTCGGCCAACCCGGCCTCGCCGGCCGCAGCGAACTTCTGCCGGCCGCGGATCAGGTCCAGGGCCTTATTGCGGCAGACCGTGAACAGCCATTGCGCCTCCCGGCCCTCGAGCTCCTCCGCTGACCGCTCGCAGAGCTGCAAGAACGCATGTTGCACGGCCTCGCGGGCCGAATCCTGCTCCCCCAACAGCCGCAAGCTGTAACGGGTCAGCGGGACCTCGTATCGTTCCAACGCCCAGAGCACCCATTGCCGTCGCGAAGTCGCATTTGCCATGTCCCGCCCTCTTCGCCAGCATGCTGCCAATAGGATAACGCGGCCGGGTGCCATCCGTTACAAAACAATATTCTAGCGAACCGGGAACGTTTATTGCCGCGGCCCGGAGATTTCGCGGGCAGACGCTTGGCGAATGCCCACCGCGATGTCCTCCTCATAGGGAGAAGAAAAGGAGAAAAGGGGACAAAGGAGAAAAGGGGACATTCTACTTTTCCTCTTGGGGGGGAAAAAGGGGGGAAAAAGGGGACAGGGGGAAAAAGGGGACATTCTACTTTTCCTCTTGCAAGAGGTGCCTCGCGGCAATAAGATCGGTGCATGGCGACAACCGTCCGCAAAGCGAAGCGGAATTGGCGGCCTTGCGGAAGTGCGTCGAACGGGGCACGCCATACGGAAAGGAGTCGTGGCAACACGCGACGGCAGAGCGCTTAGGCTTGGAAGCGAGCCTTCACCCGCGTGGTCGGCCTCGTCAATCGGAGATAAAGTAGAATGTCCCCTTTTTCGGTCCCTGTCCCCTTTTTCGGTCCCCTTTTTCGGTTGAAGATCGAGCGCGAAAGTCGGCGGTTGTTTGCGAGATTGTGGGGCATCTTGGGGTTGCATTTCAGTCAATTACTAGCGAAGGTGGCGGTAGACATCGCCGCGGCTCCCGATCCGCACGACAAGTATCAAGAGCGCAGCGTCTTGAACTTGGTAGATGATCCGGTAATCGCCGACACGGATTCGGTAAAGGCCAAGCTGGCCTTCCAAAGCTTTTGTTCGCCGCGGACGAGGGTTATCGGCCAACTGGTCGATCGTACGCGCGATGCGCTGGCGGTGCGGTTGGGGGATTCTCGCAAGCGCGTCCGCCGCCGAACGTTTGACCTCGATTCGGTAGGCCACCTTTCACCTATCACGTCTTAACGCGCAACCGCTTCTTGACCTCTGCCCAAGGGATGCTTCCCTCTTCTCGCAGAGCCTTCTTGGCCGCGTTCAGGTCGAAACGATCCTCCAGCGCGTCAAGTATAGCTGCGTCCTCGATGGACACTAGGACCGCCACTGCCTTGCCGTGCCGACGGATGCTGATCCGGTCGCCCCTGTAGGCTACCGTGTTGAGCGCGTCGGAGATACCTTGCCGGAGCTGACTTGATTCCAGTGTTTTCATGGGCTCTTTCCAGGTTTGTACTAATTACCCCTTTGGTACAATTATCGGCCGCTCAGCCGAGTGCGTCAAGTGAAACCGGACTGAACCGGATCTTCCCCGGAAATCCGGTTTGGCTTCGCGTTGTACCAGTGCTTGTACCAACTACCGGCAAACCGGGCATATTGCAGTCAATCCTAGACCAGATTACAAGCAAAGGGGGGAAATCGGGAAAGCCGGGGCCGTCGCCGCAAGTGCTTTTCCAGTCAAAAGAAAAGACCCGCTGGCAACTGGTGTCAACGGGTTACTGCGAGTGGAGACGACCGGGATCGAACCGGCAACCTCCTGCGTGCAAAGCAGGCGCTCTCCCAACTGAGCTACGTCCCCGCCTGCCAATATCATACTGCCGTTTTCCCGATCTGCAAAGCCTTCCCGGGCACCCCCGTTGCATGCCCGGCCAAACGCGGATAGGATTACCGTGGGGAGGATTCATACTGCGCGCGGCCAGGAATGCCCCGGCCCTTTCCTTGTTGTTACGGTGCGCATCAATTCAAACGCGGAAGAGCATAACCATGGCCGACGAACCGGCATCCGAGCATGGGAGCGACCCCGGCGGGCCGCACGGGGTATTTCAGAGTTTTCAGCACACGCCCGTCGGCGCCCGTGTTCCGGAGAAGATCGGCCGGGGGGCATTCTCCACCGCGGTGATGATCCTTCAGACCAACGAGATCTGCGTGCTCGATTTTCTGGCCATGATGACGCAGCCGCAGCAGGTGGTGGCGCGGATCATTATGACGGTCGCCAGCTTTTCGCAGTTTCTGGCGGCGCTGCGGCTGAACATCGGCCATTATGAGAAGCAGATCGGCCCGCTGGCACAGCGGGCGGTCCCCGCGGCGGCGGGCGGTCCGCCGGGTGAGTCGCATGCGGCGATGCCGCCGCCGGGCGGCGCCATGCCCGGCTCCAGCGGGCCCGGCTCGACCGGGCCCGCCGGGCGCCAGGGCGAGGAGGGGTCGCCCACCCCCATCACGGAACTCTACGAGCGGCTGAAGTTCCCCGAGGAGTTGCTGGGCGGCGTCTTCGCCAACGCGGTGATGATCCGCCACACGCCCGAGGAATTCTGCTTCGACTTCATCGGCAACTTGTTTCCCCGGCCGGTCGTTGCCAGCCGCGTGTACATGGCTGCCGGCCGGATCCGCTCGCTGTTGGACACGATGGCCGGCTCCTTGGAGCGGCATCAGCGGTCCGGCGGAGGGCCGCCGCCCGCTCCGCCGCCCGAGAGCTTGTGAGCGCCTGATGAAATCGCCGTTGGACCGGGGCGGGCTTCGGTTCTTTCTGGTCCTCGTCACCTTGCTCGCCGGGGCCTCGACCCACGCCACGATCCTGGCCGGCGTGCCTTGTATCCTGCTGGGCGCCGCGCTGCACTTCTGGGCCAAAGGCTGCCTGCGACAGGACCGCTTCGTGGCCATGACCGGCCCCTACCGCTTCGTCCGGCACCCGTTCTACCTGGCCAACGCCCTGATCGACGGCGGGATTGCCGTCATGTCGGGCGCGTGGCCCATTCGGCTCGCTCTGCCCGCCTGGTGGCTCGCCGTCTACCTGCCCGTGATGCGGAAGGAGGAACGCCGTCTGACCGCGGCCTTCGGCTCGACTTACGCCGATTACCGCCGGCGGGTGCCGGGTCTGATTCCCTGGCGACGCCCCCTGCCGCGCGGCGGCCCGGGATTCCAGTGGAGCAATCCGAATATCGCCGACGGCGAAGAGATTCCCCGCGCAGTGCGGATCCTGGCCTATCCGCTGCTGCTCCTGGTGTGGACCGATCTCCGCACCGATCGCTGGGCCGTACTGGCCGACGGCCTGAAACTCCTGGCGCTCAGCACGCTCATAATGCTGTACGCCCTGTCCTGGGCACTGCGGCGGCACCAGCGCCGCCGGCGGCCGATCCTGCCTCGGGCCGCGGGGCATCCGGCCCTGCGGGCCGCAGCCGCGCTGGGCATCCTGACCATCGCCGCCCTGGCCCCGGCGCCCGCCACGCTGATCGACGACTGGCTGCTGCCGGCCTGCGCCGCGCTGGTCACGCTCTCGGCGGCAATCTATTTCGAAGGCGGAAGGCCGAAGGCGGAAGGCGGAAGGCGGAGGGCGGAAGGCGGAGGCCCGGCCGGCCACCGCTCGACCGCGCGGGTTGCGGCGGCCGAGTGTGCGGCGCTGCTGGCGGCGCTGGCCGCATGCCGGGCACTGTGGCTGGCGCCCCCTGCGATCTTTCTCTACGCCGCCTGGGCCCTCGATGCCCGCTTGCCGGGCGGCGGCGGGCCGTCCGCCGGCCCGACCGGCCAGCCCCCGCCGCGCATCGCATGCCCGCCCCTCTACTACCTCCTGGCGGCTGCGGCCATCGTGGCCTGCGCGCTTCGGCTATTGGGCCTGCCTGCATCGCCTTGAATCTGTTATACCGCCCGGCTCAGAACCGCTATTTCTTCTTCGCGTCGCGAAGAATTGGCGACTCGGCAAGGGTGAACAGAACCACCTCCTCGCCGGTTACGGTGCTGATGTCATGGTGCAGGGTCAGCACCTTGACGCCGGTGATCTCCTGGACCATGGCTTCCATGACCGGGCGGGCCGTTTCGATCAGATGGGTCCGCACTTCCTTGAGCAGGTCCCGCCCCTTCTCGGCCGACAGCGACTTGACCAGATGCTGTTCGGCCGCGGTCAACACGCCCTTAAGGCGGACCACCAGCAGATCGCCGAGCAGGTGTGCGTAAATCTCCTTGGGCCCCCGGCCCATGTAGTCCTGCTCGAAGCGACTAACCCCTTCACAAATGGCGCCTTCGATTTCTCCCTGGGTTCTCATACTGCTCCCGCCGATCGGGGGGATAACCAAGCGAAAGTTCTTGATGGTTTACGGAACATAAGCCATTAAATCCTCCAGCGATGCTGGTGATAATGATACTAAATTTGGAAGAAATGGAAAAGTGCTATTGTGTTCCCGGATCGGCGGCGTACAATGATAGCGGTGGGAGGGTCGCGGCGCAGTTGGTCGCGGCTTTGTCGCTGAGGTAGTCGGATGACTAGGTGAATAGCAACCCGGCCCTGCCGGGGGGCTCGTTGACGAGTAAGCCGACGTGGTCGAATACCTTCGGGTGTTCTGCCACGTCGGCTTTTTTTGTTCTTGGCGATGGGGTACGGGGGTGCGCAATCCTGAGAACGTTCCTTCGGCCACTTGCTCCGCGAAGGGAGGGTACTCCAATGACCGCGATCTCGAACCTTTACTACCTGGTGATCCATTTCCCCGGCGACGCCTGGGGCGGCCTGACGCGCTTCTTCGGCAGGTTCTTCGGGGAGTGGTGGCGTTCGCGATACAAATGAACCGCAGAAAGAGCCTAAGACCCGGGATCGGCCCCGACGCGGGCCCCGGAGCGGCTGGGGGACGCCCCAGCCCCGGGAGAACCGGCCCGCTTTGAAGTTTTGCCGCACGGCAAACGGGAGGAACAGTCCGATGGAAAAGCTCGATCCGAGCGTGGCGGAGCAGATTGCTCAAGCGGCAATCGCTTTCCAGCAGCAGCGAACGGGCCACGAGCCCAAATCGGTGGCCGTGGTTCTCAGCGGCGACACGCTGCTGATCACTTTGCACGGGGCCTTGTCGCCGGCCGAGAAGGCCCTGGCCCAGGACCCGGAGGGCGCCGTTCAGGTGCAGGAGTTCCACCGGCAGTTGTTCCACAACTCGGCCGACGAGCTGCGGCAGGAGATCAAACGAATTACCGGGGTCGAGGTGCGCGAAGCGACCGCGGAAGTCGAACCGACGACGGGCACCGTGGTGCAGGTGTTTACGACCGGCACAATGGTGCAGGTATTTCTGCTCGCCCGGGGCGTACCCGCCGACAGTTGGAGCGGGAACGGACTGGGCCAGCCATCACAAAAAACGGAGGTTTTGCCATGTTAGTTCTATCGAGGAGAAATCGGGAATCGGTGGTCGTCGGCGGGAGCGACGGCATCCATCGCCTGCTCAAGGTCACGGTGCTCGATATTCGAGGCGCGAACGTGAAACTGGGCTTCGAGGCCGATTCGAACGTTCCCGTCCATCGCGGGGAGGTATGGGAACGAATCAACGCCGGCAGAAAAGCAGGCAACCCATCGAATGGAGTGGGTGAATGAGAACCAGCAAGAAAGAGCAGTTGCTGCATGCAGAACGTAAGGCCCTGGAACAGAAGAGGTCACAGGAAAGCTGGGTAAGAAAGGAGAAGAGGAGGGAAAAAGGCAGGGCAGAGGATGCTGCAAAGACAATCCAGCACAGTCCGGCCGGAAGGAAGGCCGCTGCGACCCTGAAAGCGAAGCGAGGCAAGGCCCGGAAGGAAGAGCAAGCTAACTACCAGAAGACTATGGCCCGGGCTGCGGCAAGAGTGGGGGGAAGACGAAAGCAGATTCACGCAGAGTTCCAGGCCAAGGTCGAGGAGTGAACCCGGCCGTGCCCGCGGTTCGTTGACGAATAGGCGGGCATGGTCGAATACCTCATGGTGTTGCGCCACGCCGGCTTTTTTGTTTTCGGTGCTGTGGAACAGTGGCAACGACCAGGGCAAACCCTGGCTAATCTAAGAGCGGGAGACTTATCATGTACATCGGTGGCGGATTACTGACGCTGGTGATCGTCGTCGTGCTGGTTGTGTTTTTGCTTCGCCGTTGAGCATTCACACAACCGAGATCGGTTTTCGGATGCCCAAGGAAAAGGAGACACCATTATGGGTGCCAAGACAGACGTAGTGAAAGGCCGAATCAAGGAAGCCGCCGGCGCGCTGACCGGCAACGACAAGCTTCGGGCGGAAGGAGAGACCGACCAGGCGGTGGGCCACACCAAGCAAGCCGCCCAGAAGGCGGTCGCCGCGGTCAAGAAGGCCGTGAAGAAAGTGCTCGCGTGAGACAGTCCACGCAGACCCGCGTGTAGTTCCCCTGCGCGGTCTTCCTCGACGGCACGAGTCGGCTTCACGGCCTGTTAATGCAGGCGGACGGCGTCGAGGAACGCCACACGCGGGAAAAGATGGCCCCCTTGCCCTTTGAAGCCCTCGTGCTAAAATAAAGGTGGGTGGAGCGCCGGCAGCTTTATCGGGGCTCCGCCGCCAGTTCATCCAATGTCGTCGGGCGACTAGACGAAGAGCAACTCGGCTCTGCCGGGGGGCTTGTTGAAGAGTAAGCCGACGTGGTCGAACGCCTAAGGGCGTTCCACTACGTGGGCTTTTTTTGTTCGCTTTACTTTGGCAGGGGCCTACGCTGCGTTGTCGCCGCGGCAGCCCGCGTGGGCCTAACGGCCTGCTAATGCAGGTGGAAGCGGAGTGTGCGATGAGACTTCTCGTGACTTCATTTGCGATCGTGCTGGCCCTGGCCGGCTTCGGTCCGACCCGCACCATGGCCAAGGAGCCCGGCGGAGGCCAATCGAGAGGCCAGCGGGGCGGCGGGCAGCAGGGCGTCGAGCAGCATGTGACCGGCAGCACTGGGAGCCATCACGAGGCCGGCCCGAACCTAGGCGCGACCAGCGAGGCGGGAACCAGCCAGCATCCGAGTACGGAAAGGCGTGTCGACCCGCAACGCGCGGTCGGCGCCGGCGGCGTGGCCAGCCCCGACAGTTGGCGCTATCGCTCGGAAAACGGGCGCTGGTGGTACTGGACTCCGCAGAACCGCTGGATGTGGTACGGCGATGACGGCCGATGGATGGACTATAGCGCGGATACCAATTCCGGCGCCGCCAATACATACACTGTCGAGCGCCCCGTCGTGGCCGGTCCGCTTCCCGAAACGAACTTCTCCGGCGGCCCCATCAAGATTACCAACCCGGCCACGAACAAGGTCACCGTCAGCTACACCCTCGACGGCAACGCCTATACGATCCCGCCGGGCTATGACCAAGACTTGCGCGAAGATCGGGCTTGGGTGATCCAGTTCAGCCGGGGCGCGAACTTGGAGCGGGCCCGATACGGGCTCCAGTCGGGCCTGTACTCGTTTACCAGTACCGACAACGGTTGGGAACTGTACCGCAGCGAGCTACCATGAAAGGAAAGAACGATGACTGACCAACAGATTCTCGAAGGCGATTGGAACGCAATCAAGGGCAAGCTCCGCCAGAAATGGGGAGAGTTGACCGACAGCGATTTACCGCAGATTCGCGGCGACGTGGAGCATCTTGTCGGCATCATTCAGCGCAGGACCGGCGAAGGGCGCGAGGCGATCGAGCGCTATCTGCAAGAAGTGTCCGGCAGTGCCGCCTCGGCGGTCGGCACGGCGGCCGAAACGGTGCGCGACTATGCGCAGCACGCCGCCCAAACCGTGCAGCATACGGCCGGGCAGGCCGCCGACCAGGTGCGCACCGGCTATGACGCAGCGAAATGCTTCGTCCGCGATCGGCCGGGACAATCGCTGTTGGTGTGTTTCGGAGTGGGTGTGGTCACCGGGGTGGTGATTGCGTTGTCGTTGCGTTCCCGATGACAGCACCCGGCAACCGCTCCCCGCGGACGCGCATTAAGGATACCGCCCATGAACGATCCGCCGCCGGCTGAATCAGTGCGAGCACGGATGCAGCAGCTTCGTTGCGAGATCGACGGGGATATGGAAGATGTAACCGCCAGTGCCCGCACCATGGTCGACTGGAAGCACTACGTGAAGACCTATCCCTGGGTGTGTTTGGGGGCGGCGGCCGCGTTGGGGTTTCTGATCGTTCCCAAGCGATCCAGGGCGATACGTGCCGACTTAGCCACCCTGACCGAGCTGGCGCAGGGCGGCCATCTGGTCGTCGAACCGGCGCCGGCCGCCGCGCACGGAGCGATCGAGGCGCTATTGGCGACCGTCGCCGGCATCGCGCTTCGCAAGGCAATCGGGTTGTTGGGTCAAGGTGCCGCAGGATTACTGGGAATAACCGGTCAGCACGAGACGAGCCGTCATGATTCGAATTGCACGCCATGAGCCGTCGCAAAACGGCCCCGGCCGATCCGCACTTGGGCTTAGCGGCGGCGAGCGGGTCGGCCTGGCGCGAAAAGGACTATCGCGAAGCGTCGGGCCGATCGAACGGTTTATCGCCCAACGGCCGGGTTTGTGCCTGGGGGCGGCGCTATCCGTGGGAATCGCCTTGGGATGGTGGGTGAAACGACAATGAATCGACGCAACGGATCAGCCCCGCCGCCCAACGGGGTCGCCAAGAGCATGGGCGAACTGATGCACGACATCGCGTCGCTCGCCGAGCTTCAGTGCGAGCTGTTCAGGATCGACTGCCGCGAAGGCCTCAAGCGAATGCTGATCGCCGCCGGGCTGCTGCTGCTGGCGGGGGTTGTGGCCGTCGGCACGGTGCCGATCGCGCTGATACTCGTGGCGGAGTTGCTCGTGCAGGCCGCCGGCCTATCGCGGGCGGCGGCCTTTTCGATCGCCGCGCTGGGGGGCTTCATCGTGGCCGCGGCGATGGGAGTTGCGGGCTGGTGCTGCTTCCGCGCGGTCGTATGCGTGTTTGATCGTTCCCGCGAAGAATTGGCCCGCAACATGACCTGGATCAAACATGCCCTAAAGCGGCCGGCGCCGGTCGAATCACCGCAACCTCAGGATCGCTGATATTTCCCACTACTATGGAACGAAGGAGTCTGACATGGCCTCGTCGACAGAAGAACATAACGTCCCGGAGTCGCTGAACGAGCCCCGGGTGCGGACGGAAACCTGCACGCGGACGACCAAGAGCGCCTTGGAGCATTTTCAGGAATATGGGCGCGAGCGCCCCGGAGTCGTGGCCCTGTGGTGCTTCGGCATCGGCTTCGTACTAGGCTGGAAACTCAAGCTGTGGTAAGCGGCCGCGCCGATCATCCGCAGAGACCGCTGGGGTTCTGACCGTGGGGAAAACATCCGCAACGCCCGGCTGGCAGCTTGCCCTCATGATCCTGACCGGCACGGTGGTCGGCGTGGTCGTGGTCACCTGCCTGTACTGGGCGCAGACGGTTTTCATTCCGGTGGCGCTGGCGGTGTTCCTGACCTTTCTGCTGGCCCCGCTCATTACGGCCCTCCAGCGGCGCGGCCTGAGACGATTGCCCGCCGTAATCTTGGTCGTCTTGCTGGCGGGGGCGCTGCTGGGCGGCGCCGGATGGCTGGTCACGGCCCAGGTCACGAGCCTGGCCCGCGAGGTGCCGAAGTACACGGAGAATATCAAAGACAAGGTCAAATTGCTGCGGCATCTGGGCCAGGGGTCGGTAACCAGCCGCCTGGAGAATATGATCCGAGACATCACCGGGGAGTGGAACCAGGCCACAGCACGCCGGGAGGGAGAGCACGGGGACAAGCCGCCGGTTGCGGCCTCGGACATGCCGACCGCCGTAACGCTGCAGCCGGAGAGCCCGATCTGGCTGGCGCGGCTGCCGGCCTTTCTCAGTTCCCTCTTGGAGTCGTTGGGCAGCCTGGCCTTGGCCCTGGTGCTGGTCGTTTTCATGCTCCTGAGACGCGAGGACCTGCGGAATCGCCTGATCCGCTTGGTGAGTAACGGCCAGATCACCGTGATGACCAAGGCCCTAGACGACGCGAGCCGGCGGATCAGCCGCTTCCTGCTCATGCAGTTGATCGTGAACGTCACGGTTGGTCTGGCGGTGGGCCTCGGCCTGCTGGCAATCGGCGTCCGGTACGCCCTCCTGTGGGGATTCCTGACGGCCGTGTTTCGTTACGTCCCCTACGTCGGCGTCTGGATCGCGGCCCTGCCGCCGCTCATCCTCAGCCTGGCGATGTTTGAAGGGTGGGTCCAGCCGCTACTGCTGCTTGGGTTGTTTCTGGCCATCGAGTTGACCGCCAGCAACGTCGTGGAGCCACGGCTGTACGGGCAGACCATCGGCGTCTCGGAAGTGGCCCTGCTGGTGGCCGCCGCCCTGTGGGCGTTCCTCTGGGGACCTATCGGGCTGATCCTGTCCAGCCCGCTGACGGTCTGCCTGGTAGTGCTGGGCAAGTACGTCCCGCAGTTGAAGTTCCTCGACGTGCTCCTGGGCGACGAGCCTCCCTTGGACCCGCATGTGACCTTTTACCAGCGGCTGCTGGCCCGCGATCAGGACGAGGCGACGCAACTGATCTTGACGCAGGCCAAGGCATCTTCACCGGAACAGGTCTACGACGACTTCCTGGTCCCGGCCTTGAATTATGCCAAACGGGACCGCGAGCGAGACGACTTGACGGAATCGGATGAACAGTCGGTCCTCCAGGCCACGCGGGAGATCCTGGAAGACCTGGGCGAGCGGCGGGACGTTGTTACTCAAGCCGAGGAGGTGGTCCACGCCGAGGAACGGGGCAACGCCTCCGCGCCGATCCCACTCCGCGTTCTGGCCTGCCCGGCCCGCGATCAGGCGGACCGCTTGGCGCTGGAGATGCTGCGGCAACTGCTCGACCCGGCCAAGTGGGCGGTGGAAATCGCCGCCGTTGAAACCATGACCGCCGACCTGGTGGCGCAGGTGGCCGAGCAGCCGCCGGCGCTGGTCTGCATCGGGGCCTTGCCGCCGGGCGGCCTGGCCCACACGCGCTACCTGTGCAAAAAGTTGCGCGCCCGCTTCCCGAACGTCAAGATCGTCGTGGGCCGGTGGGGGCTCACGGGCAACGTCGAGGCAAACCGGGAACAACTCCGGGACGCCGGGGCCGACCTGACGGCCACCACGATCCTGGAAACGCGGAGCCAACTGACGAGTCTGCTGTCGATCCTGGCCATCGCGCAGGAATTGCCTGTGGCCGGCTGAGGGGACCGCACCGCAAAAGGAAAAAGTCCTATTGCGTTTGGCCTTCGCGGTGTACACTCTGATCCGGCCCCACACTGCGGGGATCACTCTCATTGGGTGCCTACTGTTAATGCGCAATCGGCGCCCGTGCTCCGCCAGATTCCGCGTGCTTTCTTGGCAGGCCCCAGAAGTCGTCTGTAGATTTCGGCCACAACCGCGCCGAAATGCATCTTTAGGGTGTAGAACTCCCCACCCGGCACGGCGTGCAACGCAATTGAGAGACCGTTTTCCGGCCGGCCGGCCACTGTGACGCCCTTATTGCCCTGCCCCAAGCGATCCGGGCAACAACATCGGAAATACGGGAAAAAACGGTATTGCACTTGCTTTCCCCGTTTCGCGACATACAATATTAGATGCTGGGGGAGCGAATTCGAAAGCCGCTCCGCCAGAAGTTAATTTGAACTCGTCGGACGACTAGATAAAGGGCAACCCGGCTCTGCCGGGGGGCTTGTTGAAGAGTAAGCCGACGTGGTCGAACGCCTTGGGGCGTTCCACCGCGTCGGCTTTTTTCGTTCTTGGCGAGGCAGACACTTGCAACCAAAGGGTAAGCCCCTTCCCGGCTGGAATGGCCCTGCCGGTGAGGAGGCACCCGAATTTTCTTGGCAAAGGGTATGAAGATGAAGTGTTTCTTAGCATCCGTTCTGATTGCCGCACTGGGCCTAATTACCATCGGCTGCGAAAGTCAGACAGGCACGACTGAGAAGAAGACCGAAACGAAGACCTCGCAGATCAAGGACGGCAAGACGACGGGTGAAACGACGACCACGGTCGACACGAAGACAACTACCAACCCGGCTACTGCAGAGGGTGGCGCCACGACGACCGAAAAGACGACCAAGAAGACGACCGAGACGAACACCGAGACGACAAAGTAGTCCTTGGCATGTTTGGCCGGTTGACAACCGGCGGTCCTGGCAATGTCCTTGGCGCCGAACAAGCAGTGGGAATGACCCAAGAAACTCAACTTTGTAAAGGTAATAGGGCATGAGCGTACGTCACGTCTGCAAATGGTGCGCGGTCATCGCATGGGTGGCCTTGGGTTTGAACGTTGGCTTGGACAAGGTTCTATCCGCGCCGCCGGGCCCAGCGGATGCCCAGCAAGGGGTGCAAGTGCTCACGCGCGGGCCGGTACACGAGGCCTTTGCGGAAATGGTGACTTTCGATCCCCAGCCGGGCCTCGTGGTGCCGAAGGCGCCGCCGGCAGCCATCGAGGAATTGCCGCCCGACCAGAGGCCGGAGGGGGCCCACGTCGCTTGGATCCCCGGCTACTGGGGCTGGGACGACGAGCGGAGCGATTTCCTGTGGGTCAGCGGCATCTGGCGGGCCCTGCCGCCCGATCGCCAATGGGTGCCCGGCTATTGGAGCAAGTCCGCGCAAGGCTTCCAGTGGACTTCCGGGTACTGGGCCGGCGCCCAGGTGACCGCGGCGCAGTACTTGCCCGAGCCGCCTGCGACGATCGAAGCCGGTCCCAACATCGCCGCGCCCTCGCTGGAAGGCACCTGGCTGCCAGGCTGTTGGGTGTGGCACCTGGGCCGCTACGCTTGGCGCCCCGGTTATTGGACGGCCGTGCAGCCGAATTGGAATTGGGTCCCCGACCATTACGTCTGGGCGCCGGGCGGCTACGTCTTCGTCGGCGGCTACTGGGATTACTCGCTCGGCCGGCGCGGCGTGCTGTTCGCGCCGGTTTATTTCGATGCGGGCCTGTACGCGCGGCCCGGTTTCTCCTACTCGCCTTCGATTGCGATCGATCTGGGCGTGTTCGCCAACCAGCTCTTCTTGCGGCCGCAATACGAACACTACTACTTCGGCGACTACTATGCCGCGAACTACCAAGCCGCGGGGTTCTACCCCTCGTATTCATACAACTCCGGCCGTTACGGCTACGATCCGATTTACGCTCACGAGCGCTGGCAGCATCGCCAGGACGGCCAGTGGGAGCGGCGCGTCGCAGCCGACTTCCAGAACCGCCGCGATCACGAGGATGCCCGGCCGCCGCGCACCTGGGCGGCCCAAAGCGCACTCGGCGCCGGCAAGTTGAGTTCCGGAGCGAGGAACCCCGTGGTGGCCGTGCCATTCTCCCAATTCACAAAGAACCCGAGCAGTCCGCTGCGATTCCAGCCGGTCGACCAATCGGAGAGACAAAGGCTGGGTCAGCACGTGCAAGATGTGCAGCGCTTCCGCGACCAGCGGCAAAAGCTGGAAACCACCGCGGGGGCTCCCTCAGCCGCCCCGCTTGCCAAGGAACTCGCGCCGGCCAGAGTGCCGCTTCCCAGGTCTCCGATTGTGGCGCGGCCCGCCGCTGAGCTCGGAAAGGCATACGTTCCGCCGCAGATACACGAGGCTCCCAAGCCGGATTTGAGGGTCGAGCCCAAGCCAAGGCTGAATCGGCCCGCGCCGCAACCGCAGCTCCAACCCAAAGTTGAACGGCCCGCGCCGCAACCTCAGCCGCGGGCCGAACGGCCGGCGCCCCAGCCGCAACCCAAGGTCGAACGGGCCGCCCCGCAGCCTCAGCCCCGGGTCGAGCGGCCGGCGCCCCAGCCGCAACCCAAGGTCGAACGGCCCGCCCCGCAGCCTCAGCCCCGGGTCGAACGGCCGGCGCCCCAGCCGCAACCCAAGGCCGAGCGGGAGGCCCCGCAGCCCCGGGGCAACGCGCCGGCAGCGCCACCAGCGGCGGGGGTGAAAGAGGAAAAACGCAAGTGAAAAGGCAAAGATAAATGCAAGCCACCATAGAGCTGCCGAAAGCATTCTCCGTACGTGATGACCGTGAGCTTCCGCTCGTTAAGGACCTGATGGCACGGCTGAATCCAAAGCTGTCGGTCATTCAAGTCGCGACGGGGGTGCATGTTGACGGCGGCTACACGGTCAATTGGGGCCTCGTCTACATGGACGGCCAGCCGCCCACTGACGAGGAGCTGCAGGCCGCGTTGAAGGACGCGGGGCTCGATATCGAACACAATGCGGAGATTCAGCCATCGCGAATTTGGGCCAACAATGAACGGTGCCGGCCGGCCGACCCGCAAGTCGCCGTTCACGCTGGTAGGGGGCAGAATGGCGGGGGACGCTGCGATTTGCCCTGAGCGTCGAGGAGTACGTTGATGTCAACAACCTTATCCGAAAAAGTGTACGCCGGGATGGGAGCGATGCTTCACGAGTCGGGCGTCGCGTTTCGTGTCTGGGCGCCCCACGCCGACGCGGTGTCCGTCGTCGGCACGTTCAACGATTGGTCGGCCGACGCGCACCCCATGGAGCGGGAGGGAGAGGGGTATTGGTACGCGGACATCGCCGCGGCCGCCGTCGGCGACGAGTATCGCTACCGCATCGTAAGCGGCGACAAGCAACTGCTGCGCATCGACCCCTATGCCCGCCAGGTCACCAGCTCGGTGGGCAACGCGGTGGTCTACGACCCGCACTTTGACTGGGAGGGCGACGATTTCCACCTGCCGCCCGTCAACGAGCTGGTGATTTATGAAATGCACCTGGGGACCTTCCACGACAAGGAGGATGGGAAGTCGGACAAGTTCGAAGAAGCCGTTCAGAAACTCGACCACTTGCAGCGCTTGGGCGTGAACGTCATGGAAGTGATGCCCTTGGCCCAGTTTGCCGGCGAGTTGTCGTGGGGATACAACCCCTCCTGCGTTTTCGCCGTGGAAACCAACTACGGCGGTGCAGCCGGCTTCAAGCGCTTCGTCAAGGCGGTGCATCGGGCCGGCCTGGGGGTGATACTGGACGTCGTCTACAACCACTTCGGCCCCGGCGACCTGGATCTATGGCAGTTCGACGGCTGGAGCGAAAACGGCATGGGCGGCATCTACTTCTACAACGACTGGCATGCCGATACCCCTTGGGGGCTGACTCGCCCCGACTACGGCCGCAAGGAAGTCCGCCAATTCATCCGCGACAACGCCTTGATGTGGCTGGAGGAGTATCACGTCGACGGCCTGCGGCTGGACATGACGCTGTTCATGCGCAACGTGCGGGGCAACGGCGATCCGGGCGGCGACTTGCCCGACGGCTTGAGCCTCGTACAGTGGATCAATCGCGAAGTGCGGCAGCGCTATCCGGGACGCATCACTATCGCCGAGGACTTGCAGAACGACGACCGGATGACGAAGCCTGCGGACCAGGCCGGCGCCGGTTTCACGGCCCAATGGGGCGCCCGTTTTGTGCATCCCGTGCGGGCTACCGTCATCACGCCCAACGACGAGTATCGGTCGCTCGACGTCATTCGCGGGGCGATCGAGGGCCGCTACAACGGCGACCCCTTCCAGCGCGTCGTCTACAGCGAGTCGCACGACGAGGTGGCCAACGGGAAAGCCCGCGTCGCTACGGAAATCGATCCCCACGATCCCGACAGTTGGTGCGCACAGAAACGCACGACCTTGGCGGCGGCCTTGGTGCTCACGGCGCCGGGCATCCCGATGCTCTTCCAGGGACAGGAGTTCCTTGAAGACGGCTGGTTCCAGGATTCGGTCCCGCTGGACTGGCACAAGTCGGAGGAGTTCAGCGGCCTGGTGCGGATGTATCGGGACCTGATCCATCTGCGTCTCAATCGGTCGGGCTGCACGCGCGGACTGTCAGGATCCGGACTTAACACCTTCCATCAGAACCAGGCCGACGACGTCATCGCCTATCATCGCTGGCACCAGGGCGGCCCCGGCGATGACGTGGTGGTCGTCGTGAATCTCTCCCACCTTGCCCACGAGAACTACAAGTTGGGGTTTCCGTCGGCGGGCACGTGGCGATTACGGCTGAACAGCGACTGGAACGGCTATAGCCGCGCCTTTGGAAACCAGGCCTGCTCCGACGTGGTCACCGCGGCGGAGCCCAGCGACCAGCCGCAAGACCCGAGCACCGCGCAGCGGGACGGCTTCCCCGCCCTGGGAACGATCAATATCGGGCCGTACAGTGTGCTGATTTTTTCCCAAGATCCACTTGTTCACCAATGAGGAGAACTGAAATGCTTGGTACCGTTCTGCTTGTGGTTCTGGTTCTGCTGCTCCTGGGTGCGTTGCCCGCCTGGCCCCATGCCAGAAACTGGGGCTATTACCCGAGCAGCGGGTTGGGATTGGTTGTGATAATCCTGCTCGTGCTGCTGCTCATGGGACGCCTTTAATCATCACAGGCCGCAAAGTAAAGGATAAGACAACATGAAAGCTCTACTGTTTGTGGTCGTCCTGTTCCTGGTCGGCATCGCCGGCTTGGGCTTTTATCGAAATTGGTTCAACATTTCGACCAGCAGCACGGACCAAAAGCCCAGCGCTACGTTCACGGTGGACAAAGACAAGATCCACGCGGACGAGCAAGCGGCCAAGGACGAGGTACATGGACTCGCGAAAAAGTGAAGCAAGACAACCGGCGACCTGACCGACACGGTCAAGCAATAGCAGCGCCGCCCGCGGGATTCGTTGCGAGGGAGCCGTGTGTCGAAAGTGTTCCGTTTGCGACCAACCGTCTCTGGACGGTGTCGGGCCGCCTGAAGCCACGTTGTGCGATTGAGACGTTAATCACGGGCCCTGCGGGCAATGTGCCAACTGGGCCCACCTTTGTGAAGGAGAATATGCCATGTTACGGCTCGCTATTGTGTTCCTGGTCATCGCTCTGGTTGCTGCCTTCCTTGGCTTCGGAGGCGTGGCAGCCCTCTCCTGGGAAGGAGCCAAGATACTTTTCGCCGTCTTCCTCATTCTCGCGGTGCTGGCCTTCTTGGGGCACGGGTTCAGAAGGCGGCCGTTCTGGGGGTGACGCAAGGCTCGCTTTTCAATCCCGCGTTGGGAGGTGCAGGATCGTTTCCCCGCCAACGCCCGGTCAGGCATTCCGGGGGGCGGCTTCGGAGGGCCGACGCACTGAAAACCCGTTAGCGCTTGAACATGCCACGTCAAGGAAGGTATCTATCGTGAACAGAGAAGCGTTCGTTCAATCGCGGTCGAATGGCTCGGCCGCCACTGGCGTGTTGATGGCCGATCCCGACGCGTCGCTCCCGCCGGTGTATCGAGAGTCGCTCCTACGGGAGGGTTTTGAACTGCGGACGGCCGTAACCGGGCTGGAGTGCGTCGCTCGGCTGCGCGAGCGCGTGCCCGACGTGCTCGTGCTCGAGCCGCAATTGCCGTGGGGCGGAGGCGAGGGAGTCCTCACGATCATGGGCGAATCCCCCGAGTTGGCGACGGTGCCCGTGATGATCCTTACCTCGTGCCGCGATTCGCATGTTTTGAAAGGCATGGAGCGCTTTCCGATCAGCGACTATCAGGTCAAACCGCTGGCGCCGCGTCGATTGGCGGCGCGGCTGCGCAGTTTCCTCGACCATCCCCGCTTGCGTTTCACTTTGGGCGACCACAAGACTCGTCTGGAACGTGCGATCGCGCGGCGAACCGGCGGCCGCGTCCGGGACTTGCGCGTCGAGGTTCACGGCGGGCACGTCGTTATGCGCGGCTGCGCCGAATCGTACCACGTCAAGCAACTGGTCCTCGCCGCCGTGCTCGAAACGATGGAAGCATCGCAGTCGCGAAGCCTCAGGGTCCAGTCGGAAATCGAGGTATGTGGCGATTGTCAATCGACCGTCCCGGCAATGTGCTTCAACTCGAAAACCAAGCGAGGTGACCAGTGAATACCGTTCGACCCCTATTTATATCGACCTATCCGCCGGAAGAGTGCGGGTTGGCGACGTTCACCAGGGACTCGGCCGACGCCGTGGACGGGGCCGCACCCGATCCCGTGTCATCCGTGGCGGCCATCCGCAAGACGTGCGCGCGCGGTTACGAGGACCAGCGCGTGGTGCACGTCATCGACAACAGCCGCCCGGAGGCCTACCGCCTGGCCGCGGAAGTGGTCAACGACGGCCCGTGCGACGTGGTGAGCTTGCAGCACGAGTTCGGCCTGTATCCCGGCGATTGGGGCCGCCGCGTGTTGGAGTTCGTCCAGGGCTGTCGCAAACCGCTGGTCACGACCTTCCACACGCTCTTGACCCGGCCCGACCCGCTGCCGCGGCGCTTGATTCGGAACCTGGCGGCCCGCAGCCAGGGCATCGTGGTCATGACCAGGATCGCGGCCGACCTGTTGGCCCGCGTGTACGGCGTGTCGGGTCCGCGCGTGCGGGTGATTCCGCACGGCGTGCCCGAGGTCCCTTATCATCGCAACGGCGCGCACAAGGCTCGGCTGGGACTCAGCGGTCGCCGGGTGATCTGCACCTTTGGGCTCATCAGTCGGGGCAAAGGGCTGGAATACATGATCCAGGCCATGCCCCGCATCGTCGCCGCCTGCCCCGAGGCCGTGTACCAGATCGTGGGCGTCACCCACCCGCAGGTCAAGCGTCAGGAAGGCGAGGTCTACCGCGAAAGCCTGATCGCGATGGCCGAATCGCTGGGCGTCGGCGGGCACGTGCGTTTTGTGAACAAGTATCTCAGCCTGGCCGACCTGCTGGTGCATCTACAGGCCTGCGACGTATATGTCACTCCCTATCCGGGAAAGGACCAGATTGCCAGCGGCACCTTGGCCTATGCCTTGGCCGCCGGCGGCGCGGTGGTCAGCACCCCTTACCTGTATGCCGAAGAAGTCCTGGCCAACGGGCGCGGTCTGCTCGTGCCCTTCGGCCAAAGCACGGCCATGGCCGATGCCACGCTGCGATTCCTCAACGACGTTGCGTTTCAGCTTGAAACCCGGCACCGGGCTTACCAATACGCAAAACCGATGTTCTGGCCCAATGTGGGGCGGCAGTATCTGGAGTTCTTCGACCAGGTTGCGTCGGAAAGCGAACCCAGCCGGCAGTGGCCTTATCGCAAGGCTTCTCCTGAGATGGTCGATCTGCGCAGCCCCCGTGAACTCGTGCCGGGAGGCCGATAATGCACGCCAGCGACGGAATCGCCTTGAAGCACCTGGACCGCATGACGGACTCGGCCGGGTTGATCCAACATGCTGTTTACAGCATCCCGCGGCGCGAGAGCGGCTACACGACCGACGACAACGCCCGGGCCTTGCGCCTCGCGACGCGGCTCTGGGACCGGCACCCGGAGAATCGCATGCTCAGCCGGGTGACGACGTATCTGAGCTTCCTGGAGCATGCCCGTTGCCCCGTCCGCGGTTTTCACAACTTCCTGAGCTATCAGCGCGACTGGCTGGATGCCGAGGGCACGGGCGATAGCCAGGGCCAGGCGGTCCGCGCGCTGGCCGAGGTGCTGGGCAGCGGTCTGCCCGACGGATACCGCGCCCTGGCCCGCGAGTTGATCGACGCGGTTACGCCCGCGCTGGCCGATTTGCGGAGCCTGCGGGCCGAGGCCTACGTGATCCTGGCATGGGGACATCTCTCGATCTCCGGGGTGCAGGACTTTGCTCCGCTCGAGAACGTGGCCCGAGCCGCGGCGCAGCGACTGGTGGAATGCTACCGCCGTTCCTTGCGGCCGGATTGGCCCTGGTTCGAGTCGCGGATGACTTATGCCAACGCGGTGTTGCCGCATGCTTTGTTCGTTGCCGCCCGCTGCTGGCCGGAGGAGGATTTTCTGGACGTGGCGGAAGCGTCGTTCGCCTTCTTGGACCGCACCACCAGCGTCAAGAATGTCTTCTGGCCGGTCGGAAACAGCGATTGGTACCCCCGCGGCGAAGAGAAATCGCCCTACGATCAGCAGCCGGTGGAGGCCGTCACCATGGCCGACGCCGCGCTGGCCGCCTGGGACCTGCTGGGCGATGAAAAGTACCGGGCTGCGTTTCACCGCGCATTCGCCTGGTTTCATGGCCGGAATAGCCTTCAGCAGCCGCTGGTCGATGTGCACTGCGGCGCCTGCTATGACGGCCTGCAACGCTGGGGCGTGAATCGAAACCAAGGCGCGGAATCGATGCTCGCCTACTTGTGGGCCGAACTGAACAACAAGGACCACGCGACATGCGTCGAGGATCGACGATCCCTAACAAGTACGCGGAGCTGTTCCATCGCCACGGCGACAACCCCATCCTGACGGCCCGCGACTGGCCCTATCCGGCCAACACGGTGTTCAACGCCGGCGCGTGCCGGTTGGGCGCGGAGACGGTCCTGCTCGTCCGCGTTGAGGACCGCCGGGGACATTCGCATCTGAGCGTGGCCCGAAGCGCCAACGGCGTGTCGGACTGGCGGATCGACTCGCAGCCTAGTTTGGCGCCCGATCCGGCCAACTACCCGGAAGAAGCGTGGGGCCTGGAAGACGCGCGGCTGACCTGGGTCGAGGACCGCGGCGGGTGGATCATCGCCTACACGGCCTACTCGCACAGCGGACCGTTGGTGGCGCTAGCGGCCACGACCGACTTCGTCACTTTTTCCCGGCTCGGCCCGGCCATGCCCCCGGAAGATAAGGACGCGGCGGTCTTTCCGCGCCGCTTTGGCGGCCGCTACGCGATGATTCACCGGCCGGTTTCCACGGGCAGCTCGGGGGCCCACGTCTGGCTTTCTTTCTCGCCCGACCTGAGCCATTGGGGTGGGCACCAAATCCTCTTGCACGCGCGGCAGGGCGCATGGTGGGACGCCAACAAGATCGGCTTGGGCCCGCCGCCCTTGGAGACAGCCGAGGGCTGGTTGATCCTGTATCACGGTGTGCGCGTGACTGCCGGCGGGTGCTTGTATCGGCTTGGCCTGGCCTTGCTCGACCTGGAGGATCCGCGCCGCGTTCTGCGGCGCAGCGACGAGTGGGTTTTCGCACCCCAGATGCCCTACGAGCGGCAGGGCGACGTGGGCGGCGTCGTGTTTCCCTGCGGCTGGATCCTGGACGTGCCCAGCGGCACGATCCGTCTCTATTACGGCGGCGCCGACACCTGCCTGGCCCTGGCCACCGCGCAACTCGCCGACGTGCTAAACTACCTTCACACGTGCCCGGTGCCGCCGGCGCAGAAGCGTGCGGAAGTAGCCCTGACGCGCGAGAACTGATCGGCGAACGAGTTGTTGCGACTCAGTTGGTCCCCTCTCCCTCCGGGAGAGGGCTGGGGTGAGGGCGGCTGGCGGAAAACAATCGTCATCCTGCGCGGCTTCCGGCGCGATAACGAGTTCAGCGGCCTTAGCGGGTCCGAACCCTCTGTTTGGCCTCGTCCCAGGATAGTGCTGAAGCCGGATTGTTCATCAGGTTGGCCCTTCGCCGCGCGAGTTCCTGCTTTTGCCAGTCGTGGACGGGAACCGCGGTCGGACTGGCCGCCAGGTCGTCCCAAAGGTCCTCCACCAGTTGAAGTTTCTCCGCGGGACTCAGGTCGAAGACGGAAACAACATTCAGGCTCATCGCAACTCCTCATCAAGGGGCCATGGAAGGGCCGCTCGCTCAACGATTTTATGTTCCCGGCTGCCGGGCCGCCTGTCAAGTACCCTCCGCCGGGCGTCCTGGCCTTGCCACGGAAGGCAAACCTCACCGTCCGCCGGACTTCCCGCTCCGGCCCACCTCGGCGCTGCCCGTGCCAAGCAGTGGCACACGACTCTGAATGCCCCTCGCCAAACAGGGGCACCCGCGCGGATCGCCCGCAAATCACGAATCACGGCCTGCCCTCAGTCTTCCGTGTTGATGCCCTTGTTCGACCTATCATTTCTCTAACTCCAAATGAGCAACGTAGGGTTGCATGAACATGGTGCAGAAGGCATCCCATTGTTCGCGCGTGGTGATTCTCTGTCGGCCCGTCCATGTTTCCTCAAGCGTCCTAATCTGTGCAACGAAGAACTTCTTCTTGACACCCAAGTAGGCGAACCGCTTGCCCTTGTACCACAGAGAAATCCACGCATTGTTCAACGGGCGGACTTCAATTGTTCTTGCGGTTAAGTCCTTAAGTGCGTCCGTGAACACCTGTCTCACCGCGCCGTCACCGAATTCTTCCAGTTTGGCTTCAATCGTTCTCGGCGGCGGGGGGTCGGTTGGTTGCCCGAACTCGAACTCTCGAAAAACAATGCCTTTCTCTCCTCTTGCATCCCGAATCGCTTGATACTCCAACAATTGCAGCTCTATCTGCACGTACTTCGCTATACGCTTAACCGTATCCGTAAAACTCGGGGCAACGAGGATTAGCCTCGGAGGGTTCTCAGGTTCGATTTTCGGGAAAGACCTGTGCAGCCAGGCGATGTTCTGCCTGCACCAATCGTAGTATCGCATTCCCTGATCCAGGTGCGATTCCGTCGGTTGAACCTTGAGTTCAATAACGACGAGCGTACTCGTTCGGTCGAAACCGAGAAGGTCGAGGGGCCCGGAATCGGTGGGATGTTGTCGTGACACCATCTTCATTTCCGGTTCGATCAGGTCTGGCGATTGGAAGAGGAGATCCTCCAATTCCTGCTCTCTCAGATCAATGGGCGTAATTATCAGAGGCATGCAATCATCCTTTCATTTCTCTGGTCACAAAATGATCATCCGGTTCGTGTAGAACGGGAAACCCAGGTTGGTACTTTCGGTAGAACAGTCTCCCGTACCCTCTTTTCCATAAGCCGCACCCGTGGCCGCCTGGTCCGACACCGGCTAGCATACCGGCCGCACTGACCCCCGTCAACAGGTCCCCTCCGGCCACCAACCCCCGTTCACACCGACTTCCCCACTGCCTCGAACCCTGGTATACTGAATATAGGGGTGGCCGGTGACTGATATTCTGAAGCGGATCAAACGGGCAATTCTAACGGGTGATTACGCTTTCAGTGAGAAGGCTCGGATCGAGATGGAGGCCGACCAGATTACCGAGTTGGATGTCGCTGAATCAATACTCAATGCAGTTGCGATCTACAAGACCGTCCGGTCGCTCAGTCCCTATCGAGGTCATCGCCGGGAGATGTTGCACATCATCCAAAGCACGAACCTGAATGGCCTGGCCATCTTCAGCAAGGGTAAGCTCGTCTCCGACGCCGGCCATGACACATATTACTTCCTGATATCCTCCAAGAAAGCCTTGTAGGCGGTCGTAACCATGAATAGGATCACAAAATGTCCGTCCTGCGGTAGTGCGAAGATCAAACGGGTGCGGCGGAAGTGGTCGGGAGAGTACAAGGGCCAGACTTACACCGTCGAAAACCTGGAATTCTACGAATGTCCCGACTGCAAGGAGCAAGTCTATGATCCCGAGGGCATGCGGGCCATCGAAGCCAGCTCGCCGGCCTTCGCGAAATCTGTCGTGACTTGAGCTGCAATGGCGCTACCCGCCAACGCGACCCCCATGTCCCTAAGCGTCTCCGGCTGGAGTGATCCTCTTACGCTGTGCCCGTATAGCTTCACCGGAGATTCGGACCTGCTCGTGCTTCACCCATTTCGCGGCATTATCGTGGTTTCGCCGGCCGCGCTGCTTACGTTGGCATGAGATGCATCGATCAAGAAACCGCAGACAGGGACGTGGCGCTTTGAAGGTCCGGCGTCTGCCGGTCGTTTTCAGCAGCGACTATCGCCGCGTCATTGCCCGCTTCTTCGCCCCTGGCAAGGAGGCGCGGATCCGCAACATCGTCGAGCGCGTGCGGGGTTTGAGCGACGAGCGGGTTGATCGGTTGTTGGACAAGGTGCTCTTGAGCTTCCGCACCCGCCACGACGATCTCGCCGCGGTGCTCGACGAGAACTACTGCGCGGCCATGACGCTGGTCGGCATGTCGGACGACTTCTCGCCCAATCGCCGCCGGCTGATCGGGTCCTACCTGACCGCCGAGTATTCGATCGAGTCGGCGGCGCTGTTCAACCCGTCGATCGTGCCGCATCACAACCAGCAGAACGTTCCCCCCGGCGCGGTGCGGTTCATCATGAGTCTGCGGGCCACGGGCGAGGGGCACGTGTCGTCGATCGTTTTCCGCACGGGTATAATCACCGCCGATCACCACGTTCAGATCGACCCTTGCGGACGGCTCACCCAGCCGGTCCGCACCGTGCCCGACAAGCAATACGACAAGCCGCTGTTCCGCCGCAAACTGAGAGACATCGGCGTCTACGAGGGGGTGGTGGACCTCGTGTTGGACCGCCTGGGCGACTCGTTCACCGCGGCCCAGCTCGAACAGGCCATCAGCGAAGTGCGGGCTTCGGCAACCGAGCAAATTCAACTCGAGGAGGCCATCGAGGACATCCGCTGGCTGGCCCACTCGAACTACCAGTTGGAGCTTCCGCCGGATGCGGAGGCCTCCGAGGTGGTCATTTTTCCCCAGACCAGCAACGAAAGCCACGGCATCGAGGACCTGCGGATGGTCCGTTTCGTGGACGACGACGGCACGGTTACCTACTACGGCACCTGCACGGCCTTCGACGGCTACCGCGTGCTGCCCCAGCTAATCGAGACCCGCGACTTCCTGGGCATCGGCGTGCATACGATCAACGGGGCCTGCGCGCGGAACAAGGGCCTGGCGCTGTTCCCGCGGCGGATCGGCGGGCACTACGTGATGTGCTCGCGGATCGACGGCGAGAACCTGTATATCATGTTCTCCGACATCGTTCACTTCTGGGAAACCGCCGAGCTGCTCCGTACGCCCCGCAATCCCTGGGAGTTCGTGCAGATCGGCAACTGCGGCTCGCCCCTGGAAACGCCGGAAGGCTGGCTGCTCTTGACCCACGGCGTCGGTCCCATGCGCACCTATTGCATCGGCGCCATGCTGCTGGACCTGAACGACCCGCTGAAGGTAATCGGCTGCCTGGACGAGCCGCTCATTACGCCCACCCAGCGCGAGCGCGACGGCTACGTGCCCAACGTGGCCTACTCCTGTGGGGCCATGATCCACAACGGGAATCTGTACCTCCCCTTCGCCACGTCCGACATGATTACCCGCTTTGCAATCGTGTCGCTCGAATCCCTGCTGAACCGGCTAATCGGCCAGCGCGGCGGCGTGTAATTATTCACGCGCCCGCGCCAAGGTAACAGGCACACTCCGTGTGCCGTCCGCCATGCTTTTTTCCACGTCAGCGAACGGCACACGGAGTGTGCCTGCTACCTTGCATGCCGTGAACGGTCAGGCGTCGTGGGCCGTCAGGGCGAATGCTCGCAACACTCGCCATAGCGCCAGGTCATGCCCAGGCCGATGTAGTAGACGGCAAGCGACGCTTGCGTGCCGGCGCCGAAGTTGTCCTGGCCCTTAAAGAGGCCCCCGGCAAACAGGTCCAGATCGAGGGTGGGGATCAGGAAGCCATGCACGCCGATGCCGCCGGTGATGCGGTGTTGATTGACACACGGCGCGCATGCCGCCTGGAAGAGCTGCACTATATCCTGGGCCACCGGCAGGCCGTCGAGTTTCGACCCGACATTGTGATCGATGGGGTTGCCGTTATACGAGTAGCCCAGCCGGTACTTCATTCTGCCGCGGGTCAGTTGCGTGCCGACGGCAAACGCCCACTGGTTGACGAACACGTCCTGCCACAAAGCGGCGTCGTCCCAGAGCTTGTAGTAGACGTCGGCGGCAACCAGCAGGTCGCCGTTCATCAGGCTGCGATTGGCATATCCCAGTCCGATGGTCTGCGGCTGATCGATGCGCAGGTCGTGGAAGGTAGTGGTAAACGGGGGAAGAATACTTGTGTAGCGGATGGCGTTGGAAAAATCGAAAGCCATCTTGCTTTGGTAGTATGCGCCAACCGTGTTCCACTCATTCAGCGCGTAATCGAGCCCGAACGTTCCGCGCAGGGCGTAATCGTGGACCATGGCCGAGCCGGCGATCGGCCCAATGAACCCGAGCTGCTCGAAGCCGGTGCCCAACGTCAGCGCCGCCCCCACCGAAAGCTGGTCGGTCACTTCAAACCCGGCCGCCATGTTGACGCCGAGGACCAGGTATTCGTTGCTGAGGGTGTTGAGGAAGCTGCCGGCCGGCGCCAAATTGCGGTACTCGTCGCCCAGCCCGCTCAAACCGGCCAGCCCCACGCCGTAAGTCCCGGGCAGGCCGAGAGGCCGGAGGTCTTGCACAACGCCGATATCGGAGCCGGCGAAGCCTTGCGTTCGCGAGGTGACGCTGTAGGGAGCCCCCGGCTGGCCTCCGGGCTGCAACGTGTTGGTGGCGATGGTCGGGTAGCCCTCGACCCAGGCGCCGCCCATCGTGAACTGGGTCCCGTGGAATTGCGTCAGGGTGGCGGGGTTGCCGAAGATTGCCGCGGGCACGTCCTGCGGCAGGGCAAGGCTGACGCCGGCCATGCCGCCGGCGGCGGGCGTCAGGAGATTTTGGGTATCGCTGCCATACCCCTGCCCCCGCGCAACCTGGCTCTGCGCCGCTACAATCAACCCCAAGACAACGGCCCCAAGACTGAACCTGTTTGGCATGACATTCTGCTCCGGCAGTTCGGTTTCTAACTGTCACTTCGGACCTGCCGGGAATAGGGCTTCATCGGACTATAACGGAAACTGGGGGAGCGACAGAACCATGCCCACTACATCGTGTAAAGGCGGCATGGCTTGACAGCCAAGGGGGGGCGTTGGCCGGGTCACCATGGCCCATTCTCAGCGGTATACCACGTGGGGGGGTATCCGGGCATCGTAATATGACTGCGAGAAATCGCATCGCGGGCGGGCGCGGTTATGTGGGTACCCACGCCTGGCCGTGAATTCCAGTGGACCAGTTTCACAGCGAAAGGACGATTCCATGCCGAAACTGAGCAGCATGTTGGTTGCCAGCGTCGCCCTGGCGATGATTGGCGGCATCATTGCCTGTTCGGAGCGGCCGGCCGCCTCAGGCGACAAGGGCCCGAAGACAACCGAAAACCAGAAGACAGCAAACACGGGCGATCGAGCGGCCAAAGAACCAGCCCCTTCCTCGGCTGCCGCCGAAACCCTGCTGGCCCGGGCCGATGAAGCGACGCCGGCGAAAGAGTCGGCCCCCGGCGGCAAGAAGCCCAATATCGTTGTCATCATGGGCGATGACATCGGTTGGTTCAACATCGGCGCCTACCACCAAGGCATGATGGCGGGCAAGACGCCACACCTCGACAAGCTGGCCGCGCAGGGTATGCGATTCACGGACTATTACGCCGAGGCGAGCTGCACGGCGGGCCGGGCGAATTTCATCACCGGTGAACTGCCGATCCGCACGGGCATGACCACGGTCGGCCAGGCCGGCGCCAAGCTCGGGCTGCCCGCCGAAGCCTGCACCATTGCCACCGCGCTAAAGGATATGGGTTATGCCACGGGCCAGTTCGGCAAGAACCATCTGGGCGATCTCAACGAGTTCCTGCCCACCGTCCACGGGTTTGACGAGTTCTTCGGCTATCTCTATCACCTCGACGCCATGGAGGACCCCGCGCACCCGGGCTACCCGCAGGAATTGTTGAACGTAGTCGGACCGCGCGACATGGTTCATAGCTGGGCCACCGGCGAGGACGACGAGACCGTGCAGCCCCGCTGGGGCCGGGTCGGCAAGCAGAAGATCGAGGACGCCGGCACCCTCTATCCCAAGCGCATGGAGACGGTGGACGACGAAATTCTCGATTTAACTCTCAAGTTCATGGACAAGGCCAAGGCGGACAACAAGCCCTTCTTCGTCTGGCTCAACCCGACGCGCATGCACATCGTCACGCACCTCTCTCCCAAATACGAAGCGCTGCGCAACTCGAAGAATAGCTGGACCATTCACGAAGCCGGCATGGCGCAGATTGACGACATAGTCGGCACGGTGATGCAGAAGCTCAAAGACCTGGGCGTGGACGACAACACCATCGTCGTGTTCACCACCGACAACGGCACGGAAAACTTCACCTGGCCCGACGGCGGACAAACGCCGTTCTACGGCGGCAAAGGCACGGGCTATGAGGGCGGGTTCCGGGTGCCCTGCCTCCTGCGCTGGCCCGGCCACGTGCCGGCCGGCACTGTCGAGAACGGCATCATCTCCGGGCTGGACTGGTTCCCGACCTTCCTTGCCGCCGCGGGCAACCCGAACATCATCGAGGAACTGAAGAAGGGCAAGAAGATCGGCGAGCGGACCTACAAGAACCATCTGGACGGCTACAACCAGATGGACATGATCACCGGCAAGGGCCCCTCGGCCCGCCATGAAGTCTTCTATTTCGCGGAAAGCAACCTCGCCGCGGTGCGGATCGACGACTTCAAGTATCGCTTCATCGACCAGCCCGGCGGCTGGCTCGGCACCAAGGAGCATCCTGACGTGCCGGTTCTGATCAATCTTCGCTTGGATCCCTTCGAGCGCACGGGCTGGCCGGAAAACGGGACTAAGAGCGGGTCGCAGGAGTACTTCCAATGGTTTCAATACGAGTTCTGGCGCTTCGTGTTCGTCCAACAGCAAGTGGGCAAGCTGGCCATGACGGCCCTCGAATTCCCGCCCATGCAGAAGGGCGCGAGCTTCAACCTCGATGCCGTGAAGGCCAAGATCGACGAAGCCATGCGGGCCCACCAACAGTAGTCGGAGTGTAAACCATGCGAAGGACATTGGCATTGGGTTTGTGCCTGGCGGCGGCCCTGTACGCTGAGCGGGGCCGGGGCGATCAGGAGCCGGGGCAGGCGCAGCCCGCCGCAGGGGACCAGCGCGCGTCGGGCGCATCCGGGGTGACGATCAAGGGTGTGCCGGGCTCGCCCGACGCCACGATGGCGATCGACGGGCGGCAACTGCCCGCACCGCCGCCGAAGTTCGGCGGCGTCATCAAGAAGAACGCCTACCAGTCGCGACCCTATTGGCCGCCACGGATCGTGCCGCCCAAGGGCGCGCCCAATGTGCTGTTGATCATGACCGACGACGTGGGCTTCGGCGCCCCCGGCACGTTCGGCGGCGTCATTCCCACGCCGGCG
>JBEKTY010000052.1:0-44637 GCA_049515555.1 Thermoguttaceae bacterium
GATGAGCGGGAGGTGGAAACGGAGCACGGCATGCGGCTATTGAGACCCAAACGGGGAAACCCCGAAACAGATTATGCCGAAGCCTACCCCACCGCGCCACCTCTCGACTCTACCCTTTTGCCTTTTGTCCCTTTTGTCCCTTTTGTCCGTGTCGGGGTGGACGAAGCATTTGCGATGATTTCTCGGGCGAGAGGCTTCTCTGTTCCCGATACCGAAGAACAGCGGGAATGGGTGAAGGCGTTTTGGAATCGTCGCGTGGCGGGACTGTCCTGACCTTGGTTTCAGGGGCGTGGATTTGGTATGATCGACGGGGATAGGAGACAATGACAATGGGCATAGGCCATTCCGTTGGCACCGCCAGAGCGGAATACCCACCGACAAGGGAGTAAGGATCATGGAGAAAAGACTTGAGCATTTCCTGCGATCTGCTACCGAACATGGGTGGAAGATTGTTCAGAAGGCTCAACCGAATCTTACGTTGTGCCGCGAAGTGTCACAACGGTTCCCCGTACTGCCAGACGACTACAGGTACTTTCTGGAGCGTGTTGCCTCGTGTGCCAACGCGGGGCAGACCGTATGGTTCAACTGCGAAGGGGAGTTCAATGGGGACGTGCCAGAATTGGCCTTCCCCTGGAACGACTTTGAGAAAATGTCCAGCGAATGGTCCGAGGGTGATGAGCAGGTCACGCGGTTTTGGGCCAACCATCTGCCGATTATGATGTCAGTTCATGGTGATTATGCCTATGTCGCTTTGCAATACGAAGGTGACCAGTGTCGGTCTGTCGTTTGGGGCTGGGCGCCCGAATTCGAGGAGGCTTCGGTTTGCGCCGAGACGTTCGCGGAGTTCATTGATAGGTTGACGGTTGCAATCCGCGATGGCAGTGATTCGGGACTAATCGCGTCTTTTCTATAAACTACTACAGAACGCAATGCCAACAAGGAACACCCCACGGAATCCGATCTCCTGTGAGGCGTTCCGTAATGCGTAATCCCTGCTGCTGACCAAGATGCTTGGCCGCGTTCTCTTCCAAATGCAGAATCTTGGTCACGCGGCCCGTCGCTACGGTGCGACTCCCCTCGCCCCATTCACAAAAGGTGCTTTGCCAACCACACGATCAGCACGACGGTCCCGAACATGAACAACAAAGGTGTGAACAGATAAGCAAGGAAGACGGCGGCAGATGACTTCCTTGAATTCAGCGCAAGATACGCCAATCGCCCCGATACTGTGCCAAGCGACAAGCCGACCAGCAGGCCGCCAAGGGTAAACAGAATCGTTACCGCCACCCCTGCCTTGGCCTCCCGCGCCCCGACAAGGGCGACCAAAGCCGCCAGGAAAACGATCATCATGGAGGTGGCATCAGCCCAGTCCACAAAACCTTTACGTCGCATTCCGCCTCCTCCCTCATTTCTTTGCTGAGCCACTCGACGTGGCCTCAATACGAAATCCCGACCGAGCGTAACCATGCAGCGATCCGCACAGGCGCGGAGCAAGGCCGCGCGGCGGATTTGTTCTGCTGTGAACCGGGAATCATGGTTCGCGGTTTTTCTTGGAAGGTTAAGGCATTATGGACGATTCGACTAGAGACCGAATAAGGCGCGCGACCGTGACGGTCACCGACAGAATAACGGGCAACACGGGGCGCGGCTTTGTTGTACATGGTGGCTACATCTTAACGGCAGCCCATTGTGTCCCGTGGGATTGCCAAGGGGGGATGGCCCTCGATAAGCCTTTTTCGATCAATGTTATCACCGCAAACAACATCACACTAACCGGCCATGTCGTTGCGGTTGAGCCCGTATCGGATATCGCGGTGATTGGTTCACCTGACGACCGCTTTCCAGGTATTGCAAGATCGTTTGAATCGTTCACCGAGACCGCCGAGGCGTTGATGCTATGCGCCGATGAATTTCCGCTTGACGAGGAGTTTCCGGTTCATATTTTCACTCGTCTCGCTGAATGGCTCCCGGGCAAGGCAGCACAACAGAAGAAGCGGTCAATACTGTCCGTTACCACTGCTCCCACCGTACCGGATGGGACCTCCGGAAGCGCGATCGTAAACGACAAAGGTGAAGTAGTCGGCGTTGTTTCCAATTCATCTGAATTGGTGAGCGGAGGGAGCGCCACCCAAGAACCAGGGGACGGAACGTGCGCCCGACCATGCCAAGCCCTACCTGTTTGGTTGTGGCGAGCAATCAAGGTCGCGGAAAACGAGGCCCGGCCATGATATGCAAAGCCGAAACCACGTTGACGCCCGCCGCTAGCTATAGCCGCATGAGAAGCGGCAAGCTTGATAAGAGCCCACGAGAATCAGAGTCAGGAACGAAGGCGTCGCGAAACTCCAGGAGGCACTGCCGAACTGCAAGATTTTCCGCCGATTCGTCCGCCCAGTGAGTGATAGGAAATTTGATTTCGTCCACCAAGAGTGAGTGTACCAGGGAGAACCGATAAATCAAGGGAATCGTGGGGGGGCAGGAGGGGCTGCCGAGCGAAGATGCCGGTCGCGATGCCACACGACTGGCGATGCTGTTATCTACCCGACTGGGGGTGGAGCGCGCGGAACGCGCGAACCGCCCACGGGCCGACTAGCCGTCGGTGAGGATCAGAAGGCGGCCTCGAACGTGTCGATGTCCACGTTTCATCATTCGTCCTGCTGCACGGCCCAGCGCCGGATGGCGGCCGGCCGGCCCTGCACGGCCACCGCGGCGACGTAACCCGGGCTCGGCTCGCAGCTATCGAGCCACCACTGGGCGGCTTCCGCCGTGTCGCCCCGGATTGATAGCACCCGCGCCGGCTCGCCGGGCAGGAGCGACACGCAGAACTGGCTCAAGGGGAAGGACAGGCCGCTGCCGATGGCCTTCAGCCAGGCCTCCTTGCGGGTCCAGGCCTGGAAGAAGGCCGTGGGTTGGGCCTCGGGCGGCAGCCGCCGCCACTGGCGATTCTCCTGGGGCGAGAAGAATCGCTCGACCAGCCGCGCGGCGTTGGGCATGGGGCGAATCTGCTCCAGGTCGACGCCCACCTCCCGGCCATCGGCCACGGCCAGCAAAGCCAGCCCGTGCGAATGCGAAATGTTGAAGTGCAGCCGGCCGGGGCCGACGGCCGTGGCCAGCACGGGCTTTCCCAAAGGCTCGTAGGTCAATTGCAGTTGCCGCGGCTGGAGCCCGAGATAGCGGGCCAGGACCGACCGCAACGTGCCCCGGCCGGCGACAAACCGGTTGCGAAGCTGCCCCGTGCGGAAACGGTCGGCACGGCGGCCTTCTTCCTCCGACAGGGCCCGCCGCAGGGCCTCGATCCGGCTGGCCGGCAGATCGAGCGGCCACGACCAGAGATGAATTTCATCCGCCGCGAGAACGACGTTCTCCGGCGCCGGCGGCCAAAGGAGATGCGGGGCACCCATGGGTCGAGCGACAGCAGGAGTTAGAAGTTAGGAGTTAGGAGTTAGAATGGTCGTGTTGCCGCACACATCTGCTGTAGCGAGGAGTTTCTTAGGACCGCAGAATCAATAAATGTACTCATCTCGCTCCGCGAGATGGGCTTTCATCTCGCGGAGCGAGATGAGTACGTTGGCGAGCACGACAATAGTTAATTCGCCGGTCTTTAGTCATTGGTGCTTGGTCATTGGTCATTCTTATAGGCCCGCACTTTCTCCATCAGGCGGTTTGCCGTATCGGCGTCGGGCACGCCGGCAACGTGATACAGCACGCCGCCGGGCAGGGTGTGGCGCTCGAGCCGCTCGACGAAGGGCGCGAAGGAGGCAGGGCAGCTTAGCGGCACCTGGCCGGTCACGGACTTCAACTTCTCCAGCACGTCGAAGGTTGGGGGCAGGCCGGTGTCGTCCATCAATTCCAGCAAGCGGAGGCCCCGCAGCGTGGCGGCGGCCTTCAGCAGGTGCCGGCCGTTGGCGTGGATGTGGACCACGCCCCCGTCGAAATGCCCGAGGATCCGCTCGGCCGGCTCGCGCCCCCACTGCTCGAAGCAGGCCACGCTCGTGAGATGGAAGGGATCGAGGCTTTCGGAGACGATCCGGCCGGGCAGCCACTGGCCGTAATTGCTGAAGGTTCCGCCTTGGAACAGGCCCACGGCCTCAAAGAACGCCTCGTGCACGCGGACGTTCAGCTCGTAGCCCAAGTCGATCGCCCGGCGGACCTGCTCGGGATGCTCGTCCAGGCTGAGGTAGGTTTGCGTGGCGCCGAGCAATTCGATTACGAAATTGAGCGAATCTACGATGATGAAGTGGCTGACGCCCCAGCGGCCCGCCGCCCGCGCGGCGAAAAGCTGCAATTGCTCCAGGTATCGCTGCCACCAGGGGTGCGACTCGTCCAGCCGCAGGGCGTCCAACTGCGACCAGTCGGTCAGCAGCGGCGGGACCATCGAGGAGATCCAGCCCGGCACGGCGCCGCACAGGAACCGCACCTGGCCGCCCAACAGGCCGCCGTACAGGCCTTGGTCCAGCTCGCTGAGATAGGCGGCCGGCAGGGAGTCGTCTTCCACGGCGGCCCGCTCGCGGCACAAGCGGTCCCAGAAGTCGGCCCGCTCGATCGGGTCCGGGCACTCGCAGGGCCCCGCCGGGTGCGCCTCCGCGAAGGCCGCCAGCGCGGGGCTGGGCACCCGCAGCGTGGCGAAGATCCGCTCGCCGGCCTGCCCGGCATAGAGCGAAGCCAGCCGCTCCAGAACCTCACTGCAATGCGGTTTGTATTCGAGCATTAGCGGAGCCATCTACCAAAGCCTCTCTGTACCAAATTAGTTACGGGCTGTCTTTCAGCAGCACGTAGACCGTGAACTCGCCAGGCGCGGGAACCTCGATCGACTTGCCGTTATACTTGCCCGCCTGCACCGGCGGGCCGTAGAAGTCGCGGGGATCGATCAGGCGGAAGGCCGCGGCGGGCGACAGCAGCGGGCCCGGGTCCACCGCTACGCGGGCTTGCCGGGCCCAATTGAAAATCACCACGTTGGCCCGGCTGGCATCCAGGCGGTATGGCCGGACGAAAACTTGCGCCGGTCCCACCGGCCGCGGGTCGCCCCGGCGGATGATTCGATTGCCCTCGCTCGCGACCTTCTTATAGCGAACGATTTGCAGGTCGCCGTTGACGATCCAGTTGCCCAGGACTTGGCAGTCGTCGTTCGAGGGCGCGGTGTAGCCAAGCTGCATGCCGACGTTGTACAGGAAGTTGTCGATTACCCGAATATTATGGCTGGGGCGTCCCCCGCCGACGAGAAAGGCCCCGCCGTTGTAACACACGTTGCTTCGCACAAGGTAATTGTCAACGTACGCCCGCGACGACCCGTAGGCATGGAGCGTGTAGCCGTAGCCGCCGGTCATGATGCAATTCTCGATGGTCTTCAGGCCGTCTTTGTTCTGGGTGTAGATGGCGTGGCCGTGGCCGCGGTCGGGGGCCTTCCAGCCGTTGTCGTACAGGATGCAACCGTGGACTTCGCACTGCGTGGCGCCGCTCCACAGGCTGATCCCCTGGGCGTTGTCGTGAATGACGAGATTCAGGTACCGGCAGCCCGCGCCGCTGTTGACGTTCAGGCTGCCCCAGGGGCGGTTGTAGCTCTCGGGGTGCGAGCCGGGCTCGGCCAGCGTCCGTGATAGCGAGAAGTTCTCCGAGACCACGATCTCCAGGTCGCGGACCGACAACCAGGTGGCCGGCGACTGCACCGTAAGGCCGCCATCCAGCGTTACCCGCTGACCGGGCATGCCGCGGATCTCGACGGGCTGGCCCTCCCGTCCGGCCAGCCGGACCACATAGCCCGGGGAGCCCAGGCGGCGGTCGGCAGCGCGATACGTGCCGCCGGAGAGCCATAGCGTATCGCCCGGGGCGACCTTCTGCCGGCCCTCCAGCGACGACGGCAGGTCCCACGGCGAATCCTTAGTGCCCGGGTGCTCGGCCTTGCCGTCGCTGGCGGCGAACCACTCGGCGGCGCCGGCCGTCGGGCAACCGGCCGCCAACAAGACCGCCGCCGTGAGGGTCGCCCGAAGGATGCAAAACAAGCCGTGCATAGCCGAGGCCTCGCTCTTAGCTGACTGCCGCTTAGCGTACAATCCCGAGCGTGGTGTTGCAAGCGGCTGTGTGGTGAGGTATGAGGGGCGAGGTCGGGCTTTGGTGGGGCCCGCTCTCGCTCGACCCATCAAGATCGACCCAGCCTACGATTTTCCGGCGGCGCGAGGCTGGCGGATCAGTTGCGGCGCAGGACGATGAAGCGGTTGCCGCCGTCGGCGGTGCGGACCAGCAGGAGGATGCCGTTGGCCAGCGATTCGGTCTTAAGGGCCTCGCCGAAGGTGGCGGCGGAGCGGACGGGCTTCTTTCCCACGCGGAGGATCAACATGCCTTCGCGGATGCCCGCCTCGGCCGCAATGCCGTCGCGATCGACACCGGTCACCACTACCCCGGAAAAGCCCGCGTAGCCCAGCCGATCGGCCAGTTCCTTGCTCAGGTCCGAGACCTCCAGCCCCAGGTCCTTGCTGCTGAAGCCCGGCGTGCCGCCGTGGCCGCGGCCGTGACCGATGCCCGGGGCCAGCGCCGTGCCGAAATCCTTGGGCAGGGGGCTGACCGGCACGCTGAGCGTCTGCGGCTTTGTGTCGCGGAGGATCTCCACCGGCTGGGCCGAGCCCAAGGGCGACTGCTCGACGACCTCCTGCAACTGCCGCGGGTTGTGAACGTCGTGCCCGGCGAAGCGGACGATGATGTCACCCTCGCGCAGGCCGGCCTTGGCGGCGGGCGTGTTCTCGTAAACCTCGGCCACCAGGACGCCGTGCCCGCGATCCACCCCCAGCTTCTGCCCCAGCTCGCCGGTAATCTCCTCGATCTTCACGCCCAGGTACGCCCGCTGGACCGAGCCGCTCTTGATCAACTGGGCGGTGACCCATTTGGCCAGGTTGACGGGGATGGCGAAGCCGACGCCCTGATAGCCGCCGCTGTTGGAGGCGATGGCCGTATTGATTCCGACGACTTCGCCGTCGAGGTTGACCAGGGGCCCGCCCGAGTTGCCGGGGTTGATGGCCGCGTCGGTCTGCAGGAACTCGGCCCGCCGGCCGGAAGGCAAGGTCCGCGCCTTGCCGCTGATAATGCCGGCGCTGACCGTCAGATCCAAATCGAAGGGATTGCCGATGGCCAGCACCCAGTCGCCGATTTCCATCTTGTCGGAATCCCCCAGCGTAGCCGCCGGCACGTCGGCGGGGGCCTTGATCCGCACCACGGCCAGGTCCGAGTTCTCGTCGGTCTTGATCTCGCCGGGGGCAACGTGGAACTGCCGGCCGTCGGCCAGCTCGACCAGCACGTCGTCGGCCCCTTCGACCACGTGGTTGTTCGTGAGGATGATGCCCTTGGGGTCGATGATCACGCCGGAGCCCAGCCCTTCCCGCTGCGGCATGGCGTGGGGGACCTGGAAGTGGAATCCGGGCGTGTCGTCGTTGAAGAAATCCTCGAAGGGGGTGCCCTGGAAGGGGTTGACCCGCGGCGGGCGGTTCTCCGATTCCGGCAAGCGCCGGGCCTTGGTCGTGGTCTTGATCTTCACGACCGTGGGGATCACCTTTTTGGCCGCGGCGCGAAAGGCCCTGGAGAGGGCCCTGGCGCTCTCGACGGCGCCCGAGTCCTCAGCCCGGAGCCCCTGCCCGGCCAACCCGGCCGCTACGGCCCCCATCAGCACCAACCCCCACCCGCTCAACCCACGGTACCCGGCATGACTTCCCAACCCCGGCATGGCACCTTACTCCTTTCCACGATACGAAGAATTACCCCATACACGCACGAGACGAGCCATCCCGTGCGTTGCCCTTTTCCATGCATTGTACCGGCCAGCGGGCGGGGTGGAAGCCCCAATCGCCGCAGCGCTGCTGTTGACAAGTGCCCGTCGTTTGGCTAACAATTAGATAATTGTGTGAAGCCCCATGACACAATCAGGCTTTCGGCCGTTTCGGCGTGGAGAGCCGGGCTGTGTCAGGGGGCTGAGGCGGACCGCTTTGTCTGCGCACAGGTTGCCGCATGGCCATTGACGACCAAGCCGGTTCGACGTACCCGCTGCCCTCATTCCTGGCAAGCTGCGAAGAGCGAATCGGTTATACCTTTTCCGACAAGAGTCTCTTGCAGGCGGCGTTGACGCACGCCTCGGGCGCCGAGCACCGCTTGGCCTCGAACGAGCGTCTGGAGTTCCTGGGCGACGCCATCCTGGGCGCCGTGGTCTGCGAGCTGCTGTTCCTTCAGTATCCGGAGTACCTGGAAGGCGACCTGACGCGGATCAAGTCGATCGTGGTCAGCCGGCAGACGTGCGCGAAGATCAGCGAATCGCTGGGGATGCAGGAATTTCTCATTTTGGGGAAGGGGATGTCGACGCAGCCCGGCGTGCCCCCGTCGCTCATGGCCGACGTTTTCGAGTCGCTGGTGGCGGCCATCTACCTCGACGGCGGAAATCCGGCCGCCCGGGAGTTCCTCGAGCGGCACATGGGCCCCGAGATCGAGCTGGCCGCCGATGGCGAGGCCGGCAGCAACTACAAGTCCATGCTCCAGCAATTGGCGCAGCGGGAACTGGGCACTACCCCCACCTATCAGTTGCTCGACGAAAAGGGGCCCGATCACAGCAAGTGCTTCAAGATCGCCGCGCAGGTCGGCGGCAACCGCTACGAGCCCGCCTGGGGACCCAACAAGAAGGAAGCCGAGCAGCGGGCCGCGCGGAATGCGCTGAGCGAGATAAGCGCCCAGCCCCGCCGCAAACAGGACGGACGACGCACGACGGACGACGGATGAATGTATCCGGCACACTCCGTGTGCCGCTTCCCATCGGCACACGGAGTGTGCCGGATACATAAAATAGAAACGCCCGGTCAGCCGTGCCGGGCGTTTCTTTCTCGTCGTAGTAGTTTCCGAGGCAACCGAAGGTGTCTCAGAAGCGGCCCGGCCGCCGGGCACAATCGACTGCCCGGCAGGCCAAGCTGCGGCCAGGGGCTACCTCTTCTTCTTGGCCGCCTTCTTCTTCGCCTTCTTGGCCACCTTCTTCTTGGCCACCTTCTTCTTCGCTGCCTTCTTCTTGGCCACCGTACATTCTCCTCACTAGCGACGAGGGTGGATTCCTTATCGAGCCTCAGGCTGGGGCCGAATCTCGACAGGCACATCACCCCAGAAACTACACAAGCGAACTTCAGAAGCTTCGCCTGGCAGGGCCTCCAAAACCCTTGCGCCTTGAATCGTACAGTTTCTGCCAATCTTTTCAAGCTCAGTTTGCAGCCCACGGCGCGATTTCATGCCCGCCGCGCACTTTCTTGTTCCGCCCCAATCAATCTCTCGCGCAATCGGCGCTGAGCGAAGCTTCATCAGCAACAGATCGTTTGCGCGCTCGATCGCGGCGCGCAGCAGGATCGCGTGCACACTGCCACCAAATCTCGCTGAGCAGCGCCGCAAGTGCCGCGTCGGGCGGCGCGCCGCGCGATTGCGCGCGAGCCGTCGCGCTCGCTTGCCGAGAGGCGCGCAGGTCAAAGCGGCGCGTGGGCGCGGCCGCAGCGGCGGATTACGCGCGCTGTGCAAGAGCGCAGCGCGAGGGGGCGGCGTTGCCTGCGCGCAAATGCTTGCCGCGACAATGTTTACACAATGCGAGCCGGCGCCGGCACGATGGCGGTTTGCGCCTCTCGTGCTCGTAGTTCTTTGCGTACCGCGCGCAGCGCGCGATCGCTTTTGGCGGCAGTGCGCCGCACGCGCGCTTCGGCACCGGCGCCTTCTATCGCCGTGCGTGTTGAAAGGAAACCGCGCGGCCGATTCGTTTTGATCGCGCGTCGTCGTTAGGCGCGCCACGCAACGCTCGATCGCCGTTGCGCGCGGTGTTGGCGCGGAGTTGCCGCGCTGCGATCTGCCGATCGCGCGCCGACTTCGGCGCGCGCTTTCCGGCGCCCGGCGCGACTGCGATGGGCTTTGAGAAAATTTTTTTCCCGCTCATGTCCAGTCTGCCAAGAAACCGCGCGAGAGAGCAGGCTTCAGGTGCCTGCCTTCTGGACGTACGCAATCCGCAGCAGCAGCACCTGGCGGTTATCGATGCGGTCGACGACTTCGTAGACATGCTGCTGGAACTGCCGCGGCGATTCGCCTTGCGGCGCGTCGGCGGCCAGCGCATCCACGGCGTACTGCGAGGCGGTACGGAAGCGTTGGCCCAGCCGCCCATGATGCGTCAAGACGTAGTAGCGGCGGACTTCAGCATCCTTGCCGGGCTCACCCGAGACGGTCGTACCGTCCAGGGGCCCGCCGGAAAACTTGAAAATGACTTTCTTCATGACGACTGATTATACCAAGAGGCTTGCCTTTGGGCCTGTTTTTGTCGATGATAGGGGCATGGTCATCACCATTGACGGACCGGCCGGAGCAGGCAAGAGCACGGTAGCGCGGGCCTTGGCCCTACGCCTCGGTTTCTGTTATCTGGACACGGGGGCCATGTATCGGGCGGTGGCCCTGGCGGGCGTGCGACAAGGGATCGACTGGCAGCGGCCGGAGCAGTTGGCGCGCCTGGCCGCCGGGCTTGAGATTCGCATGGACGGCCCGCGGATCCTCCTGGACGGCGAGGACGTTACCGACGCGGTGCGCTCGTCCGACGTGACGGCGGTCACGCGCCACGCGGCCGACAATCCGCAGGTGCGCGAGCGCCTGGTGGCGCTGCAGCGGGCCGCGGCGGCCGGCCGGAACATCGTCACCGAGGGCCGCGACCAGGGAACCGTGGCCTTCCCCGACGCCGCTTGCAAGATTTTTCTCACGGCCGGATCGGAGGAGCGGGCCCGACGCCGGCTGCACGACCTTCAGGCCCGCGGCGAATCGGCCAGCTTGGAGGAGGTGCTCGCCGCCCAGGCCCGCCGCGACCGGGAAGACGCCAGCCGGCCCGTGGGACCGTTGGTACCCGCCGCCGACGCCGTGGAAGTCCGTACCGACGGCCTCACCCCGCAAGAGGTCGTCGAGCGCCTGGAATCGCTGGCGAGGGCCAGGCTGGTTTGATTTGCAATCGGCCGCCGGCCGTTTACAATAGGCAAGCCCCGGAGTTGCCGCGATGGCCCAGCGATCGCTTCTCAGCCGCCTTTGGTACCAGTTTCTGCGGCACATATTGCGCCTGTTCGGCGTGCTCTTCTTCTCCGTTCGCCACTTCGGCCGCGAGAACATTCCCAAGAGCGGAGCGGTGCTGGTCGTCTCGAATCATCAGAGCCATTTCGATCCCCCGCTGGTCGGCATTGGCAGCTCGCGGCGGATGAACTACCTGGCCCGCGATACGCTGTTTCGCTTTGGCCCCTTCGGCTGGCTGATCCATTCGGTGGATGCCATTCCGATCGACCGCGAGGGGCTGGGACTGACGGGGCTCAAGGAGGCGCTGCGGCGGTTGAAGCGGGGCGAGATGGTGCTGATCTTCCCCGAGGGCACGCGGACCCGCGACGGCCGGCAGGCCCCCTTTCATCCCGGCTTCACCGTCTTGGCGGCGCGCACCAAAGCGGCCATCTTGCCGGTGGGGATCGAAGGGGCCTTCGACTGCTGGCCGCGCCGCCGCAAATTTCCCTTGCCCGGAACGATCCACGTCCGCTTCGGCCCGCCCATTTTTCCGGAGGACATCGCCGGGCGCGACGAGCGGGAACTGGTGGCCGAGATCGAGCGGCGGGTCAGTCAGTGCCGTGCCGTCATTCGGCAACACCCGCTCTTCGACTACGGTAGGGTGGGTCGAGCGCAGCGAGCCCCACCAAAATCCGCCGAATACTGATGGTGGGGCGCGCTCGGGCTCGACCCACCACAAATCTCTGGCCTTCCACAAGATTGGATCGATGTGTACCAGCGGTGTATCATTATACGCCGCACGATTTGAAATGACGCGAACCGTGACATGGAAGCGGCCATGTCATTTCCGACCACTTGTGAAATATTGCCCAGACTGTAAACGCCCCCGCCGGCCGTGTGCCTGCGGAGCGGTGAGACTATTAGCAAGCGGCACGAGAGGGGTTCTCATCCAATGGGGGGTGTAATGTGTAGGCGCTGGGCCGTCGCGATCCCGGTCGTAGGATTGCTGATCGTGCTGTGCTACTTCTTCGTGGATCGGCCCGTGGCTCGATTCGTCCACGACCACCCGCCCTTTCCCGAGGCCCTGGTGGAGTGGTCGGCACTGCTGTCAGACTGGCCGTATATCGCCGCAGGACTGGTTGTGACGGGCGCGGTGGCGTGGCGGTTCTGCCAGCGGGCCGGCCGATTGCAGACCGTGCTTATGGCCCTGGCCGCCTCGCTGGCGACCAGCGTGGTGCTCAAGCAGTTGCTGAAGTGGGTCTTCGGCCGCACCTGGCCCAAAACGCAGGTCGGCGGCGCTCCCTCTTGGATCGGCAGCAGCGCCTACGGCTTTCATCCCTTTCACTTCGGCAGCGGGTACGCCTCGTTTCCATCGGGACACGCGGCGCTGGTCTGCTCCGTGCTCTCGGTCCTCTGGCACACTCATCCCCGTTGGCGGTGGCTTTGGGCCGTGCTCGGCTTGGTCTTGTGCGTGGCTCTGGTGGGAATGAACTTCCACTTCGTCGGCGACGTGCTGGCGGGCGCCTTGCTGGGCTGCATCACGGGCAGTGCCATGACGGCCCTGTTCCGCCTCGATCGGACATGAAAAGAGGTCACTATTAGATGAAAACGTTGAGACTCGTGCTGCTCGCGTCGTTTTGGGCAACGATCGCGCCGGCCCCGGCGGCCGACGACGCGAAGCCGACCTGGCCGCTGGGTGCCGCGGAGGCCGCCAGGCGGCAGGATGAAGCGGCCAAGGAACTCGACGTGCCTAAGACGTTGCACCTGAAGCTGGGTACGGGAGTTACATTGAAGATGGTGTTGATCCCGGTCGGAACGTTCACGATGGGCAGCCCTCAGAGCGAGAAGTATCACCAGGGCAATGAATCGCCCCAGCACGAAGTGACCATCACGAAAGCGTTCTACATGGGCATGTACAAGGTGACGCAGGCCCAGTATGAATACGTCATGCGCAAGAACCCAAGCCTGCACAAGGGCAAGACGAACCCCGTCGACTCGGTGCGTTGGACGGATGCGGCCGAGTTCTGCGCGAAGGTTGCCCAGAGGGCCGGCCGGAGCGTTCACCTGCCGACCGAGGCCCAATGGGAATGGGCCTGCCGGGCCGGGACCGCCACGCGCTATTTCTTCGGCGACGACGAGAGCAAGCTGAGCACTTACTGCTGGTGGCACGACAACTGCGGCGGTACGACCCATCCCGTCGGTCTGAAGAAGCCCAACGCCTGGGGCTTATACGACATGCACGGCCTGGCGTGGGAATGGTGCTCGGACTTCTTTGCCGATTCGTACGCCGCGGGCAAGGCCGCGGATCCACAAGGCCCGGTGTCGGGCGCGGTGCATTCGGCGCGTGGCGGAACGTTCGGCAGCCGCCCGCCTTTCCTGCGATCCGCCTTACGCCTGGGTGTCGGCGACGGGACCGTGAACGACCGCTTTGGATTCCGCGCGGCAATGGATGTGGAGTAGGGCGGTGGAGGTAAAGGAAAAATGCGTCGGAACTGTTTTCCTCGACAAATTGTGTTTCTGAGGTGGCATAATAGTATAGTTGTGACACCTTTTCCGCATTGTGAACTCATTCATGTCGGCGTAGCCGCTCGATCACGGCCTGCCATTCATCGCTGAGGCCGAGTTGCTGTGCCCAATGGCCGACGTACTCCATGTCGATTTCGTCGCCGCTCACCTGCAATATGCCGGCAATGTCGCGGAGATGTTTCTCCGAGCCGCCTTCCTGGTAATACCACAGTTTTCCGAGGATCACGTCCTCCGGGGCCGCGGTGTAGCCGGGGCGGCCCGGCAGGATCTGCTCGCGGCGGCGACGGCTGATCTGGCTGAGTCCCCAGGCATCCCGCCTGGCGATCATGAAGTCGATCTTGTTGCCGGAAGCCGGATGGATAACGTTGAACTGGCCGCCCGTGGCGACGGCCGCCCGTGCGGCCTGCTCGCTAACATAATACTCCGGGGAGGGAAAGGCGGTGCAAAGCCTGGCGGCCTGGTCCGGCCGAAGCTCGACCACGACGTCGATGTCGTGCGTCAACCGTGGCTCGCCGTAAACGCCGCTGGCCAGGGAACCCACGAGCAGATAGGTAATCCCCTGTTGCTCCAGCACATCGACGACGTGGTGCAGCAGCTCAGCCTGTTCCAAGGCTCATTCTCCGGGCGATTTCCTGCATCACGGCCGCGTCATCCCAATCGGGATGGCGCGAGCGGAGGTGGCCCTCCAGTCGCAGACGCATGGTGCGATTGGCTGCGAACACCATTGCCAGCCGTTCGGCGGGCGTCTTCCGGCGGAGGACCTCTACGATCGCCTCGTCCAGAAGCTCGACGCAGGGCTGCCTGCTCTCAGCAGAAGGATTGGTGTCAGGCATGGAATCGGTCAAGGTCAGACTGGATTCTCCAGGGAAAAAGCAACCTCGAGCGCCGAGCCTTCGGGGACCTCGGTTTCCTGCTCCAGAACGAGCCGGACGTTGCTTTCGGTTTGGCGGAGCGCGGCGGGAACCGGCCGGCCGGCGACCGTCACGGTGGCGCCGGCCGCCGGGCCGGGCAGGGCGAACACCAGCTCCCGCAGCCGCAGCCGGCCGTAGCGCACCTCGATCCGCTCGGTCTGCTGGCGCGCCGTGCGGTGCTGCACGAACAGGCCCCAGCCCTCAGGGGCGGTGAACAGCGAGCGGTGGTCTTCCGGCTGCCAGTTGGGTCGAAAGCCGAGGATCCCCCGGGGCCCTTCCAGCACCAAGCCCTGCGCGGCGATCAACAGCGACCAGGAGCTCATCGCCCGAGCGTAGAACTTGCCGCATTCCAGCTCGTTGTAGGGGTTGCCGCCGGGGCCGGAGTCGAGGCCCTCGCGGCGGCGGCCGTCGTAGCGGCTGCGGGCCATGCCCACGATCTGCCGGGCCTCGTCGATCAGGCCTTCATACAGCATCGCGCCGGCGGTGGCGTATTCGATGCCCGTCCACGTCTCGTCGGCATACATGATGAAGGGCTTGGGCCGCCCGCCGCGGGGCCAGGTGCAGATCAGCAGCCCGCCCTCGTCGTCGGGAATGTACCGCCGCGGCGACTGCTTGACGAGAGCAAACTTCTCGTGGAAATTGTGCTTCATGACCGCCGCCAGGGCGGCCTTGACGTGCGGGGCCGGATACAGGTAGCCCAGGTCGAGCATGTGGGCCCACCACTGGCCGAGCAGTTGGTCGGCGTGGCAGCCGGTGTTGTAATCGTTGGCCCCCGGGCGGTCGGGAATTTGGATGTAGTACTGGCCGTTCCAGAGTTTCTCGTCCTGGTTCTTCATGCCTAAGCGGCGGACGGCCTGCCAGCGTCGGGCACTGTCAGGGTCGCCCATGGCCAGGGCCATTCGCTCGCCGGCCGCCAGGGCCGCCAGGTACTGCGAGCCGATGAACGTATTGGCCCCCGAAACGGCCGTGTCGTAGGTGTTCCACTGCGGGCCGTGGGGCAGGCCCTGGCGCTCCGGATCGATCTTTCCGATCAGCCAGTCGACGGCCTTTTTTACGCCGGGCCAGATCTTTTCCAGCAGTCGCCGGTCCGGGCTGAGCTGGTACTCGCGGTACGCCGCCTCGATGCACGCGCAGTGCCCGTCGATAAACGCCGGGTGCGGGGCATGCTCGCGGTGCGAGGTCTCGCCGTCGGCATGCAGGAAGGTAATGAAGTTCGAGATCCGCATGTTCTGCCCGACGGCCGGGAACAGCCGGGCGTGGCTCTGGGCGTAGTTCCAGACGTGCGTGCAGTTCAGCGGGCAGCAGCCGTAACTGCCCTCGAAGCCGCCGAAGTACCCGTCCTCGGACCAGAAGCAGGTCGGGCCGCGGAAGATCACGCTCTGCGAGCTGATGGCGTCCAGGAACTCTTCCGGCAGGTTCGACTGGTATAGCGTCTGGTGGTAGAGCCGCGTCCGCTCCCACAGGGGTTCGATGTTGCGGGCCAGGTAGCCGGCCACGGCGGTCGCATCCGGCCACCGCCGGCTGTAGAGGTTGCCTGCGTGCTGAAAGCGCTGGACATTAGGGAAGTGCCAGGTGAGGGCGAAGGTGACCGATTGCGACTGGCCGCCTTCAAGCTTTAGCGGCACGGCCAGCGCGGCATTGACGGTCTCGCCGGCCGGGCTGGAAGCCGGTGGGCCGGCCGGTCCCGGCCGGGGGTCGGCCAGGAAGGCGGCCAGTTGGCCGGTCTTCGACCACTCGGGCAGGGCCACGGCCCGGTCGTCGAAGGCGGCCAGGGCCATGCTGCCCCAGGCCGGGTTGCCGGGCTGAAGCTGCTCGCCGGGCCGGAGGGGCTCGCCCCGGGCGGAGGCGAGCAGCTCGCGGCCCCAACTCCAGGGCAATCCCGGGGCCAGCGCCAGGATGATCCGCCCTTTGCCCAACGGGCCCTCGACGACCAGCGGGTCGCCCTCCGGCGTGCTCGCCAAGATCCGATACCCGTGCTGACCCGATTGAAAGCCACTAAGCCGGGTGAAGCGGGTGACTTTCCACTGCCCGGCGAGGGCTGGACTTCGCAGAGCGGGCGGGGCGTGCTCGGCCAGAGTAATACGGGCCGCCGCCGGCAGCGTCGCCTCTTCGGCCGCGGTGGCCGCCAGGGCCAAGGCCCGGGCGGCCGCTTCGCCCGCCGTGCCGCGGCGCAACAGCGACTCGGGCGGGACGTCGGAAAAAACGATCTGGTCGATGTTGATGTGGCCCCAACCTTGAGAGCTGTGGTCGACGATCTCGATCACGGCCTGCCGGCCGGCCAGGTCGGCCACGTCCCAACTCGCCGGTTCGAGGGCCTCGCGGTCCTTGCCGGTGGCCGTGCGGACTACTTTCCCATCGACGCGAAGATTGATGCAGGTTTCGCCGGGATGATTGCCGCCGCCGATGAGGAAGCCGATGTACCGCCGCTCGATCTGGAAGGGCCGCGAGGTGGCCGTGCCTTGCGGGTCGTCGCCGCCCTGGAACGTGTTGACCAGCCCTTGGCCGGCGAAGCCGGTTACCGGTTGCTGGCCGGGCTCGGTGCCATGTGAAGGGCCGTTTCCGAAGGCGTTGCCTTTGATGGTCCAGCCTTCGTAGGTCTTCTTCTCGAAGTCCTCGAAGACCGTGGCGGTGGCATCCGGGCGGCTGCTGCGCAGGGCGGCCAGCGTGGCGAAGAAGCGGCTCGATACGCCCTCGGCCAGGACCACGCCGCCCTGGGCGGCGATCCGCGCCAGGCAGTCGGCCGCCTCGGCGGCGAGGTCCGGCACGCCGGCCAGCCAGAACATTTCCGCGCAGGCCGACTCGCGGCCGTCGCCCGAGCGGACCTTCACCGCTCCGGAGACCATCGGATCGGGCGACTGGCCCATGGCCACGGCCACCAGTCCGTCCTGGCGGACCGTGCGGTTGGTGTTCCCGCCGTACTGGGCCGATTTCACGCCCTGAATGCCGCGGGCCCCGCCGCTGCCGACCGCGTTCTGGAGCGTGGCCGCCAGCGTAACATCCACCGCGGTGGGGGCGGGGTTCTTGGCCGTCAAGCGGAACAGCGCGCAGGGGATCGACGAATTGGCCGCGTCCAGCGGAACGAGGGGGTTCATCGCCTCCAGGACCACCTGCACCGGCAGGGCCGGATCGCGGTAGGTCAGGCGGGCAATGGGGTAGCCGCCTTCGTAGTCCAGCGACCGCACGGCTGCCAGCGGCCCTTCGGCCGTGGTCTGAAGCACTCGCGTCACGGCCGGGCCGCCCTCGCGGCGGGCGCTAACGGCGAAGAAGCTGTCGGGAATGGCGGGCTCGCTGAGGTTGTTGAAGATCTGCCAGACGGCCAATCGCCCGCGGCCGTCGAGCCACACGCTGCCGGTGCCGATGCCGCCCAAGGGCATGGCCACGGCCTCGAGGTTCCGGCCCCGATAGACACGGGGCGGCACCAGGGGGTAGGCCGGCCAGGGCCCGGCCTTGGGCAGGGCCAGGGGCACCACAGCCGGGAGCGGCTCGGCCGAGGCCCAGGCCTCGGCCAGGCCCCAGGCCGCCGTGCCCGCCGCTAATTGGCCCAGAAAACCGCGACGGTTAAGTTCGATCGGCTGCGACTCGCCGCAACGGCCGCCGCAGCAGCGGCATTGGCTCGACATGCTTCGCTCCTTGTGGTCTCCGGAAGGGGACAGTCCCCAGGTTATTCATCGCTACGGCCGTAGGTAGTGTAACAAGGCCCACCGGTAGCCGTCAATGATCCCACTTTAGCCCATGACGATCAGCGGTACCGGGGAGCGAGTACGTCGCAACTCAGCCCCGGAAAACCGAGGCATTGACAATACACCGCAACTTGGCGAATATTTAGACAGGGAGGCCGTCATAGACCTTTGGAGTGAGAACCATTATTTTACACGTGCGCGAGGCCAAATACCTCCATGACTACGTGATCTGGCTTCGGTTCAACGACGGCGCTGAAGGGGAAGTCGATCTTCGCAGTGAGCTTTGGGGTGAGGTCTTCGAGCCTCTCAAGGATCTCAGCCAATTCAGGCGTTTTCGCGTAGACCCTGAAATGCAGACGGTGGCTTGGCAAAACGGGGCTGACCTGGCCCCTGAATTCCTCTATGAGAAGATGAAAGTCCTGGCCTGAGTGTCACCGCTGCTTGGCGTGCGGTTCATGCCGGAGGCGTATTTGTTGAACGGGTGTCGGGGTCCCGAATCGCCGGGGCGTGACAGCTCGGACCGGCGCGGTAAACGGCGCGCCTCACCTGTGCTGGTAGGGACCAAGCCATTTCGCCGCCACTGCTTGGCCAGCCGTGACGACGGCCTCAGACCTCGTCGCCAGAATTCCGGCCAGAATTCCGCAGAATTCCGGGCAGAATTCTGAAAAGAACTGTGAGGAGCAGTTTATTGCAATACCGCGCATTGCCCTGGGGCAACGGTGATCTTGCAATCGGGAAATACTAGGCCCGGCAACAGAATTGACTGGCGGAGAGTTGTCGCGATCGGCTTGTCGGTGGGATTGTTCACCGAGACGTGCCACCGGTCGGGCTTTTCGCCGACCTTGGTTACCTGAACGAACAACTCGGCCGCCTCCGGCCCAGCAATGATGGGGTGGCCGATGACCACGTGCGTGCCATCGGCGCGATCTACATACAGCGGCACATAAGCCTTGCCCTCGCTGTCGAGACCGATGGCCCGATAGCGGTTCTCGCCGCTTCCGTAATCGCCTTTGACATAACCCTGCTTCTGAAACAAGCCGGCGGACCAGCGAGGATTGAGGCCATCGACCAGACAGGGCAGCGTCAGGCATAATTTCCGCGGCGGGCGGGGGACCACAATCTCCACCGCCAGCCGCGCATCGGGGGCCAATTGCACAACGCCCGGCCCGGCCACGCGCCGCCCGCGCAGCACTTCCATTCCTTCGGGCTTTTCCAGATAGCTTACATATTGCTGCAAGTCGGCTGCGGTGTGGATTTCTACGTCCAGCGGGAACCCGACGGCCGCGAATTCCATCAGGCAGCGATCGCCCTGTTGCACTGCGCGGCCATCGCCATCGGCGCGGAACAAGAGCGTAGTCCCGCGCTTGTCCATCCAGAGCGGATCGCCGCGGTTGAAGAACAGGTTGCTGTTGGCCAGTCCGGTGGCGAACAGGCCGAACCAATCTCCGGGGCGCAGCAGGAAACTCTCGTCATTGCCGGGACGGCCAAGATCGAAGAGCCGCTCGCGGCCGCCGCAATGCACAAACAGCCTGGCCAGGGGCTTGGCGTAAAAGTGCCCCAGGCTGAGCGACCGGATGCGAAGGCCCTGCCTGAAAACAATCTCGTTGCGGAAAATACTGGCGTTGGTGCCGCGGCGCACGCCGGGCGCGGCCCAGCCGGTTCGGGGCACGGCCACTGTGGGCGCTGCCCATTCTCGATAACGCTGCGTGTAACTGAAGAGCCGCGATGGACCGGCGATGGGACCGTAGGTATGCCAGGGGTTGACGATCAATTTCACCTTGTCGTCGAACAGCTCGTTGCGGACACTGCTGACGGCCAGCGCACCGTCGTCGGAGAAATCCAACAGCGGGATTTGATCGAACCGGCCGCCGTCCTCTTTGCCTTTGTCCGAATCGAGCACTGGCACGGTTTCCTGAGAGGCCAGCGGCAGTGCCGCCAGCGGGCCGCCATCCCACGTCCAGCCGGCGATGTCCATGGGAAGCGACGGCTGGCGGATCCATGGGTACGAATATGGACCGTGAGCCAAGGCCATCGTGCCGTCGTTAACGTGATCGGAGCAGAAGGCCACTGCCAACCCACCGTCTTTCCAGCAGCGGCGGGCGAAGGTGATTGCCCGGTGGCCGGCTACGTCCTCGGCCACAACGACGAGGTTCTTCTGGATATTGCCGTCCAGCACGAGCGTCTGGCGGAATGCCTTTGGTGCGGCGTGCGGCGGCCAGGAGAAACGGCGATACAACTCCGAACCGTTGTAAATGCGGATTTCCTTGAGCCCTTTTTCCGATAGTACACCGAGCGGCGACGGCATGACCGACATGCCCGTGACGAACTCTTCGGCCCCCAGCGTGGCAACCCGGTAGCAACCGCACCATGCCAAGATCGTCGGCCCGTCGGACATATAGACCATCGGGCTGTCATACTGGTGTGTCCAGCGGAGCCCATCCATGAAGAGACTCTCCAAGGACCGGGCCTGAACGTAAACCAGGGAATGGCCGGCGGCCACTTCGCGGGCTAGTTCGGCCGGCGAATAGACCTCATCAACGCTGGCCGGCGCGGGCGGAATCGTAGCTTGGACAGTAGTCAGGTAGTCGGCCGTATTGTCTTCCACCAACCGGCCACCGCGATAATAACGCACGGCGGCCATGCCGTAGAGCCGCAGGTCGTGAAGCCGCATGCCATGCGGGCTGGCGGAGAAGTCGAAGTAGCCCACTTGCCCCTTCTCCACGTGATACGCGCCCAACACCCAGTCGAGAAACGGGGTCAGGTAGCCGGTGTAGCCGCCATGGCCGTCTTCCTCTTGAATGTACAGCGTCTTCTTGTCTTTTCCGGTAAGACAGTAATCAGGTATCCAAACGGGGTCGGGGCTGTAGAAGAACATCCGATTGCCCACGTTGTTGCGGATTGAGAAGCCGGGAAGCAGTCTCAGCCGGGGCGTAGAGTGCCGGTCGCAATCTGTCTTGAGCTGCCGGAGCTTGCTTGCGTCGAGCTTCTCGAAATCGTCGAGGAAGACGAGGAAATCCAGGCCGGCGGCCGCGGCCGCCCGGGCGTATTCAGCCACGCCCGCGACACCGGAGCTGTAGGTGGTCTTGGCGCCGATCAGCCCGCGGCAAATCCGGGTGTTTGCAGGCGCTGCGGCCGAGCTTAGTTCTGCCGCCTGGTACGGCCAGAACCGGTCGGCATAGGCCTTCTTTATCGCGGGGTCATCGTTCGGTGCCAGGAGCTTCCTTGGATCGGTCACGTAGCCAGCCGATGAAAGCGATGGCTCGGCGAGCCAGCGGTAGGTGTTTTCCAGCAGCTTGCCCAGATCGCTGGGTCTTCCGCTCAGGCCTGCGGAGAGCACCTCGCGGTTGAAGATATATCGTGTGCCCGAGCCGATGGAGAACTGCCGCCATTGATTGAGAAGCGCGATCCGGCCCCGGCGATATTCGCGGATGGCGAATATCACCGGTTGCATGCTGGGCGCGCGTAGGAACGGCCTTTCGAGCACGGGCATAGTTGACTTGGCGAGATCGATCGGCTTAGTGACCGTCGTTTTCGAGCCCTTCACAACCGGCCGCCATTGGTTGTCGGCCACAATGCTGCCACTCATCTGCGCGTTATAGGCGGGCGCGATCGGATACCAGACGCCGTTGATGCCGCTGCTAACGGGCGAGGGTAAGACCTGGTCGGTCCACGCCAGCGGCACCTGCTGGCTCGCATGGCTCAAGGCCGCCAACTTTTCCTTGTCGCTCTCCTCGATCAGCTCGACCGGCAGCCGGGCGCCCCACGGTTCGGCCAGGTCGGAAACCTGTTGTTTGAGGATGTTGGCTTCCGTTGGCATCAAGAGCACGCCGCCGCCGGCCGCGGCATAGGCGTCGATCATGGCCACGAAGCGTTCTATCTTTTGCGGCGACGATTTCTGACCACGATTCGTAACGTCGAAGGCGTCGGGCGTGACGTAGATAACCAGCACGTTGTACTTGCGGATGCGCTCTGGCGTTAGCTCATCGAGCGTGACTGTGTAATCGACCTCGAAGCCTTTGGCGTGTAGCTCGTTGAGGTACGTCAGGTCTGCCCAACCACCTTCCAGTCCCTGCGGTGAACAGAACAGTATGGCCGGCTTGACATCGGCAGCCAAGCCGATGGCGGAAACACAAACGATGGAAATCACGGCGATGAGTGCTGGGAGACGCATGGCTTGCCTGGCGTGAAATGGGGGTGCGGTTGCGCAACGAGGATGACCGATAATACCCCCGGCGAGATGGCGTTGCAACAACTTGTGGGTAGGCAGAAGCTTCCCCCAGCGCCCTTCACATAACCCGCGGGCGAGCACGGCCAAGGACTTACGAACGATACCGGAGAACTTGCCCCATGGTTGCTCGTTGGGCTGATTCGCCGATCAGGCCCGGACTTTCTTCAACCGCTGTTGTTGTGGAGCGTTCTCCAGCAGCCGCAATTGCGTGAGGCGGACTTGGGGGCCCTGTTGATTGTGTCCGTCAGCATATTCCTCGTCAGGTGTCGCATACCGCCTCCGTTCTCACCTCACGTGGTCGGCGATAAAATCGACGGCGGCGCCGACCGTGTCCACCGCCAAGGCCGCGTCTTCCTCCATCTCGACGTCGAACTCGGCCTCGAACGCGGCCACCAATTCGACCGACTGCGTGCTTTCCGCCCCCAGGTCGAAGACGAAATTGCTGTCGGGCTGGACCATCTCTTCGTCCACGTTCAGCACCCGGCAGACCACCTTCACCACGCGCCGACGGATCTCGTTTCTGTCCATAGCCTAGTCCTCCCTTTTTCCTTTCCTACAACCGGATCCGGACGTCGGCCACCGCGCAAGCGGCCGGGCCGACAATCAACGGGTTGATGTCCACTTCGGAAATACGCTGGCAATCGGCCACGAGTTGCCCCAGGCGGACCAGGCAATCTCGCACGCCAGCCAGATCGCCGGCCGGTCGGCCGCGAAAACCTTCCAACAGCCGATAAGCCTTTACGCGCCGCATCATGGCCTCAGCCCCTGATCGGCTAACCGGTGCCAGGCCGAATGTCACGTCGCCCAAGAGCTCGACGTGGATCCCGCCCAAGCCGAACATCAGCACTGGCCCGAAGGTCTGGTCCCGCTTCATCCCGAGGATCACTTCATGGCCAGCGGGGATCATCCGGCGGACGAGCACACCGCGGACCTCGGCCCCCGGTAGCCTGCCGACCACGTGATCAAGCATCTCATTATAGGCGCGCCGCACCGCCAACGCATCCGCCAGGTCCAATGCCACCGCACCGAGCTCCGACTTATGCACGATCTGCGCGCCGACCGTCTTGAGCACCACAGGAAAGCCGAGCCGCTCCGCGCAGGCGACCGCCTCATCGGCGGATGTACTGAGCACGTAGGGCGGTACCGGCAGCCCATAAGCGGCCAGTACGTCTAGCGCTTGGTCTTCCGGCAAGTAGCCAGACGGCGATTTGTCGAGGATGCTGCGGGCCGCGACCTGGTCGACCGGCAACGACTCCGGCTCGTCCACCGGCTGTGCGCGCCACTGGCGGATCCGCTGCACGTCGGCCATCGCACGGCAGGCCCACTCGGGCAGGATATAATGCGGGATGTGCGCCTCCTGCAGGAGCCCGACGCCGAGGGCCACGTCGGCCGCACCCATGAACGAGCAGGCGATCGGCTTAGTCGCCTTCTCTTCGATGCGACAGATGCCTTGGGCGATGGCCTCGATATTGGTCATCGACTGTGGCGTGAGGATCACCAGAGCCTCGTCGACGTTGGAATCGCCGAGCACCGCCTCCAGGGCCCCCATGTAGCGTTCCGCCCGGGCATCGCCGATCACATCCACGGGGTTCTTCACGTTGGCCGTATCGGGGAGCGTCTGGCGGAGCTTGGCCATGGTAAGATCGGCCAGACGCGGTACCGAAAGACCCGCGTCAACAGCCGCGTCCGTCGCCATCACGCCGGGGCCGCCTGCGTTGGTGACGATCGCCAGCCGGTTTCCGGCGGGCATGGGCTGGTAAGCGTACATGATGGCCGAGTTGAATAATTCGTCGACGCTGCGGACGCGGAGAATGCCGGCCTCGCGGAAAACGGCGTCGCAAACCGCGTCCTCGCCGGCCAGCGAGCCGGTGTGGCTCGCGGCCGCGGCTGCCCCTTGGGGCGTGCGACCGGCCTTGATAGTCAGGATCGGCTTGGCCCCCGGGCCTCGGGTGACGCGCCGTGCCATCTCAATCAGACGCTTGCCGTCGCGAAGCTCCTCAAGATAGAGTAGGATCACGTCGGTCTTGTCGTCGCGGTACAGGTACTCTATGAGTTCGATTTCGGTGACGCCGGCCTTGTTGCCGAAGCTGATGAACTTCGAAAAACCGATGCCCTTTTCTCTGGCGTAATCGAGTACGGCCGTGCATAGCGCGCCGGACTGGCTCAGAAAACCGATGCGGCCGGCATGGGGCATCTTTCGCGCAAAGGAGGCGTTCAATTGCACGGCCGGGTCGGTGTTGATCCCACCCAGGCAGTTGGGGCCAATCAGAGCAATGCCGTACTGAGTGCAGATGGCCTGAAGTCGCTCCTCGCGTTTGGCCCCTTCCAGTCCGATCTCGCGGAAACCGGCCGAAATCACCACGGCGGCCTTGATCCCCTTCTTGCCGCACTGCTCCAGAGCCCGGCCGACCACCTCGGCCGGAAAAACGATCACCGCCAAGTCGACCGGGTCCTCGATGTCAAGCACGTAGCGGTAAGCCCGCACCGCGCAGATGCTCTTCTTGCCAGGCGCGACGGGATAGACGGTCCCCTTGTAGCCACCGACCAAGATGTTTTGGAAGATGTCGAAGGGTACCGTGCCGGGCGTGGCCGTCACTCCGAGGACCGCCACGCTCTTGGGACTGAAGAAGGCATCCAGGGGAGAAGCAGCCGCGGCCGCACGGGGTTCTCCCGCCGGCCGCTCGCCCGCGATGACCAACGCCATGAATACATCCTTTCGTAGCCATTCCCTGCCTAACCCACGCCGAAGGGGCAACTCGAACGGCGCAGCCATCAGTCTGAATTAGCGCCGCGGCCAAGTCAAGCCGGTAGGTAGCCTCGTTTCAAGAAATCCGCGATTCGGGCAGAACCGGTTTGGAGCGCAGCGTTGACGGCGCTGGTACAACTCTAAGTGGGCAACGGCCGGGTTGGAGCGAGACACAATCGCGTTGCTCGCGGAATCTGGTTTGTGGGGGGCTAGTCCTTCAGATCATCCAGGTGCCAGCCCGGATCCGGCCTCTTCTTCCGCCACTCCCAGTACGAGTCATAGAAGTCATTCGAAAGGCGCTCTCAAGCGCGGCGCTTGCTTGCAGTTCGCCCAGTGCTCGGATCTCGTCGCCGGTTAGACCGGAGTTCGGCGGGTAGAGCAATGATGGAACCCCGGGGGACTGGAGTTGCGCTAAGAACCGCCGCGGCGCTTCTTCGAGGAGCCGTTGCCTCCTCTGCCCTCTTTCGGAAGCGTGTCGAGCGAGACAATAAGCAGAGGCTCGATCATCGACGTACTGTCATCCTCTCCGACGACAACAATCCGCCGTGACCCTAAGGCCACGAAGTCAGGATGCCGCACGATAAGCGATCGTCCGTCCGCCAGTCGAATGGCAAACGGCTCGAACGGCTGTTTATGCAGCGCTTCCCGTACACCAGCTATGTCCATGGCTTGAGCCCACCTAACATGGAAGAACCCCCGGGCCTCTGCGACCCGGGGGTCATGTGGAAGTGGCGGGGAGAGGATTTGAACCTCTGACCTCGAGGTTATGAGCCTCGCGAGCTACCAGGCTGCTCCACCCCGCGTCATGGAAGCCTGTCGTCGGCCGCCCGGCCGGCGGGCTTGTAGGTCATTCTAGCACACAACTGGCCCGTGTCGAGGGGGGGGCGGTTTTTTTCCGGGGGTTGCAAGGGGCAGGCCGTCTCCGCCTTGCTGAGAATGACGTAATAATATTGACTCGTTTCCGCCCCCCGGGGTACATTGCCCAATCGCGGGCCGAGAGCCGATAAACGGTCCCCTCTCGGGGAGGGAGAACGGGGCTGACAACTGACAACCGACAACTGTTCCCCCGCCCCAAGGCCAAGGACGGGCCTGCCATGACTGCCGTGCCCGAGTTACTGCCGCCGCCGCGCCCGCCGACCACCGCGGGCCGGAGGATTGCGGCCTGGGCGGGGTTCATTTTGCTGCTGCATCTGCTCGTCTACGCCCAGCACTGGCTGGGGCAGAAGACGTTCCCCAACGATTTTCCCATGGGCTACTACGGCTCGACGGCCTACTGGATCGCTTCGATCCACTCGGGCGAGTGGCCCCACTGGATGCCGTACCAGTCGATGGGCTATCCGCTGGCGATGAACGTCCAGAGCGGCCTGGGTTACCCGCCGTTTTGGATCTTTCCCGCCCTGGGCATCCCCTACACGCTCCATGCCGCCACGGTCTGTCAATTGCTGCACATACTGGCCGGGGCGGCGGGCATGTTCCTTTTGATTCGGGCCTATTGGGGCAACGTCCTCCTGGCAGGGCTGGCCGCCATGGCCTTCGACCTGTTCGGCGGCTTCTTCTCCAGTGCCGAACACCCCGACATCATCCGCGCGATGAGCCTTACGCCCTGGCTGCTCTGGGCTTCGCTGGTGCCCGCCGGCCCGCTCCGCCGCTGGGGTGCCACTGCTGGGTGGGGTGCCACTGCTGGCTGGTCCAGCAGTGCCGGCAACACGGGTGGGCAAGCCACCGGTGGCACCCACCAGGCCCGCGTATCCGGCCGATCGCTGGCCACGCGATTGTCGGCCCGGCACCTGGCGCTGCCGGCCGTCGTTTGCCTGTTCGTAAGCGGGGCTTATGTGGGCAACATGCTCGCCGGTTGTTTCCTGTTGGTAATCTTCTTCGCGGCGCAGGGCGTGTGCCTGGCCATCCGCGGGCCGGTGCGGCCGGCCCTGACCGACACGGCGATCCTGGCCGGATTGCTGGGCCTGGGGCTGGCAATGTCGGCAGCCTATCTCGTGCCGCCGATGATGCTCGCCGCCGAGTATGTTCGCACGGCTGACTTCCGCGACCTGAGCCGCGTCTGTCTCTCGCCGGCACAGGCCATGTACCTGGTGTTCCCCAACTCGGTCGCCTTCGACGGCCAGCCGGCCCATGGCGACTGGTCGATGGCGGCCATGCAACTGCCGGTCGTGCTGCTGCCGTTTGCCGCTCTGGCGCGTCGCAAGGACCTGTTGGACTTGGCGCCGGCCCTGGTGGTGGGCTTGATCGCGGCGGTGATGGCCTTCGACACGTTCGCGCCGCTGGCGGCCCTGGTGCGGCAGGTGCTGCCCGTGCTGGGCTACTCGCGGTTTCCGGCCGGCGATTATCGCCTTTTTCTCTATCTGGCGGTATTGCTCGCGTGCCTGGCGGGCCTGCGGCGGGTAATGCTCCAGTGGCCTTGGCCACGGGCGGTCCTCACCCGCGTGGCGACCGGCTCGCTGGTGCTGCTCGGCCTGGCCCTGGCCCTGCGGCTTTGCGGCTGCGTGCCCGAGGCCGACCGGCAGCGGTTTCTCTGGCTATGGGCTTGGCAGGCTGCGGGACTGGGCGGCCTGATGGCCCTTATGCTGGCGGCGCGCCGCGCCGGGCGGCTCGGCTCCTTCGGCCCATGCCTGGCCTTGCTCGCGGCCGTCATGCTTTGGCCTGTCCCCATGGAGCTGCGCCGCTACTGGCGGGAGCAGGACGCCGAGCGTCGGCACTATGGCGCCTATGGGGTGGCGCTGCAAGACGGCAGCCGGCTGTGCGTCGAGTCGCTCTTTAGTCGCCCGATCGACGGCCCGCGGCCGCCGCGAATGAAGGTCGCCAACGTGACGCAGGCCTCGTGGCGCGGATACGTCAACGGCACCTGCATGATGGCCGACTTCGGCAGCCTGGTGTCGCGCAGCCGGAGCACCGTGGAAAGCGACCCGGCCCTGGAGCGGCTGATGCTTCGCCCGAGCCTCTTGCTGGCCATGGACGAAGACGGCCAGTTCAACCCGGCTCGCTCCGACGATGAGCCGCGTGCGCTCCTGCAATGGCGGGTCGTCGAGTATGGCCGCAATCATCTCGCGTATCACTTGGCGCTGGCACGGCCGGCGGTGGTGATCGAGAACGAACTATATTTCCCCGGCTGGACGGGTCGCTTGGCCGCGGGAGGCGGTGAAATCCGGCCGGTGCGGGTGGCGGGCGCCCTCCGCGGCTGGCCGCTGCCGGCCGGCGTTCACGAACTGCGGCTGGAGTACCGCACGCCCGGCCTGGCCTTGGGCGGAGCGGTGGCGGCCACCGCTTTGGCCGCCTATGCCCTGCTACTGTTGGCCGGCCGGCGGGCCTTGGCACGGTGTATGGCAATCCGGGCGATGTTGGCTGACGCTTTGCAAAGGTTCTTCCAGCTCAACGTGCGGATCTCCAGGGGCCAAAGCGGCCTGGTTCGCCGGCTGGTTCCGCAAGACGGCGGACTGACCGATTTTCTCCTTCGGGTGGTTCCCTCCCTGCTCCGGCCCGGGCTGCGGGTCCTGGACGTCGGCGGCGGCCGGTGGCCGACGATCGATCCCCAACAGGTCCGACGGCTGGGCCTGCACGTGGTGGGCCTGGACATCTCCGGCGACGAGCTGGGCCGGGCCCCCGCGGGGGCCTATGCCGAGACGATCGTGGGCGACGTGTCCAGCGTGGCGATCCCCGGGCCGTTCGACCTCGTGGTGTCCAAGGCCGTGTTGGAGCACGTGGCCGACAATCGTGCCGCCCTGGCCCGGCTGGCGCAATGCCTGGCCGGCGGCGGCGTGATGGCCCATTTCGTGCCCTGCCGCAACGCGCCCTTTGCGCTGGTCAACCGGCTGCTGGGAAATCGCCTGGCCCGCCGGCTTCTGCTGGCGATCTACCCCTGGCGGCGGACCCTGGCCGGATTCCAGGCCCACTACCACCTGTGCGTGCCCTCGCGGCTGGCCCGCTATTGCCGGGAGTTGGGCCTGGGAATCGTCGAGCTGCGGCCTTACTACGTGTCTGAGTACTTCGAGTTCCTCGCCCCGCTGCACATCCTGGACTTGGGCCGCCAACTGCTGATGCAAGGCCTTCGCGTGGCCGACCTGGCCGAGACGTTCGTCCTGGTGGCCCGCCGGACGGCCGAAGTGCCGGCAGTTGCCGGTTGTCAGTGGTCGGTTATTGGTCTGCCGGAGGAGCGGCAGGCGTAGGTTATGCGTCACGATAACGCGGAGCCCCTCGGGGCAAGCCCTTGAGGGTGGTCCAGGTTTCACCCCCTTGATTCAGCAGTCTCTTCTAGTAAAATGGGCGGGTGGCAGGGGGAATCAAGTTTCCTATCAGTCACCGCTACCACGAAGGCGCCCTGTCGCGGATTCGGACGGAACTCGTGATTCCGCTCCAGGGCGAGATTCCCGTGCGAATCGACCAGCTTGCCGGCGACGTCGCCAAGGCCACGTCCATGTCGTACCGCAAGAAGCTGGAAAAGGAGAAGGACAAACTGGTCAGGCAGCGGGCCGAGCTTGGCCTGTTCGACGAGAAGCCGCGCCACGACGCCGACCAGCGGATCAACCCGGACCTGGACGACGGCGTGAAAGTGAACTACGGCAAGCTCGGCGACCTCTTGGCAGAAGTCAAGGCTGTCACCGGTGGGAGCGACGACGAATAACCGAAAGGACGAAGAACCATGCGAATGCAATTCCTAACGGCCAAGAACTTCAAGTCCTTGGTCGATTTCAGGCTCGACCTGGAGAAGTTCAACTGTCTGATTGGGCTTAACGGTGCCGGCAAATCGACCGTTCTTCAGTTCATCGACTTCGTCGGCCAGCAAGTCAGAGGAAAGATCGACGGGTGGCTCGCCGAGCGAGAGTGGGAGGCCAAGGACATCACGTCAAAGCTCACGTCGCACCCGACCGTGGACTTCGGAGTGTCGCTTGTTGCCGATACAGGCGAGAAAGACGTGACGTGGGAAGCTCGATTCGACCCGTCCAAACTTCATTGCACGTTCGAGCGCATCGCCACGCCGGGAGGAACGCTGGACGTGGAGAACGGCTATGTCCACATGATTGATCCCACCGGAAACAGCCCTGGGCTGGACGCCGGAATCGCATTCAGCTACCAAGGGTCGATTCTTTCCCAATTGGACGACGAGCGGCTGCCGGAGTCGTTGTTAGGCTTCAAGAAATACTTCACGACGGTCAAATCATTCGACGTACTTACACCCCAGTTGTTGCGTAAACGGACGCGAGAGGTCGGCGGCGGTCTTGGATTGGGAGGGCAGCGACTTGCTTCGCTGGTGGACGAGATCAGCCTTACGGAGCAGCGAGAACTCGTTCTTGCCTTGCAGACAGTCTACCCCCAGTTAGTGAACTTCTACGCCCAGAAGTTTCCAGGGGGTTGGAAACAGATCGAGATTGAGGAAGCACCCCAAGGCCAAGAGTCCTTTCCCCGGATCACGACGGGAGCCCAGCACATCAACGATGGGATGTTGCGGCTAATCGCAATCGTTGCGGAGTTGGCGAGTTATGAGCAGCGTTTTGTGCTGTTCGACGAGATCGAAAATGGGATCAATCCCGAAGTCGTCGAATTCGTAATCGACAAACTCGTCAACGCACGTCAGCAAGTGATGGTGACGACGCACAGCCCAATGATCCTGAACTACCTGGACGATCAGGTTGCCAGGGATGGCGTCGTCTACTTGTACAAGGCGCGCGACGGCCGAACGCGAGCGATTCGGTTCTTCGACGTTCCCTCCATTGCCGAGAAGCTGACCGTAATGGGGCCGGGAGAGGCGTTTGCCGATACGGACCTCACCGCCCTGCGCGATGAAATCGAGGCAGTCACGGAGGGGCAATGAGATGTACTTCCTATTCAGTGGCGAAGGAGCAACCGACCTTGGAGCATGTGCGGACAGTACCGCAACCTGTGAGGGGAACGATTACCAACATGGTCCCATGACCGTCATCGTAGATCAGATTGTCCAGTCACGGCACCATTACTCCCTACTGGGGGCGGGGTGCTGCGGTTTTGTGACGCGAGGCACGCTTGCAGATCGAGCATCGGAGTTGAAGGCAGCGAAAAAGGCGATACGCCTGCCCGGCAAGAAACGCGCCAAGGAAACACGGTACTTCTTCAACAATGCACGGGTTCTGGCCCGCATCGCCAAAGAGCGCGAAGGCGAGCGGAAGGATGATGTCGTGGCGGTGCTTTTCCGGGACGCGGACACGGCAACGGCGGGGCGTGGACCTTGGCCGGAGAAGCGGCAGTCGATGTTGGATGGGTTCCTGGAGGAAGGATTCGCCAGGGGCGTTCCGATGATTCCGAAGCCAACGTCCGAAGCGTGGCTGTTGTGCGCGTTGCGGAAGAATCCGTACCAGGGCTGCGCAGCGCTTGAGGATCGGTCGAGCAACCCCCGTTCGCCTCATTCGTTGAAAGGCGAACTGGGGAAGCGGCTCGGGCATCCGCCAACGCGAGAGGAGTTGTGCGAATTGGTGGCAAACGGCAGGATTGACCACCGCAGTATCGACATGCCGAGCTTCAACGCTTTTCGGGAGCGGCTGGAGGCCGTCCTGTAGACTTTGCCGAGCCGCAGGCCGGGGATCAGACATGGCAACTCCATTGCGACCCAACCCGTTCTTCGACGCACTCGCCGACGAGCACCGAATTTGGCTTTCGACGTTCGACCCGCAATACCTTGCCAACTGGGAGAAGGTTCTTTCCGGCAACGAGGAAGCGGCCCTCGCGGAAGCTGGCGTCAGACGGCTGCTACAAGGCTACCGTGTCCGAGTCAAGCCGAATGAGGACTTGCGGGGGATGGAACGGCGTCCCGACTTTCATTGCGAAACGAACGGGAGCGGCTTCGAGGTCGAAGTCACTCACATTTCGATTGAGAAGGCGACCGAGATTACCGGGCTTGAGGACGACCCGACTGTGAACCTGGCGGAACGACCGCCGACTTTCGAGGACATCCACCTCATCCGCCCGATCAACCGCGCCGTTTTCTAGGCCTGCGTGGGCAAGGCCAAACAGTGTGCGGACACCCGCCACCCGACCCTGCTTGCCGTGGCGACATTCCACTATGGGGCGGCTGTGTTTTGCTTTGACAAACCCGACATCAGCCAGCTTTTGACCGGCCAGACGAGAATGAGGCTGAACCTGGACAAGCAGCCTGGCCAAGAGGCGGGTGAGGCTTACTTGATAACCGAGCTTGAGTCGGCAGTGTTTCTGCGCCCCGATAGCTCTGAGCCAGTTGGCTTCGTCCGGAATTCCATCTCGGCGTTGCTCCTGTGCGGGCTTTGCACACCGAATGTCATTGGCGTGCTGCATCCGAACCCGGCCCGGCCCTTCGACCCGACGATCCTGCCGCAAGTCGAGTTTGGCCAGGTTGCCATTGATCGGGCGTCCAGGCAACTGCACATCGCGTGGCCTCAAGGAGATGACGAGTAATGGACACCCAGCAGATCGACACCGCTCTGGCACGGTTGTTCAACGAGGACGGCCATCGGATCGTGTTGTGGAACGATCCCGAGCGGGAGTTCATCAACACCATGCTATCAGTTCCTATCAGTCACTTACAAGGAGCGTAGGGCGTCGTCGTCGGTCGAGCCGGGGTAGGGCGGATCGCGGAGCAGGCTGATCTGCCACGGCCCGGCCACGCGGTAGGCCACCCCGCGCCAGCCGACTTCCCGCACCACGAGGGCCCAGGCCATCGCCCCGCAGTAAACGGCCTGGGTTACGACCACGCCCGGCCAGAGCCGCACCGTACCACCCAGGCCGAGCCAAGCGGTGGGCTCGCCCCGCGTGCGGGCGATCCGCCGCACGGCCCATTCCATGGGCAGCACCAGAAGCGGCATGGCCGCCAGGTACGCCAGCAGGGCCGCCCCGCTCCACACGGCCGCCGGCCACCACCCGCCGCAGACGGCCGCCACACAAACACCCGCCAGAACCAGCAGGAACGCCGACGTGCCCATCCCGTGCAGCAGCACCAGCGGCCAGTAGGGATGGTACAGCCGGGCGGTGAGCAGTTGCCGGCTGACCCAGCCGAAACAGCTTGCCAAACTGGTCCCTTCGCGGTTGATCATCATCAGCGACGGCACGAAGGCCACCTGCAATCCGGCGCGCCGCATGGCCCGGTACAGCATGGTGTCTTCGCAGAAGGCGTGCTCCCAGCGCTCCAGCAGGCCCGATCGGGCCAGGGCCCCGGTCTTGACGGCCAGCGTACCGCCCCAGGGAATGTGATACCAGAACATCTGCACCACCGCCCCCACGTTCCACAGATAGCGAACCAGGCTGGGCCAGGAGACGTCGGGCGACATGTACCAGCGGTTGCCCGTGCTTACGCCCACCCGCTCGGAGGCCAGCGGGGTCACCAGCTCCGCAAGCCAACGGCGATGGGGGATGGTGTCGGCGTCGAGCAGGGCCACGACTTCGTAAGACGGGTCGAGGCCGCGAATCGCCTGGACCAGGCTGCTGCACTTGAGGCTGCACGTCTGGCGCCGCTCGAGGAGCGGCTGGGCCTCGACGTTCGCCGCCCCGCACTCGGCGACGGCCGCCTGGACGATCTGCCACGCCGGGTCCTCGCGGCGATCGACCACGATCTTGACGTCGTACCGCGGATAGTCCTGGCACAACAACGCGCTAATGCACTTCTTGAGAAACGGGTCGGCGCCCCGCAAGCAGAGCACCACGGCCGTCTTCGGGCAATAGGGGCCGCCGCGGGCTCCGCGGCCGCCGCGGAGCAGGGCCGCCACGAAGCGGGCCACCAGCCCCACCTGGGCCAGCACCAGAGCGATCGAAACCCAAAACAGAATCTGCACTACGATCATCAAAGTTGCGCCCCGCGATGCCGCAGTATACACCCAAGCGTGTGCGGCTGAATAGATGACGCGGAGACACGGGGACGCGGAGACACGGGGACGCGGTAGATGGACGGCGATCCGTTAGCCTTGTTACACTGCCTGCGGCTGCAATGATTAGGTTCGGCTGCGGAAGGCCGTTGATCTGTAGGGTGGGTCGAGCGCAGCGAGCCCCACCAAATTCGGAACGGAGGACGGGCGACGGACGGCACGGCTCCAATCCGTCGTCCGACGAGGACTGTGCCCGGAAATCCGGGCGAAATCCGGGGGCGAAATCCGCGAAATCGAAATCCGGGGACACGTTGCTGGTTTCGTCAATAACTGGTAGTGTGTCCCCAGATTATGCCCCGACGTGGGAACCGCGATCAAACGGGTATGATTTGGCATCAGGCAGTAGCTCCAAATCGCCACCCCTTGCTCGCGGCACCAATCGGCCATCAGTTCCAGGTACGCCGAGTAGTCTCCCTCGTTGAAGAATGTCTGCTGTCGGCGATTGCCCCGCTGCGTAATGTGATGGGGCAACGCGGGAATGACCAATCGTGCCAATCTCGCCATGGCCGGAGATTACCAGATTCCATCAAACACGTCAATAATTAGTTATGTGTCCCCGGAATTAGATCCCAGGCAACTCGCTGCCAACACCTGCCTACCGCTCGATCCGCAACGCCGGGCGGAGCGTCACGGGGCCCAACAGTCCGGATTCCTGCAGCCGGTCGCCCTTCTTCCAGAGCTTCCACGAGCTGAAAGTGTAGCGGCCGGCCGGGCTGGGCTTGCCCTCCTGGAGCCACTTGGGCCAGCTTTTCAACGTGCCGTTGGCATTGCGGTCGCAATCGTCGGGCAGTTCTTCGTCGCCGATCTGGCGATTGATCCAGAGGTTGACGACCTTCACGTCGAGGATATTGTCGCCCGGCTTCAGGGCCCCGGTCACGTCCAGGCGGTAGGGCGTCTTCCAGACGATGCCGAGCTGCTTGCCGTTAACGCAGACCTCGGCCATTACCGCGACCTTGCCCAGGTCAAGATACCAGCGCGTGTCGGGTTGCTTCAGCCCGTCGGCGTCGAGGTTGAAGGTTGTCCGGTAGGTTGCGGCCCCGGAGTAGTGCTTTATGCCCTCTTCGGCGCGCTTGCTCCAGTCGTCCAGCTTCTCGAAGATGGCCTTGGCGGGTCCGCCCCAATTCGGGTCGAACGCGACCTCCCAGGGACCGCCGATCGGCAGCGGCGCGGCCAGTCGCCGGCAATCGACCTTGCGGCTGCGGCCGTCGGCCGTCTTGAACACATAACTGCCCGGCTGGCAGATCTCGCCCCGAACGAGGTCCAGCGCCGCAATGTCGGCAGCGGCCTTGGCGGCAGCCGCGGGCGGCGCAGTGCGGAGCAATTCCTGCCCGTCACGAGTGGCGGACACGAGGCGACCGGCGGCTTCGGCCGGCCGCCGGAAGACGACGAACACCGATTCCGTGGGCCCCAGCCGCAGCGGCAGGTGGGTGCAGCCGTCCTTCTCTTTGTACGCCGCCAGCGGCGAGATGTTGCCGCTCTCGGGGTGCCACAGTTCCGGCTGCTTCCCGGCGATGCGGAACGAACAAAGCGCGTCAAGACCTTCCGTCGAGCCGTTGGCCACGAAGTAGACGTCCGCGCCGCCGATGCGGCGGTGGATATAGCGGAGCAGGCGATCGGCGCGGAAGTCGGGCGGAAGGCCTTCTTTGGCCAGCCACTGATGGACCGCCTTCACCGCCGGGAAGGCCTCCTCAGCCGCGGGCGCCGCCTCGATCTGGCCCCACGGCGCCATGCCCAGCGGGCCAAGTTGCAGGGCGGCTGCCCAGCCTTCGGCCGGTTTCGGGCTGGTGTTCCAGCCCCGGGCGGCTTTCACGCAGGTTTCCCACGACGGGTCCGTCGGCACCGCGAGCGTGCCGCCGTCGCCGAGCTTGACCGAGAGCATGCCGATCAGGCCGGCGGGGCTCGGGCTGTCGGTCGTGTTGGTTGCCATCACTGCGACCAGATTCTCGCCCGGCTTCAGCGCCGAGGCGACATTCATGAAATAGGCCCGGTGAAAGTCATTGCCTGTTCCGACATTGCGCCCGTTGATATAGCACACGAACTCATTGTCGGCGGTCATCACCAACCGGGCGGATGCGATGCGGCTGTCCGACGGCAAGGTCACGATACGGCGGAAGTACCGCACGCCGGGCGGGGCGGACAGGGCGGGGTTCCCTTCCTTGTGCCAGATCCACTGCGCGGAGCCGAACTCCGGCTGCTCGCTGGGCACGGCCGTGGGCTTGGGGCTCAGCTCCCCGCCCCAGATGATGCGACCCTGGCCCACGCGTCGCTCAGAGACTTCGGCCGGCGCCGCGTCGGCGCCCCACAGATCGGCCGCGAGCGTCCTGACCTCTTCATCGCAGGCCGGGTACCGGCTCAGCCCGGGCGCTTTCAGCGAGCGCCAGGGGGCCACGACCGTCGCCCCGGCCGCGACCAGCTCTTTGATCTTGCCGAGCAGCGCCGGCGTCATCGTCTCGACCAGGGGCAGTACCAGCAGGCGGTAACTCATTCCATCGGGCAGCACGATGCGACCGTCCTTCACGCTCATGCGCGTGAGCACCACTTCCGGCGTGCAGCCGTCGAAGTTGTAGCCGCCGCGGACGAACGGCGCGATCATCGCCGTCGGCGGCGGCGCGAAGCGCCGCGGGGCGCCCTCGGGTTGCAGGTAGCAGACGTCGGCCACGAACAGCCCTTGCTGCAACAGGTACTGGCAGCGGGCCAGGTATTCGTGCCAGGCCCGGGATTGTTCCCACCAGGTCTGTGTCCGCTCGTAGTGCAGCCCCCAGGGACCCATCGACATGCCCGGCGCGCGGTTGGGGTTCGTCCAGGGCTGCATGGCATAGCGATGGAACACGAAGCGGTTGATCCCTTCGCAGAAGGCCCAGTCGCCGAGGTCTTTGATGTAGGCCGGGTGGCCCAGCCATTTCTCGCCGTCGGTCGCGGTAAACGCCTCGGCGCCGAGGATCGGCTTGCCGTAGACGTGGGCCGCAGACGCCATCTCGGTGCAACTGTAGGCCGCGCCGAATTTGTCCCACGACCAGAATTCCGACATCGGCTCGTCCGCCTGGCCGGCGTAGGTCATCTCGTCGCACGGCACGCCGTCGTAGGCTTCGATCGAGAGCCGCAGGCCGTGGCGGTTGGCAAGCGCGCGGAAATGCCCGGCGTAGTTCTCGATCAGCATGTCGGACACCGTCTGCCGCAGGTCCCAGAGGAAACGCTCGGAGACCTCCAGGCTATCGACCACCCGGCCGGTGAAGGTGGGCAACAGCGGCAGGAGGTCGTAGCCGCAGCGCTGCTGGAACTCCTGGCGCATGCGGGGCGTCCAATTCTGCGAGCCCACTTCCCAACTGTCGATGTGGGTTGACACCAGCACTTTGTCCTTGCCGGCCAGCGCGCGGTTGTCGGCGATGAGCCGGCCCATCAGCCCGTTGAAATGCGATTCCGTCGCTTCTTTGCTGAGTTTGTCGCATTCCAATCCGCAACCCGAAGCCGGCGCGGGATGATTGTCCTTGCCGGTCGAGGTGTGGCCCAGTCGCAAGACGAGCCACTGGCCCTGGGGAACGTCCCAGACGAGTTTGCCGGCAGCGTCCATCTTGCCCGTCAAATTGACGATTCCATTGCGCGGGATGACGGACTCGGCCGGCAGGGTCGCAAAGGCGGCCCGCTGCGGGGGAAAGTGCTGGGGAATGGCGGACGATTTCCCCTGGATGCCTTGGATGCGGGCCTGGCCCTCCGGCGCCGGCATGGCCAGTACGGCAATGTCCTGGTAGAAATTGCGGACGGCCTGCGGCCGGGCCAGCGTGCCGTCAAAGGACTTCGGCCCCCGAACAACCGTCTCGGTCCACACGACGCGCTGCATGGACAACTCCGGGCTGATCCACGGGCCGCCGCTGCCGCACCAGCCGGCGTCGTTGTTCATGTTGATTTCCAGGCCCAGGCGGTGGGCCTCCTTGCAGGCGTGCTGGAACAGTTCTCGCCACAGCGGACCGGCGAAATCGGCCGGCCCTTTCGGAGCGCCCTGGTCCACTTCCATATATAACACGCCGCCGATGCCAACCCGCTGGAGTGCCTCCAGGTCGGCGGTGATTCCCTGCTTCGAGAGATTGCCGCTGAGCGGGAACCAATACACCCAGGGCCGGGCCGATTGCGGCGGCCAAGCGAAACCCCGGGCCAAGTCTTCCGCGGCACAAGCCACGCTTGCCAGCGACGCGACAACCAACGCTGCCAGGACCATGCGTTTCATCGAATCTTGCTCCTATATCACGCGGGGATTGTTGCTTTGCACGCCGCTCGGATACGCTCCGAGCAGCCACCTGGGACCGGCCGAAAAACAAGTTCCGCATTTCCCGTACTCCTCTCGCTCCGCGAGAGGAAGGTCATCACGCGGAGCGTGATGAATACGGAAGCTATTTGTCGGCCCATACTCATAGCGTCCAGCCGGGCCGGTACGGGCGATGCAGCAGCTCGTTGGCTTGGGCCGAGTTGACGATCACGCCGCTGAGCGGATCGTACTCGATGGGCCCCCCGGCCAGCGAGGCCACGTGTACTAACTGGACCATTTCGGTCATCGGCCCGCCGATCTCGAAGCCGGAAAAAGGCTTTGGCCCACCCTTGCAGGCGAGAATCCACTCGGCGTGATGGCCCGGCGAGCGCGGCACGCTGGGCGCGGGGCCGCGGAATCCCTGGAACTTTTCCTTGGGCAGGAGTTCCAGCCGCGTATTCCACGGGCACGACGTGAAGATGGCGCCTTGGCTGCCCTTCACCAAGCAGCCCCAGGCCGTCATGATATGGCCGAGCAACTCGTCCTTGGAGGGCTTGGGGCCGCCGTTGTACCAGGTCCACTTCACCGGCGGAAGGTTGCCGCGGGCCGGAATGTCGAACTTCGCGACGATGCGGCGGGGATACGTCTCGGGATGGATCTCCGAGGCCTGGGCCTCGACGCGAATGATGGCCGGCACGGCGGGTTTGACCGCCGCATCGGCACGCCACAACAAGTCCAGCCGCAAGGCCCGAAAGGCCATGTTCGACGTGTGGCAGCCCATGTCTCCGCCGCTGCCGCTGCCGAAGGCCCGCCATTTGCGCCACGAGCCGGGCATGTAGGCCGAGTTATACGGGCGATAGGGCGCCGGGCCAAGCCACCCCTCCCAATCCAGTCCCGGTGGAACCGGGGGCTCATCTTTCGGGCGATCTTGGGGGCCGTCGCCATTGGCCAGCCAGATGTGCGCCTCGCGCAGCTCGCCCATCGTTCCCGCCCAGGCCAGCTCCACTCCGCGCCGCAGGTCCTCGGTGGCCGAGCCCTGATTGCCCATCTGCGTAACGACCTTCTGTTCGATCGCGGTCTGCCGCATGACCCACGCCTCATGGACCGTGCGCGTCAGCGGCTTCTCGCAATAAACGTGCTTGCCCAGCTTCATGGCCGCCACCGCGGCCACGGCATGGGTGTGGTCGGGCGTGCTGACCACGACCGCGTCGATCCGGCCGTGCAGCTCGTCGAGCATCTTGCGGAAATCGACATAGCGCTTGGCCTGCGGGAACTTCTTGTGCGTCTGGTCGGCGCGGCGCTGGTCCACGTCGCACAGGGCCACGAGGTTCTCGCCGGCCACTTGGCCCACGTTCGACTCGCCTTGTCCGCACGCTCCGACAATGGCGATGTGCAGCTTCTCGTTGGCCCGGTAGGCCCCCAGCGAGCGACTGTCCTTGAGTATGACCATCCCGGCGGCCGTAGCCATCGAGGTCTGGAGGAATCGACGCCGGTGAAAACGGGCAGGCATGTGTGTACTCCTGATGACTTGGGTGAATTCAGCCGGGGGCCATTCTACCACGACCGAATACGCCCGGAAAGCGCCTCGCGCACGAATCTTCCACGGGCCAATAAGTAACGCGAATCGCGGTTGTCGAGCGTCGCGGCAAAGGAAGCTTGTTTGACACGGCGGCCGGCGGCACTATAATCGGGGACTGGCGGGTCGGGCGAAAGATAAGTTTTGCATTTCCCGTACCCCTCTCGCTCCGCGAGAGGGAGGGCATCACGCGGAGCGTGATGAGTACGGAAAGTTAAGATTGTTTCAATTGTAAAGCCGTAGTGGAGAGCGGTGAGGCATGAGAACTTGTTTATATGGCGCCCTGGTGTTGTTGCTGTGTGCTTCCGCTTCGGCTGAAGAGCGGCTCGCGCAGATATTCGTTGCGCCGACCGGGAGCGACACGAATCCGGGCACGCTGGCCAGGCCGCTTGCGACGTTGCACAGCGCGCAACAAGCCGCGCAAAAGCTGGCGGGGCGCGAAGCCGTAACAGTCTTCTTGCGACAGGGGACGTACTACTTGCCCGACACCTTGATCTTCACCGCCGCAGAGTCGGGAAGCAAGGCCGCGGCGGTCGTGTATCAGGCGTATCAGAACGAGCAGGCGGTGATCAGCGGCGGCGTGCGGCTGAGAGACCTCAAGGAGAACAACATCCTCATCAACGGCTTTCATCCGCATGGTTTGCCGATCCGGCCAACGGCGACTTCCGCGTGAAGGAAGGCTCGCCGGCGCTGAAGCTGGGGTTTGTGAATTTCCCCATGGATCAGTTCGGCGTGCGGAAGCCGGAGCTGAAGGCCATCGCCCGCACCCCGGAAATGCCCAAGCGCGGCAGGTGATTCCCGCGGCCGCGCAGTGAAAAGGAACCTATCGATGCTGAAGCCCGCCACGGCCCTGGCCGCCGTCTGCCTTGACCTGCTGCTGATCGCAACACTTCCGGCCGCCACGGTCGGCGAGTTGCGCTGCGAGTACCGCAGCAACCCGCTGGGGATCGACGTAGTGCGGCCCCGCTTGAGTTGGATCATCGAGTCGACCGATCGCGGCGAGCGGCAAACGGCATATCGCGTTCTTGTCGCGTCTTCGCCGGAGAGACTGGCCCAGGATGAAGGTGATCTGTGGGACAGCGGCAAGGTGGCGTCTGACCGCTCGACGCAGATCGACTACGAAGGGCGGCCCTTGACATCGCACCAATGGTGCTTGTGGAAAGTTCGCGTCTGGGACCGCCGCGATCAACCGCAGGCGTGGAGCGCTGCGGCACAGTGGTCGATGGGGATACTCGATCCGCGGCAGTGGAAGGCCCGGTGGATCGGTCGCGATGACGCCAAAGCGGTGGTGCCCGGAAACGGCAAGGACCAGTACCTTCCGGCCGCCCACCTGCGCAAGGACTTTGTACTTACGAAACCGCCAGGCCGCGCGGTGTTGTACGTGACCAGCCAGGGCCTGGTCGAGCCGCGGCTCAACGGGAAGAAGATCGGCGCCGATTTTCTCGTCCCCGGGTGGACCGATTACCACAAGCGGATCTACTATCGCGCCTACGACGTTACTCCACACGTGCGACAGGGCGCCAATACCCTGGGCGCCATTCTCGGCGACGGCTGGTTTCGCGGTCACTTGAGCATCATCGGTCAGAATCTTTACGGGCGGCAGACGCGGCTATTGGCGCAACTGCATGTGTTCTACGCCGACGGCAGCAGTGACATCGTCGCCAGCGACGGCTCCTGGACGGCCGGTTTCGGGCCAATCCTCGCCGCCGACCTGTACGCCGGCGAAACGTACGATGCCCGGCTGGAAGCCGACGGTTGGGACCGCCCGGGCTTTGCCAATTCCGATTGGCGGCCGGTGCAGGCCGGCACGCAACTGAGCCCGGTGGTCCAAGCGGCGCCGGGAGCGCCCGTCCAATGCACCGGCGAAATCCATCCGGTGGCCATTACCCGGCCCAAACCTGGCCTGGCGGTCGTCGATTTCGGGCGGAATTTCGCCGGGTGGATGCGACTGCGCATTAGCGCTCCGGCCGGTACGAAGATCGCCATGCGCTTCGGCGAAATGTTGAACGCCGACGGCACCGTCTACCGCGACAATCTGCGCGGGGCCCGCGCGACCGACTGCTATATCTGCAAAGGGGCCGGCGCGGAGGTCTGGGAGCCGCGATTCACTTATCATGGATTCCAGTACGCGGAGGTGGAAGGGTTGCCGGCGGCGCCCGATCCCAAGACGTTCACCGGGATCATTGTCGGGTCGGCCTTGCCCTTGACGGGCTCGTTCGCCTGCTCCAACGACATCATGACCCGTACGGCGGACAATATGCGGTGCACGATTCGAGCCAACCTCATCGACGTTCCCACCGATTGCCCGCAGCGCGACGAGCGGATGGGGTGGATGGATTATCACGAAGTAGCCGCCAGCACGCTCTACGAGCAGGATGCCGCCAGCCTATTCACGAAGTGGATGGCCGACATCGCCGATGCGCGCCTGAAAGACGGGGGCTTCTCGATGATCGCTCCCGACGTCCATCGTTTCGGCTGGTCGCCGGGCTGGGCCGACAGCAGCGTCCTCATTCCCTGGACCATGTACAGCGTGTACGCCGACACGCGGCTCTGCCGGCGATACTACCGGGAAATGGCCGGCCACGTCGATTACTATCAACGACATGCCACGACCCTGGTTGGTCCGGACGTGGGACTTGGCGACTGGCTGGCGCCGGACATGTCTACGCCCAAGCCGCTCATCTCCACCGCGCTGTTCGCCCACGGTGCGCGGAACATGTCGCTCATGGCCCAGGCCCTGGGTAAAGCCGATGACGCCGCGCGGTATCGGCAATTGTTTCAGGAGATCCGCTCGGCGTTCCAGAAGAAGTTCATACATCCCGACGGCACGATCGGCAGCGGCTCGCAGGGCGGGTATGCGCTGGCGCTGGCCTACGAGGTGCTCGATAGCGACCAGATCCGTCAGGCGTCGGAGCACCTGGTTGCGGCCATCGACGCCCGGGGCGGACATCTCTCCACCGGCATGGTGACTACGCATCTGCTGCTTCCGGCGCTGTCCAAGGTCGGCCGCACGGACGCCGCCTACCGCTTATTCACCCAAGAAACCTATCCCTCCTGGGGATACTTCTTGAAGTTGGGTGCAACCAGCATGTGGGAGCGTTGGGACGGCAAGACGGAGAAGGGTTATTACGAGCCGAGCATGAACTCCTTCAATCACGCCAATCTCGGAACGTGCAGCGAGTGGTTCTACCGGACGGTCCTCGGCATCGACTCCCAAGGACCTGGGTTCCAGAGCATCATCATCAAGCCCATACCGGGCGGAGGGCTGACCTGGGCCAAGGGGCATTACGATTCACCGCATGGACGGATTTCCGTCGCCTGGTCGGCGGATGGCCGCGGCTTTGATCTGAACGTCGGCATCCCGGCCAACACCACGGCACTGGTGTTCATTCCGGCCGCCGACGCGTCGGCGGTGCAGGAGAGCGGCCAGAGAGCCGCAGTGTCCGAAGGCGTAACTTTCGTCCGGCAGGAGGGCGGCAACGCCGTTTTCAGCGTGGGATCAGGAACCTACGCCTTCCGTGCCCCGCCGGGCCGGTGATTGCAGATGTCCGCCGGTGATGCCGGCGAGCTTGTCTGACCGCTTCTGCGGGCAATCGACCCTCCGGGAACCTGTCGCCTCAACACCGGACCCGTATATTGGTGGTTGCCTATCGCCAATGGGTGGGTTTATTGTGCGTTGGTGGAGCCGACGGGCCCGGCACGTCTTTTGCTTAACGGAGAAACGTATGTGCAATCTAGTCGCAGTTCACGAGTGTGCCCAGGAAACGCGCACGGCGTGCACATATAGTGAGCGTTAGTGCAATAGCAGTATGCAGTACGGCAACAATTAAGATTCCTGCTGTGAATGGCCTGGAGAAGGGCTAGATCGGGTATGGAAATCGAAATTGGCGAGAAACCACTCTCCCATCTGGAGCAGCACGAAGCGGACCTGAGCGTCCTGGCTGAGATCGCCGATCTGGTTTCAAAGCAGTCCGGGCCCCAGCAGTTGCTGACTTCGGTGTTATTCAGGTCAAGCTGCTGTGGGTGCTCCAGGAACGCGAATATGAGCGCGTGGGGAGCAATCGGACCCTGAAGGCCGACGTGCGGATCATCGCGGCGACCAACCAGAACCTGGAGACGCGACTCTCCGAAGGCCTGTTCCGGCAGGACCTGTACTACCGGATCAACGTCTTCCCCATCGCTCTGCCGCCGCTTCGCGACCGGAAGGACGACATCTTGCTCCTGGCCGACCATTTCGTCGCCAAGTACGCCAAGAAGATGGGCAAGGTCGTGCGGCGGATCAGCACTCCCGCCATCAACATGATGTTGGCTTACCACTGGCCGGGCAACGTCCGAGAACTGGAGAACTGCATCGAGTACGGCGTGTTGTTGGCATCCGACGACGTGATCCACGGCCACAATCTGCCGCCCACGCTGCAACTGCCCGCAACGGGCGAATCGGCGTGGCAAGGATTGCTCAAGGTGCGGGTCGTGCTGTTGGAGCGAGACATGATCGCCGACGCCTTGAAGAGCTGCCAAGGGAGTGTGAGCATGGCCGCCGGGCAGCTTGGCATCACCCCGCGCATGGTGCGCTACAAGATCAAGCAGTTGGGCATCGATCATCGGCAGTTTTCCAAGCCCCACAACGGCTGAACCCCGCGTTTGGGTTTGGCACAATAGTTGCTCGCCTGAATCCTCTGCTAGCGGCGTCCTGACGATCGTTTCATGCCCGGTTGCCTGGAGAGATTACATGTCAGTCGAATTAGTATTACTGCGCAAGATTGATATTGCATGAATTGGCGAAATTGGCGAATCTATAGGCGTTCTGCTTCACCAAGGAGGCCGTGGCATGGACGCCGATCAGATTCGCAAGTTGAAACCGG
>JBEKTY010000053.1:0-44103 GCA_049515555.1 Thermoguttaceae bacterium
CCGAGCGTTGCCCTCAAAACCGGAATCGCCAAAGCTCCGCATCTCATAACACGTTACTATTAAGCAACTTACGACTATTTCAACGGTATTGACCCTAACCCTCTCCCGGAGGGAGAGGGGACCGGGCATACGACACGGAGGGCTACTGGCCGCGGCGCGCGGGGCACACTGCATCCGTCGTCCGTCGCCCGTCGCCCGTCGCCCGTCGCCCGTCGTCCGTCGCCCGTCGCCCGTCGCCTGCCTACTGGCCGCGGCGCTCGGGGTACACGACCAGCTCGATCCGCCGGTTCCGCTGCTTGCCCTCGGCCGTGGCGTTGGAGAGCACGGGGTGGTTCGACCCGTGGCCCACGACGAATACCTGCTCGGGGCGGTAGAAGCCGCTGGTGACCAGTGAGTCGTAGACGGCCAGGGCCCGGGCTGCCGATAGCTCGTGATTGTTGCGATACGACCCGGGGGTGATTGGATCGCTGTCGGTGTGCCCCTCGATGCCGAGGAGTTGGTCGGGATAGGTGCGGCGGATCTCGGTGGCGGCGTCGGCGATCAGGTTGGCCGCGCCAGGCCGCAGCCGGGCCCCGCCCGGATCGAATAACTGGCCGGCCGGCAGCTCGATGCGAATCACGTCGCCGTCGCGGCGGACGTGTACGTCCGGCGAGTGAATCACGGGCAGGGTTTGCAGGAAGCTGTTGTTGGGCGCGATCGACACGCCCGTCTGACGCCGCATCGAGGCGGCCATGGCCTGCGTCTTCTTGTCCAGGTCCTGCCGCTCGCCCTGGACCTGGGTCAATTGGCTGGTGGTGCCGCGAAGCTGCTCGCGGATGGCCGCCAATTGGTCTTCCATCACGCGGCGCTCCTGCCGCGTTTGGGCCAGGGTGGTCTCTAGCTCCTGGTTGTCGCGGTCCAGCTTGGCGATCCGGTCCTGATAGAGCTGATTCTGCCGCGTCAGGTTGGCCTGCTGCTGCTCGGCCTGTGTCACCTTACCCTTCAGCACCAGCGGATTATCGGCGCAGCCGGCCAGGGCGGCCAACAGCAGGGCCGAGGACCAATGGGCCAACGTCAACCGTGGCATGGCGACGAATCTCCTTGAGCGTCGCAGCAACAAGGCCACCGCCGAACCTCGCTAGATGGGCGCGGTTACGTAATGTGATGGGGCCAGACAAGCCTACCTTGACCGCCGGGGCGGGATGGTAGCAAGAGGCCCGGCGGCCGGCAAGAGCAGTCGGGAAGAAAGAAGTCAGGAGTCAGGAGGCAGAAGTCAGAAGTTAGGAGTTAGAATGGGGAAGTTGCATAAGCGCAGCCGGATAGCTAAGTTCGGCGCGGGTCTCCCGACCCCGCCGCGGCGGGGACCGAAGGTCTCCGGGGCTCGGGAGGCATTCAAGTCGGCAATGTGGCTCGGTCGGAGACCGGCCACAACGGCAATGTGGCTCGGTCGGAGACCGGCCACAACGCGGAGCGGCACGCCTTCTAACTCCTAACTCCTAACTCCTAACTTCTGGCCTCGTACCCCGCCGAGCGGTCTTTTCGCCGGGCCAGCTCGCTGGCGTAGCGCCGGCCCAGGCTGTCGGCGTGCTCCCGCACCCAGTCGGTCAGGGCCGTGGGCCCGGCGGGCGGGGCCTCGACGCACAGCAGGCCGGCCATCAGGCCCCGGATCTCGTCGCGGGTAACCAGCACGTCGCCGAGCACCAGGCCCAGCATTCGGCTGGCCGCGTAGCCCAGCCAGGGCGGCACGGAGACGATCGGGCGGGGCTTTCCAATTAGCCGGCCGATAGTTGCCACCAGCTCGCGGTAGGTGAACGTCTCCGGCCCGATCGCATTGACGACCGTGTTCTCGCGGCCCGAGCCCTGCCGCACCGCCAGCTCGGCCAGGTCTTCGACGTAGATGGGCTGCAAGCGGTAGCGGCCGTCGCCGAAGATGGCGAACAGCGGCATCCAGCGCAGCGTCCAGGCGATGTTGTTCACCAGCACGTCTTCTTTTCCGAACAGGACGGCGGGCCGCAGTATCGCGTAGGAGAGGCCGGAATCGACCAGGGCCTTCTCCAACCGGGCCTTGCTGCGGAAGTACTCCAGCGGCGAATCGGCCGAGGCATTGACGATGCTCACGTGCACGATTCGCCGCACGCCGGCCTTGCGGGCGGCCTCGAAGAGCACCAGCGTGTTGCGGACCGCGTCGGCCTGCCGGAACAGGCGATGGTTGAATCGCACCCAGTAGGTGTTGTACAGCACCGCAACGCCGCGAAGCTGCTCGGCCAGCAGATCCGGCCGGTCGAAATGGAAGGGCATCGCCCGGACCTGCTCGCCGAACGGGTTGGGCCGCCCGGGCGAGTTGGTCAGCGTAACGACCGTGTGGCCCTGGTCGAGCAGCCGCCGGGCGATGTACTTTCCGGAATATCCGTAGGCCCCCGTGACGGCGTGCAGCATGTTTTGATCCCTTCTTACGCAGGCCCCGTGACGGTGCGTAGCATTTTTTGGTCCCCGGCAAAGCTGGTGAATTCGGGCGGCACCGGCGTTTGGGCCAGTGCCACACCCGGATTGTACGTCCCGTGAAGGATACCCCATGTGAAGAAATGGGGACAGGCACCTCACGGCAGGCGTTTTCACCGCCGCATTGGTAAAGCGGTTCGGAGCCAGTCCCCATTTCTTCACATGGGTCGGGGACTGGCTCATTTTTCGGCCCCTTGCGGCATCTCGTCGCCGCGCACTTGGCGGCCGAAAAATGTGCCTGTCCCATTGGCCATCAACAGCAGGGTTGTTCTTTTCTTTTTTCTTTTTCTCTGCACCCGGGCCGCACTTGTCGAACGCCTCGGGGGTATGTTCGATATTTACGGTGTTCGACAAGTCCGTAACATGTTGGCTGGCTTGCGTTAGCTATTTCTACGGAAACCGTAAGTTAGTACGCATTGTGAGGTACGTGTTCGACTGCGACCGCCTTCGCTTGAAAACCGCCAGCAATCTCTATACGTGCCCTTTGGGCGGGGATTAGGGATTGGCGGCCGGGCGCTCGGCGGGACCTGCCGCCGATGGTTCATCCTTCATCCCGTATCCGTCGGTCGTTCCCCCTCAACCCCTTATCCCGTTATCCCCCTCAGCCCCTTCCGCCTATAATGTACACTAGTATATAATACCGGCTGGCCCAATTTCAAGCGCCAGGAAAAGAATAATACCGCGGAGGGCACGGAGATCGTCGAGGGCGAGAGGAGTGCTTGGGGGCCATAGCAGCGTGGCGGCAGCCATTCAACGCATCGAATCCGGCAACGAGGCGCCTAAAGAAGACGATCGCGAGCGTAACGAGGAAACTCGCTAATGACCAACGACGGCCTGCCCCCATGGACCCACAAGGAAGGAGTGGGGTCAGGCCGTCGTTAGTCGTTGGCGGTTGCCCCGTCGTTTTGGCTTTAGCAGTTGGAACACACGCCGGGCACTTGGCAGTCATTTCTTGTCGGTAGGTGACGCGATGGCGGCCGCAGCGGTGGCGGCGGGCAAGCGCTCGGGGACGGGCAGCAGGATGGTGAACTGGGTGCCGCGGCCGGGCTCGCTCTGCACGCGGACGCTGCCGCCGTGGGCCTCGATGATCTTGCGGGCCGTGGGCAGCCCCAGGCCGGAGCCGCCCTGCTTGGTCGAGAAGAAGGCATCGAAGGCGTGGGCCCGCGTCTCCTCGTCCATGCCGCCGCCCGTGTCGATCAGCTCGAGGCCCACGCCCTGGCCGGCGCCGAAGGTCCGCACCAGGAGTTGGCCGCCGCCGGGCATGGCCTGCTGGGCGTTGAGCACCAGGTTCAACAGGGCCCCGTGAAAATTCTCGCGGTCCAGCAGGACCAGCGGCAGATCGCCGGCCAGGTAGTCGGCGACTTCGATGTTGCTGGCCCGAGCCTTGGGGCGGAAGAAGTCCAACACCTGGCCCACCTGGACGTTCAGGTCGCTGGGCTCGAGCCTCAGGCGGCAGGCTTGACCACCCGGCGGCCATCGGCTCTAATTCTAGGGTGGGGTGCCTTGGAAAAGGGCGATAGTAGGGGCCCAAGGGTGGGCCGTAGTGCGTGACCGGACGCTACCGATGGACTACAATTTTGAGTGGGACCCCTCCAAGGCAGCGGCCAATCGGCGGAAACACCGTGTTTCCTTCGAGGAGGCGGCCACCGTGTTCCTTGATCCTCGCGGTCGGTCCTTGTACGACGATGTCCACAGCCAAGAAGAAGATCGCTGGATCACGGCGGGCATGTCCTCCGTTGGTCGGGTGTTGGTTGTCTGCCACACGTTTCGCAAGGTGAACAAGGCTACTTCCATTATTCGCGTCTTTTCATGCCGGAAGGCGACAAGGCGCGAATCCGAGCAGTACAGGAACGATTGATGAAAAGGCAATACGACTTTTCCAAGGCGGTTCGCGGGAAGTTCTATCGTCGCGGCACAAAGTTGAATCTACCCGTCTACCTGGACGGAGAAGCGTTGGCATTTGTCCAAGAGATTGCTTCGAAACAGCGCACCGACATTTCGGCGGTGGTCAACGAGTTGATTCACGGCGATAAACGGCTTGCGGAAACGATGCAATAGGGCGGCGGCGTACTCGCCGCTACCCTGGGTCCCGGTATGAAATAGGCGTTTCAACCCTGTAGGGGTTGAGCGATCGCGTGTGGAACCCTTACAGGGTTCGACGGGCTACCGCAACGGCCACCCAGGGTAGCCGCTGCGCGGCAACCCTGGGCTTTGCTATTGAACCGCTTTGCGGTTCAGAGGGCGGCACGCGGGAAGGAGGGGAAGGAGCGGGGTCAGGCCGTCGTTAGTCGTTAGGGGTTGGCCCGTCGTTTTGGCTTTAGCAGTTGGGACACACGCCGGACACTTGGCGGTCATTTGTTGTCGGTAGGTGATGCAATGGCGGCGGCGGCGGTGGCGGCGGGCAATCGCTCGGGGACGGGCAGCAGGATGGTGAACTGGGTGCCGCGGCCGGGCTCGCTCTGCACGCGGACGCTGCCGCCGTGGGCCTCGATGATTTTGCGGGCCGTGGGCAGTCCCAGGCCGGAGCCGCCCTGCTTGGTCGAGAAGAAGGCATCGAAGGCGTGGGCCCGCGTCTCCTCGTCCATGCCGCCGCCCGTGTCGATCAGCTCGAGGCCCACGCCCTGGCCCGTGCCGAAGGTCCGCACCAGGAGTTGGCCGCCGCCGGGCATGGCCTGCTGGGCGTTGAGCACCAGGTTCAACAGGGCCCCGTGAAAGTTCTCCCGATCCAGCAGGACCAGCGGCAGATCGGCGGCCAGGTAGTCGGCGACTTCGATGTTGCTGGCCCGGGCCTTGGGGCGGAAGAAGTCCAACACCTGGCCCACCTGGACGTTCAGGTCGCTGGGCTCGAACTTCAGCCGGCGGACCTTGGCAAAGTTGAGGAAGTCGTCCAGCAGGTCCTGCAAGCGCTGACATTCGCGCTGGACAACCTCGATCCTTTGCAGCGGGCGGCGGTCGCGGGGGGCCTCGCTGTCGTGATAATCCTCCGCCAGGAGGTCCATGTTCAGGCGGATCGTGGAGAGGGGATTCTTGATCTCGTGGGCCAGCCCGCCGGCCAGCCGCGCGATCTCGGTGTACTGGTCGATCAGTTTCTGGTTGACGTCGGCCGGGTCCATAGTGGGCGGTCCTGGCGATGAGAACGACGGGCGACGGAGGACGGACGACGGCCGGACGCACTACCGTCCGTCGTCCGTCCCCCGCTGTCCGTCGAAAATGGTGGGGCTCGCCCGGGCTCGACCCACCCTACAAATCTAGCCCCGGTCGCCCCGGTCGCGGCTGTCACGGCCGCGATGGCCGCCGTCGCCGCGGCGGGGCGCACCTTGATCCCGCGGTTCCCGCGGGGCAACGGCCTTGGGGTCGGTCAGGCCCAATTCCTTCAAGGCCGCCTTGCGGCTGAGCTTGACGCGGTCCTGGTCGTCGATGGCGATGACCTTGACCTGCATTTCGTCGCCGACCTTGCAGAACTCGCCGACGCTGGGGACGTAGCCTTCGGCCAGCTCACTGATGTGGCACAGGCCGTCCTTGCCGGGGATGATCTCGATGAAGGCCCCGAACTCCTTGATGCTGGCGACGCGGCCCTCGTAGATGCGGCCCACCTCGACCGAGGCGGTGAGGGCCTCGATGCGCTGCATGGCCGCGTTGGCCCCGTCCATGGTGGTGCAGGCCACGGTCACGGTGCCGTCGTCTTCGACGTCGATCGAGGCCCCGGTGGCCTCCTGGATGGCGCGGATGGTCTTGCCGCCCGGCCCGATCAAGAGGCCGATCTTCTCCGGATCGATGCTGGTTCGCAGCAGGCGTGGGGCCCAGGGCGAGATTTCGGGCCGCGGGCGGGAGATGGTGGTCAGCATTTTGCGGAGGATTTCGATGCGGGCCTCGCGGGCCTGCCCCAGCGCGGCCTGGACGATCTCCTCGCTGATGCCGTGCGTCTTCAGGTCGAGCTGGATGCCCGTGATCCCGTTCTGCGTGCCCGCCACCTTGAAGTCCATGTCGCCGAAGTGGTCCTCGTCGCCGATGATGTCGGTCAGGAGGGTCCACTGCGGTCCTTCCTGCACCAGGCCGATGGAGATGCCGGCCACGGGATTGCTGATGGGCACGCCGGCGGCCATGAGGCCCAGGGTGGCCCCGCACACGCTGGCCATCGAGCTGGAGCCGTTGGATTCCAGGATGTCGGAGATGATGCGGATGGTGTAGGGGAAGTCGTCGGGGTTGGGGAGCACGGGCTTGACGCTCCGCTCGGCCAGCGCCCCGTGGCCGATCTCGCGCCGGCCGGGGCCGCGGATGGGCCGCACCTCGCCCACCGAGAACGACGGGAAATAATAGTGCAGCATGAACTTCTGCGAATACTCTTCGACCAGGCCGTCCACCCGCTGCTCGTCGCGGCCGGTGCCCAGGGTGAGGGTGACCAGGGCCTGGGTCTCGCCGCGTTGGAAGACGGCCGAGCCGTGTACGCGGGGCAGCACGTCGACCGAGCAGGAGATGGCCCGCAGCGAGCGATTGTCGCGGCCATCGGGCCGCGTGCCGGCCAGGATCAGGTCGCGGACCACGCTCCGCTCCAGGTGGTGCCAGGCCGACTGGAATCGCTCGGGCTTTACGGCGTCGGGTGCCTGGGGATCGGGGATCGCGGCGGCCAGGGCTCGTTCCTTCAGCGCCGCCACGGCCTCGGCCCGCGCCTGCTTGCCCTCGGTCCGCTTGGCCTGCCGCAGCTCTTCGCCGAATTGCCCCCGCAGCATGTCCAACAGGCCGTCGGCGGGGGGCTGGACGTACTCGGCCTTCACCGTGCCCGCCTGCCGGGCCAACTCGTCCTGCATGTCGCAGATCTCGCGAATGTATTGATGGGCCGTGCTGATCGCCTGCTGCATCAGGCTTTCCGGCATCTCGCGGGCGAAGCCCTCGATCATGAGGATCGCCTCGCGGCTGCCGGAGACGATCAGGTCCAGGTCGCTCTCCTCCAGGGCGTCGTGGGTGGGAAAGGGCACGAACTGGCCGTTGATGTAGCCCAGCCGGACCGCGCCCAACGGCCCGTGAAAGGGCAGCGGCGACAGGCACAGGGCGGCCGAGGCGCCGTTCATGGCCAGCACGTCGCCGTCGTTCTGCCGGTCGGATGCCAGCACGAAGCTTTGGATCTGGATCTCGTCGAAGTAGCGGTCGGGAAACTGCGGCCGGATGGGGCGGTCCATGAGCCGGGCGGTAAGGGTCTCTTTGGTCGTGGGCCGGCCCTCGCGCTTGAGGAACCCGCCCGGAAACTTGCCCGCCGCCGCCACCCGCTCCCGGTAGTCGCAGGTCAGGGGGAAGAAATCGCCCACCCGCGGCGGACCGACGGCCGCCGCACTGAGCACCACCGTCTCTCCGTATTGCACCAGGCAACTGCCGGCGGCCTGCTTGGCCAGCTCACCGGTCTCGATCGAAAGAATCCCCGTCCCAATCTGGCGTTCAACTCGTGCTTTCAAGTTCGTTCCTGCCTTCCTTCTCGGGGAATGGGTCCGGTCCTAGGGCGGCGAGAAGATCGGCGCCTCGTGGGCAGAGCGTCTACAAGCGCCCCGGCGGCAGCCGCCGGCTACGCGCCGCGCACCGCGCCCAAGGTGAGAGAAGGCCGCCCGGACTACTTGCGGATTTCCAGACGCCGAATGACGTCCAGGTAACGCCGCGGACTGACCCGCTTCAAGTAGTCCAACAGCCGTCGCCGGCGACTGACCAGCATGAGCAGGCCGCGACGGCAGGCGAAATCCCGCTTGTGCTCCCGCAGATGCTCGGTCAGACTGTTGATCCGCGACGTGATAATGGCGACTTGCACCTCCGGCGAGCCGGTGTCTTCTTCCTTCTGCCGGAAGGTGCCAATCAATTCCTGCTTCCGCTGCTTGGTAATGGTCATCTGCTGCCGCGACTGCTCCACCTTGCCGAGCGGGCGCCTGTTCTCGTGCCGAGGCCCCGTCCTGCTACCCTACTGGTTAGAACCCTTCCTGCTAACAGTTTGTAACAACCCGCTAAATACTAAAACACCCAGTTTAGCCTTTGGCCGGCGTTTTGCAATGGCCCCCCCGCGCCGTTCGGCAATTTTACGCTCCGGCACCGATTCTTGGCAACCGCGAAAGTTCTATGGGCAGATCTTGACGCGGAAGGTTGGAGGGTTGTAGGGTGGGACGAGCGGCAGCGAGCTCCACCACTTGTTGACATTTTCCAGCTTCCGGTGGGGCTCGCTGCGCTCGACCCACCCTACTTGCCTCGACCCACCCCACTGGCAGCCGCTCGACCCGTCCTACTCCCACATAGGTGGGGTTTTACGGGGCGGCAGGAACGTCTCCACCCGGGCCCCCTGGCAGTCCAGAACGGCCGAAACGGCGCCGGTCTGGGCCGTGTGGAGCACGCGGCCCCCGCCGCGGCGATAGATTTCCTTGACGCGGCTCAGGTCCCAGCGGCGGTCGGCACTGATTACCGACCAATCGGGGGTGCTCCAAGCGGCCAGCCGCTCCGGGTCGCTCTGCCGGCTGCCGTGATGCGGCACCAGGAGCACGTCGTAGTGGGTCGGCGGGTCGGCCAAGACGGCACCCAGCCCCGGCGGCTCCAGATCGCCAGTCAGCAGCACGCGGCGGCCGAAATACTCGATCGCCAGGCAGATGCAGTTGGCGTTGTTGCTCCCCTCGATGCCCCGGCGGGGCGGATGCAGCACGTCGATCGTGCAATCCGGCCCGGCGGCCAGGCGGTCGCCGGCCCAGATCTGGCGCAAGGGTACGCCGGCCGCACGAATCGCATCGCGCAGGACCCGCAGTCCGGCGCCCTCCCGGCTGGCGTCCATTTCCGCCTGCATGACGGGCGAAACGTAGACCACGCCCACCGAAAACTGATCCAGGAGGCCCGGCAAGCCGTTGTAGTGGTCCACGTCGCCGTGCGACAGTACGACGGCGTCCAGATGGGTGATGCCGCGGGACCAGAGGAAGCCGGCCGTGGATTGGGCCGCGCCGTGCGGAGAGGAGAAGCGGCCGGCGTCGTACAGCAGGGTCCGGCCCGTGGGCAGCTCGACCACCACCGCCTCGCCGTGTCCCACCGCCAGCAGCGTGCAGCGCAGCGAGTGCGCGTCGGGCGCGGGCCAGCAGCCGGCCAGGCCCAGGGCCGACCAGCCGGCCAGGAGGGCCACCTGCCAGCGCAAGGGTGGCCGGAGCCGCGGAAAGGCCAGCCATAGGCCCAACGCCCCGTAAAAACCCGCCAGCCACCAGTCGGCCGGACCCGGCACCCAGTGATGCCCCAAGGGCACTTTCTGACCTCTTTCCACCAGCCAGGTCAGCAGGTCCAGGTTCCACTGGCAGAGCGTGGCGCACAGCCAGGCCGCCGGCGGCAGCCCGCCCAGCACCAGCAAGCCAAAGCCGAACACCAGGGCCATGGCCATCGGTATCCACACCAGCGTATTTAGGAGCACGGCCACCGGGCTGCACAGGTGGAAGCGGGCCATTACCAGCGGCAGCGTCAGGAGCCAAATTGTCCCGCTTACGAGAGTAAGGTGCCGGAGGCTCCTGCCGCATAACCAGAGGACTTTGGTCGGCCAAAGCCGCTGGCTGCCCAGCAGCCGCTGGATCGGGTCGCCACCGGCATGGAGCGAGGCCCACATCGGCGCCAGCCACATTATTCCCGCCACACACAGGAACGAGAGCTGGGGGCCGATGCGAAACAGATCGGCCGGGTTGAGAGCCAGCACGATGAGGCCGGCCCCGGCCAGCACGTTCATGCCCAGCCGCTCGCGGCCGAACCAGAGCGAGCCACAGGCCGACAGCACGAGGATCGTCGCCCGGACCACCGGCGGCTGGGCATCGACCAGGAGCATGTAGGCCAGGGTGAAGAGGGCCACGGCCGCCAGCGCCCAGCGGCGCGGGATGGGCAGCCGCGACAGCAGCAGCGTGGCCGCCCCGGCCAATATGCCCAGGTGCAGACCGGCGATCACCAGCAGGTGCATGGTGCCGGTCTCGCGGAAGCTCTCGGTCTGGTCGGGGTCGAGCTGCTCGCGCATGCCCAGCAGCACCGCGTCGGCCAGGGCCGACTGGCCGGCCAGATGGGCCTGGAAGACACCCATGCCCCGCATTCGCAGTTGCTCCAGCAGCCGGCGGGGCTGCCAGGCCGGGCCCCGGGCCAGCAGCGTAACCGCCTCGGGCAACCCCACGCGAAGCTGGCCCCGCACGCGGTCCGCCCGGCAGTGCGCGGCAAAGTCGAACTCGCCGGGGTTCAGCGGCGGCTCGAGCCGCGCGAGCCGGGCAAAGGCTTGAAAGCGGTCGCCGGGCTGAAGATCCCGCAGCCAGACGCGGCGCTGCTGCAAAGATGCGGCCTCGTCTTCCTGGAGTTGATCCTTGGGCTGGCCGTCCGGCGACTGCAATTCAACGTCGTCGGCCGGCGAGGCGTAGACGACCATCCGGGCCCTGCCCGAGGCCGACCGCCAGAGCGTGCCGTCACGAATGGCCACCAACTCGATCTCCAGGCGGCACGACTGGTTGGGCAGCACGAGGCGCAGCGGGTCGGGGCGGCGGGCGGGCGGCGACCGCGGGGTTTGCAGTGCAATCGCACGGATCGCCACCGGCTGGGGCGTGGTGCGAACAAAACACCCCACGTCGTCGGCGGCGAACAGGCACCAGCGGCAATGGTGCCAGGCGGCGGCGGTTGCGGCGACGGCCAGCAGCAAGGCGGCGGCGGCCGGGCCCAGCCGCCCGCGCCGCCAGAGGAGCAGCCAACCCAGCCCCGCCCCGCCCCCCACGGCCCACCACAGCCCCACCGGCCGCGGCCAGTAGCGGTCGGCAACGATCCCCGCCGCGGTGGCGCCCAGGACGATCACCAGCGGCTGATACCGCACCGCACGGCCGGGCTGGCCGGCGTTGGGGGCCGCGCGTCGCTGGGCGTGGGGCGAAACAGCCGACATCCCAAGCGGACCTCCCCATGCCGGGAAAAAAATGGCTCTTGCAGATTGTAGCCGGCACACGCCGTGTGCCGTGAAACACGGACGGCCCACGGCGTGTGCCTACTACTTTGGAATCATACCAGGCCCGCGAAGGACCCAATAGCCTGCCACGCCAGCCGGCTTAGGCCACCATGCGCTGGGCGGCCCGAAGAGGCTTGCGGCCCACGATCAAGAGCGACATGCCCGGCAGCGGTAAGAGCCGCTCCAGGGTGCGGGCCAGCGGAATGAGGCGATCGGACCAGAGCATCTGCCGCCGGCTCAGTCCGCGGCTGCGGAACAGATGGCCGGCCAGGGCCCAAGCGATCGCTGCCAGGCGTCCGAAGCGCCGGGTGTGGACGACCTCGAATCCGGCGGCGGTCATTTTCCGGACGGCCTCGGCCGGCGTGTAGCGGCGGCAGTGACCCCGCGCACGGTCCAGCGGCGTGTAGAGCAGCCGGCCGGCCGGCACGACGACGATGCAATGTCCGCCCGGCTCGAGGGTCTGGAAGAAGCGGTCGAGCACTTGCTCGTCGGCCTCGAGTTGCTGGAGCACGTTGGCGCACAACACGGTATCGAGTTTTTCCGCCTGCCAGGGGCGGAAGTCGGCCGCCCGGGTCAAATCGGCCCGATCGATTCGCACGTTGCTCCGCGCGGCGAATCGCTGCCGCAGCAGGGGCAGGTACAGGGGGTCGGACTCGGCCAGCACCAGGCGCGAGCGGCCCAGCAACAGGCGGCTGAGGTTGCCGATGCCCGCCCCCGCCTCCAGAATCCGCCGGCCCAGATAGGGTTCGGCCAGCTCGACCAGCCAGCGGTTGTAGCGGTTCGAGCGGGCGAGCGACTTTTGCGCGTATAACCCGGCGTGATCGGTAAATTGCGGATCGAAGAACTTGCAGCGGATGATCTCGGCGATGGCCCGGAAGCCGTCGCGGGCCCGGATCTTCTTCCCCTCCTCGTAGCTGCGGCCGGCGTAACTGACGGGCACCTCGCACACCCGGGCGCCCCATTGGGCCAGGCGGCAGGTCACTTCCGGCTCGAAGGTGAAGCCCGTGCTCCGCAGCCGCAGCCGCTTCAGCACGTCGCAGCGGATCATCTTGTAGCAGATCTCCATGTCGGACAGGTCCAGGTTGTTGACCATGTTCGACAAGAGCGTGAGGAACTTGTTGACCGCGGCGTGCCAGAAGAACATTACCCGGCGGCTGTCGCCGATGAATCGCGAGCCGAACACGGCGTCGGCCCGGCCCTGGCGGATGGGCTCCAGCAGCCGCGCATACTCGCGGGGATCGTATTCCAGGTCGGCGTCCTGGACGACGGCCACGTCGCCGGTGCACTGGCTGATGGCGGTGCGGACGGCCGCCCCCTTGCCCCGGTTGTGCGGATGCCGCACGGCCTTGATCCGCGGATCGGCGGCGGCCAGCTCCTGGATCAGTTCCCAGGAGCCGTCGCGGGAGGCATCGTCGACGATGACCAGCTCGATCTCGATCCCCACCGGCGCGGCCAGTACCCGGCCCACGATCTCGCGGAGCGTCCAGCATTCGTTGTAGACGGGCATGAGCACCGAGAGCTTGGCCGGGGGTGGCGGACCGCCGCCGTCGGCCGGCCGGCCGGCCTCCGCTTCCCGCTCATCGCCGACGATCCTCATGCGCACCGCCTTTTTTCGCAGCCGTTCGTGGGCCGTACCTTCCACGCTGTGAACGGTTACCTTTTCTCGCCCCGGACACCCGATTTGAGGTCGGAACCATACCCAGGCCGCGACGTTGCGTAAAGATCAGTCGGGCACGATCCCCGCCCATTTTCCCCTCACCCTAACCCTCTCCCGGAGGGAGAGGGGACCAGACATCAACCCTCTTCCGGAGCGAAAGCGGAGCAGACATCTCCAGCCCGCGTCCAGTAACCAGCCTGCGTCCAGTAAATTGTTGCCCCTTCAACAGCCGTCTATGGTAAAATCGGACCAAGGAGCGAAGCCATGTTCTTGCGCTGGTTCTCAGGCGTTACGCCGAAACGTTCTGCACGTCGCCGCGGGGCGCGGAACCGGCTCTCGCGGCCGGCGCCGCTGGGCCTGGAGAGGCTGGAAGCGCGGCAGATGTTGTCGGGCGCCAACCCTACCGCCCTGGCGGCCCTGGCGGCCAAGATCCCCACGCCCGACCACGTGGTCATCGTCATCGACGAGAACCACGCCTACAACGAGATCATCGGCAGCTCGGCGGCCCCCTACATCAACTCGCTGGCCGCCGATGCCAAAGGGGCCGTGTTCACGCAGTACTTCGCCTTGGAGCACCCCAGCCAGCCCAACTACATCGAGCTGTTCTCGGGCTCGAACCAAGGGGTGACCGATGATTCGGTTCCCAGCGGAGCACCCTTCAGCACCGCGAACCTGGGGAGCGAGCTGCTCAGCCAAGGCAAGACCTTCGTCGGCTATTCCGAGGACCTTCCCTCGGTCGGCTTCACTGGCGCGACCTCCGGCGACTACGCCCGCAAGCATTGCCCATGGGTGAACTGGCAGGGCACGGGCACGAACCAGATCCCCGCCGTCGATAATCAACCGCTCACCGCCTTCCCCAGCGATTTCAGCCAGCTGCCCACGCTGTCGTTCGTCATTCCCAACTTGAACGACGACATGCACGACGGCACGATCCAGGAGGGCGACAGTTGGCTGCAACAGCACCTGGACGGCTACGTGCAGTGGGCCAAGACGCACAACAGCCTGCTGATCTTCACGTTCGACGAAGACGACTATACGCAGAACAACCAGATCTGCACGTTGTTTGTGGGCGCGATGGTCCAGCACGGGCAGTACGGCGAGTACCTCACCCACTACAACACGCTACGGACGCTGGAAGACATGTACGGTCTGCCGTACGCGGGTCAGAGCGCCACGGCGGCGGCGATCAGCGACGTGTGGATGGGCGCGTGGAAAGGCCCGACCGTGGCCGTTCCCGCCAGTGCTTCTCCGGCCACGGTTCCCGACAAGAGCACGGTATTGAGCGTTCTGGGGGCCGATGCGGACGGCGAGGCCGGCCTGGCGTACACCTGGGGCACGACCGCCGCGCCGGCCGGCGCAGCGCCGGTCACCTTCAGTTGCAACGGCAACAACGCGGCCAAGAGCACCACCGCCACCTTCAGCAAGGCCGGCCACTACACCTTCCGAGTCACGATTGCGGATGCCGCCGGCCTGAAGGTCACCAGCTCGGTCAAGGTTGCCGTTTCGCAAACGCTCAGCGGGCTGACGGTCTCGCCGTCCGCGGCCATAGTGGGCCTCAAGGGCGTGCGCCAATTCACCGCTTCCGGAACCGACCAGTTCGGCAACCCCATGCGCGTCAAGCCGCTCTGGAAGGCGAGCGTCGGCACGATCACCGCGGGCGGCAGCTATCACGCCCCGGCCGCCGCGGCTAAGGGAACCGTCACCGCCCAAAGCGGCGGCTTCACCGTCGCCGTGCCCGTGGAGGCCGCGGCCGTCGTGCCCTGGGCGGCCTGGGAGTTCAACGAAGACGGCGGCACGCTGGCCGGCGACGCCAGCGGCCACAATCACCCGGGGACGATCGCCGGCGCCACGTGGACCGCCGGCCCCGGCGGCGCCGCGGCCTTGCACTTCAACGGCACCAGCAGCGTGGTGACCTTCGGCCCGGGAACGGCGCTGGGGGGCAAGACCGATTTCACGGTCTCGGCCTGGATCCGCACCACGGCCAGCAGCGCCGGAGTCATCGTCGAGCAGCGCGGCGCCAAGGACGTCAACGGCGGCTACCAGTTCCGCATGAACGCCGACGGCACGCTGGAGCTGTTAATCTCCGGCAAGTCCGGCCAGCTCGATGTTGCCACGACCGGCAGCGTGAACGACGGCCAGTGGCACCTGGTGGTGGCCCAGCGGCAGCAGCACACCGGCTCGATCTACGTCGACGGCGCGTTGTGGGCTTCGGCCAGCGGCGCCATCTGTCCGCTGGCGGCGACGATGCGCGTTAACGTCGGCGCCGACCTGCCCGGCAACGACATGTACTTCAACGGCGATATCTGCGACGTACGCATCTATCGCACGGCCGTGGCGGCCAGCCTGCTGGGCAGCCTGGCCGGGGCATAGCACGGGCGCGGACGGGCAAGCCGTCCGGTCCACGCGACGTAAAGATCGAACCGGCCCTTTGCGTGGGAGGGGGCTTGCCCGAGCCCCACGCCTTCGCTATCATGCCGGCCACGGCCAGCCCGCGTGGGTCCAAATCCCCAAATCCCTAAATCCCCAAATCCCTCTCTGCCGTGCCCTATTTCCCGAACAATGCCGAGGACCAGCGGGCGATGCTCCAGGCGATCGGCGTCGCGGAGATCGAGGAGTTGTTTACCATGGTGCCGGCGGGTCTGCGGCTGGGCCGCGACCTGGACCTGCCGCCGGCCATGGGCGAATGGGAGCTGACGGACCATCTGACGGCCCTGGCGGCCCGTAATACGCCGGCCGGAAATACCGCCTGCTTCCTGGGCGGCGGCAGTTACGACCATTTCATTCCCGCTGTGGTCGATGCAATCGCCAGCCGCGGCGAGTTCGTCACTTCCTATACCCCCTACCAGGCCGAGGTCAGCCAAGGCAATCTCCAGGCCCTGTTCGAGTACCAGACGCTCGTCACCCAGTTGACCGGCATGGACGTTTCGAATTCCAGCCTTTACGACGGCGGCAGCGCGGCGGCCGAGGCCGTACTGATGGCCGCCGCCGGCCGGCGCGGGCGGGTGCTGGTGCCCGACAGCGTGCATCCCGAATACCGCCGCATCCTGGCCACGTACCTGGCCAACCTGGACATCGAGCTAGTGCCGCTGGCCACGCCGGGCGGCACGCTTCAGCCCGAAACGGTCGAGGCGGCCGTGGGGCGGCCCACGGCCTGCGTACTGCTCCAGCAGCCCAATTTCTTCGGCTGCATCGAGGAGTTGGATACGCTGGCCGGCATCGTTCACCGCCGGGGCGCCAAGCTGGTCGTGGCGGTCGATCCGATCAGCCTGGGCCTGCTGAAACGGCCGGGCGACCAGGGGGCCGACATCGTGGTCGCCGAAGGCCAGTCGCTAGGCATCCCGATGGGCTTCGGCGGTCCGTACCTGGGCATGCTGGCCTGCCGCGAGGAGTTTCTCCGCCGCATGCCCGGCCGGCTGGTCGGCCAGACCGTCGATCGCCGCGGCCGCCGCTGCTGGGTCCTCACGCTGCAGACCCGCGAGCAACACATCCGCCGCGAAAAGGCTACCAGCAACATCTGCACGAACCAGGCCTTGCTGGCATTGCGGGCGGCGGTGTACCTGGCCACGCTGGGCCCCCGGGGCCTGCGCGAGGTGGCCACGTTGTGCCTGCACAAAGCCCGCTACGCCCAGGAGCGGCTTGCGGCCAGCGGGCGGCTCCGCCTGGCATTCGAGCGCCCCACGTTCAAGGAGTTCGTCGTACGGCTGGCCGACGGCCGCGTCGAAGAGTTCCTGGCCGCGGCGCTGGCGCGGGGAATCTTCGCCGGCATCCCCGTGGCCCGCTGGTATCCCGAGCTCAAGGATTGCCTGCTCGTCACGGTAACGGAGAAACGCACGCGGTCGGAGATCGATCAATTGGCGGAGATTGTGGGATGAGCATGAAGAACAATCCGCTGCCGAGACTCGATACCAGCCCGGAAATGCGGGAAACACTGCTCCCGTTCTGCCGACTGAAGGCTGGCGAGGTATGGGAGGATACGCACGCGGGACACCGAGTCGGTTGCATTGATGCTTCGTCGTCAGACCAGGTTCGACTCTTGATGGGAGGCCGGCAGGCCGCACTGGCAATCCAAGATCCGCCTTATAACCTCGTTGCTTTCGACGCACGCCCCTTGGAGCATTTCATTGACTGGTGTGCGCGATGGGTGGAGAACACCGGTGAAGTTCTTTTGCCCGACTCGTCTTTGTACGTGTGGCTTGGCGCTGATCAAAATGACGGTTTTCAGCCGTTGCCCGACTTTATGATGATGATGCGGCGGCAACCGTTCCGCCCGCGCAGCTTCATTACGATGAGGAATCAGCGCGGCTACGGCACGCAGAAAAACTGGATGGCCGTCCGGCAGGAACTCCTTTACTATGTCAAGGGGAATCCGGCATTCAACGTGGATGCGGAGTATACCGATATTCCCAAGATTCTCCGCGGCTACTACAAGGAGGTGAACGGTCACTTGACTGAGAATCTGCAACGGAGCAAGTCCGACAATATCCGGGCGGGAAACGTTTGGGTGGATATTCAGCAGGTATTCTATCGGATGGAGGAAAATGTTTCCGGGTGCTACGCGCAGAAACCGCTAAAGTCGATCGAACGAATCATTAGGGCCAGTTCCGACCAAGGTGATGTTGTTGTCGACTTCTTTTCGCACTCAGGAACGACCCTTCTGGGCGCGGAAATCAACATGCGGCGATGCCTCACGGCGGATATCGACCCGCTCTTCTGTGAGATAACCATTCGTCGTCTCGAACACTTCCGCAAGACTGGCCGCACGGGTTGGCAGAACGGCCATCCCTTTGAAGAGGAATATCTCGGTTGCCGGCTGGATAGCGCCGATGACGCAAATATCGCGTCAGGCAAGGCTGATTCCGTGCAAACATCGCTTTTCTGAGGACTGCCGTGGAGAAACTTCAAGAAGATTTGGATCGGCTGATTGCTGCCCTGCCCAATGCAGAGACGTTTCGCGCTGGCATCAAGACGCTAATTTCGGTTTATCCATTCAACGAGTACGAATACATAATCGCCGCCCTCTTGGCCGCCGATAAACTCTCGCACGACGAATACGTCGAACTGCGAGACGAGTATATTTCGCGTAATTTGTTCCTATACATCTTCGAGATAAGCGCGCCGCGAGGATTCGGAGAGGCATGGGCACAGGGCCACCTGAAGGGGCTCGTTCCAGAACTACAAAAACCCTCGAAGAAGGTGGATGCCTCCTACTCCGGTGAGTACGACTTCTTGTTGGACGGGAAGATCAAGATCGAGGTCAAAGCGTCGCGTGCCGTTGACTTCGACAGCGATGAGCCGCTCTACGTCAAGGCGCTGGACTCAGGCTCGACCAAACGCTTTGACATGAACTTCCAGCAGGTGAAGCCCGCTTGCTGCGATGTCTTCGTGTGGATCGGCGTCTGGCGCGACGTGATCCGGTATTGGGTGTTGGCGTCCCGAGAATTGGCGTCGAATCGGTACTACTCCGCGGGACAGCACCGTGGGAATACGGGGGAGGGGCAACTTCACCTCAAGCATGATAACATCAGTGTGTTTTCCGTTTACGAGACGCCGCCGAACCAGTTAGCCGACGCCATTCGTAGAGCCTTCGACAGACAGAATAGGTAGTACCGACGAATTTTGAACTTGTTTTGGGTGTAATTGTGCTATGCGAAACGCCTCGGCGACGGAATTGCTGTTCGAGCTTTCCAAGCCCGGTTGCCGCTCGGCAATGCCGCCGGCGTGCGACGTGCCGGCCCGGCCGGTGGCCGAGCTGCTGCCGGCCGCGGCGCTGGCCGCCGAGCCGCCGCCGCTGCCCGAGTTGGCCGAGCCGCAGCTCGTCCGGCATTTCGTCAATCTCTCGACGCTCAACATGTCGGTCGACGCGAACTTCTATCCGCTGGGCTCCTGCACGATGAAGTACAATCCCAAGCGGAACGAGCGGTTGGCCAGTCTGCCGGGCCTGGCCAACCTGCACCCTTACCAGCCCGAGAGTACGCTCCAGGGGCTGCTGGAGCTGCTGTATCACGCGCAGCAGATGCTGGCTGAGATCGCGGGCCTGCCGGCGGTATCGCTGCAACCGGCGGCGGGGGCCCAAGGCGAGCTGACCGCCCTGCTGGTCGCCGCCGCCTATTTCCGCGACCGCCGGCGGGGACTGTCCCAATTTTCGTCCGACGAAAATGGGACTGTCCCCTTGAAGGCGGAAGATGGACGCCGGCGCTCGATCGTCCTCATTCCCGACGGGGCGCACGGCACCAACCCGGCCAGCGCATCAATGGCCGGCTTCCAGACCGTGCCGGTCCGCAGCACGCGCGAGGGGTTCGTGGACATGGCCGACCTGGCGGCCCGGCTGGACAACCGCCTGGCCGTGCTCATGATCACCAATCCCAACACGCTGGGCCTGTTCGAGCCTCACATGGCCGAGATTGCCGGCCGGGTGCATGCGGCGGGCGGACTGGTTTATCTGGACGGGGCCAACCTGAACGCGATCCTGGGCATTACGCGGCCCGGCGATTTCGGGGCCGACCTGATGCACTTCAACCCGCACAAGACGTTCAGCGGCCCGCACGGCGGCGGCGGACCGGGGGCCGGCCCCATCGCCGCCTGCGCCGCGCTGGCCCCCTACCTGCCCACGCCCATCGTCGTCCGCGGCGGGCAAGGCTTCCGCCTGGACCACGAGCGCCCCCGCTCGATCGGCCGCGTGCGGAGCTTCTTCGGCAACACGGGCGTGCTGGTGCGGATGTACTGCTACCTGCTGACGCACGGGCCCGACGGTTTGCGTCGCGTAGCCCAGCAGGCCGTGCTCAATGCCAACTATCTGCTGAGCCGCATCGGCGGGCTGCTGAGCGTTCCGCAGGGCGACCGCGCGATGCACGAGTTCGTGGCCTCGGCGGCCAGGCTCAAGGCCGAGCGGGGCATCTCGGCCATGGACCTGGCCAAGCGGCTCTTGGATTACGGCTTCCACGCCCCCACGGTGTACTTTCCCCTGATCGTCAAAGAGGCGATGATGATCGAGCCCACGGAGACGGAGAGCAAGGCCACGCTGGACGCCTTCGCCGACGCCCTGGCGAGCATCCTCGAGGAGCCGGCCGAGCAATTGCACCAGGCCCCGCTGACCACGGCGGTCAGCCGGCCCGATGAAGTTCGCGCCGCCCGGCAACCGGTGCTGAAGTGGACGCCGCCGCCATGACCGGGCTTGGGCAGTGCCGATTGCTGCGCGACCCGCCCGGCGGCGGAGCGTGGAACATGGCCGTCGACGAAGTCCTGCTGGAGCGGGCGGCCGCCGAGCAGCTCGCCTCCTGGCGCTTCTACGCCTGGCGCGAGCCGACGCTCTCGCTGGGCTACTTTCAAAGCTACGCCGACCGCGGGCAACACGCCGCCAGCGGCAGTTGCCCCGTCGTCCGGCGATTGACCGGCGGCGGCGCGATCCTGCACGATGCCGAGCTGACCTATAGCGTGGCCCTGCCGGCTGAGCACCCCCTGGCCGCACGCCGCGAGCGGCTCTACGGAACCGTTCACGCCGCGCTGGTCGAGGCCCTCGGCGCGCTGGGCATTGCCGCCGGGTTGTGCCAGGGCGCGGGCCGGCAGCCCGAGCCGTTCCTGTGCTTCCAGCGCCGCGCGCCCGGCGACGTGCTCGTCGAAGGCGTGAAGATCGCCGGCAGTGCCCAACGGCGGCTCAGGCGGGCCGTCCTCCAGCACGGCAGCCTGCTGTTGCGCCGCTCGCCGGCCGCCCCCGAGCTCCCGGGCCTGGAGGACCTCGCCGGAGGCCCGCTGGCCGATACCCTGACCGGCCGTTGGCTGGACCGCCTGACCGGCCGCCTGGCCGCCGGCTGGGCGGTGGACCGGCTTCGGCCGGACGAGCTGCAGCGGGCGGCCCTGCTGGCGGCCGACCGCTACAATGCTGCCTCCTGGACCCAGCGGCAAAGGGGGCGCGTACATTCCGCCTGAAGGCCCCCGGAACATGCTTCTAACAAAATGCACCTGGCCTTTTTTATGCTCGGCATGGTTTGAAATGAGCCGAAACCAAACAATAGGGAAGGCGTCGTATCATTTCCGGCCGTTCACAATATGCCTCCCGGACGGGGGTCAAGAAAGCCTTTGACTTGGCCGATGCTTCTTGATACATTGGATCGTGGTGAGGGTTGCACCATGGACGTAAAACTGATCGTCGTCGGCGGAAAGAACGCGGGACAGAAGATCCCCGTTGCCGGGCCGAAGTTCCTCATCGGCCGGGCCGAGGACTGCCAGCTCCGGCCCCGCAGCGATTTGGTCAGCCGCCATCACTGCGTCCTCTTGCTGGAGCAAGGTTCCGTCGCCGTCCGCGATCTGGGCAGCAAGAACGGGACGCTGGTCAACGACGAAGAGATCAAATCGCAGCGCGAGCTCAAGGCGGGCGATCACCTCAAAGTCGGCGCGTTGGAATTCGAGGTGGCACTGTCCGTGGAGCTGTCGGGCAAGAAGAAGCCCAAGGTGCGCAACGTTCAGGAGGCCGCGCGGCGGACCATCGAGTCGGCCGGCGGCAAAGATCAAATCGATCTGGACGTGACGCAATGGCTGGCCGATGACGACGACGAAACCCCCACTCCCGGCCACTTGCACGACACGAGTGCCCAGACCGTCAACCGGCCGGCTCAGAAGAGCGCTCCGGCCGCCGAGCCGACTAAAAAGACCGCGCCCGCCGTGGGGCCCGCGGCCGCAACGTCGGCCGGTGCGCCGGCCGAGACGGCCTCCGAGCGCCGGACCGACCCGATGGACCGCGACGAGGCCCCTCCACCCACGGCCGCCAGCAGCCGGGCGGCGGCCAACGACATGCTCAAACAGTTCTTCCATCGCAAACCGTGACACCTTCCAAGCCAAGCCGCAAGTGGGCCGCACTCTTGGGCGTGGCCTTCGATCACGCCGACGGGCACACCCGCTTGACCCGCGGCGATAACTTCCTCCTGCTGGGCGGCAGTCACAAGACCCATGCCGTCATGCAGGAAACCGCCCTGAAGATCAACGAGCACCTCGATCGCTGCGGGAAGCGGCTGGAAGACGCCTCCGCCGAGGAGCTGCGAGACATCTGCCAGGACGTCTACCGCTCGGCCCGCGAATAGGCCTGGCGGGGCTTCCAGACCGCAACACAAGTTCGGCGCGGGTCTCCCGACCCCGCCGCGGATGGGACCGAAGGTCTCCGGGGTTCGGCAGACCTTCTTCGGTCGGCGGCGTGGCTCGGTCGGAGACCGGCCACAGCGCGGGAGGGAGCCATGCCGTGACCGCCGCAATCGACAACTTTTCCCCACGCCGTGGATCGCCCGGGGCGGTTTGCGCTCCAGGCGGAGTCGCTGCCGGCAAGCGAGAATTCCGCGGCCCCGGGCCTGTCGCTATCCGCGGCCGGCGCGCCGGCTCTGGCTGTCTGCCGCAGCCATGCTAGAATCGGAATTGCCCTTTTCCAGCCAGCCGAAAGGACTTTTTTCAGGCGGCCGAAGGGGTTCTTCCAGCCAGCCGAAAGGATTTTTTGCGATGGACGGACCATTTCCGGCCGCTGCAACACTGCCCCAGGACCAAAGCCCGGCGATCGAGGCCACCTCCGGCGAGTACCTCGGCCGTTGGAACCGCTTGGTAAGCCAGACCAACTGGGAGAAAGGCCGGATCATTTGCCAATGGCGGGGGGCCTTGGTGGCGGCCGCCGCCGGGGGCGGCAGTTACACGGATGAGGCCTGGAGCCGTCGGGTGGGCAACGTCAGCCCGCAGCACGTCGGCCGGCTGCGGCGGGTCTACCAGCGCTTCGGCGCGACGCAGGACGCATACCACGGCCTGTATTGGAGCCACTTCCAGACGGCTTTGGACTGGGACGACGCCGAGATGTGGCTGGAAGGGGCGGTGCAGAACCAGTGGTCGGTGGCCGAGATGCAAGTGGAGCGGGCCCGCACGCTCGGGACGCTGGACGAGCCGGGCGGCTGCGCTCCGCCACCCGCCGAGATGGACGAGGACGCTCCGCCGGGGGCGGAGTCGGCGTCGGCAACGATCTCCGGCTCGCTGGCCGAGGCCCACGAGGCCGAAAGTGCGGACGACGCCGCGCCGGCCCGGCAGGATGATCTCGCGCCGGACCTCGTCGCAGAAGAGGCCGACTTCTGCCCCGCTGCGGCGGCCGCGCCCCTGGCCCCGCTGGAGAATCTGCCGCCGCTGCCCGACGACGTCCGCGACGCCTTCGAGGCCTTCAAGCTGGCGATTATTCGCCACCGGCTGGCGGGCTGGCAGGCGGTCTCGCTGGCCGACCTGCTCGTGGCCCTGGAGGCCCTGCGGCAATTGGCCGCGGCCCCCGGGCAGGCGTAGCGCGAGGAGCCCTCGCACATCGCCCTGGCCCGAATTATTCACCAAACGTTCGTAGTGACCGCATTCATGCGGTCTTTGACCTGTTCACACTCTCCAGACCCGATAAATCAAATCGGGTCACTACGAAAACACCTCTTGACTTCTCTGCTCAACTGTGCTATGACTATTAGTACAGTTCTGCGAGGTGCCCATGGAGTTCCGCATCGACCCCGGCAGCCGGCTGCCCATCTACCGGCAGTTGACGCAGCAGCTTCGGGAGGCCGTGGCCCGCGGGCGGCTGCAGCCCGAGGACCGCCTGCCCTCGGTCCGCGACCTGTCGCGGACATTGGTCGTCAATCCCAACACGATCGCCCGGGTGTATACGGAACTGGAACGGGAAGGGATTCTCAACACCCGTCCCGGGCTGGGGGTGTTCGTCGCCCGGCCCAAGGCGGAGCTAACAAAGAAAGTGCGCAAGGAACGTCTGGAAGAGTTGCTGGACCACTTCCTCACCGAGGCCGTGCATCTGGGGTTCGGCGCCGACGAGGTCGTGGCCCTGGTCGGCCAGCAGGTCAAACACTTCCAGTGGCAATCCGACAATCCAGCATCGCGCTAGAAATGGGGTCCTCCGCCATGCCCGCCACGTCCGACGTGCCCGACATGCCCACTAGGTCCACTATGCCGGCCATGCCGGACATGATTGTCACGCATGGCTTGACGAAGTATTACGGCCGGCGCCGGGTGGTGGATTCGCTCGACTTGCGGGTCGCGCAGGGCACGGTGTACGGCCTGCTGGGACGCAACGGCGCGGGGAAAACGACCATCATTAAGATGCTGCTGGGAATGGTGCATCCGAGCTGCGGCCGGGCCGAGGTGTTCGGCGAGCAGTCGCTCGCGCTCCGCCCGGCGACGCGGGCGAGGATCGCCTATCTGGCCGAGGGCCATCCGCTGTACCGCTGGATGTCGGTCGCCGACGCCGTGCGTTTCACCCGCGCCTTCTATCCCCGTTGGGACGACTGGCTGCTGGAGCAGATCCTCGACCACTTCGAGCTTTCGCCGCGGGCGAAGATCCGCCGGCTTTCCAACGGCCAACGGGCCCAGGTCTCGCTGGCCCTGGCCGTGGCCGCCGACCCGGAACTGCTGATCCTCGACGATCCGACGCTCGGGCTGGATACCGTCGTCCGCCGCGACTTCCTGGAGTCGCTGATCCAGATCATTCAGCGCCGCGGCCGCACGATCCTCTTCAGCTCGCACATCCTGGGCGACGTGGAGCGGGTGGCCGACCGCATCGGGATCCTCGTCGACGGGGTCCTGCGGGTCGATTGTCCCACGGACTATTTCAAGGCCACCATCCGCAAGGTGGTCCTGGAATTCGACCGGGTCCCGCCGGAATTCCCGGCCTGCCCGGGCCTGGTTAGCTGCCGCCAGGTGGGCACCAGTCGCGAGGTGGTCATCGTGGGCTACGGCGACGAGCATCGCCGCGCGGCCGAATCGCTCAATCCCCGCGCGATGGACGTCGTCGAGCTGAACCTGGAAGACGCCTTTATCGAATACACCCGCGGTCCGCGCCGCGCACTGCCGATCTTTACGGGAGAAGCATCCGATGCTGAAAGCCCTGCTGTACAAGGAGTTGCGTGAGACGGGCTGGATCACACTCTTGGCCCTGGCGGCCTATTTCGTCGCGGCGGCAAGCTGCGCCGGCTATCCGCTGCTGCCGATCTTCGGTAGGGGCTGGGAAGTCGGCGAGATCCCGTTTCTCGACGGGTCCTTTATAACGGCGTTCTGCTGGATTTCCGTGGCCTATACGATCGCCTTGGGGTTTCGGCAGACGGCCTTCGAGTCGGCCCGCGGCACCTGGGTGTTTCTGCTGCACCGCCCGGCGAGCATCCGGTATTTGTTCGCCGTGAAGCTGGCCGTTGGGGCGGCGTCGTACCTGCTGTGCGGCGCGGTGGCGATCCTGGGCTACGCCGCATGGGCCGCCACGCCGGGCAAGCATGCCAGCCCTTTCGAGTGGTGGATGACGGCATGGGCCTGGCGGGCCTGGGCGGTCATCACGCTGGTGTACCTGGGTGCATTTCTGGCCGGCATCCGGCCGGCACGGTGGTTCGGCACGCGGCTGTTGCCCTTGCCCGCCGCGGGCATTATGGCCCCCTTGGTTGCAATCATCCCCTGCTGGCCGGTGCTGGGAGTCGCTGCGCTGGCCGTGGTTTGCGGGTGCCTGGTGGGAGTGACGTACTTCGTAGTCCGGACACGTGATTTCTGATTGATGGGAGGAAGCATGTCTAAACCAGCGGCGATCTTCCGGCCATTGTGGCTGGCCGTGGTCCTGGCTATCGGGTTCGGACTCGTCTTTGGAATGATCGTTGCCTGGAGCTATTCGGTCTGGGAGGGGCTCCGCAGCGAAAATCGCGGCTACCAGAGCGAGAGCCTGCTTGTGCGATCCGACGGGACGCCCCTGATCCGCCGCGACGCATCCGCCGGATATCGTCAGACCACCACCTACCGGACGCTGGACGGCGTCGAGCTGGATCGCTCGCAGGCGAACGAGATGCGCGTTCTGCTGAGCCCGGCCGGCTTGCCGGTGCCGCGCGAGCGCCCTTTCATGTTTCCACTGAACGGCTGGGCCAGAACCGAGCGATTTTCCGACGAACAGGAGGAGCCCACGCACTGGTACTTCATGCATGACGGGCAACGCGACGGGCATGCTTACTTTGTGGGCTACGACTACCGCTCGAAGCTTTGCGTGGGCTTCCTGGGGCGCCATGGCAACCGGCCCGACCGGCCGCCGGTCGAGGATTGTTTCCCCGTCGATGGCGTCAGGATGGCCGCCGGGGCCGCCTTTTCCCAACGAAGCATGGTGTTCGGCGGCGTCTGGTACGGCCACTCGATTTCCGGCAACACCGACCTTGACCCGTGGAAAGTGCATTTGATCCCGGACGGCCAACTCGTGGAGATCGATTTGCGCAAGAGAACGGCCACCGCGCTCATGGAATCGGCCGACTTGGTCTCGCTGGGGGCCTTGACGCCCGCCGCGCCGGAAGCGGCCCAGGCCGCGACGCCTTCCGGCCGCCGGCATGCGGAGTTGGCCCTCCGCACTTCCAAAGAGGTCCTCATATTCGACCCGGCGGGCAAGCGGCTTCGCCCCTACTCGATTCCCGAGGACCTTCGCCGCTCGGACGTTGTCTTCTACGAACTACGCGGCGAGACGGCGCTGGTCACGACCAGCCGGAGCCTTCGCGACCATAGCAGCCGTGAAGAACTGTACTGGATCGACCGGGCAGGGAAAGTCTTGCGCCATACGGAACTGGTTCTAGCCGGCTACACCAGCAGACGGTACGACGAGCGAACGGAGGCGTGGCAGTCCACCGCCGTCGCTCCGTGCCCGATCGTGCTGGCCTTCCTGGCCACGGTGCCCGGCCCCATCCAGCACCTCGATGCCGGCGCGGAGCCCGGCTACGCCAGGGCCCTGGCCCGCTCGTGGTCCGTACGGTGGCCGTCGGTGCTGGTCGTTTCGTTGCTGTCGGCCGGGCTGGCCTGGTACTGCCGTTGCCGGCAGAAGCGCTACGCGCAACCCTGGACGGGCGTGTGGATGGCGCTGGTCTTCCTGGGCGGTCTGCCGGGCCTAGTGGGCTATCTGTTCCACCGCTCGTGGCCGCCGCGGGAGCCGTGTCCGAATTGCGGCCACACGGTCCCCCGCGACCGCGAAGCCTGTTCCGCCTGCGGCAAAGAATTCCCGCCGCCGCAACGCACAGGGGTCGAGGTCTTCGCGTAGGACGCGATCGAGAATAAGTTGATCGGTTCCAATGTAGCCGGCACACACCGTGTGCCGTTTGCAAATTCTCTAGCCGTTGGTTCGTAACAAACTACCCGCGGGTGGGCGGCTTTTCCAGCGGGGCCAGCCAGGCGGAGCGCATCGCGGCGAGCGTCTTCAGCGCCGGCTTGGGCTGACGCAGCTCGGCCATGAGGCCGGCATGCGGGAAGTCGTGCGGCTGGTCGTCGCGAAATTGGTTCCAGAACACGCCCTGTACGCAAGGTTTGGCCAACAGCAGCGGGACGTAGCGGGCCGCCCAGGCCTGCTGGCTCTCGGGGCTCCAACTGCCCGGGGGGATCGCCACTTTCCGCCGCGCCAAGGGGTCCTCGCCGTCGGCGCTGGGAATGCTCAGCGAGACCAAGAGCGGCAGTCCCAGCAGGCTCCAATAGTCCAGTTGGCGGCTGAGCTCCAGCTCGGGCCGGGGCAGGGTCGCCCCGGCAAAGCAGCCCAGATTTAATTCCAGGACGAAGGCCCGCAGGTCCAGGTTGGCGCGAACCAGGGCGTCGGCGAACTGCAAGGGGGCGAAATCGACGGCCTGCCGGCCCATGTACTCGCCCCACGGCTGGTCGATCGAGATGGCCCGCGGCGTCTGCGGATCGAGCGAGCCCACCAGCCGCAGCATGGCGGCGGCCAGCCGCAGGTTCTCTTCCTCGGTGAGCGACAGCAGTTGCGAGGTATTGGCCCGGCCGGCCCCCAGCCAGAGATCGACTTTACCCCGGTAGCGGCTGACGGCAGCCCGCACAAACTGGCCGGCGGCCGCCAGCAGGTTATCCCAGTCGTCTTCCCAAATGTAGGCCCAATCGGGCAGGCCGCGGTCGTCGAGCTGGACCAGCGGGCCGGCGAAAATCTTCAGCCCGGCGGCCCGGCACCAGTCGATCTGCCGGTCGCAGGCCGACCACGAGAAGCTGCCCTCGCTGGTTTCCACCTCGCGCCAGGACATCTGGACCGCGGCGGCGTTGAAGGCGGCCAGGAACTGTGCGGCCAGCGGGGGCTCGAGCGGCGTGCTTGTCAGCTCGCCGCCCAACAGGGCCGGCAGCCGGCCGGTGGCGCGGCGGCGCACGGCACTGGCCTGCTCGGCGTAGGCGGCGGCCAGCAACTGGGCGCCGTCCAAGGCCGTGCGCAGGGCCCGCTCGGCCTCCTCCGGCCCGCCCGGCTCCTGCTGCCCGCTCACCGCCACGCTGAATTGGCGGACCGCCTGGGCCAGCTTCTCGGTCACTACCGCCGGCACGGCCAGCCCGATCATCTGCCACTCGAACAGTTGGTTGCGGAACTGGTTGATCGTGCCCCGGGCGAGTTCCAAGGGGAGCAGGTAGGGCTCGTCGCGCTCCACCAGCGTGGCGGTCGAGAGGCCCAACAGGCCGTGCTGCTCGACCGGCCAGGGGATCGTCAGGCAGCCGGAGTCGGAACTATCGCGCTGGAGCACGAATTCCGCCCCTTCCAGCCTGGCCCGCGCCGACCAGGGTGTGCGATCGGGACCCGACAGGTAGGCCAGCTCCAGCAGCCCCTCGCTGATGCGTTGCGGCGGTGAGATCAGAAACCGCACTTGCCCCAACTCGCTTAATTGGTTTCAGTGGCGGGAACGTAGCCGCGGAAATGCCTACCGACGTTTCGGCCGCGCCGGTGGCTCGATCCGCCCGCCCACTGGCCAGTCTACCGGAGGGGGGCATCGGCTGCAAGCCGCCCGCAGTGTTTATTGAGGCCATGCAGTCGCCGGCCGCCCGGCGGACGCGGACCCGCTAGGCGGCCGCCCGGCGGATCGGTATATTTCTCTAAGAAACTCAGACTGAAATGAACCACAAAGGCACGAAGATACAAAGGCTATGAAGGCAAGGTGTTGCCAGCGCCAGCCAGCCCCCCCTTGGAGCTCGGTATCGTCAGGCAAGAGGCCCCAGCGAACTTTGTGCTCTTGGTGCCTTTGTGGTTTTTTTCGGCTTGAGTAAGGAAGTTCAAGGAACTTGCCCGCCATGACTGCCCCCTTGGTTCTCGAGACATCGCTGCCGGGGTTGCCCGTGCGGCGCGGCAAAGTGCGTGACATTTACGACCTGGGCCAACAGCTCCTGCTGGTCAGCACCGACCGGCTGAGCGCCTTCGACTGGGTCCTGCCCACCGGCATCCCCGACAAGGGCCGGGTGCTGACCCGCATCTCGGCCTTCTGGTTCCAGCGACTGGGCGAGCCCAACCACCTGATCACGACCGACGTGGAGCAGATGGACCTGCCGCCGGGCGCCGACCGGCGGATGTTGGCCGGCCGCTCGACGCTGTGCCGCAAGACCAAAGTCGTGCCCATCGAATGCGTGGTCCGCGGATACCTGGCCGGCTCGGCCTGGCAGGAATACCGGGAGCACGGCACGGTGTGCCAGATCCGCATGCCGGCCGGGCTTACCGAGAGCGCCCGGCTGCCGGAGCCCATCTTCACCCCCTCCACCAAGGCCGAGACGGGCCACGACGAAAATATCTCGTTTGACGAGATGGCCCGGCGGGTGGGCCACCAGCGGGCCGAGGAGCTCCGCCACCGCAGCCTGGCCATCTTCAGTCGCGGGTCGGACTACGCCCTCCAGCGCGGCATCCTCATCGCCGACACGAAGTTCGAGTGGGGCGAGCTGGACGGCCAGATCATCCTGATCGACGAAGTGCTGACGCCGGACAGCTCGCGGTTCTGGCCCGCCGCGGGGTACGCCCCCGGCCGCAGCCAGCCCTCGTTCGACAAGCAGTTCGTGCGGGATTGGCTTGGGGCGAGCGGCTGGGACAAGAACAGCCCGCCCCCGGCCCTGCCGGCAGAGATCGTGGCCAAGACCCGGGCCAAGTACGTCGAGGCCTTCGAGCGCCTCACCGGCGAGAGCCTCAAGACGTAGCAGTGGGTGCCACTGCTGGCTTGTCCAGCAGTGTTCTTCTACCTGGGCCTGAAGGGGCCCCTGGCGGGTGATCGTTCATACCATGGGCGACGCAACCGAGAGAAACCGCGGATAAACGCAGATGAACGCGGACATGAATGTATTCCATCATCCGCGTTCATCCGCGGTTTGATCTCTTGCATGGAGAACAGGAAGCCGGGGTAACGCTCCGCGGCTTTTCGCCGTTTCGCTTACCGATACACGATTTATCCCCGGCGTGCTGCTCACCTTGCAACTGGGTCCAAGAGTTCATATACCTTGCCGTGGCGTCGCAGCCATTCCACGTCGCCGCGCTCGGCGTGTTCGGCAATCTGCCGCAGGAGCTCGACCGTTTCCGGCTCGTAACATGGCTCGCTGGAATCCTCGTCGGGGATGATCATTTCCGTCTCGACCGAGACCACGAACCGTCCCTTTTGAATGAGCCGCGTGCGTTGGATTCGCTTGCCTTCGATTTGCATGTAAGACCACCTATCGAAGAAGTGGACCGTTACGAGTTTCGCCGCACCGGCGTGTGGAAGGTAGGACCAAACCGCGTTGAAATCGGCCCCGTCGGGCAACGATTCCTTCACTTCCACGGCGGGATTCGGCCTCGCATTGGGACGTTCGATCAACAGAGAACCATCGGGCGACCCGGACGCCGGACTGGACCTCCACTACCGGTCATGGCCCCAGCGCCCCGCTAATGACAAACAACGGCGTGCCCCCACATGTGCCGCCACATGTGCCGAATCAGTTATCGCGCGGCCCCCTTTCTCTCCGCCCGGAATCGCATCTTTAAGGGTGCGGACCGTCCCGCGTCTCGGGTTGTTCCTTCGTATTGCTCACAAAAAGGCCGTTCCTGGCGTAGACATCTTTCGGGTGCATGACATTGTCGCCGTACTTTATGCTCGGCTCGATCTTGCCCTTGTTCTTAGCATACCAAGATCGGCATGCGTCGACCGTCCTCTTGCCCTTCCCACAATCTAGTCCGTTTGCGCGGAAGGCCCTGCCGAGCGAGGCCGCGATCTTCTCTCGCACACTCGGGTCCCGCGAACGCTCGAAGGCGTCAAACAATACTTCGATTCCGTCGGGCAGTGTCTTCCTAGCCTTGAAGGCAAGCCAAAACTCCACGTCGGAGTAGTACATCCTGTCCGGAAAGTCGCGCGACAGCATCTCGACCAACTCAGCGCGCTGGCCCGCTTGTGAGAAAATGTCAACGAGTGCCTGGACGACGGCGCTCCGATGGTAACCGGTCAACTCAGCGGAAGGGCCGCCGGCTGTCACGGCGAGCATGTAGTCGTGCATCCTGTCCTTTGCGACGCGCTCGCCGATCACGGCCCTGAGCTCTATACCCCAGCGGCCGAGCGCCAGTTTCGGGTTCAGCGGCCCCAATTTCTTGCACCTCGCGCTCCATTCCGCATCCACATCTTTTACCAGGTCAATCGCACCTTTTCCCTCCGTTTTCCGATGTGGTTCTTCGGTCGCGTCGGCTGGCTCGCCGGCGGCCCCATGCGTTGTCGGCAGGCACATCACACCTATCAGGATTACGGACCCGAAACTGCTTGAGCACATTCCCTGAGTACCTTCGCTTTCCCATATCCGGGAGTCCAGGGGTACTTTACCAGTTACCGAACGGTTCCACAAGAAATTGTGTAATCCCGTCAGGGTTGCAACGGATGTGCCAAACGCGAACCCAGGGGGGCGCTCCGCGGCTTTTCGCCGCTCCGCTTACCCTGGGTTATTGCTACGCGACGCTTTCAGCGTCCAGCCACAGCAGCCCAAACGGAACAGGAGCCCTCTACGCAATCTCGCCCAAGAGCGGCGGCATTTCACCTACCAACGACCGCCCCTGGGTTACGCTCCGGCGGTTGTGCGGCGGGACTGGAGCCAGGCCCGCAGGGCGGCCAGGGCTAGGAAGAGCAAGTTGACCGTGACGGCCGTGAGGCAGCCGGCGACGACCCATTGTTCTGCGCCGCCCTCGCCGTAGGAGTGTTTGCCGCCCATCCAGAAATTCACCACGAACCAGGTCAGGAGGATGGCGGTGAAACCCAGCACGGAGCCGGCGGCCATGCTCAGGTCGCCGCGGTAGCCCACGTGCCGGCCGTGCAGCACAACGAGATAGACCAGGAGCGAGACCAGGGCCCCGACCTCTTTGGGGTCCCAGCCCCAGAAGCGTCCCCACGACACGTCGGCCCACATGCCGCCCAGGATCGTGCCGATGGCCAACAGCAGCACGGCGATCCGAATGAGCTGGTAATTGAGCCGGGCCAGGGTGGTGCACACCTGCGGCGGGCGGAGCGGCCGCGTCAAAATAGGTTGGTCAGTTTGGGCGGCACGCCCCTGAGGAATGAAGGGCGTGGCGGGCTTGGAAGACACGCCCTTCGCTGCGCTCAGGGACGTGCCACCCTCGGTCAGGAACGTGCCACCAACCACGCCCTTCGCTGCGCTCAGAGACGTGCCACCCTCCGCCGGGCGGTAGCGGCCGAACAGGTAGAAGCCCAGGGCGATATTGCCCAGTCCCCAGGCCTTGGCGGCGGCCCCGTAGCCGACCATGATCGTCAGCACGTGGATGGCCAGCCAGGTGTTGTTGCGCAGCACGGCCATCAGCGGCTTGATATCTTTGGGGAAGGGTGCGTAGTAGGCCCCCAGGGCCGCGGCCAGGGCCACCATTGACCCGACCAGGGCCACGAGATTCCGGCGGTGGGCCTGCCGCAGGCGGGCGGCGGCGCCCCGGCGGGCAAGTCCGATCGCCGCGGCGGGCAGCGTGAGCACCGCCGCCAGGATCACCCGCGGGGCGTACCAGACCGTGGCGGCCCACACGCACAGGCCCACGAGCCAGACCAGCACCGCACCGGCGGTGGGCAGCGATGCGCCCAGGTCGCGCCGCGGCAGGAGTGTCATCATTTGGTAGCCGCCGCCGGGCCGGGCCGACGACAGGATGCCGGTCAGCCCGACGACCCACGCCATGAGCGCCAAGCGCAGCGGCAGCATGAGCCAGCGGAGGGGTTGAGGGGTTGAGGGGTTAAGGGGTTGAGGGGATGAGGGGGTGAGGGGATGAGGGGTTGGCAAAGCGGTCCATTGCCAGGCGGCGCGGCTGCCCGGCCGCAGCAGCGGAAAGAGCGTCAGCCAGACCGTCAGTACGGCCACGCACAGGCCGGCGAAGACGATCGTCTCGAACATGTTCGTCACGGGCGCCCAGTGGGTAATCGCCATTCGGAGTCCCAGGCCGGCCAGCACGAATAGCTGTGCCAGCACGACCAGGCCCATCCCCAGGCAGAACATCCATTGCCCGACGCGCCCAGGGGCCGTCGCCGCAACCAAGCACACGACAGCCGCCAGCATCACGACCCAGCCCCAGAAAAAGGGATCCAGCCGGTTGTAGCGCACTTCGGCATCGGTCGAGCCGGGCGGGGGATAGGCGGTGGCGGCCAGGATGGCCTCGTCTTTTTCTACCAGCGGAAGTTCCCGCCGGGCGGGCTCGATCGACTGGGCCAACTGCCCTAGCGCCGCGGCGAAATGTTCAATGGCCGCCGAGCAGCGATTCGGCCCGCCGGCCGACTGCCGATCGCGATAGGCGGCCAGCATGGCATGGTACGCCTGGCGGACCGCGGCAAGCTCTTCGGGCGGATAACGCTCGACGAGCCCGGCCGGCCCCTGGTCCAGGGCCCGCAAGCTGATCCAAGGCTCGAGCTGGCCGCGATAGCGATCGGCCTCCAGGGCCGAGGGCTCCAAACCCGGCAGCAGGCGGATGGCCGCGGGCGGATCGAAGAGGGCCCAATGGGCGCGGACCGCCAGGCGGGCCACTTCCGCCAGCCGGGCGGCTAGCGACCGCCGCTGCGGGCCGGCCGCCGGCGGCTTCGCACCGGCCGAATCCGGCGACTGGCCGGCCTGCGCCGCCAATTCGGCCGTCGCGCGGTCCAACTCGGCCAGCAAGGGCTCGACCGTGCCCAGCGATTGCCGGGCCTGCTCGCCGCCGCTCATCAACGGTGCCACGAGTTTGCGCATGCTGTCGGAAACCCGCGCCACCAGCTTGGCGATCTCCGGACGCTTGCCGAAGGGCGACTGCCGCAGGTCGCCTTCCGTAGCGATCCAGGCCCGGGCCATGGCAATTACGGCCTCGGAGAACCAGGGGCGGTCCACGTCCGGCTGGGCCGGATCGTAGGTCAACTGGCGGTACCGGTTATAGGCCTCGCCCAGTTCCTGGACCTTCTTGTCCCGCGCGGCCGGCTCCCAGGGCCAGCCCAGCCGCTGGGCCTCCTCTTGCTGCCGGGCAAGCTGCTCGAGCCGCTCGTGGAACTTGCCGGCGGCGGCGACCTGTTGCGGCGAAACGTAGCGCAGCCGGCGGCCCGACTCGTCGTGCAGCGGCACTTCCAGGAGGCGGCTGCGAAGGATCTCATCGTCGGCCTCGAGGAACGCGGCGGTCTCCCAGGCTTGCGGCTCGGCCAGCCAGGCCAGGAGCAGCTCGGCGGCGGAGAGTCCCGGCGGGGGCGTGCCGCAGATCTTCTTCACCTGGTTCCGGGCGAAGGTGTCCAGGGGCATGATCCGCCCGCTATCGAGCACGGGCAGCCGCTGCCAGGTGGAACAATCTAGTGCCCCGACCAAAACGCTGAAGGGGACAGTCCCATTTTCGGCCTGTCCGAGCAGACAGGCGGACGAAAATTGGGACAGTCCCCCGGCCTGGGCCGTGCCCCGGAGGGGCAACTGAAAATAGCCCAGCGATTCATCGCTGGGGGTTGTTTGGAAAGAACATACCGAAAGTCCCGTAGGGACGACTGAAAAGGAACACAAAGTCACGCCTTCAGTCGTCCCTACGGGACGATGGAAATCGCTACGTTGTCCGTCTTCCCAGCAGTTAACTGCTGGGCTATTTTCGATCGTCCCTCCGGGACGGCAGAATCCATGTCCACCTGTGCAATACAACGAGGCCCCTACCCCGACCGCGGCCAGGAGCAGCACTACTGAACTCGACGCACTTCCCAACCGCCGGGTTCTCCGCTGGGCAGCCGGACGGACGTAGTAGCGCACGAAGATGCCCACCACGGCCAGCAGGCAGCCGGCGTATTGCAGGCCGCGGCCCGGATCGTAGTTGAGCGTCAGGTACGAGGCATAGACCGGCCGCTGGGCGGCCCCGGGGACCTCGTCGGGCGCGTAAGGCCCCGGCATGCCCGTCTGGAACAGCCGGTAGGAGCGGCCCGTCGCCGGATCGGCGAAATCCAGCGGCGCGTTAAGCGTGACCAGCACGTCTTCGGCGACGGGCGGGCCGGGCTCTGCGGCGGGCCGGGCCGGGTCGGCCAGCGGCAGGAAATCAAGATGACTGCCATAGTACGACGCCTGTTGCGTGCCGGGGTCCAGCTTGCGCTCCGCCTTGCTGAGGCGGATGGCCAGACCCAGGCGGTACTGGCGGGGCTGGAGCGTCAGGCGGACGGCCCGGCCCTGGCCCTCGATCTGCTTCTCCCGGTCGGGCAGCTTGGCGGACCGCGCCAGCGGATCGAGCGACTGGGCCGAAAGCCAGAACTCCTCGCTCCGGCCATCGACCTCCATTCGCAGCCGGACCCGCGGCTCGCGCTGGCCGCTTCGCTGGTAGTCGAGCACCGCCAGGCGGATGCCGTCACGGTCGTAAACCACGCCTTGGTCGCGATGGGCCAGCCGCCACGGTATTGCCGGCAGCCAGCGGTAGTCTTGCCAATCGAGCGGGCCGGGCGTGAAGGGGATGCGGTTTAGGGATTTGGGGATTTGGGGAGTTGGGGATTTGGCGGCCTGCGGATCGGCCGAGTTGCCGCCGGGCGGCAGGATCGTCAGATCGAAGTACTCCTGGCCGTCCAGCTCGACGAACTGTTGCGCGTCTTTATAGGCCGTCGAGGAGGATTCGCCTTCGAACATGGCGAGCGTGGCTTCCACGCCGGCCCGGCGGCTGACCAGGCAGCCCACGAGCAGCAGCAGCACGCCGAGGTGGGCCAGTACGAAGCCGGCCTGGTGTCTCTTCCACGGAAAGCGCAACGCCAGGGCGGCGAGCACGTTCAGGCCCAGCAGGCCGCACAAGGCCGTGAACCACCAGGCGCCGTAGACGGCGAATCGGGCCGCCGCGTCGCCGTACCATTTTTCCAGCAGCGTGGCCCAGACCAAAACCGCCACCAGCGCGACCATGACGCAGATGGCCAGGCGGACAGAGCCCAGCGCCCGCAGCGCGCCCAGCGCAGGGAGTTTCTTAGTCATTGGTGCTTGGTCATTGGTCATTCAAGGGGATATTGGTCGCGCACCGATTTTCGCGGAATCGGCCGACTGTCCCGGCAGGGCCAACTCCCGCTCGGCGCGGATCAACTGGTCTTCGGTCTGGCGGGTATGGGCCTTGAGGTTCTCGATCTCGATCAACTGGGCCCGGTTCTGTTCGGCGAGGACCCGGTTCTGGGCCTGGCTGTTGGCCAGTTGCGACTGCGGCACCAGGCAGCCCGAGGCCAGGATTGCCGCACAGGCGGCGGGCAGGCCGAACGAGTAACTGGCAGCCTTCATGATACGATTCCTTTCGTATCTGCGACCAAGCTTACTTCTCGAACCAGCCGAGGATCGTGTCCATCAGCCCGCTGTTGATGGGATTGACGCTGTCCCAGCTCCACATGTTCTTCAGCAGGTCGTGCACCATGATGCCGACGAGCATCAGCAGGAGCGAGCAGACGACCAGTCCGACGATGCTCCCGACGGTGTAGGGGGCCTCGGGCAGGGCCATGGCGGCGGCGAGCTGGTCCAGGGCCACGATGTCGGCCTGGCCTGCCAGGCCCACGTCGCCGGCCGGCAGCAGGCCGGCGCCGGGCATTGTGCCGAGGTCTTCGTCGAGCATGGCGGCCACCCCGCCGCCGGCGGCCACCATGGTCGCGGCTTCGTCGCCTTCGGCCTCGGTGTCCAGGGCGATCACCTGCGAGCCGCTCTCCGACTCGTCGGAGTCGGCGGTGTCTTCCATGGGAGTGAGCTGGAAGTCGTCCTCGCTTTTCAAGGCGGCCGGGGCTTCGCCCTCGGCTGCGGCCAGCAGATCGTCTTCGCCCAGCTCGAGGGATTCCTCGCCCGCGCCGGCCAGGTTCAACGGTGCTTCGAGCGACAGTCCGCTGTCGGCCGGATCGACCAGCGAGATTCCGCTGTCGCCGCCGATAGTGATGTCGCTGCCGGTGCCGCTGCCGCCGAGCACCAGGTCGTCGTCCTCCAGCGGCTTGGAGGCCAGGTCGATGGCCGAATCGCCGGCGGCGGGCGCGGCGGCCTTGGGTGCGGCAGCCTTGGGTGCGGCGGCTTTGGGCGCGGGCTTCTTTGCCGCCCCTTTCGCCGCGGGCGGCGCCGCCGAGGCGTCCTCCAGCGAAAGGTCCTGATCCAACGTCAAATCGAGCTCCTCGAACTGCGAGACCTTCGCCGCCACGTCGTCTTTGCCGGCGGGCTTGCGCTCCTGGCCCAGGTCGATCCCGCTGGGGGCCAGCTTGATGTCGCTGTCGGCCAGCCGGATGTCGCTATCCGCCACCGCCTTGCCCTTCGACGTGCCGATCACCGTGCCGGACAGACCGGGATCGGAATGCCCCAGCTCGATCTCGCTGGCCAGTACGTCGCCGCCGTCGTCGCTCTCGGCGGCCGGCGGGGGCGACTTGGCCCGCTCGTGGGCCACCCGCTCCACGTCTTCCACCTTGAACTTCCAGTCGGTGCCGTCGCGATAGCCGTGCAACTGGCGCTGCTCCAGCATCTGCTTGACGTCGCCCTCGGACAACCCGAGCACCTTGGCCGTTTCCTTGAGGTTGTAATACTTCTGCGGCATGAAGGTTACCTTTGTTCGCAACCGTTCTCGGCCTGACCGGCCGAAGGGGACAGTCCCATTTTCGTCGGACGAAAATTGGGACAGTCCCCGCGAACGGTTACCTTTGTTCCAACTGCTGCCGGATATCCTTCGGCAAGGGGCTGTCGCTGTTGAAATCCGTCATTTGCAGATCGTAGTGGATGTTGCGGACGCTGCGGAGCGTGATCTTGCCACTGCTGCCTTCGATCGAGTATACGCCGATCGCCTGGTTCCGGGGATCGACCACCGTCAGCCATTGGCCTTTTTCGCCGCCGACCGTGGGCAGGACGATCAAGTCGCCGCCGCCGCCGGCCGCCGGCGTGTTGGGCGCAACGCGCTGGGCCATGACTTCGCCGCGTTGGCCAAATAAGCCCACGGCGACGGTCACCAATCCCGTACCGACAAGCGCCACCAGTGTCGCCCGTTTCATCGCGTACCCTCCATGCAGCGGAAGTTGGGGAAGCTGGGGCCTTATCTCCATTGTAAAAGCCCCAATCTCGATTGCAAGCAAAATGACTGGTCCGGCTAGTCCACCCCTTCACACGGTATGGCGGTCTGCTACCACCCTATATTACTACCGGGGCCTGGCTGCGAGTCTACCGGCGCCGCCCGGCGGAAGCAAGATCAGCTTGGCCGGGATGGGTTCGTAGTGACCCGATTTATCGGGTCTGGAGAGCGTGAACAGGTCAAGGACCGCATGAATGCGGTCACTACGAACGATTGGTGAACAAGCCGGGTTAACGGTGAACTCGGTAGGGTCGCCGCTGTTATCCCTCGCACGCCGGCCGCCGCGGCTTGAATCTTCGGGCCGTTTGGCGTAGCATGGCGGTCATGTTGAAACAGCGAATCGGACTGATCGGCGCCGGTCAGATGGCCACGGCCCTGGGGCAAGGCTTCGTGCGTGCGGGCCTGGTGCCGGGGGAGAGCGTGGCGGCTTCAGACCCGTCGGCCGAGGCCCGGCGGCGATTCGCCCAGTTGACCGGCGGCCGTGCCACGGCCGACAACCTGGAGATCGTCGAGGGCTCGGACGTGCTGTTTCTGGCCGTCAAGCCGCAGCAGATGCCCGGGGTGCTGGCCCAGCTCAAGGGCCGGATCGCCGCCGGGCAACTAGTGGTGTCGGTGGCGGCCGCGGTGCGGTTGGCGGCCTTGGCCCAAGGGCTGGGGCCGGGAGTCCGGCTGGTGCGGGTTATGCCCAACACACCCTGCCTCGTGGGCTGTGGCGCCTGCGGCTACAGCCTGGGGCCGTCGGCCACGCCGGAGGACGGCCGGCTCGTGCTGCAACTGCTGCAATCGGTGGGGCTGGCCGTCGAGGTGGAGGAGCAATTGCTCGACGCGGTGACCGGCCTGTCCGGCTCCGGGCCGGCCTTCGTGTACGTGATCGTCGAGGCCCTGAGCGACGGCGGGGTGCGGATGGGTCTGCCCCGCCGGGTGGCCACGGCCCTGGCGGCGCAGACCGTGCTGGGGGCGGCCCAAATGGTGGCCCAAAGCGGCGAGCATCCCGGCGTGCTCAAGGACCGCGTGGCCAGCCCGGGCGGCACGACCATCGCCGGTCTAAAGGCGCTGGAGGAGGGCGGGCTGCGGGCGACCCTGATGGCCGCCGTCGAGGCCGCCGCCCGCCGCTCGATCGAATTGGGAACCGCTTGACGCCGCTGGGAGCTTTTTTTATGCCGTGGTGGATTATGGAACACTCCGGTGCCTTCCCGCCAGTGGAAACGGGCTCCCTTCGGTCGCCCTCGTCCCGTAATAAGTGCAGGACTCAATAGTATGTCGACCTTTGAAGACAACCGTTATCGCTGGCGAGAAACCTATTTCGTGCTCTTCCCCGCCGACCGGCAGCCGAAGCTGAAGGTGGTGGAGAAGTGCCTTTCGGCCATCAGCAAGCGGTACCTGCTCAGCCAGCAGACGGCCGACGCGGAGGGCGGGTTCGAGTCGCTGACGCTGGCCGCGCCCGAGGATTTCGCCGCCCTGGACATCTGTTATACCAGCGGCGCGGAGGTCGCGGAGCAGGTGGCCCTGATGGTGCGGGAGCTGGCGCCCACGATCGAGCCCGCTCAGCGCGGGATGCTGAAGCGGCTCAAGCAGTGCGACGGCCGCTTCGACGTGCTGCACTTCGAGCAGGTCGCCGATCTGCCCGCCGACGACGAGGAGCAGGCCGACGACGAGCTGCTGGATCCCAGCGCGCTGTTGGCCGTGCTGGAGGCCCTGGCGCGGATCACCGACGGGGTGGCGGTCGATCCGCAGTCGGGCACCATTTTGAGCACCGAGGATTAGCCCGAGAGGAGGCGGCCGATGGCCCTGCAAGCCAAGGAGATCAAGAGCGGTACGATCGTCAACTACAACGAGGCCCCCTGCCTGGTCGAGTCGGTTACGGTGCAGAGCCCGACGGCCCGCGGGGCGGCCACCTTCTACAAGTACCGTGCGCGGAACCTGATCAGCAAGCAGAAGGTCGACATCACGCTGCGGGGCGGCGACACGCTGAACGAGGCCGATTTCCACAAGCGGGGCGTCAAGTTCATGTACGCCGACTCGACCCACTTGCACTTCCTCGATCAGCAGGACTACAACCAGTACTCGCTGCCCAAGGAGGACACGGTCGAGGAGGCCAAGTATCTGACCGAAGCCCTGGAAGGCGCGCAGGCCTTGATCTACAACGACGAGTGCGTGGGAGTGCAGTTGCCGGTGGCCGTCGAGCTTCGCGTGCTGGAGTGCGATCCGCCCATCAAGGGGGCCTCGGCCACCGCCCGGACCAAGCCCGCCAAGCTCGAAACCGGCCTGGTGGTCCAGGTCCCCGATTACCTCACGCCGGGCGAGATGATCAAGGTCGATACCCGCGACGGGTCGTACCTTTCCCGGGCCTGAGGCGGAGGGCGAGGGGGGACGCGGGAGACGCGGGGACGCGGGAGACGCGGGGACGCGGGGACGCGGGGACGCGGGGACGCGGAGACGCGGGGACACGGAGACGCGGGGACGCGGAGACAGCGAGACAAGGGGACGAAGAGACAGGGAGACAAGGAGGAGCGCGTGGCACCGGCACTCTCCCCTTGCCCGCAGGACGCAGGCCAACTGAAAACCGAAAACTGAAAACCGAAAACTGTCGCATGGCCAATCATCGCGCAGGATTCACGCTCGTGGAGATGCTCGTGGTGATCATAATCATCGGCATCCTCACGGCTTTGCTGCTGCCCGCCGTGCAAGGGGCCCGCGAAGCGTCCCGTTGCGTGGCCTGCGCAAACAACTTGCACCAGATCGGGATCGCCCTGCAGCACTACCACGCCGATTATATGGCCTTTCCACCGGCTTACTCGGGCAACGAAACGGATTGGACCGATCCTCACTGGACGTGGACCGTGCTCCTTCTGCCGTATGCCGAACAGACGCCGCTTTTCGACAACCTCAGTATCACGACGCAACTGTTCGGAGGCGGCGTCAGCTTGGCGCAGCCCACCCCGGCAACGCAGACACGGCTGGGCGTTTTCGTTTGCCCTTCCGACGTCGGGCGCACGCTGAATCAACGCAAGGGCCAGCACGCCAAATCGAACTATCGGGGGATCATGGGGAGCACCACTTCCCTGACCACCAGCTTCGATGAATTGTCCAACCGCAACGGCCTGTTCTATCTCAACAGTTGCGTCTCGACGGCGCAGATTACCGACGGCACGTCCAACACGCTGGCCGTGGGGGAATGCCGGTTGGAACTCAGCGACACGGGGCACGTCGGCGCGCTGTGGGCGGGGATGCGCGGCACCAGCGACGAGCCGGACGACGACGCCGAAGGGGCGACCTACGTCAGCGACACGATGTGGTGGATCAATTCCGACCCCACTTGGTGCATCAACGGGCTCGGGGTTCAGGCTTTCAGCAGTAATCACCCGGGCGGCGCCCAGTTCCTCTTCGCCGACGGCGCCGTGCACCTCATCAACGAGGGCATTGACGGCACGACGCTCGAGCGGCTGGCGGCGCGGAACGACGGCCTGCCGGTTGGCCAGTATTGAGCTGGCCCGCGGCGCGGACTTCCGCTGCCCTCCCTCCGGACGCGAACGCCCGGACCGTGCAGAGTCAATAAATGTGCTCATCTTTCTCTCCCGTTGTCCAGCCCTCGCATTACGCGCGTCTGTCCCCTTTATGTTCCCCAACACGTGTTCCTCTTCAAACGCGTCGGTTATAATCTAGAGGTCATCCCGCCCGTGGAATAACGGAGGAAAATCGCTATGAGCGGCCTCGAGGCACTACAGTCGGCGCAATTCGTGAGCGCCAAGGGAAAACGATTCGTCGTCATTGAAGCGGAAGATTGGGAGGCCCTCGTCGAGTGGCTGGAGACCGTCGAAGACCGGCAAATCGCTCGCGAGGCGTTTGAGCAACTCCGGGCCGCCGGCGGCGACCGGGCCCGGGCTGGTTGGAAGGAGTGGAACACGGTGAAGGGGGAGGTCGAGTGAGCGCCTACAAGGTGTACGTCACTCCGACCGCGCTCCAAGAGGTCCGGCAGTTGCCTGGTCACGTGCGGCAACGGGCCAAACGCGCCGTCGACGGCTTGAAGGCCAATCCCCACCCACCGGGCAGCAAGGCCCTCGATCTTTCCGACGTGCCCATGCCCATGGAGACTCGGTGTGAGGTTTGGCGATTGCGATTGGACAAGTGGCGAGTGCTTTATGCGATTACGGAAGCGGACAAGACCATCGACGTGCTGGCAGTCCGCAAGCGTCCGCCGTACGATTACGGCGACCTTGATCGATTACTGGGGCAAGGTTCGTAGGCCGGGACGGTAGAGCAGAAAAGGGGATAAGTCCAATTATTTCTGCTTCCATGCGGCGCCCTTGCCGAAAATCCGCGCCCTCCCATTCGCACGGTTGACTGCTTGAAAAACCATCCGACCAGGCGCTATCCGGGCTTTTCGTAGCATGGGATAAATCTATCACGGCCGCCCTTTCTTGTCAATAATTGGACTTATCCCCTTTGTTTGCCCCCGATCTTCTTCCCATCGCGGAGAAGCGACTGAAGCTCGAATACTCTTAGGCAAGGCACATCCTTTCTCAGCTCGTGCTCCCTGTCGTTGTCAACCCAGCAGAGGACCGCCACAGGTCTATCGTCATCCTTATCCTTCACCTTAGCCTCCCACTTGCCCTTGAAGTTCCCGTCACGGATGCGTCTGAGCTGTTTTTTGTTGATGTGGTCCCAGAAGCCCAAGCTATCGAACTCAAGTTCAAGATACACTTCCTCGCCGTTGATTCTGACAAGCATGTCCGGGAAGCGAGTCCGAGCCCAGACGATTTTCTCGATCCCGAGCTTCTTGCGTCCACTGACAACATCGCCGACGACGGCGCACAGAACCTCCTGTTCGTTCAGGGGCTCTCGCTTCAAGAAGGGAATTTTGCCCGGGTCCAGCTCGCGCCTCTGTGTTTGGTTTCGGATGTGGGTGAATTCTTTCCGCGTGATACGAACTATGGTTTGCATACCGACTATCGTGCGGCCGAGGAGCTCATTGATCGACAGCACAGTAACCGGGTGGCGCGGTTGATAGCCGTCGCACTTTCCCCCCCTTATCATGTGAGCGTTCTTGCCTTCAATCGATTCCTTGATAAAGTCAGCCCTTCCGGCGTCCAAAGAACTGCCGTCCAGCTCCTCAACCGGGATTCGTCCATACCAGTGCGTGTCCGTGCACTCGTAGAATCCCGCGACGATACTGCACTTCTCGTCATTATCCCAGCCCTTTTCGTAGGCGAATTCGATCCATCGGTCTCCCTGCTCGATCATTGCGAAGCCCCTAGGTGTCTTCTTTCTTGGCAAGCCGATCCTCCAGATGAATCCAGGCATTGCCAAAAACGATTCGAGGTCATGCTTGACGATGAAGTAGTTCGCCATGATGGTCGTCGGCCTTTCTTGATCGGGGGCAACTGATAACTGATAGGAAACTTGATTTCGTCCACCACGAGTGAGTGTACCAGAGAGAACTAGTAAATCAAGGGGGAATCGGGGGTGGTCAGGAGGGGCGGGGCGGCCTGGGCCGCCCTGCCCCTCCTGACTCCGTCGGCGCTCTGAGGGGTTGCCGAGCGACGATACCGGCCACGAATGATATTTGCCACGATGCCACACGGCTGGCTGCGCGGAACGACGGCCTGCCCGTCGGCCAGTACTGATTTCACCCGCGGCGCCGAGTTCCGCTCCCTCTCCCTGTTCTAAGCTTGTCAACAGGTGTTTTCTAGGGGATGCCTATTCCATAGGTAAAGACGTTGAGCGTGTGGCTTCGGCCGCGCGCGGCCGAAGCCACACGCTCAA
>JBEKTY010000054.1:0-45989 GCA_049515555.1 Thermoguttaceae bacterium
CCCCCAAGGCGAAGTTCGACTGGCGGACCGCCGAATGGTCCATGCCCGTTCCGTTCATCCGAACCTTGTACGAAGAAGTGGCCAAGCCCAGCCGCCTGGGGCCGCTGGGGCTGGTGGAAGTCCTGGATTGGTCCGCCGGCGTGCTGAATCGCGTGGAGCGGGGCGAGTTCTTCGGCCGCTTCGAGGATGAACACGCCGTTCAATACTTCTACGAGCCGTTCCTGGAAGCCTACGACCCCGAGCTGCGCAAGGCGCTGGGCGTCTGGTACACGCCACCGGAGATCGTCAAGTATCAGGTGGCCCGCGTGGATCGGGTCCTGCGCGAGGAGCTGGACCTGCCCGACGGGCTGGCCGATCCCAACGTCATCGTCCTGGACCCGTGCTGCGGCACTGGGGCGTACCTGGTGGAAGTGCTCAGGCAGATCGCCCGCGATTTGCGGGAAAAGCGCGACGACGCTATGGTCGGCCACGAGGTCAAACAGGCCGCCCTGAAGCGTGTGTTTGGCTTCGAGATCATGCCCGCCCCGTTCGTGGTTGCGCACCTTCAAATCGCGCTTCTTTTACAGGAGATCGCGCTACCCCTTTCTGAAAGCGCGGGTGAACGCGCCGGTGTCTACCTGACAAATTCGCTGACCGGCTGGGAGCCGCCCAAGGGCCCCAAGCAACAGGTCATGGGCTGGGCCGACCTGTAGGAGGAACGGGACGCGGCCGAGTACGTCAAGCGGGAAAAGAAGATACTGGTCGTGTTGGGCAACCCGCCCTATAACGCCTTCGCCGGCGTCAGCCCGCAAGAGGAACAAGGGCTGGTAGAACCGTACAAGAAAGACCTGAACAAGCCCATTAAGCAGGGCGGTTGGGGCATCAAGAAGTTCAATCTTGACGACCTATACGTCCGTTTCTTCCGGCTGGCCGAGCGGCGTATCGCCGAAATGAGCGGCATGGGCGTGGTGTCATTCATCTCCAATTTCTCTTACCTGAGCGACCCCTCGTTCGTCGTTATGCGCGGGCGCTTTCTTTCCGAGTTCGACAAGCTTTGGTTCGATTGCATGAACGGCGACAGCCGCGAAACCGGCAAGGTTACGCCCGACGGCAAGCCCGATCCGTCCGTCTTTTCCACGGATTACAACCGTGAAGGCATCCGTGTGGGAACGGCCATTTGCGTGATGGTTCGGAAAAAGAACCGCGATCCAAAGCCGACCGTTCTTTTTCGACAGTTCTGGGGCACGGCGAAGCGCCAAGAGCTTTTGGACTCCCTCGCAAACAAACACAACGAAATGGCGCAGGCCGCCCCGGCCCGGGAGAATCGCTCCTCGTTTCGTCCCGAGCACGTGGCGGGGGAGTACACCGCATGGCCGAAGATGGTGGAACTGTGCGGGGCCGCGCCGTCCAACGGGCTGATGGAGAAGCGGGGCGGGGCGCTCATCGACGTGGACCGCGGCGCCCTGGAAGCCCGTATTCGCGACTATCTCGACGCCGGCCTGTCCTGGGAAGAGTACAAGCTTCGGCAGACCGCCCTTACAGAAGACGCGGCGCGGTGCATTGCCAGGGACGCGCGGGCGAGGGCGGTTGCAGCCGAGTCTTTCGACCAAGACCGGCTACGCCGCTACGCGCTTCGGCCCTTTGATACGCGATGGTGCTACTACACGCCCGTGCGACCGGTGTGGAACGAGCCCCGTCCGGCGCTGTGGCGACAATGCTCCGGCGGAAATCGCTTTGTGCTGAGCCGTCCCGGCGGTGTGGCTGACCCGGAGGGCACACCGTTTAGCTGCACTTGTTGCCTTGGGGACAACGACTACCAGCGTGGACACGCCTATTACTTTCCGTTGCGGATCAATCCGGAGGCCGGTAGCGCCGTGCAGGGAAACGGCTTGTTCGATCGCGGCACACCCCATGCGAACCTCTCTAAACCCGCGCGCGAATACCTGGCCCACCTGGGCGTTAAGGACCCCGACGCCGATGCCAAGGCGGCGGAACTCCTTTGGATGCACGCCCTGGCCATCGGCTACGGCCCGGCCTACCTGGCCGAAAACGGCGACGGCATCCGGCGCGATTGGCCGCGCATCCCGCTGCCGGGCAACCGCAAGGCCCTGGAAGAGTCGGCGGCGCTGGGCGAGCAAGTCGCGGCCCTCTTGGACACCGAAGCCGAAGTGCGCGGCGTGACGTGCGGCAAGATCGCCCCGGTCTTCAAGACCATCGCCATGATAACGAAGGCCGGCGGCGGCCAGCTCGATACCTCGGGCGGCGACCTGGCAATAACGGCCGGCTGGGGGCATAAGGGCAAGGAGGGCGTGACGATGCCCGCCAAGGGCAAGCTGGCCCAGCGCCAATACGCCGAAGCCGAGGCCAAGGCCATCGACGCGGAAGCCAGGGCGCGGGGCACGTCGGCCGATCAAATCCGTGGGCTGCTGGGCCCGATGACCTGCGATGTGTATCTGAACGGCGCGGCCTATTGGCGCAACATCCCGTTGAACGTCTGGGAGTATTACATCGGCGGCTATCAGGTCATCAAGAAATGGCTGAGCTACCGAGAAGACGAAATCCTTGGCCGGGCCCTGAAGCCCGAGGAGGCCCGCGAAGTGACCAGCACGGCCCGGCGACTGGCGGCGATCGTCCTGCTGCAACCGGCCCTGGACGCCAATTATCAGGCCGTGAAGGCATCGACCTACCCCTGGCCATCGACGGGCGAGGAGCCCAGCCCGGGGAGCGCCTAGTCGTTTGGTTTCTCTTCCTCTTCGATTCTCTGCATAGCCCTCCGCGGTCCGCCTGGCCTCCGCCCCTTCTCCCGTTCCCCTGTTCGTTCCTCCCCTTCCGCCGTCCGGCGGCCGCAGGCCATTTCATCCTTCTTCGCTTGTGGCCGGTGCCTGGGGTAGTGATTCACGCTGACGGGGTTTTGTCAGCGGGCGTACGTCGTGGTCTTCGTCCCGCAGGGACGTTTGACAATAGCCCAGCAGTTCACTGCTGGGACCCGTTGTCGCACGACCGTCTTCTTTCGTCCCATCGGGACGATCGAACGCAAGAGGCAACGCTTCGATCGTCCCCACGGGACGACAAGTCGTTCCTGGCCCCTCTCCCCAGCGATGAATCGCTGGGCTATTTTCGCGTGTCCCTCCGGGACGAGGCACTCGCAGTCGGAAGGCGGAGAGCGGAAGGATGAAGGCGGAGAGCGGAGGGATGAAGGCGGAGGGCGGAGGGATGAAGGCGGAAGGCGGCGGACAAAATCCCCAATCCCTAATCCCTAATCCCCAATCCCCCCATCTACGGCCGGCGGCAGTGGCCGAGGCTCATCAGGGCGAAGGCCGTGCCGTACTGCTGGTGGTAATCGTACATCGGGAAGTCCCACCAGGAGCCGTCGGGCTCTTGCAGGCGGAGCAAGACGTGGGCCAACTGGTCGCGATACGGCCCACGCTCGCCCGGCGGCAGTTGCTCCAGGCACAGCCCGGCGTAATAGTGGCCGTAATAGAAGAAGTAGCCGGCGACCTGGAACCAGGATTCGTGGGGGATGGGTCGTTTGCGGCCCATATCCAGCCACAGTTCACGGGCGAAGAGGCGATCGAGCCAGGTCTTGAGGATGGCGTCGGTCACGTCGCGGTCGCCCCACAGCCGCATGGCCAGGTTGCAGGCCTGCGAGCGGCCCAGGCTCCCGCCGGGCCGGTTGACCGGCATCATGGGCTTGTACTTCAGGTACTCGCCGTAGTCGTAGCTGAAGTCGGGCTTGCGCTGCCGGCGGAGCGAGGCCATGCCGCGGTCCACCAGCCGCTGCGGCACGGCGATCCCCTCCCGCTTGGCTTGGTCCAGCGCCACCAGGGCCGTGGCCGTAACGAAGCTGATCGTCGAGCCGGCGGGCCGCTGGGTGTGGAACTCGAAGTCGTAATAGCACCAACCGCCGTCGACGCATTCGTAGCGGCCCAGCATGCCGATCTGGTGTGCGACGAGCTCGCGGATCTTCTGGCAGCGCTGGGCATCGCCGGGGCGGCGGTGCAGCATCCGCACCAGGGCCTCGATCGAGTAGGCGTGGCTCCAGTTGTTGTAGATGCACTCGGCCGAATTGCGGCGGACCGCGGGCACGTGCTCCAGCAGCCACGTCTCGCCGCGGTCGATTGATGCGGCCACGGCCGGGCTGCTGCCGCCGACCTCCAGCAGGGCCGAAACACACAACGACGTGACGGCCGCGCGGAAGGCCAGGTGGGCCCCGGGCACGGGGGCGTACACCTCATCGGGCCGGGCGCTCCGCTCCGAGCCCCAGGAGCCGTTGGCGTTCTGCCGCCGCAGCAGAAAGGCGACGCCCTTCTGCACGGCCGCATCGAGCTGGGCGGCGGGCGGCGTAGCGACGGGCAAAGGCTTCGGGCCGACCAGCGCCAGCGGATGGTTGCCTGGGGCGAATGCCGCCGGGGCAGCCGGCGTTTCCGACCCGCGGCACGAGCCATCGCCCAAGCGGCCCGCCCGGGGGCCGGCCGCGAGCAACACCATCGCCAACACCAGGGCCAGGGCCGGGCCAACCGCTGGCCATCGCTGGGGCAAGTGCCGCGTCATGCTGTGCGAAGCCGCAAGCGGCTTACTCCTTGCCATGCTGTGCGAAGCCGCAAGCGGCTTACTCCTTGGGCTTCTCGAGCAGGACCCGGTCGCCTTCGGCCAGTCCTTGCAGAATGTCCACCTGCTTGTCGTTCCGCTTGCCGACGGCTACCGGCCGCTTTTCCGGCTTGTCGTCCTTGCCGAGCAGATAGACGTACTGCTTGGCCAGGTCGAGTTCCTCGGTGAACAGGGCCTTGGGGGGAACCGTGAGGGCATTGGCCTTGATCCACGGCAGGGCCTTCACCTCGCAGGTCATGCCGGGGACGATACAGTCCGGCAGTCCGCCGGCCGCCACCAGGGTGAACTGGGCGTCGAAGCCGCCGGCGCTCAGCGGAATGCCGCTCACCGACCGCGCCACGGCGGCGAGCTTCAAATTGCGGTATCCGGCCGGCTCGACCAGTGCCTGGAGCCCGACGTAGACGTTTTCCACCTGCGACTCCGGCACGCTGGCCCGGACCCCCAGCGGGCGGAGCTGGACGACGGTCATGAAGACCTCGTTGGGCATGATCGTGGCCCCGCGGTGCAGCGGCTCGCTGCCGCCGCCCGACGAGGACCACTTGCCGCGGACGCACTTGCCGTAGTAGGCCACGCCATTGGCCGGCGACTTGACGGTCATGGCGGCGCGGTCGGCCAGCAGTTTATTGAGCTTCTCCTCGCTCTGGGCCCGCTGCACCTTGAGCTTTTCGTGTTCCGTGCGATGTTTTCCGATCGTCAACGGCAGCGTGATCTCGGCGCGATTGCTGTCGATCACGGTCCGCTGGGTGGCCTCGCGGAGCCGCTCTTCCTGGCGGGGCAGAAGGAACCGCCGGGCCTCGTCGTGCAGCACCGTGGCGTATTCCAGGTTGAACTTGGCCCGCTCGACGGCATTCTTCGCCCGCCGCAGCACGATCCGCTCGGTCTCCTCGGTCAGGTCGTTGGCCTTGTACATTTTTTCCAGTTGGCGGTACTCCTCCTCCTGGTACTCGAGTATCTCCTGGGCCATTTTGAGCTGGAAATCGGTGAGCTTGGTGGTCAGGGGCTTGTCCACGTCGAGATACTGCTTCCAGTCCTCCTCGGCGGCTCGCCGGGCCCGCTGGTTGGCCTCGATGTCCAGCGGGGCGGACTTCTCGACGACCGCCAACTGCTGCTCGGATTGCTTGAGGGCCAGATCGGCAAGCTGAATCTCGATCCGCAGGTCGGAGATGGCGCGATCGATCTTCTCCGTGTCCAGGGCCACCAGGAGATCGCCCTGCCGGACGACGGTGCCGTGCTCGACGGCCTTGAGGACCGAGAGGCCTGTCCATTCCTGCGGACGGAGGGTGACTTCGCTCATGGTCTGGGCCTCGAAATAACCGTCCAGGGTGAGCAGGACGCGGAAGGGCTCTCTCTTGACGTGGTGGACGGCCGGCTTGGCCGCCGCGTCCTCTGAGTCCTTGGCCTTGGCGGCGGGCTCCTTGGAATCCTTGGCATCCTTAGCCTTGGCGTCGGGCTGTTTGGAATCCTTGGCATCCTTCGTGTCGGCCGCCGGAGCGACCGCACCAAGGCCGACAGCGCAGGCCGCGACAAGCAACCAAGCCGCCAAGCGTCGCCACTGGGGGCGGGTCGCCGGTTCATTCGCCGTATCGATGTTCCGGACAGTCAGAAGGCCATGCCGTGTCATGCGGAATCTCTCTGTAGAGGAGTATCATTTAGCCCAATCCCTCCATTTTCCCATGAATTGGGCCAGATTGCAAGCGGCCGACAGTACGCCGTTGCCCGCCTCCCGATCGGGTGGGTCGAGCGCCGCGAGCCCCACCAGAAGCACGACGGACGACGGGCGACGGACGTAAGCACTCCGGCCCGTCGTCCGTCTTCCGTCGTCCGTCGAAAATGGTGGGGCTCGCTGCGCTCGACCCTACTCGCCACTCGCCACTCACCACTCGCCACTAGCAGCTAGGGCTTCGGCTGGTCCTGGGCGTAGAATCGCTGTAGATTGATTCCCCCGCGGAGCTCCTCTTCCAAGAGTTTCATCCGCGCTTCGATCCGCTCGATCTTCCGTTGGAGCATGGGGACCAGGTATCGGTTGGTTTCTTCCTGGACCGGGCGGGGAACCGAGGGGTAGCCCAAGTGCCGGGCCAAGGCGGCGAACAAATAGAGCGGATCTTTGTGGCGATTGGCCAGGGCGATGCGGCCTTCCTTCTCGCCGAAGAGCACCGGCTTTTCGGCCTGGCCGCGTGTTTTCCGGTAGAGCTCGCTGCGGACGTAGAGCATGTCGCCCAGGTCGATCAGTCCCACCTGCCGCCGGACGGTGAGGATCCACTGTTTCCAGTCATCGTCGTAGATGTCGTCGCCGGCCATGGCCTCCAATCCGCGATCGTAGCCGAGGCGGTTGCGGCAGAGCGTTTCGAACTGGTAGAGGAAGATTCCCTGGGGGGAGGCCCCCTGGGCCCGGTACTCGGCCTCGCGCCGCAGGACCTCCAGGCCGACGCGGAAATCGAATTTCCCCTCCGCCCGCTCGCCCTCGGCGATGACGAACGTCTGAAAGGGCGTGAAATAATGCGGCAGATGGGCCATCGCCGTGGCAAACCCGCCGGTCAGCCGCAGCTCGCTGAGCATGAAGTCGATCGCGTAGGGCAACCGGGTCGTCGCGAGGATCTCCTGCCGGATCGAGGCCAGCAGCTCCTGCGACGACGTGTCGTGTTGCATCCTTTCGCGGAGCGTGCGGAACAGGTATGCCTGCTCGATGTACTCGTCGCGGTCCAGGGGCATCGTCGGATCGCCGCGGGTGGTGTATGCTGATTAGCTCGGCTGCACGACCGAAGGGGACAGTCCCATTTTCGCGGCGGATCCGGCAGCCCTTTCGGAGGCCGTGCTTCGTCGCCGCGAAAATTGGGACAGTCCCCGAACTATTGTACCACCAGAGGGAACCGGCCGTGAATGCCCCGGACGATAATCTGGCTGCCGCGATGGCGCGGCACGGGATCGAGCTGCCCGAGGCCCACGTCGCTCGACTGACTGAATATTGCACGCTGCTCTGGGATTGGAACGCCAAACTCAACCTGACGCGGCACACCGATTACGAGAAATTCGTGGCCCGGGACCTGACCGATAGCCTGGCTTTTTCCCGGTTCCTCGGCCCGGGGGAGAAGGTGTTGGACGTGGGAACCGGGGGGGGCGTGCCGGGCGTGGTCCTTGCCATCCTCCGCGACGACCTCGACGTGTCGTTGTGCGAGTCGGTGGGCAAGAAGGCGCGGGCCGTGACCGACATCGCCCGCCGATTGGGGCTGGACAGGCCGATCCACCACGCCCGGGCCGAAGACCTGCTGGCGGGCCACCGCTACCAGACGCTGGTGATTCGCGCGGTGGCCCGGCTGCGAAAGCTGCTGGAGTGGTTCCGGCCGCACTGGCAGGCGTTCGACCGGCTGCTGGTGCTCAAGGGCCCGGGCTGGGTCGAGGAGCGGGGCGAAGCCCGGCACGTGGGCCTGATGCACGACCTGGCGCTGCGGAAGCTGCTCGTTTACGAGGTGCCCCCCAGCGGCGCGCAGAGCGTGCTGCTGGAAATCAGGCCGAAGGACCGGGCGACACCAGCAGCGAGACCAAGAACAGGATCACGAAGATGATGGCCATGAAGCTGACGATCCAGGCCCCGGCGCGGAGGGCGTGGCGCAGGATAGGCGCCGGGGCTTCGTGCCGCGTGGCCGCGTAGACCAGGCTCACCGCCACGATCAGCGGCAGGGCGTACCACAGATCACCGGTCATGGTTGGTCCTCCGCCTGCTCGGGCCGGGCCTTTCGTGGGTCGGGATCTTCTTCTTTCTTGGCCGGCTGAGCGGGGTTGCCGGGCGGGTTGGCGGGCCTGGCCGGCTCGCCGGCCACCGGCCCGCAACAGGCGTCGTACACCGCCAAGATGTTCAGCAGGCCGGCGATCATGGTGTAGGCGGTCCCGATCTCGAACAGCCGCGGCAAGCGGCGGTAGAGATCGTGGAGCGTCTCTCGGCCGGGGCCGGGATCGTTGGCATCGACCCTGGGTGGGGCCATGAAGCCATGCCCGAGCGGCGCCTTGCCGTTGTAGAACAAGCCGGCCTGGAACAAGGCCGGCGCCGCCGGCACCCCGGTGCCGATCTGGCACAGGAAGGCCAGCCGCAGATCGTTAGGCCGGAAGGAGAAATACACGACCCGGCCCCAGCCCACCTCGGAACTGCCGCCCAGATACAGGCCGTAAAAGAAGGTCCCCAGGATGCACGTGGAGTACAAGGCCGCTTTGAAGCGGCGGCCCTGGTACCAGTGCCCCAGCCCGGGAATCAGCCAGGCCAAAATGCCCGCCACGCGCGGGTCTTTCAGCGGCACTGTCAGTTCCGACCCGGCAGCCTGGGACGGGATTGGTTCCGGCACAGTCCGCGCTCCTGCTTGTGTCATGGGGAATTCCTTTCAAAGGCCCGCTGAAGGGGATAGTCCCATTTTCGTCGGACGAAAATTGGGACAGTCCCCGTGAACGGTTGCATTATACGGCGACGGGCAGGGGGATCATCCATGGTTCGAAGAAGGCGACAACGTTGCGCAAGGGGGTGCCGGGCGCCCACAAGTACCGGGCGATCACTCCCCCGGCGCCGAAATCGAGGGCCTTGCGAACCCGCAGCACCGTCTCCCGGATGGCCTGCACCGATCCGGCCGGCTCGATCGTCCGGCCGTCGATCTCGCTCCAGAACGTAACGCGGCCGCGATACTGCTCCGCCAGCTTGTCGAAGTCCGTCTGGAACAACTGGCAGTGGACCGCGTCGAAGCCCACTTCGACCAGGTCGCCCAGCACGTCGGTGATCGGTCCTTCGCCGTGGAAAAAAGCGAACTTGTCCTGCGCGTGCAGGATGTTGCAGTACTGGCTGTACAGCGGCTTCAGCAGGTTCCGCCAGATTTTCGGGCTGATCCGCGGCAGGGAGGGCCCGCCCAGGTCGTCGCAGATCACCACCCCGTCCACCTCGGTACGGCCCCACAGCTCCAGCTCGCGGCGGAAGAATTCGTCGATCCGTCCCAACAGCCGGCGGAGTTCCTTGTTGCTGCCGGACAGCTCGGCGACCAGGGCCTCGGCGCCCCGCAAGAACTGGAGCCGGTCCAACGGCCGGACCTCGCTCCAAGCCAGGGCGAAGCGGGTCGTCCCCTCGCAGCTCCGGTTGACCTTCGTAAACCGGCCGGCCTCCAGCAACTCGGCGGGCGGCTCGTACTCGGCCACCTTGGCCACGTCGGTCAGGGGTGACTCGACCAGCGGGCCCACCCCGCCTCGCGAGCCCAACTGCCACGTGCAACCCCAGGCATCGGTATAGTGAGCAGACTTGCCGGCCGTACCCTTGGTCCGCTTGCCCGCCGGCCAACGCAGGTCCAAGTGCAGAATGTCGGTGGGGAACCGGACGTTCATCTCCGCCACGTCGTCCGACTGGTCGGATTCCACCCCCGGCAGGAGCCAGAGGTCCCGTGGCGCACGGTCTATCGGCTGGTGATTCAGCGTCCGGATGACACGATCGCGGGGCGTCATTGATGTAGCTGCAAAGTGGCTGATCAGCCCTCACTTAGAGGGCAATATGGGTTACTCTGAAGTGTTATCCGGCAGCCCGGTATTTTCCAGCATATACCATCGCCGGCCAAAAACGTCAACTCCCGCTACGCCGATAAGTTATATTTCAGCGGGGGAACACGCTAACCACTCCAGACAGGCAGACTTTTCATGGCACTATTCGCGCGAAACAAGGAAATGGCCGTCGAGGGCTTCGTGCTGAAACTGCTGAACACGAACTGCCCCGACTTGCAGGGCCGGCTCGAAGGACCACGGCTGGAGGGCCGGGTCAACCTGACCCTGGTGGTCCAGATCGTGCCCATCGAGGACGGAGAACTGGCCCTCGACCGGGCCTTTGCCACCGTCACGAAGGAGTTCTCCAGCAAGGGGGTGGCGGTGGTCCTTCCTGCGCCCTATGGCCTGGACGAGGCCTTGCTGGGGTTCCGATGGCGCGGCGGGAAGACCTGGATACGTGCCAAGGCCAGGCATCTTAACCCCCTGGGCGGCGGCTTCTACCAACTCGGTTTCCGCATGACCGAAAAAATCTGCCCCGCCGACTATCCGCAACTGGACAGCCTGCCCCCGGTCTGACAAGCGCCGCGAGTAACCGTTCACGGCCTGGAAGGTAGCAGGCACACTCCGTGTGCCGTCCGCCATGCCTTGTTCCGCTTCAGCGGACGGCACACGGAGTGTGCCTGCTACTTTGGCCGGCCTCCGTGGTCAACCGAGCCGCGCCTTATTATAATTAGCGGGCGTGGGGCCGGTCACTCAACTGACCCCCTCGGATCGAGACCCTTCCCTCGGAAAGGACTGACTGCGATGCTCTGCTTCCATCTTCCGGCGCGGCTGCGGCTCCTGATCCTGGGCTTATTCCTGGTGGGCGGCCTGGCCGGGCCGGCCAGCGGCGGGACTGGCCAGTCAAGCGACCGATCCGCACCGGAAAAGGACGCCAGGCGCACCGGCCGGCTCTGGGTCTACATTGGCACCTATAACGTCCGAGCGAGCAAGGGGATCTACCTCTGCCAACTGGACCTGGCCGACGGCAAGCTGGAGGCCGCCGCGTTGGCTGCGGAAACCGCCAATGCCACGTTCCTCGTTCACCATCCCGGCCGCCCGCTGCTCTACGCGATCAACGAGGTGATGCAGTTCTCCGGCCAGCCGACTGGTTCGGTGAGCGCTTTTGCGATTCAACCGCGCACGGGCCGGCTCACCCTGCTCAACCAAGAGCCGTCCGGTGGCCGCGGTCCCTGCCACTTGGCAATCGACCGCGGCGGCCGATGGGTGCTGACGGCCAACTACGTCGGCGGCAGCGTGGCCTGCCTGCCGATCGGCGGCGACGGCCGGCTCGGCGTGCCGACGTGCATCGTCCAACATCATGGTACGGGAGCCATTCGGCAGCGTCAGGAGGCGCCGCATGCCCATTCCATCTACCTCGACGCCGCCAACCGCTTTGCCCTGGCCGCCGACCTGGGCATCGACCGGATCATGGTTTACTGCTTCGATGCCCAGGGCGGGAAGCTTCGGCCGAACCAGCCGCCCTCGTTCGCTGCGGCGCCCGGGGCCGGGCCCCGGCACATGGCCTTCCATCCCAATGGCCGCTACGTGTACGCCATCAACGAGCTGGCCAGCACCGTCACTGCCATGCGCTACGATGCGGCACGCGGCACCTTGGAGGCGATCCAGGAGCTTTCCACGCTGCCGGCCGACTTCGACGGCTCCAATACTACAGCCGAAGTGCAGATCGATGCCGCGGGCCGATTCCTTTACGGCTCCAACCGCGGCCACAACAGCATTGCGATCTTCGCCGTCGACGGCGGCACGGGCAAACTCCGGGCGGTGGGGCACACGCCCACGGGCGGTAAATCGCCCCGAAACTTCGCGCTGGACCCCACCGGCCGCTGGCTGCTGGCCGCCAACCAGGACACCGATAACGTCGTCCTGTTCCGGATCGAGCCGGCCAGCGGCTCGCTCCGGCCGGCGGGCCACTCGGTGGCCGTCCCCGCCCCGGTGTGCGTCGAGATGCTCCAACCTATAGAGGAGTAAACGGTCTTTCACGTAACCGCCGGGTGGCAAGAACTAGGCCCGCCGCACAGAAAGGCCCGCCGATGCTGGACATCCTGGTCGTCGCGCCGCATCCGGACGATGCGGAGTTGGGGATGGGGGGGGCGATCCTGAAGTTCAAGGCCGAAGGCCGGCGCGTCGGCGTGCTGGACTTGACCGACGGCGAGCCGACCCCCTTCGGGTCGCCCGGGCTGCGCGCCCAGGAGACCGCCGCCGCCACGGCCGTCTTGGGACTTGACTGGCGCGAGAACCTGGGCCTGCCCAATCGGGCCCTGGAGGCGGACCTCTCGGCCCGCGCCAAGCTCTGCGGCGTGTTCCGCCGGACCCGGCCGGTGTGGCTCTTCGCCCCGTTCTGGATTGACGCCCATCCGGACCACGTGGCCGCCACGCAGTTGATCGAGGCCGCCCGGTTCTGGTCGAAGCTGACCAAGACCGACCTGCCCGGCGAGCCCCATTATCCCGAGCGGATCCTCTACTACTACTGCGTACATCTACGGACGATCCCGCAGCCGGCGCTGGTGCTGGACATCACTCCCTTCTGGGAGCAGAAGCTTGCGGCAATCGCCTGTTATCGCAGCCAGTTCATCGAAGGCCGGCCGCAAGACTCGCCGACGATTCTCGATCGACTGCGCGACCAAGCGGCCTTCTGGGGCTGGGCAATCGGAAAGGGCTACGGCGAGCCGCTGGCCAGCCGCGAGCCAATCGGCCTGAGCACCATGGCGGGCATCGTATAGGGGGGTAGTCAGATCATGCGATCGGGTGATTCGTCGCCGCTTGCGAACCGGCCTGGTGGCACTAGCGTGTCGCCGGCGCACCTGGCGGGCACGGGCAAGATGCCCCCGCCGCCCGTCGGCAGCCGTGCGGCCAGTTGGCTCGTCGGACTGGCCGCCTGTCTGCTGATTGGCGTGTCGTTGGGCAGCTATGTCTACCATCGCCGCCAATTGGAGGCCATTGCCGCCGGGCATCTGCGGCTGCTGGTGATGGGCCCGGCGGAGCTGCACGCCGGGGCCGCCGCCCAGTACACCGTGACCACCAGCACGATTGCCGGCGATCCTCTGCCGGCCCAAATCGAGTTGGCCTTGTACTTGCCCGACGGAAAGCGGCTGCTCGACCAGCAATATAGAGATTCGGCCGACGAGCAGGGCCGGCTGCAAATGGTCGTCCCGGGCGACATGGCCCTGCCGGCCGACTCGCGGTGCGAGCTGCAGTTGAAGGTATCGGCCACGCGCGGCCAGAAGCACGAGGAAGTGAAAACTACCCTCCCCGTCCGGCCAACCGGCTGTCTAACCCGGCTGAGCTTAGACGGCCTGTGCTATCGGCCGGGCCAAAGCGTGCGGTTTCGATCGCTGAGCCTGTCGCGGTTGGGCCTGTCGGCTGACCGGCCGCTGCCGGTCCACTTCGAGGTTCTGGACCGCCGCGGCGGCCTGGTCGCCGGTTCGACCCGGGAAGCGACGACCGACCATGGCGTGGCCGAGGGGTCATTTCTCTTGCCCGAGCATCTGGCCGACGGGCAGTATGCGGTGGCCGTGCGTAGCCCGGCGGGCAGCTTTCCCGAGCAGCGGCAGCCATTTTGGCTGTCGCGCCCGGGGCCGCCGCAACGGGCGAAAGAGGCCCAGTCGGCCGGGGATGTTGAGGGGACTAGCCGCTTGCCTGACGAGTCCGGGGCGGAAAAAACCGCCGGGAGCGGCGCCGCCCGCTCCGGCCGCATCGACGTGCGATTCTACCCCGAAGGGGGCGAGTTGGTCGAAGGCGTCGAGAGCCGCGTGTTCTTCACCAGCCGCGATCCGTCGGGCGGGCCGGTCACGCTGCGCGGCACGATCGTCGATCACCGCGGCGACGAGCTAGCGGCAGTGGAGACAATTTCCGACGGCAGGGGTTCGTTCAGCCTCTTGCCCGAAAACGGCGAGACCTACCGCTTGAAGATCACCAGTCCGGCGGGCCTGTCGGATCGGCCGGTTCTGCCCCGGGCCGCCGCCGGGCGGAAAGTGGTCTTAAGCGCGGGGACGGGCGTGTTCCAGCCGGGGGCCGCGCTGGAATTCAACCTCCGTGCGGCCGGGGCCGGCCTGCCGCTGGTCGCCGTCGCGCAGTGCCGCGGTGTGACCGTCGGTCAGCAAATGCTCGTCACGTCCGCCGAAAAGGATCGGCCCGCCGCGAATCCGGTCACCATCCCGCTGGACGAATCCATCGGCGGGGTCATTCGGCTGACGGTCTACGATTGCAGCGGCAGCCCGCCGCGGCCCGTCGCCGAGCGGCTTGTCTATCGGCGGCCGACGCAGAGACTGGCGGTCCATCTGTCCGAGCCCGGCGGGCAGTGCTCCCCGGGCGAACAGGTCAGCCTGTCGCTGTCAGTCACAGACGAGAAGGGCGAGCCGGTGGCGGCCGCGCTGGGCCTGTCTGTGGTCGCACAGCCCGTGACCGCCCCGGCCGAGGGCGTAGCGCCCGATCTGGCGGCTTACTATCTCTTGGCAAACGATCTCGACCATCCCGACCGGCTCCGGCCGGCCGACTTCGATCTTCCCGGCGGCACGGACACACCAATCGCCTTGGATCTGCTGCTGGGTACCCAACGGGCCCGCCGCCTGGCGGAACCGCCGCCGATGGTGTTCGACAACCTGGGCGACCTGCGGGCCCGGTATGAAGAGAACCTGAGCGAGTACCGTGCCCAACGGACCTGGGCCCTCAACACGGTCATCGTGCTGAGCTTCTTCGGCGGCCTGGGACTTGCACTGCTGACGACCATGCTCGGCCTGCTGCGAATCGTGCGCAGAAGCGGGCTCTGGCTGCCCACGGCGGTGGCCGCCGTGTGCTGCGTCGTCGTCAGTGCCGTCTCGATGGATCCTAGCCGTCTGCGGTCGGTCGACGGCGTGGGCCCGCCGTTCTGCCCCCCTCCGGCCGGCGGTTCCCAGGCGGATAGTCCCGTGTCCAGCCACGAGCCGGCAGGTTCCCCGCAGCCGGACCAGGGACAGTCTGCGGAATCGGAATCGGACCAACCCAGGCCCGCCGTCGAGACCCTGCTGTGGCAGCCCTTGCTGCTGGCCGGGCCCGACGGCCGGGCCAGCCTCCGCTTCCGGTTGCCCCCCACGCCGGGCACGTTCGTCCTGACGGCCGACGCCCATGGCGCCGGCCGGCTCGGCTCGGCCCGGGCAATCCTCGTTTCGCGGCCGCCAAAGTCGAGCAATCCCCAGCCCGTCGGGCAATCCCATTGAAAGTTCTTCAGCAAAGTGATAGTCTTGATAGTTGGGGGGCGTCCGATTCTAGGGAACAGAGGGGCGGTCCCGATTTTCGCGCAGCGGAAAGGGGATCGGTCCCTTCGGAAACTCGGGGGGAGGTCCGAACCATGTCCGTACTCTGGATTGCCGTCGTGGCCTTGGCGGGTTCCCCGACCGACGGGGCGAGTCAGTACGCCACAACCAGTCCGTCCACTGCCCGGGTGGAACCCTGGCCGGCGGAACTGCGCTCCGGCAAAGAACTGGAAGACGCAGCCCGCGCCGCGCTCAAGCAGTGGGCCCGGCCGACCGATCAGCAGGCGATCCCCGCCGCTCGCCAGTTGCTCAGGCTCTACTGGGAGTTGCAACAAGACAAGGTCCTGGCCCCCCCGCGGCGCGACAGGCTGCGGGCGACGGTCGGCACCCGCCTCCTGCAATTGTCACAGCAGATCGCCAAGAATTGCCGGCAAGACTCGGGGCAGGCCAAGCACGCCCCGCAGTCGGTCGACGTCCAGCCCAACGACAAGCTCTTGCGCCAGGTCGGCGGGGCCGGCCAACAGGGTGGTGGCGGCGGCGGTGGCGCAGCCAACGGAAAATGGGGCGACAATATCCCCGATTCCGGCGACGACCTTGTAGAGCTTATTCAAACCGTTGTCGTCCCGAAGAGCTGGGAGGCCAACGGCGGGTACGGCACCATCTATTATTGGAAGGCCCAGCGGGCGATCGTCGTGCGCACCACCCAAGAGGTGCACGGGGAAATCTCCGACATGCTGGAGCAACTGAATCGCGCCAGCCATTAGCAGCCCGCAAGCGTGACCGGCCGCTGGGATCTGCTCCCCTCCCAACTGGTCCGCCAACGGCGTTCTGGCAGGTTCAGCCTGAGCGGTTCCCTGGTGAACAACCGCGCTCATTGGTTCCTCTCTTCTACAGCAACTCCACACCGCTTGACGGGACTAAGCGAAAACCTGACAATGGTTTGCGCCTTGCGGAGCGTGCCGTTGCCCCAGGCGTCGGCAGCCAATTTGAAACGTTTGCGATGGCGTTGCAAGCTATTGGCAACAAAGAACAAGCGCCCGTGGCGCAATTGGATAGCGCATCGGTCTTCGGAACCGAGGGTTGGGGGTTCGAATCCCTCCGGGCGTACTTACGGCGCAAGGACTTACGACGACAGTCGAACCGCGCCGTACTAAATTCCGTACCAAATAACGGCTCCCCGCCTGCTCGAACAGACGGGGAGCGTAAGCGACACCGGGGCCCGCCCGTGCTCAACTGTACGCTCGGATTTCTCTCTGCTCCGCCCGAGACCGCCGACGTTTACCGTCCGTGCCAGGGCTGGCACGAAGGGCACACTACTTCTTCACCGGCGCGGCCGGTTGCTGCTGAGTCTGCGACTCGTTGGCGGTGGGCGGGGCGACCTCGCCCAGCAGGATCACCTTGGCCGGGTCGTTCTTCCAGCCGTACCGCCTGGTGAATTCATCTGGCGTAAGGGTTAGTTGCTCCCCATCGTCGGTCAGGACCACGTAGACCAGCCGTTTCTCGACGTCCGGCGAGCCGAGATAATGGCCCTCGCGCGAGACGGTCAGATGCTCACTGGCGGGCAGGTGCAACATCGTGCGGACCGTGTGCCCGGTGCTCGTGTCGATCAGACGGATCGCCCCGTCGCGGCCCGCCGAGGCGTAGTGCCGCGCATCCGGGGAGAATTCGTCCTGGCGGACGTCCCAGTCATCCCCGACCTGGAGTTGATTCGGGTGATACCGCCGGAACGTCGGCAGGGCAACCCCTGCGGTGCTGAGACGCACGCAGAGGCGGGGATCGTACTGTTCAATCCTGGCGAAGTCGGCCAGCACCAGCGAGTTGCCGTCGGGACGCCAAGTCATGGCCCGGGCCACGATCCCGGCCTCGACGATGCCCTTGGGCGCGCCCTTCGCGGCGTCCCAGAGCAGGACGTTGCGGGCGTCCTGGCGTGAACAGGCGAGCGTCTTGCCGTCCGGCGACCAGGCGGCGCTCAGCGGCGGGGTGTCCAGCGGGACGCTCTGGACGATCCGACCCGACTGCGCCTCCCAGACCTCGACCTTGTTGCCCAGGCCGTTGACGGCCAGGCGCTGTGCGTCGGGGGACCACGCCAGGAAACGGATCTCGGGGCCGCTGCCGCCTTGGCGCAGGGTTTTCCACGGCTTGCCGGAGCTGGTGTCCCACAGCATGACGCCACCCCTTTCGTCCCCTGAGGCGAGTCGATCGCCGTGCGGAGCCCAGGTCAGCGTGCGTACCGCAGCCGCATGCCCCTGGAGCTTGTGGACCAGCTTGCCCCAGCCCGCCTCCCACACGAAGATCGAGTTGCCCGAATCCGCGCCGGCAATTTGCGCGGCGTCCGGCGACCAAGCGGCCGCCGACGTGCCGTGATTGACCGGCAAACGGCGGACCTGCCTGCCAGAAGCCATGTCCCAGACACAGAGTCGACTGTCTTCCGGCGAGCCGACCAGGGCCTTGCCGTCCGGGCTCCACGCCGTGGGGCCGCGCATATAACCCGTACTGCCATCGAGCGTCCGGGACAACTTGCCGCTACGGACGTCCCAAAAGTGAATGAACCCATATACTGTCCCGTTTGCCATCGTACGTCCATCCGGCGACCAGTCCAGCGCGTACGGGATAGACCCCGCCGGGTCGAGGGACAGCAGCCTTTGGCCCGAGGTGGCGTCCCAAATCTCGGTCCTGCTGGCGCCAGCGTCGTTCATCGCCAAGCGCTTTGCGTCGTGTGACAACCATCGGTTGCACGTCCAGCCGAGAAACGGTACGGTGGGGAACTGCCTAATCGTCTTCCCTGTGCGAATGTCCCAAAGCCTCACGGTGCCGTCCGAGCTGAGCGACGTGAGTGACGCACCGTCGGCAGACCACGCTAACGCTTGAAAAAACGTTTTTCCTTGTTGCGGAAGCCTCCGCACCTCGTTGCCGGAGCCCACGTCGGAAATCCGGATGTCCTCGTTATAGCCACCCCAGGCCAGCGTCTTGCCATCGGGGGACCACGCCATCGAACACACGCTGTGCTCGCAATAGCCAAGCGCTCTCAGCGTGCGGCCCGACCGCATGTCGAGGACCTCAGCGGCGCCGTCGAAAGTCCCGAATGCGAGCCGAGTGCCGTCAGGCGACCAGGCGATTTCGATGATCCACCAGGAAAACGCGGCGTTTCGCACGTGGGACCAGCGCAGCCGACCGGTTCGCGGGTCCCAAAGCCGGATGGTGGCGTCCCATCCACCGGAGGCGAGAAGGCTGCCGTCCGGCGACCAGGCAAGTGACTGAACGGGCCCGTGGTGTCCGACGAGCAAGCGGGCCGGACCAGATCCCTGCGGCCACAAGCGGACCGCGCCGTCGCACCCGCCCGAGGCCAGCCATTGACCGCCGGGGTGGTAGGCCACCGCCAGGATTCCGCTGTGGTGGGCCGCGGTGTCGATCGTCCACGAGCGAACCCCCGGCAGCCCCGCGGGCCGGGTGACGAGTGCCATGGCGCTTAACGGCTCGCTCGGCTTGCGGGCCTGCGGGTTGGGCTTGGCCGGTACAGGCGAGGCCGAGCCCTCCGGGGTAACCGTCGCCTCGGTCTTGTCAGGCCGATTTTCTTGGGTCTTCCCGGGCGGCAGAATCACATCGACGGAGCCGTCCGGGTGGACCTTCACCTCGCTCTTGTCGGGCACATCGAGCGCCGTCTCTCGATTCCGATTGTCACGGATGCGGATCACGATGCCGAACGCCGCCACGGCGAGGATTACCAGCCCGAGAGCCGCCGCAACCCAATACGGCTTGCGGCAGACCGGCCGCGGAAGCGTCCGAAGCGGTGCTGCCTCGCCCGGTCCCGCGGTCCTCCCCCCTGCCCCCGGCAGACCTTCCGGCGTGGCGGCGGTGCCGTCGGGCGTATTGCTTGGGCGCGGGTCAATGGAGGGAGATCCGACCGACTGGTTCGTCTTCCCCGACGATTCAGCCGCCTCGCGCGCCGCCTCCGGTCCGGCATCCGAACGGCCAATCAGGCGCGCGAGATCGCGACCGGCGGTGAACGGCTCCAGCGCGGCCGCGACTTCCGCTGGCGTGGCGAAACGATCGGCCGGGGCCTTGGCCAACATGCGATCGAGCACGGCAACCAGACCCTTGGGAATGTCCGACCGCGCGCCGGTCACCGGCGGCACCGGCGTCTGGACGTGGGCCAGCATCTTCTTCATCGGGTTCTCGTACTCGGGTCCGCTGAAGGGGGCATGGCCCGTCAGGAGCTTGTAAAGCGTGCAACCCAACGAGTAGATGTCGGCGCGGATGTCGACGTTGTGGGTATCGAATGCCTGTTCCGGGGCAATGTAGTCGGCTGTGCCCATGATCTGGCCCGAGCCGGTCATCTCGACGTTGGCCTGCCCACTGGGCAACAGCGCCAAGCCGAGGTCGAGGATCTTGACTTGGCCGCGCCGTGTAAGCATCAGGTTCGACGGCTTGATGTCACGATGGACCAGGCTGCTTTCGTAGGCGCACTGGAGGCCCTCGGCTGCCTGGCGGACCATTTCGCAGGCCTCGGCCACAGGCAGAGGGCCTGCTCGCTTGACCACCTCGGCCAGGTCGAGCCCTTCGACGTATTCCATGACCAACACGGTGGTGCCGTCAATCTCCCGGGCATCCATGGCCCGGACGATATTGGGATGGTCCACCCGGCCGACCGCCTCCATTTCCCGCTCAAAACGCGTGTGGGCCTGCGGGTCGTTCGTGCGTTCCTTGGGCAGCACCTTCAGGGCCACGATCTTCTTGAGCTTGGTCTGACGGGCCTTGTAGACCGCCCCCATACCCCCCTCGCCGAGCTTGGCCAGGAGCTCATATTCGCCCAGGCGGCCGAGACCGGCGGGCCCCGAAGCCGGTGCAGGTACCTCGGAAGCCCAAGCCTTGGTGATCACGATCGCCTTGGCCCGCGCCGCCAACTCGGCCTGCTGCGGCTCAGCGGCATAAGGGTCCTCGGCGGCCGGACCCCGCAGGCGGGCCACCAGTGTGTCGTCCGTGTCGCCAAACGTCTTCAGGTCGGCCTGGCAGTTCGGGCAGGCGCTGATGTGGGGGATGACTTCCCCGGCCGCCGCCTCGTCAAGCTGCCCGATGTGGTAGGCTAACAACACGTCGTGCTTTGGACAGGTCATGACAATGGTGCCCTGGGCTTGCCTTGCTCGAACGAAACGGTTTTGCCGCTACAAGAACAACGTCGCCGTCTTACACGACTTTTTTCTGCCGGGGAGAGCCCCCTGGTCTGGGAGGGGGTGCAGCGTGAGACATTAGTCGATCAGGCCGTCGAGTTCCTCGCGTATCTTTCGACGTACGCGGAACTTGGCCACATACACTGCCTCGACGCTCATCCCCAAGGATTCGGCAACGATGGCTGGTGACTGCCCCTCCACCGCCACCAGCCAGAACGCCCGCCACGTGCGTGGCTCGACCCCTGCGCGGACGACCTCGGCGGCCCGCAGTTCGAGTCGATGATTGGGCATGGCGCCGCTTGAAGTAGATTCTGGAACCTGGTCGGGAACCTGAGCGAGTTGCTGCTGGGCCCCAGTGCCCCCCTGGGGGATGGCCTGGCCCTTGCGCCGGCGGAAGTGGTCGCGGACCTTGTTCTTCGTGATCGTCCACAGCCAGCCGCGGAAGCTGTCGCCCGGCCGATCCCGCCGAAACCCCTCTACGCCGGCCGCCACGGCCCCAAACACCTCCTGGCCCACATCGGCGGCGTCTTCTGGCTGCAGCCCGCAGTGCCGGCACCATTCATAGAGCAGCGGGCTATATAGGTCTACCAACCGCCGCCAGGCGTCTTCGTCCCGCATCTTCACCCGCTCCAACAGGCTTGAAGACGTCGAACCGGAGGCGGCAGGGCCTGGCATATCGGTGGTATTACGGTTGTAGGCCATGAAGAGGGTATGCCCGGAGGCCGGGATCTCGCGGACGACCATACGCAAGGGCATCCGCCGCTGGAGAAACAGGCATATGCCCCGAGTGTACCAAGAATAAGGCGAATATCAACTAGGCGAGGCGACGCCGCGCGCGGCCGCCGGGGTGCAGACGCGGCGCAGCCCAGAGGATACCTCCTGGCAGACCGTTCCTCGCAAGGCCGTGGTTGCGTCAACACGAGGGCAGTGTACACCATGGAGTGGGCATCACCTGCGACACATCCTGAATCAAAGAATTACACGTGTTCCGACATCGTGCAAGGTGTTACCAATCTCTGTAATCACGTACAAAAAAAGGCTTAGGGAAGCGAAAACTGGAAGCGAATGGGCAGAGGGTTGGGGGGGCAAGCGGCGCATGGAAAAAGCCCCCGAAGGCGAACCAACGGGGGCTTCTTCGTCAGTGGCTGATGGCATCCTCGATAGCTGCGTGGATGTCATCGTGCTCTTACTGCGGCCGAGCCGATCGGCAATTTGCGCCTGCATCTTTCCGGCTCGGTGCATGTGGGCTATGATCTCGCGCTCCTCCAAGGTAAGATGGCTTGCCATCGCGGGGACTCCTTTCGAATGGGACCTTCCTGAAAACGCCCATCCAAACGTCCCCGCGATGTTTTCACCAGTACCAGTTTTCCATACGGTTGCGATTCAATTTTGGCAGCGGGCCCTAAATGAAATGGCCGAGCCGCGTCGTGTTGGGCGATACGGCCGAACAAGCTCGGCATGTGAACCGGCACAGCCGATGACGATTACCGCCGCGAAACAGGGGAACCCGATACCACTGACCGGTGAGGCCCAATCAAATTCACTTGTTTGCGGCAGGTGCCGCGAATGTTCTTCTTGAGTCCTGGAGGCAGCTTATGCGGCGGACGTGGAAAATCGCAATGTGGTTGCTGGTGTGGGTGTTGTCGGTCGCGGTTGTCACACGTGGCCAGGCGGCAGAGGCCGGATGCGTCGACGTGATCCTCTGGTTCGATACCGAGGATTATCTGTTGCCGGCCTCCGACGACGCTGCCAAACGCCTCGCGGATCTGCTCTCGCAGCGCCATATTCGCGCTACATTCAAAGTGGTGGGTGAGAAGGCGCGGGTGTTGGAGAAACGTGGCAGAACCGATGTGATTGCGGCCTTGTGCAAGCACGACATCGGTTATCACACCAACCTCCATTCCGTCCATCCCGCGCCGGCGGAGTACCTGGCCGACTGTGGCCTGCTGGACGGCGTTGCGGAATTCGTGCGCCGGGAGAAGCAGGGCGCGGCCGACGTGCGGCGGATCTTCGCCCGTAATACTCTGGCTTGCTACGGCCAACCCGGCTCCTCCTGGGCCTGCCAGGCCATCGTGGCGCTGCCGGAAATCGGTGTCCAGCCCGTCTACGTGGATGAGGGCTCGCACGTGGGGCTGCGGGGTAAGCCGTTCTGGTATGCCGGAGCCCTGAACGCCTACGACCTTGGCCCCAACGTCACCCGCATGGAGTTGCACAGTGACAAGGCGGTCGAATCGGGCAAAACGCACGTGACGCAACTCGTCCACCAACTTGACCGCGAAGGCGGCGGATTGATCAGCATTTACTATCATCCGTGCGAGTGGGTCCACAAGCAGTTCTGGGATGGCGTGAACTTCAGCCGCGGGGCCAATCCGCCACGGGAAGATTGGAAAAGCCCACCGCAGCGGCCGGCAGAGCAGACCGAGCGGGCGTTCGCGCGGTTCGAGCAGTACGTCGATCACATTCAGTCGTTGGGCGTGCGTTTTGTGACGGCCAGCGAGCTGCCCGCAATTTACGCCGATCGCGTCCGCAGCGAGGGGCTCACGGAAGAGGAATTGCGAGGACTGGCCAAGAAACTTTGCGATGCGAAGGCAACGGGCGTGGACTACCAGTTGCTGACAGGCAAGGCCGTATCGCCGGCCGATCAGTTCGAGCTGCTGGCCGGCATCGTGGCAGACTTGATCGACGGAAAGACGGTGAAGTACCCCCGGGTAGCCAGGGGAGTGCTGGGGCCGGATGCAGCGCCGCCCGCGGCGGCTGATGGCGGGAACAACGTCGTCTGGCCGGCCTTCCGCGATGCCGCCCTGGATGTACGCGACTATCTGCGCACTCAGGGACGCGTGCCGGCCCGCGTGTTCATTGGCGCCGAAAGCGTGGCACCGGCGGATTTCCTGGTTGGCCTGGCTGCGGCCTATTGCAAGCATCACCAGAGCGGGAAGATGCCTGTCGAGGGAGTGAGGCTCGGCAAGAACCTGGCCGTGTTACCGGAGCGGCACGTGGCCAAGGACCCGGCCGGGTTGTTCGGCTGGGCGATTCACAAGCCCGATTTTCGTCCGGCGAAGATTCTCGACGTGGCTCGGTTGCAGGCGTGGACGCTCAAGCCGGCGCTGAGGCAGGGGGCCACGCGGGGCGCGATCTCCGGCAAAGGCTTCGAGAAACTCGATCGGTTCGATGCCGTCCAGGTCCAGCAGGTGCGTCTGCGGGCGATTCATGCGGCCGGTGCGCCGCAAATCCGCAAACTGGCCGTCTACAACGTCGCCGGGAGACTTTAGACAAGGCAGAGAGCGCAGGCATAGATTATCCGCTGGCGGCCGATCCGCAGCGCACGAGCGGGCGCCGGCGCGTAGCGGCTGACTTCGGGTTCTTCAACAAGATACGTTAGCAAGGGAGCCTCACGATGGCCATTGCAGGCGATGCACGAAACAGGCGGGCTACCTCTCGTCGGGGCCGCCTGACGCGGCGAGGGTTTCTCGGTACGGCGGCGGCCACCGGCGTTCTCCTGCTCCCGCAGGGCCAGGCGTGCGGCTACGCGGCCAACGAGCAGTTGCAGGTTGCCGTAGTGGGCGTCGGCGGACGGGGCTCGGGCTTTGCCGTCGAGGAAGGATGGTCGTCGGTGCGCCAGCAGACCGGCGGGCGCATCGCCGCCCTGTGCGACGTGAATCGGCAGAAAGCGGCCGAAGCCTTTCATCGCTACCCCAGCGTCCCGAAGTACGAAGACTACCGCGTCATGATCGCCGAGATGGGGTCGAAGCTCGACGCCGTGGTGGTCGCCACGCCCGACCACGTCCACGCCGCTCCATCTGCCTGCGCCCTTCGGGCCGGGCTGCATGTGTTTTGCGAGAAAGGGCTGACCCGTACCATCCAGGAAGCCCGCACCCTGGCCAAACTGACCGTCGAGAAGAAGCGTTCGACGCAGATGGGCAACCAGGCCGGTTACAACGACCGCGTCGTGGAGAATGTTTGGGCGGGCAGGCTCGGCGAGATTCAGACCATTCACATGTGGGGCGGCGGCGGCGCGGGGCCGCGGAAAACGCCGTCAGGGACACCCCCAGTGCCCGACTACCTCAACTGGAACCTGTGGCTGGGCCCGGCGGCTTTTCGGCCCTACCACCCGGACTGGATGAACCATTCAATGTGGCGGGACTTTTCGTGCGGGCATCCGGGCTGGTGGGGCGCGCACCTGTGGGCCACGCTGTTCAAGGCGATGAAGCTGGAGACCCTCTGGCCGATCGACAAGCAGGCGCCCGCTGCGGGCGGGAAGACGATCAAGGTCACCGCCGAGTGCTGCGAGGTGTGCGAGGCGACCTTTCCCCGCTCGAGCATTGTCCACTGGGACATCCCGGCGCGGAAGGACATGCCGCCCATCCGCCTCACCTGGTTTGCCGGCGGTCAGGAGGCCGAGAAGCGCCGCCGCGACGCCCTCCGCGAATTGTTTGGAAAGCATCCGCAATGGGGCAACGTGGACGACAAGCGGTGGAGCAACTGGGTGGGCAACCTCTGGATCGGCACAGAGGGGGTAATGTACACGTTCGGGCATGGCGACACTACGGTTGACATGTTCCCGGAGCAGAAATTCAAAGATTTGCCTCCACCGCCGGAGTCGCTGCCGCGCCCGCTGCCCGGACGATTCCTCCGTGGCTGGGTCGACGGCATGAAGAAGGGACCGCCGGCCATGGGCTGCTTCAACGCCTTCAGCGGACCTTTCACCGAGTGGTTTCTGCTGGCCAACGTGGCGACACTGTTTCCTGACCGGACGTTGGAGTTCGATCCGGTCGCCTGCCGGATCGTCAATCACGAACCGGCGGACAAGATGCTGCGCCCGCCCTACCGCGAGGGCTGGAAGCTCTGACGGCACGGCGTTTGAGCACCGTCACGGCCCCCATTCCTTGGCGGTTTGTCGGGGTGGACTGGTCTGGCGAAATAACTCGGATTCCTGGGGCCGCCGCCGCTGCTGCGGCCGGAAGGGACGCAACAACGCAAAACGGCAGACATTGGCCAAGAGGTGAACGATGGCCCGAAGAATCGGCTATATGCGCCAAAGCCGGATGTGCAGAAAACTGTCGCTTTGCTCGGTGATAGTGAATTGCCTGGTCACCGGAGTGATTGCGGCGCAGCCAACCAGCAATCTGATGTTGCGGTCGTCCAACACGTTTCTGGACGAATCGTTCGCTTGGGCCAAGGATATCCGTATACTGGCAAGGTCGAGGAGGATCGAAGCTGCCAGTGGCGCACGCTGCCGGCCCCCTTCGACATGGTATGGCGATGCTCCGAGCAGTATCTCTGGACGGGCGACGACCGATGGATCGACGAACCGGAGATGTTCGCCTATTACACCAACTTGCACACTAAGAAAAGGAATAATTCTTTACAGGGCGTTGGGGGGTGGTATACTACACGGCACAGTACCGGCAGAGAAGCCGTCCTGATCCTATTCTCGATTGCCGCTAAATCGCGTTGCGAGGTTAGCCGTGCACGTCCGCTGCCCCCATTGCCACAACCCGATCGAGGTGGTCGATGCCGACCCCCTCACCGACATTTCTTGCCCAGATTGCGGCAGCAGTTTCAGCCTGATCAGCGGCGAAACGGCCTCCTATCAGCCCGGGGCCGTCAAGACGATCGGGCACTTCGAGTTGCTGGAAAGCGTCGGCGGAGGGCATTTCGGCACGGTTTGGAAGGCCCGCGATACCAAGCTCGACCGGATCGTGGCCGTCAAGGTCCCGCGGCGGGGGCAGATCGAGGGGTCGGAGGCCGAGATGTTCGTCCGCGAGGCCCGCTCAGCGGCACAGGTGAAACACTCCGGCGTCGTCGCCGTGCATGAGGTCGGCCGCGAGGACGACACACTCTACATCGTCAGCGATTTCGTCGACGGGTGCAGCCTGAACGACTGGCTTTCCGGGCGGCGATTGACGCCCAGGGAGGCGGCCGAGCTGTGCGTGAAGATCGCCGATGCCCTGCACGCGGCCCATGAAGCGGGAGTGGTCCACCGCGACCTCAAGCCGGGCAACGTCATGATGGACGTGGCCGGCGAGCCGCACCTGACCGACTTCGGTCTGGCGAAGCGCGAGGCGGGAGAGATTACGATGACCATCGACGGCCAGGTCCTGGGCACGCCGGCCTACATGTCGCCGGAGCAGGCGCGGGGCGAGGCCCACAAGGCCGACCGCCGCAGCGATGTCTATTCGCTGGGAGTGATTCTCTTCCAACTGCTGACAGGCGAGCTTCCTTTTCGCGGCGCCCAGCGGATGATGATCGTGCAGATCCTCCAGGAAGAGCCGCCCAGTCCGCGAAAGTTGCGAAGCAGTGTTCCGCGCGACCTGGAGACGATCTGCCTGAAGTGCCTGGAGAAGGACCCGTCGCGTCGTTACGCAACGGCCCATGAGTTGGCCGATGATCTGCGGCATTTTCTTGTGGGCGAGCCGATCTACGCCCGGCCGGTGGGGCGGCCCGAGTGGCTGTGGCGCTGGTGCAAGCGCAACCGTTCGATTGCGATCTTGATAAGCGCGGTCGTGTTGTGCCTTCTGGGGGGGACGGCCGTTTCGGTCTCGCTTGCCATGATAGCGAGCAACCGCGCTGAGGTCGCGATCAGAGAACGACAGCACGCCGAGAATGAACGACAGCGCGCCGAGGATGAACGGCGGCGGGCCGATACAAACGCCGCTCGCGCCAACCAAAAAGCGGCGGAAGCCCAGGTAGAAAAGCGACGTGCTGACGCGAAGGCAGCAGAGGCCCTCGCCGAGAAGCAACGTGCTGACGACAAGGCAGTGGAGGCCCTCGCCGAAAAGCAACGTGCTAGCGAGAAGGCAGCGGAAGCCCTGGCAGAAAGGGACCATACCGAAAGGCTATTGTATGCCGGCCAAATCGCTTTGGCATTACGCGAATGGGAAACGAATAATGTTGCTGGGGCTTGGCAACATCTGGATGGCTGCCGTGCGGACTTCCGCGGCTGGGAACACAACTATCTTTACACGTCGTTCACAAAGAACCAACGAACGCTGAAGGGGCACAGGGGAGGACGCACCCTCATGGTCTACGTCAGCTCGGACAACAAGCAGATGATTGCCAGCCGCATTATGGGCGGTGTGCTGAGCGTGGCCTTCAGTCCGGACGGGAAGCGGATCGTCACTGGCGGTTGGGACAAGACGCTAAAGGTATGGGATGCGACGAGTGGCCAGGAAACGCTCTCGCTCAAAGGGCACACCGGCGGTGTGCTGAGCGTGGCCTTCAGTCCGGACGGGAAGCGGATCGTCAGCGGCAGTTGGGACAAGACGCTAAAGGTGTGGGACGCGACGAGTGGCCAGGAAACGCTCACACTCAAAGGGCACACCGGCGGTGTGCTGAGCGTGGCCTTCAGTCCTGACGGGAAGCGAATCGTCAGCGGCAGCGATGACAAGACGCTGAAGTTGTGGGACGCGACGAGCGGCCGGGAAACGCTCACACTCGAGGGACACGCGGCCGGTGTGCCGAGCGTGGCCTTCAGTCCGGACGGGAAGCAGATCGTCAGCGGCAGCGATGACCAGACGCTAAAGTTGTGGGACGCGACGAGTGGCCAGGGAACGCTCTCGCTCAAAGGGCACACCGGCGGTGTGCTGAGCGTGGCCTTCAGTCCGGACGGGAAGCGGATCGTCAGCGGCAGTTGGGACAAGACACTGAAGGTGTGGGATGCAGTGAGTGGCCAGGACAAGCTCACACTCAAGCGAGACTCGGACAGGGTGTTGAGCGTGGCCTTCAGTCCGGACGGGAAGCGGATCGTCAGCGGCAACGGTGACGGCACGCTGAAGGTGTGGGACGCGGCGAATGGCCAGGAAACGTTCACACTCAAGGGACACACCGGCATAGTGTTTTGCGTGGCCTTCAGTCCGGACGGGGAGCGGGTCGTCAGCGGTAGCGTTGACAATACGCTGAAGGTGTGGGACGTGACGAGCGGCCAGGAGACACTCGCACTGAAGGGGCACAGGGCTGAAGTGACTTGCGTGGCCTTCAGTCCGGACGGGGAGCGGATCGTCAGCAGTAGCGGTGACCGTACGCTGAAGGTGTGGAACGTGACCGGTGGCCAGGAAACGTTGACGCTCAATGGGCACGCGGCGGGGGTGAACTGCGTGGCCTTCAGCCCGGACGGGAAGCGGATCGTCAGCGGCAGCGATGACAAAACGCTGAAGATGTGGGACGCGATGACGGGCCAGGAAACGTTCACACTCGAGGGACACACCGGCGAAGTGTTTTGTGTGGCTTTCAGCCCGGATGGGAAGCGGTTCGTCAGCGGCAGCGCTGACAAGACGCTGAAGGTTTGGGACGCGACGAGTAGCAAGGAAATGCTCACCCTCACAGGACATTCGGAAAGGGTGTGGAGCGCGGCCTTCAGCCCGGACGGCAAACGGATCGTTAGCGGCAGCCGTGACCAGACGCTGAGGGTGTGGGACGCGACGGGTGGCCAGGAAACGCTCAGGCTCAACGGGCACACGGATTCGGTGCGAACTGTAACCTTCAGCCCGGACGGGAAGCGGATCGTCAGCGGCAGCGCTGACAAGACGCTGAAGGTGTGGGACGCAGTGAATGGCCAGGAAACGCTCACAATCAAGGGGCACATTGGTGGAGTGTGGAGCGTGGCCGTCAGCCCGCACGGGGAGCGGATCGTCAGCGGCAGCGATGACCAGACGGTAAAGGTGTGGGATGCGGCGAATGGTTACGAAACCCTCACGCTCACGGGGCACTCGTATTTGGTGCGAAGTGTGGCCTTTAGCCCGGACGGGAAGCGGATCATCAGCGGCAGTGGGGACCAGACGTTGAAGGTGTGGGACGCGTCAAACGGCCATGCGGAGGCGGAGATCTGGCATCGCCGGGGCGACTCATGCGCCGCACAGGGCGATTTGGGACAGGCAATCGCCGACTATTCGGCCGGTATCCGCTTGTGCCCGGACGACCGGCCGGCCCTTGTGGCCCGCGGCAGACTCTATGGGCGGGTCGCCAAATGGCAAGAAGCGCTGGCAGACCTGGACCGGGCCATCGCATTGGATCCTGGTGACGACTGGATCTGGTTCATCTCCGGTGTGCTTCGTCCGCGACTGGGCGACATGGCCGGCCATCGCAAGTTCTGTCGCGCTTTCTTGTCGCGTTTTTCCGAGACCAATAACCCCAGGACTGCCCACCGGGTCGTCAAGATTTGCCTTCTCGTGCCCGACGCGGTCGAGGACCGGAAAGTACTGTCGAGACTGGCCCAACAGGCGGTTATGGCATCGACACATCCCTATTTCCCGTTGTTCCAGCTCGGCAAGGGGATGGCCGACTACCGCGAGGGTCAGTTCGCCAGCGCGATCCAATGGCTTCGTAGGAGTCAAGAAGCGAAGGACACCGGCGGGTCGCTGCTGGTGATGGATGATCTCTTTCTGGCCATGGCGCATTACCGATTGGGCGAGACCGATCAGGCACGCAAGTCGCTTGCCGAGGCCCACCGGGTGCTGGACACCTTGCCTCCGGCAAATGCCTCCGTCGATTGGGGCCCCATGTGGTTTGATCGTGTGATGTGCGAGATCGTGCATGCCGAGGCTGAGTCACTCCTTGCGCCGTTGAACATTTCGCCCCCTTCGGCCGAACAAAGCGGCAAAAAGCAGAAATGAGCGAGTCAGAACGTGAAGGCTTGCCATAAGCACGAAGCTCTGCACGATGTGCCATCTGCAAAGCTGACCGTCTTCAGGGGCAGGACGTGTCGGACAACCGCCGTAAAGCGTCGCCAAGCAACCCGGCAAGTCCATCCTCGATCCAGGTCTCGGCTGCCAGTTGTTCAAAGGCGGCCCGTAATACCTCGGGGTCCGACTTGCTGATCCGCTCGCCATGGCGGGCCATCGCCGCCGCAATGCTGGCGAAGTAGACGGATCGGTGGACCTCGGCCGGCACGTCGCTGGCGCCGGGACTTGTCAGTCGCCGGGCGTGCCGCTTCAGCGCAACGAGCAGACCCAGCGGCGGACATGCGGCACCGAGCAGTTCGCCCAGCGTCATCGACACCGCGCGGTGCTCAGAGCGCGTGTCGGCCCCGAACTCCGCCGACAAAACGGGGACAGGCACCTCCCCACCGCCCGTTTTGGCAGGCCCGTATTTCGCTGGCTCGGAGCCAGTCCCCGTTTTGTTCGGGCCGGGCGACGTGTCGATCCCCAGGTATTCGCCCACGGGCGTTTCCAGACAGTGCCGCAGCAAATCGGCCACTTCGGCCGGCTGGCAGTTCCCTTCCGGCGTCCCCCGCACGCTGAGCAGGCAGGCCAACTCGCCGGGCTTGCTGTCGTCCACGGCGGGGAGACGCTCCTGAGCTGGCCCCTGCGGACCGGCGATCAACACGCGATCCCAGTCCACGCCCAACGGCCCCGCGTTCTGCAGAGTCCGGCACAGGTCGGCAATCTCGGCATCAATCTGCGCGTCGTCAGTGGCATTCTCGGTCTCGGCGATCACCGCGCGGAGCGTCCGCTCGAATTGCCGCTTGGCCGTGACCAGGGCGTTGGCGGCCTGCTCCGGTGAGCGGAAGGCGAACCGCTCGATCAGGGCCTGATAGGGGGGCGATGGGTTGTCGGTCAGCGTGGGAAGGACCACCCGGCATACAAAAAGTTCCCATCGCGCCGTCTGGCCGTCTCTGGCACAATCGCGCTTCATGCGGCGAAGCGTTTCCTGAAGGACCTGCCGGGCCCACTCCAACTCGAACACGTCGTACACGGCTTCGCCAGGGGATTGAAGGTCCAGGGCGACTTCTTTCGGTGCGGACTTGCCAAGTTCCGTGAAGACGTAGTTCTGCAGCGACTTCAGCAGGAATGAGCGGAAGCGGCCCCTCGTGGCGTCGGCTTTCACTAGCAACTCGCGTTCCAAAACCTGGCGGGCGACGAACCCCTGGAGCAGATCCTCGGCCCGATGGGGTTCGATCCGTCGGCGATAGAGCAGGTGGGCCCGGAGAGCCGGCAGGTACAGCCGCAAGAGTTCATCAAGCGCTTCGCGGCGTCTCAGGGAATCTTCGGCGCGGGCCGAGAAGATCAGCGACCAGTGCGTGGACGGGAACCCGCCAATTTGCGGGTGGTCTTTCGCAGCCATAACTTGTGTTCCCCTAAGCCGTTCGGTCCGAATCACCGTCCGCTAGCGTACCGCGCCCTGGGTGCCAGTCAACCCGTTGGCGGAAATTCGGACGGTTTCTTGGCCCGCGGCGCAAGATCGGGCCAGGCCGGCTGTAGTAGATGGTGTTCCAAGACCCATCAATAAAATGAGGACTGCCATGAACAGTCATTACCACGTTCGTCCAGTCGGTTGCGGGGTGAACTTGCTCGAATCGCTCTACCAGGACTTGAGCCTGGAATTGGCGTGGCTCGCTGCGGAACCCAAGGCAAACGATGGTTGGCCGCGGTTACGGACCATCCTCGCGGCCCTGCCGCTGACGACGACGGAATACGCCGTGGCCGTAAACCGACTGGCCAGCGCGGAACTGTACGCCGCCCAGGGTGAGTTGGGGGCCCTAAAGTTCGAGTTGACCCAGCTCGCCCGCAAACTGACATCCCTCGGCAAGGCCAGCGGGGCGCACGCCGAGTGCTGCGCGGGCGATCTCTCCCGTAAACTAATGAGGGGACCAGTGCGGGGCGTTAGGGGCATCCGACGTTGGTGGGATTTCTTCTACGAATGCGATTGACCTGCACAAGGAGGCCAACAATGGACTGGGGTTCGGCACTTATCGGCGGTGCGGCAACTTTGTGCCTGCAAACGATTGCAGGAGCCGTGCCCAAGTGGAGGCGACGGGAGGAGCCACCTACCTGCTTGGACAACCGGCCCCTCATTCGGCCTCTCATCGAGAACCACTTTCGCCCCGTCGCCACCGACAATATCACGATCTCGGAGCGGAGGTTTCCGTTCCGGGTCCGCGCCGACTTGCAGCGGGCCATGGATCGCCTTTTCGCCGCCGGGACAACAGTCACTTACTTCTGCGGAGTTGAGAAGGAATACTGCGGCGACGGACTCAAGTTCACGCACTTACTCGTCGATTCGCACCCGCCTGCCCTGTCAGTGCCCCCTCAGTACGAAGAAGTGGATATCGGGGAGGCCGAGCCGGTACGTTGCCTGAAGAACGGCCTGTGGTTGCTCAACGACGGAGGCAACAAGTACGTGGTGCTGCTGGGCCCTGCCGGCTACTGCGGGCAGGCCACCGGCATCCTGTTCCAGATCGCCGCGGCCAACGACCGGGAGGGAACAAGGATCACTCAGGCATTCTTCAAGCACCTGGAAGCCTCAGTCCTCAAAGCCGAATCCTACCGAGGCAAGGTGCTGTCTTTGGAGTTGGGCGAGAATTCCTACTCCGGGGAATCCAGGGGGATCATGGTCCACCGCCTTCGCACCGTCACGCGGGAGCAGGTCGTCCTTCCCAAGAAGACCCTGGAACTCCTGGAACGCAACGTCATCCAGTTCGTCAAGCGGCGAGAGCAGCTTTCCCGGTATCGGCAAGCCACTCGGAAAGGAATCCTGTTCTATGGCCCTCCGGGGACTGGAAAGACGCACACGATCCATTATCTAGCGGGAACGCTTGCCGGGCACACGACTTTGTTGATCTCGGCAGAGCAGGTGTGGCTGCTGTCCGAGTACATGACCCTGGCGAGGCTGCTTCAGCCGAGCGTTGTCGTGATCGAGGACGCCGACCTGATCGCCCGCGAGCGGTCCCAAATGGGCGCCTGTGAGGAAGTCCTCCTCAACAAGCTCCTCAACGAAATGGACGGCTTGAAGGAAGACGCCGATATTCTCTTCATTCTCACCACCAACCGGCCCGAGGCCCTGGAAGGCGCCCTTACTTCCCGGCCCGGACGCATTGACCAGGCCATTGAGTACCCGCTGCCTGACGAGGAAGGGCGGGAGAAGCTCATTCGCCTCTACGCTCAGGGGATCGACCTCACCGACGATCTCATTCATACCCTCGTGCAACGCACGGATCGCGCAAGCCCGGCCTTCATCAAGGAATTGATGCGGCGATCCGTGCAGTTTCATCTGGAGCGCTCAGACGACGCGCATCTTGAACTGGCGGACGTCGAGAGCGCCCTGGACGAGTTGCTTTGCAGCGGGGGCTCGCTCAACGCGAAACTATTGGGAGCAGCAATCGGCCATGAAGAAGACCGTTCATGCCAACGATGAAACGAATCTACACCCTCACCATCCAGGCCGACAAAGCCATTATCACCCTCGCCGACGAGCATGTCCTATCCGAAGGTCTTCCGTTGGAAATCAAGGTGCAACACTGAGAACACTCACCCACACAGCACGGGCTGACGATTCTTTCACGGCTCCTTCTCCAACCCCTTCGGCCCGATCTTCTCGACGGGTATCGCTTTGAAGCCCAACTTCAGCGCGGGGGACTCGGGCTTGAGGCGGTAGTCGTCGCGGGCGGCGTCGACGAAGAGCGGGTCGGCGACGAGCGAGTGGGTGTCGTAGCCGGCGGCTTGCCATTGGGCGAAGGTGCCGGAAGGCATGATGTGCGTCGTCAGTGCCTTCAGGTCGGCGCCCTTGAGCCAGTAGAGGTTGTGGTCGCACTCCGAGAACATGTTGGGTTGGTCGGCCCACGAGAAAATCAGGTGCGCCTCGGGGCGAGAGTAGGCGACGACGTTCCGCACGAACTTGTTGCCCTTCATAAAATCGTCGTGCGGCTGGAGACGCACCTGGTGCTCGTAGCCATCGACGAAGACGTTGTTCTCGAAGACGTTGTTCTTGCCGGCGTGGATGCAGCAGCCGCCGCTAGTGTTGCGGGCGATGATGTTGCCGTAGACCGTGGTGCCGCTGCTGTAGTCGTCGAGGTAGACGCCCCAGGTGAAGTGCGGGGTGAGGATCTTCCCGTCGGGCGTAGTGATCATGCCCACGGAGTCGAGGATCAGGTTGTACCGGATAATGTTGCCGCTGTCGCGGCGCTCGTAGCCGAGCGTCTCAAAGGCGCCGCTGTCGTTCGTCTCCAGGTTGCAGCGGCGGATCTCGTTGAACTCGGCGACGTTGCGATGGCAGAGACTGTCCTCGCCCTGGCTCTTGAAGGAGACGGCGTAGCGGGGGATGTCGGTAATGCGGTTATGGGCGATGCGGTGGTCGCTGCCGTGGTTGACGTAGACGCCGGCGACGTGCTTGTAGATCATCCCGAGGTGCTCCATCACATTGCCCAGCACGGCGCAGTGATGAGGCTGCTCCTTCGTGCCGCCGATGGTGATGACTCCGCCCTGGCCCATGTGGTGGACGTGGTTCTCGCGGAACACGCATTGTTCGCTTCGGTTCGACAGCTTCAGCGCGTAGCCGCCGAGCCAGGCGAACTCGCACTTGCGCACGGTGCAATGCCGCGCACCGGCCATCACAACCGTCGCGTCCTGCGGGCTGTAATAGTCGCCGGTCAGGCTGTAGGTCGTGTCGGCCAGTCGCAGGCCCTCGAAGCTGAGGTGCTCGACAAACTTGCCCTTGGCCGGGTCGCCTTCCAGAACGATGAGCTTGTCCAGCACCGCGGCCACGGTGGGAAGATCCGGGAAACGGGGCTGGTCGGGGAGGTAAAGCAGTTGCCGCTTGGCCATGTCGAAGAACCATTCGCCCGGGGCGTCGAGGGCTTCGCGGACGTTCTCGATGAAGTAGCGGTTGCCGATGCGCACGTCCTGCGTGGCGCCGTCGCCTGCGAACCGGATGCGACGCGTGGCATAGTCGATGCTGCCGACGGAAACGATTGCATTGACCCAACTCCACGCAATGAAAACGTGGACTTCCGCGCGCCGCACGTCGGCGAATCTCGGGATATCGTTCGGCCGGAAGGTCATGTCCTTCATCGTCCCGGGCGGGCAGGGGGTGGGAACGCTAATCTCCGGCCCTTCGGCTTTGGTGCAAGCCTCCGCCTGAATAATCAGCAAGTGCTTGCCCTCGGCCGGCGGCTTGATCTGGACCTCGCCCCACCATGCCGGCGTACTGATGGCCGAAGCCGGGTTCCACGCCTGATCATCGCACAGCGCCCAGGCGTCGAGGTTCAAGCCGCCGCCTTTCTGGTTCACCCATTGCAACTCGTGCTCGCCCGCGGTGAGGGTGAGGTCGGCCACGTGCGACCAGCGGAAGGTGTTCCAAGCGCCGGTGTCGGGCAGATCGCGGAGCGGGATCGGATTGCCGCCGTCGGCGCGGACGGCGGATCGACCGGCCATGTCCTTCTGGCCATAGGTTGCCTGGTTGTGGGCGTAGCGGAGCCACACGCGGTAGTTGCCGTCGGCTGCGGCGCGGACTTTCCAGGTGAGCCGGGCATTGACGTTTTGCGTGTTCTGCACGCCGACGTTGAACTGGCCGCGCTCCCAGGGTTCGCCGCCCCAGTCGGCGAAGAGCCAGCCACCGGTGTAGGGCTGGGCCGGGTCGTAGTTGGGATGGCGAGCGCGGATCGCCCACTGGTCGCCGACCCGGAGCAGGCGGAAGTCGGGCAGCCCCGGCGGCGTGTCCAGCGCCCATAGCTTGTCGTCCACCCGCCGCCAACCGGCCAGCGGCTTGCCGCCGCTGAGGACAACCTTCGCGCCGTCGTCGGCTTTGTAGGTGATCGGACACTTCTGCGTTCCCGAGTCCTCCGGGCCGAAGGCCAGGGGTTCGGCCAGGTAATACGTTCCGGCCTGCACGATCACCTCAACCGGCGTCTTCAGTCCGTCACGCTTCAGTCTGCGAGTCGCATCGCGGGCGGCGCTCAGGGTGGCCAAGGGCTTCTCGCGGGTGCCGGGGTTTGCGTCGCTCCCTGTGGGGGCCACATGGAACTGCGTTGCCTTGTTTCCCTGCGCCGAGGACTGGCCGCAAAGCGCCAGGCACAACGTCGGGATGAGGAAATAGTTGCGAGTCATGAGTGTCTCCTAATAGCTTTCGAGGCCGATCCTTTGCGGGTGTCCTGGTCTGCCGAGCTTCGGGGCGTTTCATGTTCGCCGCAACTCGTGAAACGCCGCCCGGGGGCATTATAGAAACCATATTACCCGCCCACCGCGCGAATGGCTACCCTGCAAGTCCGGGTTGCCCCGCGGCTGGTCCTTGGGGCAGACGGCCAAGGCGTTATTGGTGAGGAGCGGCAGCCTGGCCCGGCACCAAATGGTCACAGGTGACACGGTAGCGTTGCCGGAGTAGGATGGTGTGCGTCTGCTACTTGAAAAGGAGAGAAGCATGCGAGTCAATCTTGGGTCCATGAGTGAGTAGTCCAACGACCCGAAGGCGCTGACGGCGAAAGCGGTGTCGAAGTGGACGGTGGAGCAGGCGCTGGATCACATGGAGACCAAGGCGTTGCCGGAGTCCGTGGCATGGATTCGCCAACAAAAGAAGGTGGCAGAGAAGTATGGGCTGAAGCTCGGCGCACCGCAGTAGTCGCCCGCCCAGGTGCCAGCCGGCAAGAACCGATCCGCGTTGTGGAAACCTGGTAATGGGAGGGCAACGACTCGCCATGAAACCGATCTTCACACTCTGTCTATCAGTCGGCATGGCCCTGGGACTCGCGGCCGCAACCGGCCAGGCGGCCGACGTGTTCGTCCGGCTGAAGGTCGTCGCCCCGCCGGCCGGGAAGTTCCGCGTCACGCTGGGCGGCTTCATCCACGTCGAGAACTGGTATCTGCCGGCCCAGACGGTCGACATGGAAGGCGGCCAGCGGAGCCCGTGGATCGACCTGCGGAAATGGCCGCTCCACCGCCGGCTGGATCGCGAGGGCGGCCTGGCCGAGTGGCCGGCGATGAAACTGTCGCTCGCCCGGCTCGGCGGCAATGAACCCATCCGCGGCTGCGCCTTCGAGGTCCAACTGGCCGACAAGCCCGAAGACCAGGCCGTCATTCTGGCGTTCACCGAGCGGAGCGGCTCCGATTCGGTCGCTTTCCTGCTGCCGCATCCGCTACGGCAGAACAAGGGCGAGTTTGAAACGGGCTCGCAGATGACTGCCCGGCATCTGGCGTGGGCCCGAGAGGCGACCGGCGGACGCGCCCGACGTCTCAGGAAGTTCGATCTCATCACGAGCGTCTGGGGACACTACGATCCGCTGCTAGCGCGGCAGGCGACCGAAACCCTGCGACTGCTGGGCTTCAACGTTTTGGGCGGCGTGCCCGTGCCCGTCCTGCGCGAGGCCGGCATGCGGACCTATACGGCCACGTGGCACCTTGTGCCCGATCCCGACCAGTCGGTCGCCCAGTGGAACAAGGGCGAGGCGGCCCAGATCGCCCGCGGCATGGCGACCGACGAGGGACGGTGGACCTACGAGCACATGGCCCACTACGTGATCGCCGACGAGATCCAAACGCTCGACTTCCGTGGCGTCGATCGCGCCAGGCTTAACGCCTGGTTCCGCGATTATCTTCGCCGCTGCGGCGAGGGCGATGCTTCGCTCGGCCGGCCGATTGCGGGCATCGAATATCCAGCCCAGGCCATGCACGAGAAGACGCTGCCCCGCCAGGCCGACCTGACCACGCGGAAGATCGCCTACTACGCCGCGAAGTTCGGCCAATGGTGGTCGGTGCGGCAACTTCGCCAGACGAGCGACCTCATCCACCGGACGTTCGCCGGGATTGCCTCGCCCATGAAGACCGAGACCCTGCCCTCGGACCACGGCTTCTTCAACGCCTGGGGGCCGCCGCACATGGGCATGGGCTATCGCGGACTGGATTTGCTGGAAATCGGCCAGCAGCAGGCGGTCGATGTCGTCTCGGCCGAAGACTGGCTGGGGCTGAATCACATGTACGGCCCGGGCGCTACCTGGACCGGCGCCGCGGCATTCGGATACTTCAGCGCGATCCTCCGCAGCGGGATCGGCGACCGGCCCGTCGCGCTGCGCAGCCTGGTCACGCCCAGCGACGACGGCTACCTGCGGCTGAAGGCCTACACGGCCCTCGGTCAGGGCTCGAAGAGTTTTTTCTTCTGGACCTTCGGCCCAACGTATATCGGCACCGAGAACTACTGGTCCGATCTCCGTAGTGAATATGACGGCATCGCCAAGTTGAGCCGGGCTTTGGAGAAATCGGAGAAGGTCCTCTATCCGGCCAGGCCGGTGCGTGATCCGGTGGCCGTTCTGTATTCGGTCAGCCACGACCTCTGGCATACCGACGATCCGGCCAGCTTCGTCGAGAACCGGCTCACCTGGACCGCCTTGCGGCATCTCGGCGTGCAGAGCGATTTTCTGCGGGAGGAAGACGTCGAAGCGGGGCGGTTGGCCGCCTACAAAGTCCTCTACGTGACCGGACAATGCCTGACGCGGAAAGCGGCCCGGCGGATCGACGATTGGGTCAAAGCCGGCGGCGTGGTCTACCTGGCCGCCGGCGCCGCCACCCGCGACGAGTTCTACGAGCCGCGCGTGCCGTCCTTCGCCGCCGCCGTCTGGCCGGAGCGGGCCGCCGAGCGGTTCCTCCGGCAGTCGGGACATCGTTACAACGAGCGGGCCGATCTGCCGACGATCCGCCCCGTCACACGCGCCAAGGTCGTCTTGGAAGGCAAGGGTTCCTCGATACCGGTCATCGGCTGCCGCCTCGACCTGAAGGAAAAGCTCGCCCCGGCCTCGATCTGGGCCACCTACGAAAACGGCCGCACCGCCGGGGCAACCGTGGACTACGGCCGGGGAGCGGTCGTCGGTGTCGGCTTCCTGCCGGGGCTGGCGTACTCGCCGTTCAAGGTCGGCCAAACCACTTTGGACGAGGTCTGGCCGCAGTCGCCCCGAGCGGTAATTTCACTTCCCCTGCAACGTGGATTGAAATCCCCGCCGGCCGTCGTGCTCTCGGAGCCCGTCGTGGAAGCCAGTCTGCTGACCGGCCCGGAAGGCTCAGCCCTGGTGCTGGTGAATCACACCTACAAGCCGATCCCGAAGCTGAGGATCGGCATGGCTTCGATCGGACCCTTCAGTGGTGCGGTAAGCACGGAGGGCGTCAACGTCACCGTGACGCGGATGACGGCAGGCGTGGAATTGCAAATGCCGCTGGAGTGGACCGACATCGTCGTGCTGGAGAAGCCTTAGGTCGAGTCGCGCAGAGAGACCGTGATGCAATACGCCTGCCGCCGGAGTACAATCGACCCCAGAACAGGAGAACTGATGATGCGTAAGGCTTATGGGCTGGTGGTGGTGCGGGATTTCGTGGCCTTCCTCCGCTATTCGTCCGACACCGGCACCAGGCCCAACCCGGCGGCCGGCAAAGTGCAGTTTGCCTTCGCTTACGGGATAAGCCAGAGCGGGCGGTTCATGCGCACCTTCTTGTTGCACGGGCTGAACACGGCCCCCGTGGGCAAGGTCTTCGACGGTCTGCTGCCCAACGGCGCGCGGGCGGGATACGTCGACTTGTTCCGTCCGAACTCCGATCCGGGCTCGGGTGGCACGTTCAGTGCCGAAACCGTGTATGCCCCCTATTCGTGGTCGGAACTAATGGCACGTTCCGCGAGCGGCACCAAGGTCATCGCCCTGAATGCCGAGAGCGAGTACTACGAGATGATGGCCTACATGACCGGTTTCTGCCCGAATTGATGCGGGCGAGGTACATCTCCGAAACTGAGAAGGTGAACTGGTGACAAGCACTTCGAGGAAAACCATGTTGAGCCACGACATGCGCGGCCAGGGTTGGGAGAACAGTCCGCTGGTTGTCGATCTCGTCGCGCTGGCACGGAGCCGCGTCTATACAATGAGTCAATAGGAACCAATTCATGCACGCGAAACCTGGCAAGAATCAGATCGGCGTCCCGGGCACAGATTCCAATACAGTTCCGTCAGGTGTCGCCGCGACGGACGGACTACCTCGACGCACCTTCCTGAGGCAGGCTGCGGCGATCGGGGGCGCCATGGGACTGGGCAGTGCCTGGAGTGCGGAGCCCGCACCAGGCGAACCCGAGCGGCTACAGCCCATCGGCGAGGCCAAGGGCATCCATCCAGGGCGGGTCGTGTGGGTGCATGATCCGCAGGCGACCCCTTGGAAGGGGCCGGGCAGTGGCCGCTGGTATGAGCCCAGCCACACCAGGCAGGACCGTGTGGACGACATGATGTCGCGGGCCGTTCGCGAGCTGACCGGGCAACCCACGCTTGTCCAGGCGTGGGACAAGTTGTTCCGGCACCTGAACGGGGCGCGCGGCAAGGGCGACGTGGGCTATAAGTCCGGCGAGAAGATCGCCATCAAGCCGAACTGGGTGGCGATGGTCTGGTGGTGGGGAATGGTCAACCCGGAGACCTACACCCTCGTAAAGTACCAGGACTATATGAACACCGCGCCGCAGATGATCATCGCGCTGGTGCGGCAACTGATCGGGGCAGGCGTCCGGCAGTCCGATATTTCGGTCTGCGACACGCTCGTGTACCTTGTCCACGAGTATTACGACATCCTGCACCAGGCATTCCCGAACCTGCGCTACGTGGACCACGCGGGGAAGTTTGGACGCATTCAGGTGAAAGCGTCCTCGGTGCCGCTCTACTGGAGCTGCCGCCCGCAAGGTAAATTGCCTGACTATCTGCCCGACTGCTTCGCCGCAGCGGATTACCTGGTCAACTTCGCGCACCTCAAGGCGCATACTTGCACTGGCGTGACCCTCTGTGGCAAGAATCACTTTGGCTCGCTGATCCGGTGGCCGGTGGAGAAGGACTACTACGACATGCACCGGGGTTCGTTCTCCAAGCAGACGAGGACGTACCGGGAGCAGGTGGACCTGATGGGGCACGCGCACCTGGGCGGCAAGACGGTGCTCTACCTGATCGACGGGCTCTACTCCGGGAAGCATTCGATCGATCCCGCGCCCCGCAAATGGACCTCGCCACCTTTCCGCGGTCACTGGACGTCGAGCCTTCTGGCCTCGCAAGACCCGGTGGCCATCGATTCGGTGGGATTCGACTTTCTGCGGGAGGAGTGGCAAGACTACCCGCGTCAGCCCGGCGTGGACGATTACCTGCACGAGGCGGCACTGGCTGCCAACCCGCCGTCCGGGACCTTCTACGACCCGGATCATCCTGCTGCGGTGAAACGACTGGCTAGCCTGGGCGTCCACGAGCACTGGAATAATGCCAACGAGAAGAAGTACTCCCGCAATCTGGGAATTGGCCAGGGGGTTGAGTTGATAGCGGTGCAGTAACGGGACATGCCCGTTCCCATCTGGGGTACGGCCGCGCCGGGGGAGAAGGTCACCGTCAGCACCGGATAGACGTAATGGAAGGACCAATCGGAATTACCACGTCACCGTGTGGAGACAGGAGAACCCTATGGAGCGAAGATCATTTCTGAAAGTAATCGGGGGGGCTGCTGGCGGGTTAAGGCAGCCTTGTTGGCGATGAAAGGTTTTCGCTTCGATACGATCATGTTCCCGATCAGTTTCATTGAGCTATTGCGCCATGGATTCGGCAAGGACGTGTTGGACCTGGCCGGACAACAGGGCGTTGCCGTATTGGCCATCAAGGCGATGTCGCTGGGGGCGTGGCCCAAGGATGTCGAGCAGACACGCAAGTGGTGGTATCGCTCTGTCGAAGAGCCACAGTATGTGGACCTGGCAGTGCGGTACACGCTTTCGCAGCCGGGTGTTGTCGCCGCCATTCCGCCGTCCTTCCTGGACCTGCTGGACAAGCTCGTCGCCGCGGCGAAGAACTTCCGGCCCATCAGTCCGCCCGAGGTGCAGCAACTGCAGAAAATGGCTCAGTCGTGCGAGTCGATCTTTCAGAAGGACGAGAACCAGGTGACATGGCACCATGGACCCCGCAGACCATCGTTTCCTGATAGTCCGCACGAAAACTGCTGCGGGCATTGGACCTAACTCGGAGTTTCGGCCATGACACGATTCATCGCCGCCTGCCTTCTCCCATGTGGGCAGCTTCACGAACATCCGGGGTGGCCACGTCTATCCGTCGCTTATCCGCTCCACGCCCAACAAGCCGCTCTGCGTGTTCTTTCAGGACGGCAGCAGCGACCTGGACAACCAGTTCGGCAACTGGTGGCTGGCCAACCAGGAGATGGCGGCGGCCATGAACTTCAAGCATTATAATAAGGAGTCTCGCCGGCGCTTTCTCGCCGGCTGCCGACACCCAACCACAGCGGTATCCAGCAATCGCCCTTTAGAGCCCCCCCAGCGCGCGCCTGGCAGGCCTTTCGGCCTCTCGACGTGGAAGGCGTCCGAGGGTCGAACGGGCACTAGCGCGCGCCCCAGAAGCCTACAGAGGGCGCAGCTCCAGCCGGCGCCAGCGGGCATCAAATGCTACCTTTGGTGGTCAAGAGCTCCGATTGGAGGTCGTGCCGGCAGCAGGCTCCAATTGGAGGTTGTGCCGGGAGCAGGCTCCAATTGGAGGTTGTGGCGGCAGCAGGCTCCAATTGGAGGTTTTGCCCAACGAGCGGTCGCAGAGGTGCCGGTCGATGATCGTGTTGATGGCCCCCGCGTAATAGAGGTAGAGGCCCTTGGCGCAATCGACTTCCTGGTTGTTGACGAACACCGTCTCCACCAACCCGTTCATAATGACGATCGTGCTGGAGCGATCAGGTATGATCCGCCAAGGACGATCGACGGTAACAGTCCTGCTGTCCGGCTCCACGGTCGTGATCCGCCGCCACCGCCCCAGCCCCCGGCCGCGGGCGACGACCACGACCCGCCCGACGACCTTGTGATGGGGCTTCTGTTCTCCTCCAGCCAACGCAGGACAGCCTCCAAGGATGTGTCTGTAGCCCACCATCCAGGCGCAGTTAACCGAGCGGATGGCCGCCAGTCCGACGTCGGCTGGGCTGGCTCACCCGGCGTGCTTCGAACGGCCTTACTGCCCCCCGATTCGACCCCGTGGAAGGTTCTTGTGGTCAGTCACAAGCCCGAAGGGTTGGGCGGGCCATCCGTGAGGTTGTGGCACCCTACCAACAGAAATCCAACCAAACCCCACTTGCTGGTTATTGCAATATCCAGAAGATGTGAGAGAATCTGGCCGGTGTGTCCGATTCGAGTGGTAGCATCCACTCGGACGAACTGGCCCGGGAGTTGAGTCGAAGGGATTCACAGCTCCCCCTAGCCGGCATCGCTGCTATGAGTTCCGGCCGGGCTTACCACGCATCGCTCGTGCATCTGGTGGCTATTTGGTCCCCCGGCTTGTGCTGTAGTTCAGCCAGGGGCTCTCGCTTCACGTTTTCAAGCCCCGCTGCTAGTCCCATCTAAGTCTGGAGGTGCTACCATGGCCCGTAAGAAGACAGCTCGCGGGTGCAACCCCGCCCACGCGTTTTCTCAACGCCGCAGTGCGGGCGGCATGTCTCGCCGGTTGATGATTGAGCCCCTGGAGGTCCGGGCACTTTTGAGCTTGGGGCTGACGCCGTGCGGCACTTGGACGCAGCTTGCCCCCAGTGGCGCCGCCCCCAGTGCGCGCTACTGCCAGACTGCTGTGGAAGACCAGGCTCACGACCGGATGATCATCTTCGGCGGCGAGTCCACCCTCGGCAACGGCGGGGGTCTGAATGACGTCTGGGGCGGCCGCCAGAACGCCAGCGCGGTTTACGACCCCTCCAGTAACGAGATGATAATCTTCGGTGGGGACCAGACTCGGGGTTATAATGGGGGGGACGCCAACGACACCTGGGTGCTCACGCATGCGGACGGGCTGGGAGGCACGCCGCAATGGATCCAGCTCAACCCGGCCGGAACACTGCCGATACCCCGGCGGCAGGCCGGTGCCGTCTACGACGTGGCTCATAACCGGATGATCGTGGTGGGCGGAATAACGACCAGCGCAGGCATCGAACGTCTCTACGATGTGTGCGTACTGGAGAACGCCAACGGGCTGACGGGAACGCCCACCTGGACAGAGTTCAGCCCGGGCACCGTGCCGCCAATCGTATATGCGCCCGTCGTCTATGACCCGGCGAGCAATCGGCTCGTCATGTTTGACAACAGCTTTGACGGCGACACGTGGGTGCTCTCGAATGCCGACGGGTTGGGGGGAACGCCGGCCTGGACGAAACTCTCTACGACGGGCACGCCGCCCAGTTCACAAGGCTTCAGCGCGGTCTACGACCCGGCAACGAATCTGATGGCGGTGTTCGGAGGGGGAGGGCAGAGTGGGAACTACTACAATGACGTGTATACTCTGTCCGATGCCAACGGACTGGGGGGAACGCCTGTCTGGACGCAAGTCAATGCGGGCAGCTCAGCGCCTGATCCGAGGCATGACCACACCGCAGTCTACAATCCCACCAGCGGCATCATGACCGTGTTCGGCGGGGACGATAATTCCGTCATGTTCGGCGACGTCTGGGCGATCGCCCCAGGCGCAGTCACAGCCGGGGGCGCGGAAGGGGCGACCAACAGCAGCGTGCTCTCCGGAGCAACATTCACCGATGCCAATCCGGGCGACCACTCGGCCGACATGACGGCGGTGATCACCTGGGGCGACGGCGGGCCGACCTCCGCCGGCACGGTGTCCTACGACGCCGGCAGCGGCACGTACACGGTCAGCGATGCCCACACCTACGCCGAAGAAGGCACCTATCCCATCAGCATCGCGGTAAACGATGACGGGGGTGCGAGAGCCACGATCAGCGGCACGGCCACGGTGGCGGACGCGTACTCCGTCACCGCCGGTAGGAGCACGGGAAGCCAGGTGCTCGCCACCTTCACCGACGGCAATCCCCTTGCCTCGGCAAGCGACTACACGCCGACGGTGAACTGGGGCGGAGCGGTGATCGGCACGGCAAGCGTTTCCGTGGAATCGGTGTCCCAGACGCCCCCGGCCTCGACCTCGACCTGGCAGGTCGTCGGCAGCGCGATCTATGCGGCCCAGGGCACCTACCCGATCAGCGTTACCGTCCACGACGTCGGCGGCAACACGTTCACCAGCAGCGGCAAGGTGGAGTTCGACGCGGGCGCTGCCCTTCTGACCGACACGACGCCGCAGAAGACCTACAGTGCCGTCGAGGGCAGCAGCACGAAAACGCAGGTCCTGGCGACCTTCAGCGACGCCAACGCCACGGCCCAGCCCACCAGTTTCACGGCCACCGTGACCTGGGCCGGCGCGCTGGTCGGCACGCCCACGGTCTCGGTGCAGTTGGTGTCGCGGACGAAGACGCTATCGAAGTGGAAGGTGCTGGGCAGCGCGATTTACGCCGACGTGGGGACGTACTCCGCGACGGTGCTGGTCCAGGACGCGGCCGGCAACGTGGTCCAGAGCGTCGGCAAGACCCAGTTCAAGGTGGCAGACGCGCCGCTGCGCGATGCGACGGCGGCCAAGACCTATAACGCCGTCGAGGGCGGCAGCACGGGGACCCAGGTGCTGGCGCGCTTCACGGACGGCGACCCGGCCGCCCCGGTGAGCGACTTCTCGGGCACGATCAACTGGGGCGACGGGCAGACGACGCCCTTCACCTCGGCCGACGTGAGCCTGGCCGCGGGGGTCTTCAGCGTGAGCCTCCCGGCCGGTCACACCTATGCTGAGGCGGGCAAGTACAGCGTCTCCGTCTCCGTCAAGGACGCCGGCGGCAGCAGCCTGACCAGCAAGAAGGTCAAGTTCAACGTAGCCGAGGCGGCCCTGACCGATGTTACGGTGGCG
>JBEKTY010000055.1:0-43765 GCA_049515555.1 Thermoguttaceae bacterium
ATCATACACCCCCTACGGAATGGCCTTCCCCAACGTCCGGTCCTGGAAGTCATGCACCCGCACTTCTTCGGGTTGGCCTTGTGGTTGCCACTCTCGGCCACCGTTCTTGAAATCCCCGATCAGGTCAATAGCAATTTGACGAAGTTATTTCTGCGCGATTTCTAACGCCGAGGAGTAGGGGGCGCATCCCTCTAGAATCGCCAAGGAGACACTTCCAATTCTGAGACTGGGCGAGGCCGCAGTCGTTTGCGGGCGGCCCCTCCAACCAACTTTAGGAACTGGCGTGATCCCCTCCAGTGATAGGGAACGTAGTCTCGGCGAAGCAAGAGACGCTAGGTCAGAAACCTAGTGCGTGTTGCCCGAAAATCTCCCCAAACCTCTCCCTAAGTGGTCCATTTCACAAATCATGTCAGGGTTGCAGGGCATGGTGTGGTATAATCCCCTCCTCGGCAAGGATACCGCTACAAGTCCAGGGAGAGGACGAGTACCATGGCTGGCCCGACTCCGATTTTCTGTCCAACGTTCCCCAAGGGATTCCTGGAAGAAGTGCGGGCGGAGGTGCGCCGCAAGACGGGGGCCAGCTCCATCAGCGCCGACGGCCGCTACGTCGGGTTCGACTCGAACGCCAGCAATCTTGTCGCCGGCGATACGAACGGCCGACAGGATTGCTTCGTGCGCGACATGAAGATGGGTATCACCACGCGGATCAGCGTCGCATCCAACGGCACCCAGGGAAACAACAATTCTGACAGTCCCCAGCTCACTGCCGACGGCCGCTACGCGGTCTTCGAATCCGATGCCACCAACCTCGTCAGCGGCGATACCAACGGTCAGACCGACGTCTTTCTTCACGATCTCAAGACCGGAAAGACGACTCGCGTCAGCCTCTCGGCCAGCGGCGGCCAGCTCAATGATTTCTCCTGGGTCGGCCTCAGCTCCATCAGCGCCGACGGCTACGTCATCGCCTTCCATACCGACTCGATCAACGTCGTCCCAGGCATCGGCGTCTCGAACCCGGGCCATGTCTACGTCCGCGATCTGACGCCCCCCATCAGCCTGTCGAAATCGACCGTTTCGGTGTCGACGTCCCAGCTCGCGTCGGGGAGCACGGCTACGGTGACCCTGGTTGCCCGCGATGCCAATGGCAACGAGGAGTTCGGCGGAAACCTCGCGGTAACGTTCGGGCTGGGATCCGGAACCGCCTGCGGCAGCTTCGGCCCGATCACGAACAATGGGAAAGGCACGTATATGGTCGCGTTTACCGCAACCACCGCGGGAACCAACACCATCACCGCCACGATCCGCGGCGCGGCGGTTACCTCGAAGCCGCCCACCGTGAAGGTGGTGCCGGGAGAAGCCAGCCCGGTGCAGTCCACGGTGACCGCTTTACCGAGCTCGATTACTGCCGGAGGCAAGGTCACGGTGACCCTGACGATGCGCGAGGCCAACGGCAACCAGGAATTGGGAGGGGGCCTCGTGGTGGCATTCGAGCTCGCCGCCGGCAGCGCGGGCGGCACGTTCGGCCCGGTTACCGATCACAAGAACGGAACCTATACGGCCACGGTTACCGTGGCTGCCGGCAAGAGCGGCAATGATACGATCGTCGCCACGATCGGCGGCAACGCCCTCTCGACGTCGGCCACCTTGAAGATAATATCGCCGGCGAAAAGCCGCTTTGCGTTTGCGCTGCCGCTCTTCGCCGCGGCAAGCAATGGCAACTGCACATCAAGCCTCCTTGCTGACGATGGTGAATCTGTCCGCGTCCACGAGGCGGCGTTGCTGGCGATCCTGGAGTCCAAGTGCTGACGCGCTGCCCTGGCAAGAGAAACTCCCCTAGGGAAAGCTCTTCATGTCGTATCATTGGCCACAGGCGGCATTTCCGTTGCTTGGTCTTGCGCCGCCAACACCTTCATCACAGCCTCCGTGTCCCGCTCATTCCAATCCGCAAATGTCGTCCTATTCACCGCTATGCACACGTTCCCGGCATGCCCGATTACGAGGATGTGGCGGTTTCGCACCAACTCGGCTACCAGTTCGGCACCGTAGTGATTGTTGAGATGGGCCCCGTCGTAGGCTTGCGATGCGAACAACACGATGGCTTGTTTGTACCGAAAACGCGGGGTAAGCGTCAATCTGCAGCGATCGGGGCGGAACTTGTCGGGCATCGGTCCCAATGCTTCGCTGAGCCACAGGCACGCATATGTCTTGCATCGTGCATGGCGTTCATCACTATCGTGAATCGCGCATCCTGTCTCACGCGCATGAATGCACCACGCCCCGGCCGGCTTATTCAAGAACGGCAGCGCAAACACCTTGCAACACATACGGCATTTGCCACAGCGTTTCCTTGTATTCATCCTCGGTGCCCTGTTTGCTCTTGCCGCCGTTCGCACGGGCATCGCCCTTGCGAACGACCGCCTTCTCGGTCCTCTTGTCCCAAACCACGGTTCATGAAGCGAGGTGATGCCCGCAATGGCAATCGGCGTAAACCATCTCCTGCGAGATGTTCTTCAGCAGGGACCTCAAGATGAACCTCGCCGGGCGAGCGGCCACCTTTGCGAAGAGACCATCGGGCGCGTTCGCGTCGGAGTAGAGCCGCACCTCAAGGGTCACCTTCGGCGTTTTTCCCGTTCCCTTCAGTTGCGACACGAGCCCGGTCTATTCGGCGACCGCCCAGATCTCGTCCACGGTCAGTGCCTTTTTCTCCTTCTCAACCACCAGGCGGGCAAGTTCACTGAACGTAAGCGAAGACGGCGATGTCGTAGCCATTGGGGCTTTTCTCCATGGTTGCCGCCATTATACTGCCCCCCACGGTTGTTCCGCAATTCATTTGGCACTCCCCTCACTCCACCCGATACCCGACCCCCGTCGAAGCCGGCGGGGGTGGCAGATCGGGGCGCACCGTCGCCTCCAGGTTCGGCGATCGGTACTTCCTTTGCGGCACGGCCTACGGCAAGACGGACGGGTTCGGGAAGTCCAACCGTTACCACTGCTATAGCTCGACTGCTGTTGTTTCTGCCCCGGTGGCAGCGGGGCTCGCGTCTACACGGCCGCGAAGCCCCTGGGGCCCTACACATGGAAGGACAAGCTGAACGTCAATAGTCGCGACGCCAAAGGGACGCCGATCATCCGCGCCCAGCACACGCACGTGGCCCAACTGCCGACGCCGGGCGGAGTGGTTTACGTGTGGATGGGTGATCGCTGGGGATCAACACCGGACAAAGTGAAGGGCCATGACTTCCAGTATTGGGGGCCCCTGGAGTTCAGCCCGGCGGGCAGCCTCCGGCCGCTGAAATGGACCGACCAGTGGAAGATCGAGCTGGGGATCGCCAAATGAGTGTAGCGGTGGGCACACCGCGAAGTGATCTGGCAACAAAACTTTCAACGCCGGGGACCATGGCATCTCGGTCAGCATGCGGTATGCTGACTATGTGCAGATAGAAAAGCCGGAGTTAGGACCGCGAGCACGCGAATAGTCCGCTCAGCGGCCCAATGGACACGGCGAGATTCCGTGACGAGCTACGCCGCGTGGCCGATGGTCGCGACATCCGACTCGCCGAGCATGGTATGATCCTGGGTGACAGCGAGCCGTAACCCGAAAAAAGGTCGATCCCATGAGAAGCGTCGTTGTCGAGACAATGCCGGGTGGCAGCCACGAGGCAAGTCGGTCACTGTGATTACCCTGCGTGCGGAGGATCGGCGGTGGACCTTCGTGGTCGGAAAGCGTAAACTGGTGCTGGACTGGGAAGCAGGAAAGGCCGAGTGATGTTATCGGTCGAGTCCTTCGCGGAGGGCTCATCCTACTCGACTCGCTGGAGGGCTCATGGTCAAAGGGGATAAGCCATATGGCATTCGGACGCGGGCTATTCATGCCGGCGAGGGTCCCGATCCTGAAACCGGCGCGTCGGCTCCTAACCTGGTCATGTCCACGACCTTTGTGCTCGACGAAGCGGCAGGTTCCTTTTCAGCCCTGTGCTCGGCCGGGGGCGAGCGCTACGTCTACAGCCGCTGGGCCAATCCCACCGTCCACCAGCTTGAAGAAAAACTCGCCAGCCTGGAGGGCGGCGAGACGGCCGTGGCCTTCGGCACCGGCATGGGGGCGGCCACCGGTCTGCTGTTCCATCGCCTCGCTGCGGGCGACCACCTGGTGGTCAGCGACGTAGCCTACGCGGGCGTGGCGGAGTTGGTCCGCAACACGCTCACCAAGCTCGGTATCGAGGTCAGCCCGGCGGACCTCTCCGATCTCGACGACCTGCAAAGGGCTTTGCGCCCCAATACGCGGATGGTCTGGGCGGAAACCCCCGCCAATCCGATCCTGAAGCTCACCGACATCGGTGCCGTGGCCGAGATCGCCCATCGGGCAGGCGCGGAGCTGGTGGTCGATTCCACCTTTGCCACGCCGCTGGCCACCCGCCCGCTGGAACTGGGGGCAGACTACGTCGTGCACTCCCTCACGAAGTATATCGGCGGCCACGGCGATGCCCTCGGCGGCGCGATCATCGGACCCACAGGGCGCTTGACCAGGTTGCGGCAGGACACCGCCATCCACCTTGGGGCGGCACTGAGCCCTTTCAACGCCTGGCTGATCGTACGAGGCATGGCCACGCTGCCCTTGCGCATGACCGCCCATGCCCAGAATGCGCTTCACGTCGCCCGCTTTCTGGAATCGCATCCTAAGGTCGCGCGCGTCATCTATCCCGGGCTTGCGTCGCATCCGCAAGCGGACCTGGCACGCCGGCAGATGGCCAACTTCTCGGGGATGCTCGCGTTTCAGGTTGCAGACGGCCCCAAGCTGGCCCAGCGCTTCGCAGAGCGCCTGGAAATCTTCCACTACGCCGTGTCGTTGGGACATCATCGGAGCCTGATTTTCTACCTCGCGACGGACGATCTCCAGGCGAACTCGTTTCGCCTGGATGCGGAGCACCTGGCCCGTTACCGCCAGTTCGCCGGGGACGGGATCTTCCGGGTTTCAGTGGGGCTGGAAGACCCCGAAGATCTCTGCAACGACCTGTCGCAAGCCCTCGAAACGAGTTGACCCCATAAGCGGGTGCGAACTGCTGCGGGCCGAAAGGCGAGGTACGTCGAACATGATGATGAACACGGAACAACCGCTTGTCCTCCTCTTGCGGGCCATCGCCGCAGCAGCCGCGCTGGCCATCGTGCCAGTGTTCATGCCGCACGCCTGGATGGATGCTTGCCATGGCTGGTTGGGGCTGGGCACACTGCCCGAGACGCCCATCATCGTGTACTTGACACGATCCCTCTCGGCGCTGTATGCCTTCCATGCCGGCCTTTTGTGGATCGCCGCGCGGAACGTCCGCCGCTACGCTGCCATCGTCACCTATGTTGCGCTGGCCCTCATGGCCTTCGGGGCAGTCATGCTGTGGATCGACCTACGGGCGGGACTGCCATGGTTGTGGATTGCGGGCGAGGGGCCGTTCACCATCGCGATGGGGTTAGTGATGTTCGTCCTGCAACGCATGATCGGACCGATGCCGAAGCAAGAGCATGCCGCGTGACCCGATCCCCTGTTTTGGGTGTGAAGTACAGAAGTGACAGAGCAGGTGTGCCATGCCAGACCAGGACAAGACCAGGGAACAACTGATCGAGGAACTGCAGGAATTGCGACGGCGGGTTGCGGCATTGCAGACGGTTTTGCAGGGAAATCAATCGGCGGATAAAAGACTGTTATCACTACCCGCGTATTGCCATCTCGCAACTCCTTGACAGCGAACGAGCACGGAGTTAAGTGAACGTGGTGCGGCCAAGTCATTAAGGGGAATCCGTCATGAAGAAGGTCTTGTTCTTGTCGCTGACGATCCTTTGGTGTGCGGCAGGCGCCGCGATCGCAAGCGAATAGCACGTCGCTCAGAAGGACCTTGCCGACGACGACGAGAATCCCGGCACGGCCGACAAACCGTTCAAGACGATCAACGCCGCCGTCGCCGGCGCCCGACTCAAGCCCGGCGACACGCTGTACGTTCACGAAGGCGTGTATCGCGAGAGCGTGGAACTTACCTGCGCCAACGCCCGTCATCCTCATGGACAACTGCTATCCAGCCCTGGCCACTTGGAACAACGACAACGAGTGGTATCCGGTGAAGGACATCGAGTGGATCCTGGACGACGACTCGGCCACCGTGCTGATCTTCGGCGTGACCGCGAAATAACGGGAGACGCTCGTGACACCACGGCAGCGGTGCTGGCGATGAAAGGCGAGCCTGTCGGTCGGGGGGCATCGACATCAACGCGTAGCAGCCCCAATTCCTGAAAATCAATCATTAGCCAGGGGGTCATACCCGCAATAGGTTGGGGATTGGTGAAGCGGGAATGCGGCGGCTGAACGGCGAAAATGGCCGGCGGCTGTTAGCCGCCGGCCATTTTCGCCTTCCGCCTTCTGAAACGCACGGCGGCGGCATTGCCAGCGCCGCGATGCTCTCGCTACAATATAGGATTCTCAGCCGTCGGGTACCCCGCCAGCGGGTACTCCCAGGTTGCCAGCCGCACGGGCGGCGAATTTGGTTTGTGTGCCATGTTCGAATCACTCCAGGAAAACATCCGTTCGGCGCTGACCACCCTCCGCGGTCGCGGCAAGCTGACCGAATCGAATATGCGCGAGGGGTTGGCCCTGGTGCAGCGGGCCCTGCTGGAGGCCGACGTCAGCGTGTCGGTGGCCAAAGACTTCACCGCCCGGGTGGCCGAAGTGGCTGTCGGCCACCAGGTGCTCAGCTCGCTCAACCCCACCAATCAGTTGGTAGGCATCGTCCACCAGGAACTGATCAACCTGATGGGGCCGGTGGACCATTCGTTCCATCTGCGGACGGGCGAGTTGACGGTGCTGATGCTGTGCGGGCTGCAAGGATCGGGGAAGACGACCACCTGCGGGAAGCTGGGCAGCCTGATTCGCCAGCGTGGCAAGCGGCCGCTGCTCGTGGCGGCCGACCTGCAGCGTCCGGCGGCCATCGAGCAATTGCAGGTGATCGGCCAGCAGCTTGATCTGCCGGTGTATGCCGACCTGGCGGCCAAAGATCCGGTGGCCTTGTGCCAGGCCGCGGTGCGGCAGGCGGCCGCCTCGGGCAACGACGTGGTCGTGCTGGATACCGCCGGCCGCCTGCACGTGGACGAAGAATTGATGCGGCAACTGACCGAGATCGACCGGCGGGTCGATCCGGCTCAGGTGTACCTGGTGGTCGACGCCATGACCGGCCAGGATGCCGTCCGCAGCGCGAAGGCCTTCAACGAGGCCCTGGAGCTGGACGGCGTAATACTGACCAAGCTGGACGGCGACGCCCGGGGCGGCGCGGCGCTGTCGGTCAAGGCCGTGACCGGGGTGCCGATCAAGTTCGTGGGCACGGGCGAGCACCTGGACGCCATCGAGGAATTCCATCCCGACCGCATGGCGGGCCGCATCCTGGGCATGGGCGACATGCTCTCGCTGGTCGAGCAGGCGCAGCAGAAGTTCGACCAGGAGGAGATCAAGGCCCAGGAGGCCAAGCTCCGCAAGGGCGAGTTCACGCTGGAGGATTTCAAGAAGCAGTTGGGGCAGATCCAGCGGCTCGGCCCGTTGGACAAGGTGATGGGCATGATTCCCGGCCTGGGCAACATGGCCTCGGCGCTGGGCGAGGTCGATGCCGAGCACGACTTCCACCGCATGATCGGGGTGGTGGATTCCATGACGCCGGCCGAGCGCCGCAACCCCTCGCGAGTGATCGATCAGAGCCGCCGCCGGCGGATCGCGGCGGGGGCCGGCGTCGAGCCTCACGAGGTCAACGACCTGGTCAAGCAGTTCGACGTAATGGCCGAGTGGATGAAGAAGATGTCGGGCATGGGCATGATGCAACGGATGCGCACCATGCAGCAGCTCAGCGCCGGCGGCATGCTGAACCCCGGCGCCACGCTGGCCAAACCGAAGAAGTCGGCCGGCAAGCGTCTGACGCCGCAGGAAAAGGCCCGGCAGCGGAAACTCCGCGAGAAGGAAGAGCGGCGGCGCAAACGCGAGGCCAAGCGAAAACCGTAAGATGGGGACAACATATATCGTATTACGACAGATTGTAACCGCCCCCGCCGGCCTTGTGCCGGCGGAGCGATGATTGGCAACTAACGCCGAGGTACCGACCGCCGCTTCTTCCGTCTCCGCTCGGCCGGCTCCGCCGGCCGCGCGGAGACGGGGGGAGCAACTGCTCTTATGACCGGCGTTTGTAGTTGTCAATCGCCGCCCCACGGGGATAAACCCCGTGGAGGCGTGTACACCGTGAGTACTAAGCAGACCTTGAACCACCACAAGTAAAGTAGTCGAGGAGACCGGTGTGGCAGTACGAATTCGGATGAAGAAGTTGGGCCGCAAGCACCGCCCGTTCTTTCGCATTTGTGCGATGGACGGCCGGGTGCCGCGTGATGGCCGCGTTCTGGAGGAGCTGGGCACCTACGACCCGATGGTCCCGGAGACCGATGCCCGGGCGATCATCAAGGGCGAGCGGATCCAGTACTGGCTGAGCGTGGGCGCGCAGCCATCGGACAAAGTGCGGGTTTTGATCAAGAAGTACGGAGCGGAAGGGACGCACCTGGAGCAGCAGCGGCTGGCGCTGGCCCGACTGGCGCAAGCCCGGCGGCAGCGGGGCGTGCAGCCCCAGGCCGTGGCGGCCGAGTCGGCTTCCCCGCCGGCGGAAGCGACCGAGGAGTCGCCGGCCGAGCCGCCCGCCGGCTGACCACGATTGGGCCGTTGGTGAGGGCCGGCGGAAAGCACTGGCGGCTGCGCCGTCGGGTCTCCTCTCCCTTTGGGAGAGGGGCAGGGGGTGAGGGCAGGGAGAGGAACACAGCCAACGCGACCGATTTTGCGACAAGCGGCCCTCACCCTAACCCTCTCCCGGAGGGAGAGGGGATCTGGATTGGTGGATTTGCAAAGGTGCAGGCAAGAGTTAGAACGCGATGCGGTTCGACGTTTTGACCCTGTTTCCCGAGATTTTCCAGGGATATCTGGGGCAAAGCCTGTTGAAACGCGCGATTGACGCGGGCCTGGTCGAGGTGCGGTTGCACGACATCCGCCAGTGGGCCCGGGGAAAACATAACCAGGTCGACGATCGCCCCTTTGGCGGCGGCCCCGGCATGATCCTGATGGTCCCGCCGGTGGTCGAGTGCGTCGAGGCGGTGCGGGCGGCGGACGCCGAGCCCGGCCACCTCGTTATGCTCACCCCGCAGGGGCGGCGGCTCGATCAGGCGGCAGTCGAGCGGTTGGCCGCGCATAGGCGCATCCTGCTCCTGTGCGGCCGTTACGAAGGTTTTGACGAGCGGATCCGGCTGCTATTGGAGCCGGAGGAGATTTCGGTGGGCGACTTCATCCTCAACGGGGGCGAAGTGGCCGCCATGGTGATAATCGACACGGTGATCCGCCTGGTGCCGGACGTATTGGGAGATGCCGATTCCAGCCAAAGCGATTCGTTTTCGGGCTGCGGCCGGCTGCTGGAGTTCGCCCAGTACACCCGGCCGCGGGAATATCGAGGCCTGGCCGTGCCCGAGGTCCTGCTGGGCGGCGACCATGGCGAAATCGCCCGCTGGCGGGAGAGCGACCGCCGCGCGCGAACCCGGCAGCGGCGGGCCGATTTGTTATAACTACACCCAAACCCCAAACACTGAGCCATGAGCCAACAAATCCTTGACCTGGTGGAAAAATCGAGCCTGAAGGCAGAGCCGTTCCAGTTCGCCATCGGCGATACGGTGGACGTGCACTGCCGCATTCTGGAAGGCGAGAAGGAGCGGATCCAGATATTTACGGGCGTGGTGATCGCCCGGGCCGGCTCCGGCAGCCGCGAGACGGTGACGGTCCGCCGGATCGTGCAGGGCGAGGGGGTGGAGCGGAAGTTCCCCCTGCACTCGCCGCGGCTGGCCAAGATCGTGGTGCAGCGGTCGGGCGTGGCCCGGCGGGCGAAGCTGTACTACCTTCGCGACCGGGTGGGCAAGGCGGTGCGGCTGCGGGAGCGCCGCGTCGAGCAACCCAAGGCCGGCAAGGGCGAGAAGGCCGAGAAGTAGGGCGGCCCGCGGGTCCGAACGACGCGGAGACGCGGGGACACGGAGACGCGGGGACACGGAGACGCGGGGAGCGGTAGGGTTGTGCATTTCTCCGCGTCCCCGCGTCTCCGCGTCCTTGTGCTGACAGCCCGCTACGGACCAAAGGTGTGTTCATGGGCGTTCTCCGCCTGTCCTGGCTGCGCAGCATCCGCCCGCGCCCGTGGCTGCGGCGGCTGTTCCCGGTGCGATCGCTGGGCCAGCGGGGCGAAGCCTCGGCCGCCGCCTTTCTCAAAGGCTTGGGCTACACAATCCTCGCCCGCGGCAATCGCCTGCACCCCGGCGAGCTGGACCTGGTGGCGCTCGATGGCCGGACGATCGTCTTCGTCGAGGTCAAGACTCGAACGTCGCAGTATGCCGGCCATCCGGCCGAGGCCGTCGATTCCCGCAAGCAGCGCCGTTTGACCCGGCTGGCGGTCACTTTCCTCAAGCGCCACCGCCTGCTGGAGCAGCCGGCCCGCTTCGACGTCGTGGCCCTCACCTGGCCGGCGGACCTGGGCCGACCGGTGATCGAACATTTCAAGAATGCCTTCGACGCCCAAGGCCAGTGGGAGTTCTATTCGTAGGCCTGCCCTCACCCTAGCCCTCTCCCGGAGGGAGAGGGGACCGGATAGCAGTTACTCGTCCCGCTTCAGCGGCGCCAGGCGGAAGTTCTCGTCGAAGCGCAGGACTTCCAGGTCCTTGCCCAACGGCAACTCGTGCAACCCGGGCTCGATCGTCTTGCGATCGCCCACCACGACCACGGTCAGGTGATCGAGCGGCAGATATTCTTTCGCCACGCGCATCACGTCGTCGGCGATGACCGCCATGACGCCCGGCACGACGGTGCTGAAGTAATCATCGGGCAACTGGAAGGCGAAGAGCGTTTCCAACTGCTGGGCTACCTGGCCGGGCGTTTCAAAGCCGGCCGTGTAGCCGCGGGTGAGGAACTTCCGGCAGAAGTCGAGTTCCTTGGCCCCTACGGGCCGGCCGCCGACCATGCCCTCGAATTCCTTTAAGACCTCGGCCAGGGCGAGGGCCGTTACGCCGGTCTGCACGCTGGCCCCGGCCATGAAGGGGCCCGGCTGGCGCACCCGCCATTCCCAGGCGCTGCGGGCGCCGTAGGTATAACCTTTCTTCTCGCGCAGATTCAGGTTCAGCCGGCTGGAGAACTGCCCGCCGAACACCGCGTTCATAACGGTCAAGGGGAAAAAATCGGGCGACTTCCGCGCCGCGCCGACCAGGGCCACCTGGATTACCGACTGGGCCGCCCCGGGCTTGTCGATCAGCACCAGCCGGGTAGGCTTGGGGGGCGGCAGGGGCGGGAACGGGGCACTAATTGGAGTTGGCCCCTCTTCTGCGGCTATCCCCTTTTCTGCGGCCCAGCCGGCCAGCACCCGTTCCAGCTCGGCGGTCAGCTCCGGCAGGGTCACGTCGCCGACGGCCAGCAGTGCGGCCTCGGCGGGCCGCATGTCGGCGCGGCAGAAGGCCTTCAGATCCTGCGCCGTTATCTTTCCCAGCACGGCGGGGCTGCCCCATTGCGGATGACCATAGGGATGCTGGGGGCCATACAGCAGTTGGTCGACCGCCATGGGGGCCAGCACCAGCGGCTCGTTGCGAATCTGATCCAGCCGGCCCAAGGTGATCCGCCGCTGCCGGTCCAGCTCGGGCGATGGAAAGGCCGGGTTGCGGAGCACGTCGGCATAGATGTCCAGGGCCGCCGCGAGGTGCTGCCGCAGCGTGAACAGGCGGAGCGTGGTGGTGTCCCAATCGGTGGCCACCGACAGGCTGGCGCCGAGGTCGGCCAGTTGAACGGCCAGGTCCTCGGCCGATCGGGTTTTCGTGCCTTCGTCCCACACGGCCGCCGTTAGCTCGGCCAGCCCCGGAAGCGGCACGGGATCCTGGGCCCGGCCGGCAAGAAAGACGAGGTGCAGGTGCACCGTCGGCAGTTGGTGCTTTTCGACCAGTAGCACTTGCGTGCCGGTGGAGAGGCGTGCGCGACGGATGGGCGGCGGCGAGAACTTGGGCTCGGCGGCGGCCTGGGGCAGGGGTCCGCGGCCCGCGTCGTCGATCTCCGGGGCGGGGGGCAAGGCCGGCAGGGGGGGCAGTTCGGCGGCCAGCTCCTCGCGGGCGGTGTCGGCCGTCGCCACCAGATTGGGCGTGATCGTCACCTGGGCGCCGGGTGTCACTTCGACCACTACCCGGCCGGGGCCCAGGTACTTGGCCGCCGCCTGCTGGACGGCGGCCGGATCGACGGCCGCATGCTCGGCGAAATCCTTGGCCAGGTAGCCGGGATCGCCGGTCATAACGTTGTACATGTTCAGCCGGTCGGCCCGGCCGCCGAACTCGCTTACCGATTCCAGCGAGCGGATGGTTTGCGACTGGAAGGAATTTACCGCCCGGGCGACCTCCTCCTCCGTAGGCGGCTGGGCGCGAATGCGGGCGATTTCCTCGGCCAGGGCGGCCTCGATTTCGGCCAGATGATGGCCCGGCCGGGCCGTGGCCACGACGGCGAACTCGCCGGTCAGCTCCTCGCCGTTCTGATAGGCCTGCACGTCCTGGGCGATCTGGTCGCGGCGGACCAGTCGGCGGTAGAGCCGCGAGGTCTTGCCGCCCGCCAGGACGTGGGCCAGGATATCCAGCTCGGCATCGGCCCGCGTGAACTGCTGCGGCGTGGGCCAGACCATGTACACGCGGGCCAGGCCCACGCGGTCGGTCATGCGAACCAGCCGCTCGCCTTCGAGCAGGGGCGTGGCGGGGCGGGGATGCACGACCTTGGGACCCGCCGGCAGCGGCCCGAAATATTGGGCCACCAGCCGCCTGGCCTCCCGCGGATCGAAGTCGCCGGCAATGCACAGGCTGGCGTTGGCGGGGTGGTAGTAGCGGCGGAAGAAGTCGGCCACGTCGGCCCGCGACGCCGCCGAAATGTCCTTCATCGAGCCGATCGTCGGCCAGCTATAAGGAAAATCGTTGGGGTACATGGCCGCCAGGATGACCTCGTGAACCAGGCCGTAGGGCCGGTTCTCGTAGCTCTGGCGGCGCTCGTTCTTGACCACGTCCCGCTGGTTGTCGAGCTTCTGCTGCGTGAGGGCCGGCAGCAGGAATCCCATGCGGTCGGATTCCATCCACAGTGCCAGGGCCAGGTAGTTCGCGGGCACGGTCTCCCAGTAGTTGGTGCGGTCCATGGCCGTCGAGCCGTTCAGCCGCCCGCCCACCCGCTGCAAGGGACCGATATAGCCCTGGTCGAAATGCTGCGAGCCCTGGAACATCATGTGCTCGAAGAGGTGCGCGAAACCGGTGCGGCCGGGCCGCTCGTCCTTCGAGCCCACGTGATACCACACGTTCGTTCCCACGATGGGCGTGGAATGGTCCTCGTGCAGGATCACCTGCAAGCCGTTGGGCAGGCTGTACTTCTCGAACTTCAGATCGACGGGAGGCGACATTGCAGTAGCGGCAAGGAAGGTTGTGGAACAGATGGCAATCGCGAACGACAACATGCGGTGCTCCTATAATCTTGGCAGGGTCAGGCCGCCGTCGACCATGACCACCTGGCCGGTGGAAAACGGCAGATCGCCGCGGGCGAGCATGGCCACGGCGCGGCCCACGTCGTCGGGCGTCGCCCAGCGGGCCTGGACGCACAGGCCCTCGGCGATGAGTTGATCGTACTTGTCGGCCACCGGGGCGGTCATGTCGGTCTTGACGATGCCGGGCCGAACTTCGTACACGGGAATGCCGAACTCGCCCAGCCGCACGGCCCACAGGCGGGTGGCCATGGCGATGCCCGCCTTCGAGATGCAGTATTCGCCGCGGCTGGGCGAGGCCACCGTGGCCGAAATCGAGGAGATATTGATCACGCAGCCGCGGAAATCGGTCCGCTCGTGGGCTTGCTCGATCATCCAGCGGGCCACCGCCTGGGTGAGGAAGTAGGGGCCCTGGAGGTTGACGCGCAAGAGCCGCTGGAAGCTGTCTTCGGATGCTTCGAGCATATCGGCCCGCACCGCGGGGGCGATGCCCGCATTGTTCACCAAGAGGTCCAGCCGTCCGAAGCGCTCGGCGATGCGGGCCAGGAGGGCGGCACGGTCGGAGGCTTCGGACACGTCGGCCCGGCAATACAGGACTTCGGCCCCGCAACGGCCGAGTTCCTCGACCGCGGCGGTGGCCGCCGGCTCGTCGGAAACGCCGCAGATCGCCAGGTCGAACGTTTCCGCGGCGAGGCACTTGGCAATGCCCAGGCCGATGCCGCGCCGGCCCCCCGTCACCAAGGCCACCCGCTTGGAACCACCCTGCACCATAGCCCCGCCTTCGCTAAAATCGGCACCGCCTTGTTTCCCATGAAAGAGTAGGGATGGCGGCCCGCGGTGTCAAGGTGCGCGGGGCAGAGTGTGGGGCGGCGTGCCGCGACCTGTAGCGGCGTAGCAATCGGTGGCAACCGATTGTTCAAGGGCGCCGTGGCACCTTCGCGGCCCCTGTCGTTGAGATCGGGGGCAAAAACGCCGTCTTTGGCACGCCGGCCGCGGGACCGAGCCGGTACCAGGGCCCGCGGCCCACCCCGGCACGGCGTTCGGCGGGCCGCGCCGGGCCGGATCCTGGATCGCCTCCCGCCCTGGCCTGTTTGCCTCAGAGCAGGCTCACGATGACGCATTCCTCGTCAAAGTGTTTGCTCGCCACGGGAAGTCGCGGGAGCGTATCCGAGTCCAACCCAAGCCTGCCCGCACACCTGGCCAGAGCCTGTCCGGCATCGACGATCAGGACCCTGTTCTGGACGCTCGCCTCAACGTGCCGGTCGATGCCGAACAGAATGTAACACGCCCGCGGGATGGTGTTCGGAATCAGCACGTCCCTAATGAGCGTTTCCCCGCTGGGCTTTTGAATCACTGCCACCGACCCGAAAAACAACCCCTTTCGCGTCCCACCAAACGCCTGGCCCGGAATAAGGAGCGATTCCCCCCGCTCACCGATAATCGCGGCCGCGTCCCACAGCACAGCCGGGTCATCGCACACGGCTACAAAAGCATCGTCCCCCGTGTCCCCAAAAACCAGGCCGTTCGCGCGGAACGTCCTCAGGGCGGCTCTGATCTCGTCCTTCATCCGGTTCGTCTGCTGAGCGTTCGTGCCCTTGATGACGTCCATCGTGAGGAGGAAAACGTTATCACGGCGCTCTTCCGTGCTGCCGTCTTCAAGCTGTTTGTGGAGCACGTCGGGAGCGAACGGGAACTCCTGTTTATCCACTTCGTACTGCTTACAATACTCACGAAGGGCCTTCGCGAGTTCGTCGAACGCCCTCCGGCACGTCCCTATCGTTTCGACGCCCCAGGCGGGCGGCACGCTGGTGCCGGGGTGGGCCTCTGTAAGCCTGGTCCTAACGAAGCTTCGGCCTGGGATCCTGCGCTGATCGAGGGCACGGTTATATTCTTTTGCCGCCGCCACCCAGTTCGTGCTCGTAAACCACCGAAACTCCTGCCAGTCCAGCGAGGCCCCCTCTGACCTGAACTCCGCTTCCAGGCGGGTCGTCCGAACGAGACCAGACTCGTCCAGGATTCCCGCTGCGAAAGCGGTCAGGGTCCTCATTTGATCCAGAAGCGGCATAAGGTGCGAAAAGCGGCGGGCAATCTCTCTATCGGGCTCCGGGTCAAGCAGGCCCCTCCGGCCCAGGAACGCCCACCACCGGATGGCCGGGGCTCCTTGGAGCGAGAACGCGCGCTTGGCACCCTTCAGCAGTTTCTTGTAGTCATGGTGGAATATCGAGTACTTGTTGAACGCCTCGGACACGTACCGTATGCAATAGAATAGCGAACGCGCCACGGAGTCGGGAACAGCCCCGCCGGCGTGCAGCTTTTGCTCGGCGTCCACGATCATTTCCCCAAAACCGTGGTTCTCGAAGCTGGCCCACGCGTGCGCCTCAAACGCGACCGCGTTGAAGGCATGCCGGTGCGTGCGACAGGTGGTCAAAAGGAGCTTCTCGTTAGCCGTCATTTTCAGGAAGGCTGTGGCCACGTAATCAAACGCGTCGAAGAACTCCCTCTCATGGTCGGCGCTTTGCCAGACCGCGTTAACCGGCGACGCATATTCTGGGTTGGAAACGACAATTCGGCGGTTACCGTCCGTCTGGATCCTGCAAGGCGCGGTGGCCCCCTCCGTCAGCCAGGGGATGAGTTGTTCATGGCCGACAAAACCCGCGTAACCGTACGTAAACGGGCTGACCGATATCGGCAGCCACGGCATAACGCTCTTGAGGCAAACGCACAGCTTCTGCACGTCAAAAGGGGACAAAGGCGCAGGCCGCCGTTTCCCGAGGAACGCGGCATAGCCTAGGTGGAAAGCATTCTTGAACTGCAGGGGGTCCTGGTCGTCCTCGCCCTCACCGAAGTAGAACGCGCGAAGCCAGGTGTTGCCATCCTTAACTACCTTTGGCACGACCAACCCACGATCGACGCACATATCGATGGTGAGGCTCAGATCATCGTCGTCGATGTTGCGCCCGCCAGCACTTTCCAGCACCGCCCGCACGCCTTCGTACGTAAGGCCCGTGTCAAGCCGGCCAGCAGTCGGGTTAGTTCGACGGCACTCCGGGCTGTCGGTGGCCTCGCGGAGCGCCAGAAATACCTTTCCCACCGACTCGCAAAGCATCTCCTCCGGGCAAATGCGAAGCGGCGGCCGGTTGGACAGCACTCGCAGGACGTTGTCCCGCAAAGCCGGTGCGTTCGGCGCTTCTCGCTTGCTTGGGGCTAGCGATCGGGAATCCTGCGTCAGCAGTCCGAGACGCCCGTCCCTGGCATCGTTGAAGACGCTCGCAAGGCGTTGCGCGTTGGCCTCGCCAAGGACGACGCGAGTGTCCTCCGTAATGAACGACATTTCACACTTGGAAAACGCACCCGCCAGCGAACTCTCAATGAGCTGACACAGTTCGGCCCCGAGAACCGTCCCCACGAACGCGGTTAGGAGCTTGAACAGAGCCGAGCGGTAGAAGGCGTCGTTGTCGTTGGAGGGCGGGGCTAGCCGCTGCCACAGGGTGAGCGCTTGTGTGTTCTCGAACACGACCGCGTGCCGAGCGGAACTCTCGAGCAGCGCGAGTTGCAAGACGGGGGTCAGCCGAATTTCACCGTGCTCGGGAAGAATCGTCAAACGCGCCTTCCCATACGGCCGGAAGATGATATCGGGGCTCGTCAGGGCCCCCCAGTCCTGCTGGTATAGTAGGGCACTGAGCCGAGGAACCCCCGAGGCTATGGATACGGGCGTGGACACGTCCGCTATGCGCCGGAACGGGCGTAGTCGGCTTAGCAATGTGACGACGTATTGAACGTCTCGCAAACTGAACTTCGGCACACGAAGCGAAATTGAGGGGAAATCCAAGTTGTAGTGCAGGTTGGTAGAGAGTATCGCGTGAACGAGTGCGGCGTGATGGAGACGAACCGAGCGCGGCCACAGCCTGTGCTTCGCGTGTATCGGCAGCCATGCGAAAGGCGACGGGCCGACGGGAGTGGCACCGTCGGGAGTCTCGCCGTAGAAAACGGTCTTGTCGACCGAGTACGAGGCGCACGACACCATGGCGCCCCGCTGCTCAAGGTAGTCCTTCGTCCTAGCCATGGTAGAACCGAAGATCACCGAGTCGTCGAAGAGGAGGACCCTGGATCCGCGAAGCTCAGCATCCGCCAGGAAGGGAATCGCGTCGTGGGATAGGAATCGGACGCTAGGCGTCAGCCCCTCCGCGTGGAGCTGTAGAAATCGGATCGCCCCTCGGGCAATCGCCACTACTAAGGTCGGCCGAAGCTCGACAAGCTTTGAACTAAACCAGGCGGGAAAGTCCGCGAACAACCCGGGAACTTTGCCGGCGGGGCCACCGTCGTATGCGCCCGCATGTTGGATCATCGCTCGCCTCCTGTCACGGCCGCCGTGCGGTGGCAGACAAAAACCCGCGCAAAAAAGACGAACCGCAAGCGCCACCGCCGAAGCGCCTAATTGTCGGTCGGCTACGGCGGTCTTGCAAGGACATCTTGGGGCGATTTCAGGCGGAATCCTGCGCGAAGACAGCCGGCGCACCCTGTTTCCTTCGCGTGCCGCGACCGCCGGTCGCGGGCCCAGGCGGATTGCGCGGCCGCGACATTGCCGGGCAAGCACTCCTATTGGGCCCGTGCCGCCCGAAATGTGCCGGGTGGAGCACCACAGGCGGCCGCCCACCCCCCTTGGCGGGTTGCCCAGCCGTAGCATCCCGGGCTCCGAATGACTTATACTAGAGTACTGCCCCTCACCCCCTGCCCCTCTCCCATCGTGCCGCTTGCGGCACGCGGGCGAGGGGACCTGCGGAATACCATGACTCCAAAATCGCTGGACGTGAAACTGGCCCGCATCCTGGCCGACCCCTCGTGCCGGGACTTCATCCTGGCGGATGCCAAGGACGCCGACATGGCCTTTGGCATCGCCGCGCCGGGCCGCAGTCCGGAGCATCACGCGGCTGAAGGCCATTTCCGCTCGTTGGACCAGTATCGCGAGCTGATCCGCCAGAACGTGCGGCAGGGGCTGGTCGACATCATGCTGATGAGCGCCAGCACCAATGCCGTGCTGACGATCGGCGAGCGATTGTTCGAGCACAGCCACGTAACGCCGGCCGTGCGGGCCAACGACACGACCGACATCTGGGTGGCCCAGGGGGGCGCGTACCTGTCGCAGCCGGCCGTGCCCTTCCGCTCGGCTTCGATCGATCAGGCGCAGTGCGGCGAGGTGCGTTGCGAAGGGGACGAGCGCCGGCTGGGGGCCGACCTGGGGCTGTATTCCGTGACCTTCAACAACGACGTGGCCCTGGACCACGCCACGCTGGCGGCCTACAAGGCCTTCCGCGAGGAGGCGGCGGCCAAGGGCTTCCGGCATTTCCTGGAGGTCTTCGATCCCAACGCGCTGCGGACGCCGGTGCCCGACCTGGGCCGCTTCATCAACGACATGATCGTGCGGACCTTGGCCGGCGTGGCCGGCAAGGCCCGGCCCGCCTTCCTTAAAGTGGTGTACCACGGTCCGGCCGCGATGGAGCAGTTGGTGGCCTACGATTCGCGGCTGGTGGTGGGGATACTGGGCGGGGCCTCGGGCACCACGCTGGATGCCTTCCAGCAGTTGTGGGAAGCGAAGAAGTACGGCGCCCGCGTGGCCCTGTACGGCCGCATGATCAACAACTCGGAGCACCAGGGGGCGTTCATCGAGCACCTGCGGGCGGTGGCCGACGACCAGATGCCGCCGACCGAGGCGGTCCGCTCCTATCATGCGGCCCTGGCGCGGGCGGGGATCGGCCCGTATCGCAGCCTGGAAGATGATCTGCGGGCGACGGGTCGGGGTACGGCCTACGGGGGCTCCAGCGGCGGTCAGCGGGCGGCGATCAGCAGTCAGCGGGGAGGAGGGAGCACGGAGCAGGGAGCAGGGAGCGGGCCGGCGGCTGGCCCGGCCCAGCGCCCGCCGGAGCCCGACTTCTCGAAGATGTCGGCGGCGGAAAAGATCGCCTGGAACCGCCAGCGGTGGAACCGCATCTTAGGCTGAAGCGGACTACCCCACATTCGCCCACGCGGAGCCGTGCGTCCGCGAGGCGTTGGCGGCGAAGACCGCATCCACCAGGTCGCCGAGCAAGGCGGAGGCCCTGCCAGGCACGGCGTCGGAAACAGCGGCGCCGGCGGCCCCGACCTTCGGCGCGCCGCTGATGGCAAGCGAGCCGAGAGTATTGACCGTCGCCATTTGGCTGCAGTCCGCCTGGAGCCGGGCCCATGTGATGCCGCTCGTCGGCTGATCGAATCCCCAGGGATTGTACAGGATGAACGTGTCTGTGGACTGGTTGTAGCCGATGATGGCATAAGCGTGACAGCCGTAGAGGCCGTCCACAACGCCGTTGAAGCAGAGGGTGCCGATCGTCACGGCCTTGTTCGCCGCCAGCGCATTCTTGGCAATCTGCTCCTGCGTGTTGGTCATGATATAGTCGCTGGCGTTGTGGCCCAGCACCTGGGTGTAGACCGTGGCCATCCAACCGCCCTGTATGGAACAGTACGAATTCGTGTCGTCGCGGCCCTCGTTGCCGGTCGCGTTCCACTGGGCGTAGGCCTTTTCGATCAATGGAATCCACAAGGCGTTGGCGGTGCTGGAACACAGGTTGCCGTAGTTGGCATAGGCCAGCACGCCCGTGGTGCTCGCCGGGAACACGCAGTCGACGGTCACATAGTCGGCAGTTACCATGCTGTTGGCGACAAAGCCGGCGCCGATGCCGCCGTCGGCGGCGTAGCCCGTCGTCCCGTACATGCCGGTGTAGAAGCGGACCGTATACGTGCCGTCGCCGTTGTTGATGATCATGTTCTGGATCGCGGCCGGGTTGCTGTCGGCAATCGTGCCCAGCGACGAGATGAGGTAACAATCGCCCAGCATTCCCTGGAATTCGTCGAGGTGCGACGGCGTGTGTGGGAAGAGCGAGCCGTTGGTCGCGGTGTAGACCAACGAAGTGTTGCACAGCACCGGATTGTCGGTGCCCAGGAACCACTTGCCGATCAGATCGTCGAGCTGGGTGGCGGAGCTGCCGACGGCCAGGTTGCCCAGCGGCTGGCCTTGATACGTGGCGTTGGCCATGTTGCCGTTGATGACGTCGGCGGCCAGGACTTGCACATAGCCGGGGATGTTCAGCGTCGCGGCCTGGTAGAGGATCTCCTTCAAGTCGGTGAAGGTCGTGGCGCTGACCGTGCCGGCGGCGGCGGCGGCGTAGAGGATCTGCATCATGTCCGCCCGGCTGATCGAGCCGTCCTTGTCCAAGGTCTGGACGAGCTGCGAGAGGGTGGCGTTCTGCAACTGCCCCGGATTCGCCAAGAGGGCGACCGTGGCCGTGCCCGTCACCTTGCTCGTCCCCGAGCCGCTGGTGACGGTTACCGTACAGCCGCTGCCCGTGCCGGGCGCGGTGAACATCCCGGCGGCGTTGACCGAACCGGCGCTCGAGCCCCACGTGAAGATCTGTTGATTGGCCATCACCTGGCCGAACTGATCCAGGGCCTGGGGGGTGAGCTGCTGGGTGGCCCCCTGGAGCACGGAGGGCACGTTGGGGAATACGAGAATGCTGGTCAGCGTCTGATTGATCCACACCGAGGCGGTAAACACGCAGGCATTCGAGCTGGCCAGGCGAGCGCTCAGCGTGTAGCTGCCGGCCGTCGCGTAGGTTACCGTGGTTACGTTGCCGTTGGTCGTGAAAGTTGGCGTCGGCGAATTATAGGCGGGCAGCGACGGCGCCGACCAAACCAGCGCGACCGGCGTGCTTATCGCGTTACCGGCCTGGTCGTATCCCTGGACCGTGAAGGCCTCACTGGCGGTGGAGATCGTCAAGTACGCGCCGGAGCTGACCTGCTGACCGGCGGTGGTAAAGCGAATGCTGCCTATGGCCGGGGTCACCGACACCGAGGCGGTGAACAGGCTGGTCGTGGTGTTGGGCAGGCAAGCGCTCAGCGTGTAGCTGCCGGTGGCCTTGTAGGTTACCGTGGTGACGCTGCCGCTGGTTGAGAAACTCGGCGTTGCCGCGCCGGCGGGAATGGCAGTTGCCGACCAGACCAGCGACGGCCCGTTCATCGTGTTGCCGAACTGGTCCACTCCCTGGACCGTGAACGCCTGCGTGAGGCCGGAGTTCGTCAGGCTCGCGCCGGAATTGACGGTCTGTCCGCCGACGCTAATGCGAATGCCGGTCGACGTCTGATTAACCGACACCGAGGCGGTGAAGGCGTAGCTCGTCGCGTTGGCCAGGCGAAGGCCCAGGGTGTAGCTGCCGGCCGCCGTGTAGGTCACCGTGGTGACGTTGCCATTGGTCGTGAAAGTCGGCGCCGACACACCACAGGGCATCGCAAGCGTCGACCAGACCAACGACAGCGTCCCGCTCATCACGTTGCCGAACTGGTCGCATCCCTGGGCCGTGAACGCCTGACTGACGCCGGAAACCGTCAGGCTCGCGCCGGAACTGACGGGCTGACCGCTGGCGTTGCTGATGCAAACGCCGGTCAAGGTGGGATTGACCGACACCGAGGCGGTGAACACGTTGCTCGTCGCGTTGGCCAGTTTAACGCCCAGCGCGTAGACGCCGGCCGCCTTGTAGGTGACCGTGGTGACGTTGCTACTGTTGGTTGCGAAGGTCGGCGCTGCCGCACCGGCGGGAGACGTCGTCGCCGACCAGACCAGCGACAGCGGCCCGCTCATCGCGTTGCCGAACTGGTCCAATCCCTGGGCCAAGAACTGCTGACTGGCGGTGGTGACCGTAAAGTTTGCGCCGGACGTGAGGGGCTGACCGCTGACGTTGCAGATTTGGACGCTGCTGGCCGTCTGAGTCACCGTCACCGAGGCGGTGAACACGTTGCTCGCCGCGTTGGCCAGGCGAACGCCCAGCGCGTAGCTGCCGGCCTTCCCGTAGGTGACCGTGGTGACGTTGCCATTGGTTGTGAAAGTCGGCGTCGGCGCGCCGGTGGGCAGCGACGTGGCCGACCAGACCAACGACGGCGACCCGCCGAGCACGTTGCCGAACTGGTCCAATCCCTGGACCGTGAACGCCTGACTGACGCCGGAGACCGTCAGGCTCGTGCCGGAGCTGACGGACCGACCGTTGACGGTAACGGCAACGCCGGTCAAGGTCGGATTGACCGACACCGAGGCGGTAAACAGTTTGGTCGTCGTGTTGGCCAGGTAAGCGCCCAGCGAGTAGGCGCCGGCCGCCTTGTAGGTGACCGTGGTGACGTTGCTGCTGGTTGTGGTGATAGTGGGCGTCGCCGCACCGGTGGGCAGCGAGGTCGCCGACCACACCAGCGACAGCGGCCCGCTTATCGCGTTGCCGAACTGGTCCCACCCCAGGGCCGTGAAGGTCTGAGTGGCGGTGGTGACTGAAAAGCTCGCGCCGGACGTGAGGGCCTGATTGCTGGCGGTGCTGACGCGGACGCTGGTCAACGTCTGATTCACCGACACCGAGGCGGTGAACACGTTGCTGGTCGTGTTGGCCAGGCGAACGCCCAGCGCATAGCTGCCGGCCTTCCCGTAGGTCACCGTGGTGACGTTGCCGTTGGTTGTGAAAGTGGGCGTTGACGCGCCGCCGGGAAGCACGGTCGCCGACCAGACCAGCGACGGCGTCCCGCTCATCGCGTTGCCAAACTGGTCCAATCCCTGGGCCGTGAACGCCTGACTGACGCCGGAGACCGTCAGACTCGCGCCGGAACTGACGAGCTGACCGCTGGCGTTGCTGATGTGGACGCCGGTCAAGGTCTGACTGACCAACACCGAGTCAGTGAACACGTTGGTCGTGGCACTGGCCAGGCGAACGCCTAGCCCATAGCTGCCGGCCGTCTTGTAGGTGACCGTGGTGACGTTGCTGCTATTGGTTGTGAAACTCGGCGTTGAGGCGCCGGTGGGCATTGACGTGGCCGACCAGACCAGCGACAGCGGCCCGCTCATCGCGTTGCCGAACTGGTCCAATCCCTGGGCCGAAAACTGCTGACTGGTACCGGAGATCGTCGAGCTCGCGCCGGAGCTGATGGGCTGACCGGCGGTGTTGCTGATGTGGAGCGTAGTGAGCGTGGGCAATACCACCACGCTCTGGCTGCTGCTCACTGAGGCGTTGCTGCTGTCCGTGATCGTCACCGTAAAGGTGTAGGTGCCGGCCTTGCTAAACGTGGCCACGGTGTTGTTGGCCGTAGTACTGGAGTTGTAGGCAAATGTGGCCGACCCGCCGGCGGGCGCCGTGACCGACCAGCGGTAGCTGAGATTGCTCTGGCTCCCGTTCTCGATGCCCAGCACCGAGAGCGCGGCGGTTTGACCGGTAACGGCCGCACCGTTGTTGATGCTGATCGGCGTTTGCACGGTCGGCGCCTGGCTGACCGCCTTGCCGGCCCCCACGATGGCGGCCGGCCCCGTCGGTGCGCTCCCCAGGATCAACGACGAGAAACCACTCCCGCTCAACAGCGTCCGCGGCTCGAGGGCCTCGCTGCGCAGCAGACGCGGGCGGCCTCTGGTCGACGGATGGGAACTTGCGCACAGACAGCGGCCGATCATGGACCTGTTCCTTATGGATGCCTGACTCGTGGAGGGAAATAAAGACACGAGAACCAAAAGGAGTCGCAGCCCGCGGGAAAGCGTCCCGCAGACACTCGCTATCGCGTCATCACGTTCCGGACAAGTTTGCCGTTGTCCGTCCGTCGATCGGCCGGCCCTACGGCAACATGGAACGTCTAGACATCTAAAACTTAGGTCATCTTTCGGCGTATGTCAAAATTCCCGCCGGCGGCTTTCCAGAACGATCCGGGCCGGCTCGAGCCCCTCGGCCTCGGCCCGCAGGGTGATCTCACCCGGGGTCCGCCCCGCCTTCACCACCGCCAACCCCAGCCCGTGGAAGACCTTGTGCCGATCGGCCTTGAACGACTCGTGGTTGATCGGGTCGCCGTTGTCCACTCCGGCCAGCACGCCGGGGCCGCTCAGCCGGAAGCGGACCAACGCGTCGGCATCGGGGCACACACGCCCCCGGCGGTCGATCACCCGGACTTCGACGAACGCAAGGTCCTCGCCGTCGGCGGCGATCTTCGCCCGATCAGCCTTGAGCAGCACCCGGACCGCCGGGCCGGCCGTGACAACCTCGTCGCGGGCCACGACCTGACCGCTCTTCTTGCCGATGGCCTCCAGCTTCCCGGGCGCGTATGGCACCTGCCACTCGACGTGCAGCGCTTTCTTGCGATCGAGCGTTTTCTCCCCCAGCGGCTTGCCCCCCAGCCGCAGCTCGACGCTGTCGCAGTTGGTAACGCACCAGACGGGGATCTGCCGGCCTTGGAACTGCGGCCAGTTCCAGTGCGGCAGGAGGTGCACCAGCGGCTCCGGCCGCCAGACGCTGCGATAGAAATAGTAGCGGTCCTTCGCGAAGCCGGCCAGATCGACGATGCCGAAATAGGAGCTGCGGGCCGGCCACTGGTAGGGCGTCGGCTCGCCGATGTAGTCGAAACCGGTCCACACGAACTCGCCGGCCACCCACGGCGCGGCGGCCAGGGCCAGCAGGTCTCGCTCGGCGGTATAACCCCAGCCGGGCGCGCCCACGTCGTAGGAAGACATCTGGAACTTGTGCTGGGCGGCGATCCGCAGCGTGCCATCCTTGCCCGGTACCAGACCGTATTCACCCCGCGTGCTCAGGGCCGAGGCGCTCTCGGAGGCCACCAGCCTGTAGCGGCCTTTATATTCCTGGTATGTGCCCAGGTTGTAATTGATGCCCAGCACGTCCAGCGGCTTGGCAAACCCGGTGCGGACGGCGCCGCCCGGGTCGTTGCAGGCGGAAACCGTAGGCCGGGTGGGGTCCTCGCGGTGGCAAATGTCCACCAGCCGCCGCGACATCTCGTAACCGTTGGCCGCCCCTTGCTCGTTGATCTCGTTGCCGATGCTCCACAGGATCACGCAGGGGTGGTTGCGGTCGCGGTGCAGCATGCTCAGCAGGTCGCGCTCGCTCCAGGCGTCGAAGAAGCGGCCGTAGCCGAATTGCGTCTTGCCGGCCTTCCACTCGTCAAAGGCCTCGTCCATCACCAGCAAGCCCATCCGGTCGCAAAGCTCCAGCAACTCCGGGGCCGGCGGGTTGTGGCTGGTGCGAATGGCGTTGCAGCCCATGCCCTTGAGGATCTCCAACTGCCGCTGGATGGCCCGGCGGTTGACGGCCGCCCCCAGGCAGCCCAGGTCGTGGTGATCGCACACGCCGTTAAGCGGCACGTGCCGGCCGTTGAGCAGGAAACCCCGGTCGCGGGTGAACTCGAACGAGCGGATGCCAAACGGCGTCCGGTACTGGTCGACAAGTTGCCCGGGGGCCTCGATTTGCGACAGCACCGCGTAGAGCTGCGGCGATTGCAGCGACCAGAGCTTGGGGCCGGCCACCGAGAGCGTCGCCTCGAAAGCCGTCTCGCCGACCGCGAGTGTCGTCTGGATTTGGTCCCGGGCCACTTCCGCCCCTTGTGAATCGAGCACCCGGGTTGTGAGCCGCACGTCGGCCGGCGCGCGGCCCTGGTTCTGGAGTCGCGTTTGCACTCGCACGTTCGCCTGCTGGGGCGTGATCGTGGGCGTGGTGACGCAAGTGCCCCAGTGAGCCACGTGGACCGGCCCGGTGAGCACCAGCCGCACGTGGCGGAAGATGCCCGCCCCCGAATACCAGCGGCTGCACGGCTGCTGGACTTTGGCGCGAACCGCCAGCAGGTTCGGACCATCCGCCTGCAAGTGAGGCGTCAGGTCGTACTGGAAGCTGGTGTAACCGTAGGGGTGGTTGCCCAGGTGCTGGCCGTTGAGCCAGACGTCGCTATCCATGTACACGCCGTCGAACTCGATCGCCATACAGCAGCGGCCTCTGGCGATGGGCGGCAGGCTGAATGCCTTCCGGTACCAGCCGACTCCGCCGTTGAGCCATCCGCCGCCCTCGCCCGAGGGCGAATGCGGGTCGAACGGCAGCTCGACGCTCCAGTCGTGCGGCACGTCCAGCAGCCGCCAGTGGGAATCGTCCAGGGCGGGCGATTGCCCTTCGGCCACTTCGCCCAGGTGGAACCGCCAGGCCGAATCGAGCGGGATGGTTTCACGCGGGTTTTCCGTCGCCGGGGCGGCGCTGCCGGCCATCGCCGCCGACATTGCCGCCGTTGCGAACCATGCAAAGACTCTGGTTGTCGTCATCAGGCACTCCCGTTGTTGAATTTCCTATGATTTCCCGGCGGCGGATCCACAGGCCAGCCGCGCCAGCTCGCCAAGTTGGGCATGCAGAGCGGGGTTGGCGGCGGCGATGAATCGGGCCTGATCGAGGATGAAATCACCCCCTTCGGGCGATGTTATCACGCCGCCCGCCTCCCGAATCAACAGCGACCCGGCGGCCACGTCCCACACCTTCGTCGAGAAACCCCAGACCACGTCGTAGCGCCCGGCGGCCAGGTAGCAGAGGTTCAGGGCGGCCGAGCCGGACCGCCGGACCCCCTGGCACCGGTAGATCGCCTGGTTGAACACGAGCAGGTCGGGGCTCTGGGGCCAAACACTGGCGGGAAAGCCGGTGGCGGCCAGCGCGTCGGCCAGTTGCAGCACTCGGCTTGTTCGGATGGGCCGGCCGTTCAGCCACGCCCCCTGGCCCAAGACGGCCGTGAAACATTCGTCCAGCGACGGGTCCAGTACGGCCCCGACCAACACGGCGCCGTTGTGCTCCAGGGCCAGCGAAACGGCGTAATGCGGCACACCGTGGACGAAGTTCGTCGTGCCGTCCAGCGGATCGGCGATCCAGCGGTAGGCTGTTCTTTCGGCTGCGGGGCCATCGACCCGGCCTTCCTCACCCAACAGGCAATGGTCCGGGAAGGCCCCCAGCACCATCTGGCGGACCACTTCCTGCGCCGCATAATCGGCCTCGGTAACCAGGTCGGACGGTCCCTTGTGACGCACGCTCGTGCGGCCGATCCAGTCTTGGATGGTGGCCGCCGCACCGCGGACCGCCTGTTGGCACACGCTTGCGTATCGCGAAAGCTGGCTGGACTCGACCGACATAAGACTTATGGGACCTATAGGAATTATCAATTAACCACACGTTAGCGGGGGTTGCCCGCCGATTCCCGACGATTCTTCACCAAGGCCCCCGATTATAGAACGCCGGCGGAACTTGGCAACCTGGCCATATCATCCCACCCTATAGATGGGGATTGCGCCCGGGAAAATGTGTTTCGCAAAAAAATCACCGCGGCGCCTATAGACAAGACGTTAGAAACTGGTATCATCGAGGTTAGATGATTTGGCCTCTTCTCTGTTCCGGCCCCGCCGTTTCGCTTCACCGCGAGCGGCGGGGTTTTTTTGTTTCCGCCACGGAACCATGAGCGACGTCTTCATTACCGAGAACTTCCTGTTGCAGAATGATCGGGCGGTCGAGTTGTATCACCGCTACGCGCGCGATCTGCCGATTCTCGATTATCACTGCCACCTGCCCAGCGCGCAGATCGCCGAAGACCACCGCTTCCAGAACCTGACGCAGATCTGGCTTTACGGCGACCACTACAAGTGGCGGGCGATGCGGGCGGCCGGCGTGGCCGAGCGTTTTTGCACGGGCGACGCCAGCGACTGGGAGAAATTCCAGATGTGGGCCGATACCGTGCCCCAGACGCTTCGCAATCCGCTCTATCATTGGACGCACCTGGAGCTGAAACGGCCGTTTGGCATTAGCGACCGGCTGCTGGCGCCCGATACGGCGCGGGGGATCTGGGAGCAGTGCAACGCCCTGCTGGCCCGCGGCGACTTCTCCTGCCGCGGCATCCTGCGGCAGATGAACGTGGCGCTAGTCTGCACCACCGACGACCCGGCCGACGGGCTGGAGCATCATGCGGCGCTGGCCGCCGATCGCACCTTCCCGATCAAGGTGTTGCCCACCTTCCGGCCCGACCGGGCGCTGGGCGTCGCTGCGCCGCAGGCCTGGAACGATTGGGTCGAGCGGCTGGCGGCGGTGAGCGGGATCGACGTGGGGGGTGATTTCTCGCGATTCCTGGCGGCCCTGCGGCAGCGGCACGATTTCTTTCACGCCTTGGGCTGCCGGCTTTCGGACCACGGCCTGGAGACGCTCGACGCGGCGGAAGGCAGCCCGACCGAGGTGGCCGCGGCCTTTGCCCGGCTGCGGCGCGGGCAGCAGTTGCCGGCCGACCAGGCGGCGCAGTTCCGCGCCGCGCTGTTAGTGGAGCTGGCGCGGTGGGACCACGCCCGGGGCTGGACGCAACAGTTCCACCTCGGGCCGTTGCGCAACGCCAACAGCCGGCTGTTCCGGCAGCTTGGGGCCGATACGGGCTTCGACTCGATCGGCGATTTCGATCTGGCCCGGCCGGTGGCCCGCTTCCTCGACCGCCTGGACAGCACCAACCAGTTGGCCCAGACGATCCTCTACAACGTCAATCCCGCCGACAACGACGTGCTGGCCACGATGATCGGCAACTTCCAGGACGGCACCCGGCCTGGTAAAATGCAATACGGCAGCGCCTGGTGGTTCCTCGACCAAAAAGAGGGCATCGAGCGGCACCTGAATTCTTTGTCGAACATGGGCCTGCTCAGCCGCTTCGTGGGGATGCTTACCGATAGCCGCTCCTTCCTCTCCTTTACCCGGCACGAATACTTTCGCCGCGTCCTGTGCAACCTGTTGGGTACGGAAATGCACCAGGGGTTGCTGCCCGACGACCTGGGCCTGGTGGGCTCGCTGGTGGCGGACATTTGTTACCACAACGCGGCCGCATACTTCGGCTTCGAGGTAGATTTGCCATGCCAAGCGAGACCATGACGCCGCGCGAGCGGATGCTGGCCGCCCTGGAGCACCGCACTCCCGACCGCGTGCCCATCGACCTGGGCGGAAACCAGACGGGGATCCACAAGTTCGCCTACGAGGCGCTCGTCGAGCACCTCGGCCTGCGCGAGCCGCTGGAGATCATGGACGCCGTGCAGCAACTTGCCCGGCCTTCCGAGGCGGTGCTCCGCCGCTTCCACGTCGATACGCGGTACATTGCGGCGGGGTCGGCGGCCAGCTTCGACGGCCGGATCGTCCAGCGCCGCCGCGACGGCCGGCTGTGGCACGACCTGACCGACGAGTTCGGCGTTACCTGGTCCATGCCCGACGATCGGCCCTATTACATGGACATCACGCACCATCCGCTGGCCCGGGCCACGCGGGCCGACCTGGCGCGCTACCCGTTCCCCAAGGGCGACGATCCGGGCCGCTTCGCCGGCCTGCGGCAGCGGGCCCTGGCCATCCGCCGCGACACGCCCTACGCCCTGGTCAGCGGCATCTCCGGAGTGGTCTACGAAACCTGCTGGTACCTGCGCGGGCTGGAACAATGGTTCATGGACCTGCTGGCCGAGCCCGAGTTTTGCGCGGCCCTCTTGGACCAGACCCTGAAGTTCTGGCTGGACTGGTTCCGCGTGTTCCTGGCGGAAGTGGGCGACCTGGTCGACGTAATCATGATCGGCGACGACCTGGCGGCCCAGCAGGGGCCGCTGTTCCGGCCCGAGCTGTATCGCCGCCTGGTCCAGCCGCGGCATCGGCAGCTCGTGCAATACATCCGGGAGCGGACCGCGGCCAAGATCTGGTACCACACCTGCGGGGCCTGCGCCACCTACATTCCCGATCTGCTGGACAACGGCATCGATATCCTCAATCCGGTGCAGATCGGCGCCGCGGGCATGACGCCGGAGGCGCTTAAGGCCCAATTCGGCGAGCGCTTGACCTTCTGGGGCGGCGCCATCGACGCCCAGCACGTGTTGCCCACCGCCTCTCCCGAAACCATCGCCCGGCACGTCCAGAAAAACCTGGAAGTCTGGAAGCCCGGCGGCGGCTATGTTTTCAACAGCGTCCACAATATCCAAGCGGGCGTGCCGCCGGAGAACATCGTCGCCCTGTACGACGCAGCCTACCAGTACGGCTTCTACGGGTGAATGTAATGTATCCGGCACACTCCGTGTGCCGTTTCTTGCAACGGCACACGGAGTGTGCCGGATACATTGGCGCAACCGGGTACAACTTCCCAATCCCCAATCCCCAATCCCCAATCCCTAATCCCCTCCCCCCCATGCCTCGCTTTCTGCTGGTCACGTGCCAACTCGGTGCCGAGCGGGCGGTGAAAGGCGAGTTGGCGCGGCGTTGGCCCGACTTCCGGCTGGCCTTTTCCCGGCCCGGGTTCTTGACCTTCAAAGTGCCGGAGGAGCAGTATTTGCCGGCCGATTTCGAGTTGGAGTCGGTTTTCGCCCGGGCCTATGCGTTCTGCCTGGGCAAGGCGGCCGTGGCCGAGGAGGGCGACCTGGCGGCGCTGGCCGCTCAGGTCTGGCGGCTGTGGGGCGATCGGCCCGTCGAGCGGATTCACGCCTGGCAGCGGGACCTGGCCCCGCCGGGGGAGCACGGTTTCGAGCCCTCGATCACGCCGGCGGCGCTGGCCGCCTATGAAGCCCTCCGCCAGGCGTGCCCGCGAGGGGAGCGGCTCGCCCCGGGCGACCACCTGGCCAGTGCGGCCCGGACCGGCGACTGGGTCCTCGACTGCGTGCTGGTCGAGCCCGGCCAATGGTGGGTCGGATTCCATCGCGCCCGTTCGGTGCCCTCCCGATGGCCGGGGGGCCTCGGGCGGCTGGAATTGCCGCCCACTGCGGTCAGCCGGGCGTGGCAGAAAATGACTGAGGCCATCCAGTGGTCGCAATGGCCGATTCCGCCCCGCGCCCGGTGGGTCGAGCTGGGCAGCGCCCCCGGCGGCGCCAGCCAGGCCCTGCTGGCCCACGGGTTCGAGGTCCTGGCCATCGATCCGGCCGAGATGGCCGCGGAAGTTGTCGCACACCCGAAGTTGCGGCACCTTCGCCGCCGAGCGGCGGAGGTCCCCCGCCGCGAGTTCCGCAAGGCCCGCTGGCTGGCCGCCGACATGAACGTCGCCCCAGACTACACCTTGGACGCCGTAGAGGCGATCGTCACCCATCCGGATGTGAACATCCGCGGGCTCCTGCTGACGCTCAAGCTCCTGGAATGGGACCTGGCCGACCACGTGCCGGAGTACCTGGCTCGGGTGCGGAGCTGGGGCTATAACGTCGTCCGCGCCCGGCAGTTGCAGTACAACCGCCGCGAGTTCTGCGTGGCGGCATTACAGAGGCCGTTCAGGAGGAAGCCGACCGCTACAGCGTAGGGTGCGAAAAGCAGGCGACGGACGACGGACAGGTTCGGCGCGGGTCTCCCGACCCCGCCTAAGTTCGGCGCGGGTCTCCCGACCCCGCCGTCGCGCGACCGAAGGTCTCCGGGGCTCGTGAGACCTTCAAAGCGGCGGCGTGGCTCGGTCGGAGACCGGCCACAACACGGGGAGACCGGCCACAACGCCGTCCCTCGCCCGTCGTCCGTCGTCCGTCGTGTCTCCTTCTCCAGTCTGACTGCTCCGCCCGTCCTGCCGCGTTCATCCAAGTTCTTTCTCTTCGTACTCTTCATCGGACCACGCATCCCCCGCATCGGCGGCGACCGGAAAGTCTGTTTTGTAATCAAGGTCGATCCCGGTTCTCGCCGATTCACGGCGTAATAGTGGTGTGGCGGGCGGTTGCGCGGCCCACTGCCGCGCGCTCGATCGGGTTGACGGGCGACAGTGCCCCCTCTAGAATGGCAGCTTCGCATCCTGAGCACAATTTCACGCGGCTGCGCCTGCCAGGTGCGTATCTGCGACCGCCGCCATAAGCGTCGGGTGAGGAGTCGGATCATGCTATCGCACGGGAGTTTCCCGGCCACTTGCCTTCGGATTGCAACCGCTGTGGGTGTTGCGTGTGCGATGCTTTTCGCATCTCGGACCGGCGGCGGGCTGCGGGCCGGCGACGGCATTCCGTCGGCCGGCGCCGCGGCGGACGCGGAGCCTGCCCCTGGCGCAGGCGAGGATCGCGAGCGGCCGGAGCAGCCCGCCGTCGAATTACGGGTGACCGGGGAGTCGGCCCTCGCCTTGCAGAAGGTCGACGCGGCTTCAACGCCCGCGACAGCCAAGCCCGGCCAGAAAGCCGGCCGGCCAGCGGGCGAAGAGCCGGACGCATCGACCGGCGCGGCTGAATCGTCGCTGGGCGACCCGCTGGCGCCGGGACTGATGGAAATCCTGCACGACGAGATCGTCAAGGGCTTGCGGGAGCGGGAGATTACCGATCGTTTCGCCCGCTTCCAGCGATATGCGGGCTACAAGCTCGATAGCACGGCCGGCCCGTATACGGGCTCGGAGTTGACCGGCAACTGCCGCTTGCGCTGGTACGACCACCTGCTGCGCAATCCGCTCGATGCCCCGGCCGAAGCCGAGGCCTTTACCCGCACGCTGCACACCGTCATCCGCAACGACCCCGGGGGCTTGGCCAAGGTGCTGCCGATGGCGGCCGAGAAGCTGGACCTGCCGCGGCACGCGTCGCGCCCCTTTGCGGCGGCCGGCTCTCCGCAGGAGGCGCTGGAGGTGGTCAAAGAGGCCCTGGTCGAAGCCCAGACGGCCTACGCCGCCGCCCTGGCCCCCTTGACCAAGAGCGAGATCCACGAGCTCAGCGCGTACCTGTACCCGGTCATGGTCGGCAACAACAACGTCGGCCACACGCTGAACGATCGGGGTACCGGCCGCCGCCTGTGCGACCTCGTCGAAAAGATGGACCGCAGCGCACTGCTGGACGCCGCGGAAGCCCTCGTCCCGCTCACCGATCCGAAACTGCTCGGCCAGTTGCGGCAATACCCCGATACGGGCAGCGTCGCGGTCGAGGGCATCAGCGGCCACGTGGTGGCCAAGATCGATACGCCCGCCGGGGCGATCGTCATCGGCGGCAAGGAGCCGAACACCTATCAGCTCGACGCGATGCGCGACGTGGCCGCCGTGATCGACCTGGGCGGCGGCAATACATATTACGAAGGCACTACCTCGCTGGAGCGGCCGCTGCTGGTAGTGCTCGACCTGGGCGGCAACAACGTCTACGAGGGCTCAAAGCCGGGCGTGCAAGGCGCCGCGATCCTGGGCGTGTCGATGCTCCTGAACCTGGAAGGCGGCAATTCCTACGAGGCCCGCGACGTGGCCCAGGGCTCGTGCCTGGCCGGCGTCGGCATCCTCATCGACTACGGCGGCAAGAACCGCTATCGGGGCCTGCGCCGCGTGCAGGGTCAGGCCCTCGGCGGGCTGGGCCTCTTGATCGGCCGCGGCGGCCAGAACGATTACCACGCCGCCATGTGGGCCCAAGGCTTCGGCGGTCCCATGGGCTTCGCACTGTTGGACGACCTGGCCGGCAACGACCATTATTATTGTGGCGGCCTGTATCCCAACTCCTATAAGCCCGAAACGCCCGGCTACGAAGGCTGCTGCCAGGGCGTGGGGGCCGGCATCCGCCAGGTGGCCGACGGCGGCATCGGCGTCCTCCTCAACGGCGGCGGACACAACGTCTACGAATTCGATTACCTCGCCCATGGCGGCGGCTACTGGTGCGGCGTGGGCTTCGCCCGCGATTTCGCCGGCGGAAATCAGTACCTCATCTGCCGCAAGGCCTTCGGCGGCCAGGAACGCTCCGAACGATCCTTTCAGCGCTTCGGCTGCGGCTGGGGCTGCCATTACGCCCTGGGCTTCTGCATCAACGACGGCGGCGACAACGTCTACGAAGGCACCATCATGGGCAGCGGCATGGGCTGGGACTGCTCCGTGGGCGTGCTCTGCGATTTCGGCGGCAAGGACCACTTCGAGGCCACCGGCGGACTCACCCAGGGCTGCGGGGCCCAAGCCAGCCTCGGCATCCTCTTCCATTACGGCGACGATACCGTCTACGACGGCTACGGCCAGGGTTACGCGCCCTCCGGCATCAGCTATCACCACCTGCCAGACTGCGGCGGCAACTTCAGCTTCCTCGTCAATTACGGAAAGAATACGACCTACGGTTGCGGGGCCGACAGTTATACCTATATCCAGCGGGGCGCCCCCGGCGGATTCCTGATCAGCCGGCCGAAACATAACGAGCCCGAAACAATGGCTGCCAAGCCCGCCGCCAAGCTCCCGCCCGAGCCCTGACGGGGGCCTTTTTCTCGCCCCGCAAGGATGGCGATTTACTGACGCTTAGTTTTTTGTCTGCTCGATTGGGGAGATGCGCTGTGATGTGCCATGCGAACCGTTCACGGGGACTGTCCCGATTTTCGTCCGACGAAAATGGGACTGTCCCCTTCGGCCGCACGTTGGCCGGTATCGTCGCGGGCCTGATCCTGGCAGTGTGCGGCGGCCCGGCACGCTCCGACGAAGCCACGACGCTGCTGCTCATCTACGACGAGCACGCCGCCGCCGCGCCCGTCGAGAAGGGGTTGCCCGCGGCGGGCAAGGGCGAGAGACCCGCCGCGCAATCGGCCGCGCCCAAGGGGCCCGACCAGACCCCGCCGCAGGCCGCCGCCCCGAAAAAGCCGCTGCCGATAAAAGAGCTATCCCCCGCGCTGGCCGCCCTGCGCGATCGGGTGCGGCCTACCCTGGCCGCGCTGCGGCAGGAGCCCTTCAATACCCGCGACAGCTCGCCCGCCGACGTCATCCACTTCTGCTGGGCCTTCGGTTGCGACACGGAAGTGCTCGACGCCACGGCCGCGGGCGCGAAACTGAACGGCATTACCTGCCTCTGCTGGAACCTGCCCCTGGGCGGCGGCGAGCTGCTGACCGTCTGCGACGGGCACCTCGCCCCGCGGATCGGATTCGGCTACCAGGCCGGCCCTTCGCAATTGGCGGCCATGCTGGCCCTGGCCCGCGTGCCCCCCGAATACCCCGCCCGGGCCGGCGAAACCGTCCGCACCGTGGCCGACCTGATCGAGTACGAAAAGCTCTCCTGCCGCTCGGGCGCCGACATGTCGCTGAAGCTCATCGCCTTGTCGAACTACGTCCGGCAAGCCACCTGGAAGAATAGCCGGGGTGAAGAGTGGTCGCTGGCGCGGGTCGTCAAGGAGGAGCTGGCCCGCAGCGTGGCCGACACGCCGCACGCCGCCACTAACCGCGTGCTGGGCCTGAGCATCGCCTTGGACCGGCTCCGCCGCCGCGATCAGCCGATCGTGGGCGATTTCCTGCGGGCCCAGCAGTACGTCGATGAGTCGTGCGACTACGCACTGCGGGCCCAGAACCCCGACGGAAGCTGGAACGGGGCCGGCCGCCAGGACGCCGCCGCCGTGTTGGCCATGACCGGCCACGTGCTGGAATGGCTGGTCCTGACGCTCCCGCCAGCCCGCCTGGAGAGTGCCCCCATCGTGCAATCGGTGCAGTACGTGGCCGAAGTGCTGAGCTCGCAGCGCTATCGCGGCAGCGTGCCGTCGCTCAGCAGCCGGGAAATGGAGTCGGTGACCCGCGCCGCCCACGCCCTGGTGGTTTACGATCAGCGGGTATTCGCCCCGGCCGACCCGCCCCCCGCTCCGCCCGAAAAACCCGCCGACGCCCCGGCGAAGCAGTAAACCTCGTCCCGCTCGACAACGCCCGGCAAGAATACCTGAAACGAAAGGCGAACTGACTCAAACTGCAAACGTCCCCGTCCGGCCTTGTGCCGCCGGAGGACAAGAAAGTCGCTTTGTTGCGGAGTTGTAGTGAAGAATCAGCGCTCCGTGTGGGCAAGCCCCACGGGGGCGTTTACAGTTTGAGTCATCAGCAGTGCGGACGCCGGGACTTGAACCCGGATGCCTTGCGGCACAAGATCCTAAGTCCATTTTACACGTGCGTACACTACCCGCAAGAAGCGCGAACATGCGATTATCTGGGGGAAAACGTGGGGTAGCATCGGGACGGAAGCGCGCGCGAAGGACGCGCGAAGGGGGCGGAAGGTAACATATTGGGTAACAGTGGACCTGGAATAACCTGGTTCACCGGGAAGGACGATGGGCTGGGAGTGGTGAGCGCCGGACCTCGCCGATTCATTCGGAGCGCGGTTTGGCAGAGGGTCAAGCGGGACTTACCGTGCGACTAGCCAATCTGGGAATGAACCCCCGTCTGCCCTGGACGCTACGAACACTCAGCAACGGCTCGCCGCACTGCTGGCCGGAAGTCAGACCGACGCGCCTACCGAGTGAGAGGGCCTCCGGCCTCCGCAGCCTTTCGCCGGAACCGCGCTGACAAACCGGGCGTGGCCGACGCTGCCCCCGGCGACCCAGGCGGGCATCGTGGCACTGGCCCGGGGTGACAGGAAAGACGCATGACCGCACCCGGCCCCCAAACCGCCCCACACGTGCCCCACGTACCCCCACGTGCCCCATCAAACGCGGCTGGCGGGGACAGCGGTAGGTATGCGGGGCGGGCCGCGGGCCGTCGCTCGGCCTCTTTCCGCCAATCCTTAGATCGACGGAAAGATGGTGCCCTCACCCTCTCCCAGCTTGCCTACTATATGCCCAGCCTACCACAGCTACCAGGCCCCCCTGCCGGGAGTCCCAACGGCAACTGCTAGCGCCCCTCCCGGTTTTCTTGAGATTGGCCCTGGCAATTTGGGGATTATTGCGGCGCCATTGGCGAGCGGGCTTACGGACCCGGCGATGGTTAGGGGTTGTTGACACGGCGGTAGGGGGAAGGTAATCGGGTTACGCCCGCCTGCCCATGCCCCGCACAAATCGTCCCCGGTTCCCGACGCAATCCATTCTGGCGGCTGGGTCCAGTAGATGACCGATGTAATACATTGCACCGCAATTAGTTGCGACCATTCTGCCAGCCTATCATAGCAGCCCAGCCGGAGGGTGGGCCCCCAGCACCGACCGCCCGCACGCTGTTTTAGGCCCTCCTATGCGAACCTCCACTTCCCGGAGTGCCCTAGCATTAGGAGGCTAACCTACCTACCTACCTACCTGCAATGCGCGCGCGGGAGGCGGTTTTACCTACCGATGTGGAGGACATGCCTGAGACGCGAGCAGCGTAGCGTCTGCCCGGCCTGTCGCGGGGCGCGTAAAACCGGCCACTTACGAGGAGTGAAGATGGGGAATATAGCCTTCAGCAACCCCTTGCTGATGATGGGGACCTTAGGCGAAACGACTCGCGATGGCCGCTACGCTTTCGCCTTGACGCTGGCGTAATCCTGCCCAACTCCCCCATTATTCCGCTGGCTAGGTTAGCGTGGAGGCAGCAGGCCCCCACGGAGCGGGTTACGCCACCCGATCTAGCCTGCGCTCCCTTGAGTCCACCCGGCAAGTTACCGCAATTTTCGGGGTGGTGGACCATTTTAGTGCCTCCCCTGAGAATCGGTGGCATTGGTTAAGCAGCAACACCGTCTTCGCGCGCAGTGTTGCCAGCCTACCCGGTGATACGATCCCCGGCAGCGGCTTGGTACGGGTTGGACACCGATTGTCTGCCCCTCGAAACTCGTCACGATGGGGGCGGCTGTCACGATGACCGGCCCCTTTGTCACCAGCAGTACCGTGAACTTAGGGCGTGAAAAGTAAGCCTTGGACACAGGGGCCTCGCGGGATGGATCCAAATGTCGGGTGTACATTCTGCCGCCGGATGAACTGGGGTTCGTCATCCTGGATGAACTCGGGTTCGTCATACTCGGGCAAACCGTCGCACGGCTCCGGCGGCTCCGAACGGCAGCGCTCCCAGACCCGCTCGGCATCGCCGAAGTCGAGGTTCTCGACTAGGCTCTTGGCCAGTTCCATCGTCATGGACCTGCTTTCGGCGGACATCGCAGCCAACCCTTCCACCGAGAACTGCCCTTCCAGGGCCAGCGAGGCATCGAGCTTCTGTGCCATCAGCGCCATCGCTCGGGCCTGCATGGTCTCCCGGTAGTACAGGTAATAGACCCGGCAGGGGTGCTTCTGGCCGATCCGCCAGGAACGGCGGGATGCCTGCCGCAAGGTGAACAGGTCGTAGCCCGTCTCGTAGAAGATGAGCGACGGGAAGTTGTGGGCCCCCATCGCATCGAACAGGGTCAGGCCGGTACGTACCGGCTGGGGATGGGAAATAATCACGTCCACCCCCGGGGCATTTCTGGCGATCCACGAACTGCGGTTCCGGGTGGGAACCTTGTCAGCCTCCAGGGTCTTGGCCGTGAACCCGGCCTGCTGAATGATCTTCTCCAGTCGTTCCAAGACGGGATGGGTGCTGGTGTAGACGCAGAATACCCAGCATTGCCGGCCCTGGGCCTTCTCTTGCCGCAGGATCTCCAGCAGCTTCTTCTCCTTGGGCCAGAGGCAATGGCTGTTCAGCGTCGGCGGGCAAGTCACCGCAACGAATCGCCCCGCCTTATCGACGTACCCGACCGGTTTCCAGTCGTAGGGATAATCGGGATACGCCAAGAGGGCATGGAGCATCGCGGACAGGAGTTGGTGGTTGCCTTTCCGCAAGAGTTCGGCCACGGCCTCCTTGAGATCGCCTTCCATTTCGCGGTACGGTTGCTCAAGGTCGGCGCTCATGCGAACGGGAGTCGGATGCTCGCCGTAGGCCGGCAAGTCCGCGGCGACATCCTTCAGACTGAGGAAGATCGTGTTGCCGATCAGGTGCCGGCCGTACAGCGTGGGCATGATACCCGGCTGCTCCGCCTGCCGCTTGGTGGTGTTCCTGCCGTTGCTTCGCCGATTATCGCAAGCCGGGCCGCTCTTCTCCGTTACGATCGTATCCACCCGGCCGTAGCGGCGGGCGAACTCCATATCGTCTTCCCACGCCAGATGCTCGGCCTTGAGGCTTGTTGGGGACAACCGGAACAACAGGGACCGGACGTGGCTTGCCTTGCCTCCGATCAGGGTGCCCGTCATACCGATTACCTTGCGGCAGGAGGCCACCAGGGCTCCCAAGGCGTTGGCCCGTGCGGAGGTGTCGGCCTTCTCCTCGTGGACCTCGTCGCAGATCAGGTAGTCGAACACGCCCTTCATGTGCTTGTGGACGTATTCGGCCGGCGCCCAAACCGCCTGGCCTTCGGCGTATTGCCACAAGGGTGCTCCGCAAAGGCGAGTGACGGGATTGCTCTCCTTGTCGTAATCGACGGTGATTTCGGCCGTACACCGCTTCCTGGACCGCTCCAGGTCTTTCATGCTGAGGAAACTGCCTTCCCCATTGGCCTTCTCCCGTAACTGGGCCCCGCAGTCGGGACAGCGGAGCATGCCGCGGCGGTCCTTGACGGCGGCGGCCCGCCAGTAGGGGCCGTTCTTGGCGATGGTCTCGCCCATGATGAGCCACGTCGGCTTGGTCGGTTTTGTTCGAGGATAGGACAGCAACTCCCGCCACTTCTCCAGGACGTGGACCTCGACCGTCCCCTCCCGGAAAACCTGCCGCAACTCGGCCTGCCAGGTCTGGACCAGATGCGGTGGGCACATGACGATGGCCCGATAGGGCTTCCCCGCGGCATGGGCCTGGACCGTGCAGGCCCCCATCTGGCTCTTCCCCGTCCCGCATTCGCAGCACAGGAAGACCGCATTCTGCCGGTCGAGGGTCTTGACGGCTGCCGTGACAACGTGGGCCTGGGCAGGCAGCATCGGCCGTTTCAAGTCCAGCGCGACCACGGTATCCGTCGCCGGGACGTGCAGGGGCTCGAATGCCTGCCGGGCACGATCCGCCACCAGCGACCCGTAGCGATCCAGATACTCTTTGACGGTTTCGCAGTTCATTGTGAAGTTCCTGGGGTTTGGCATTACGCCACCATGCGGAGATAGCCTTCCTTCACGCCCAACGTGACCAGGGCGTCCAGTTCGTCGGGCTCGGTCTTCAGCACGCCCACCGTGGATTCAAAACCGTTGGCAACGACAATTCCGCCGCCCTGGGCCATGGTTGTCTTCAGCCAGGGAATCCAAGCCCTCAACAGCGGCGTGGTGTATCGCGGCCCCGTCAGTTCGGCCCAAAGGTGATCATCGCTCATGTCCGGCATCAGCCCCGGAATCTTCGCCAATGCGACCAGGTGGACGACACCGGGGGCCAGCTTCGATACGGCGGCGGTGTAGGTGACGGGCTTGCCGTCGAACGTGATCCGCGCCTTGAGCAGCCGCTCGGTCGGCTCGCTTTCCAGCACGAACTCGGCTTGGACATCCGGTTGGTACAGGCTTGCCCGAACCGACTTGACGGACGTGTCGGGCCCGGTGGCGCTGAGCAACAGCAGCCCCGGACACTCGTGGCCGTACCGTCGCCGCATCTTCATCCTGCCGCCGTACCCGCTCGACCAGGCCGCCGCATGGCAGCGGAGCCGGAACTCGCACTTGGCGGTTTTCATTACCAGCGGGGGAAGTTCAATTTCCTCAGCCATACGTTACTCCAGGGTCGCTATGTTTCCCTCCGAGTCCAAGACCCTTATCACCAACCTCGGCCGCTCGGAGATTACGGTGCGGGTGGTGACGTTGCCGCGGTCGTCCTCGTTTTCGTCACAGGAGGCCACGTACTTGTCCTTGGTAGCCGTGCCGCGGATAACGTGCGGCGGTTCATCGGGCGGGCAGATCAGCCCGTCGATGTGGCCGCTCGCCAACAGCATCGCCCGATGACCGATCCCCGGACTCATGGGCGGCCTGGGGCGATAGTTCAGCTTGTCCGCCGGCCGCTGGAGGTGGAACCGCAAGGGGCTTTGGGCCACCAGCCGCGAGAGTTCGGCATCGGTCGGTTCCAACTTGCGGAACTGCCGCGGTCGCTCGCCTGCCGGCAGCCGGTAGACCGTGCGGAGATTCATCCACGTGTCCAGCCGCTCCCAGCGATAGCCGCGATACCCGCTGCAATCATCAAGGCTCGGCAGCTTCCGCTTGCACCCCAGGATGATGGTCTCCTTGTACTTGCGGACCTGCGGGGGAAAGGGCATGGCCGAAATCTCAGAGAAATGTTCCTGGAAGAAATCGAGCGTCTGGTAACTTTCGGCCACGTCCTGCGGGCAGACCAGGGCCAGGACACCGCCATCGGCCAGCAGGTGGACGGCCCGCTCCAGGAATTGGCTTTCCACACGGCCCTCGTCGCCCGTGGCATAGTCGTAAGGCGGATTGCACCAGACCAGCGAGAACGCGCGGTAGCTGACCGCCGAGCGGAGGAAATCGGCCGGTGCCAAGGCTTGACCCTCCGGCAGGGATTCCCGCACCACGGCAGCCCGATCCTCGGAAAGCTCGATGCCGTAGGCAACCGCACGGAGCCCTTGGGCAAGCTGAAGCAGGGCTTGCCCTTCGCCCGCACAGGGGTCCAGGATGAGACATTCGCTGTGATCGGGCGGCCTGAGCCGTTCCAACACTGCGGCGACGGCCTCGGGGGCAGCGGCGTAGTAGCCGCCCTTGACCTGCGACATGAGCCTAGCCATTGCTGATGCCCTCCGGTGTGGTGGTGGTGACAAGGTTGGGTTCGCGACCGGCGTACCAGCGCAACCAATCTTCGGCGCTCCAGTTCACGCGCTCGACAAGGGCCGATGACACCGCGGGCGTGCGCTTCTTCTTCGGCCGTTTGGACACGGTGAAGCCCTTGGGCTCCTGGATCGTGCCGGCGATTTCGCAGTAGGGCGGCGGTAGCTCGCCCTTGTGCTTCGCCCGGTGGAACCATCTTGCGGCGCGACGATACCATTCGTAGCGGTTGCCCGTACCCTTGCCGGGTTTCGCTTGCACTTGGCCCCACGGCAGCCCGCGATGGTCCAGGAGGCCCCGAGCCAGGAATTCGGCCGCCACGCGGGCCACTTCTTCGCCCCGCCCCAACCGCTCCGCAATCTCTACGATGAAGCGAAGCTGCTCTTGGTCCCACTCGACCAGCTTCACGTCGCCCGCGTGCTTGTCGAACTGCTGTCGGGGCTTGGGGTTGCCTGCGCGGTCGCGGACAACGATTCGCCTGGCAAACCCGGTCTGAGAGACGGCCATGCCGTTCTTCCTGCGCCACTCCAGGGCCCGCCGGGTGTTCTCCTTGACCGTCTCCCGGTACATATCGCAACCGATCTGGAGGACCGCGACGAAGGCGCGGCCTTGTGCGGTGTTCAGGTCGATGGCCTGGCCGCCCTTCTCCTCGATGGAGTGAATCCACACGTCCCGCTCTACGATCTGCCGGAGCGCGTCGTAGAACGTCAGGAAGCCGCGCTCGATGCGGTCCAGCCGCCAGACCACCAGATGGTCGTCGGCGCGGAGGGTACGCAAGAGCCGGATGATGCCGGGCCGCTCGTTGAACGGCACTGCGCTGGTCGAAACGCCGTCGTCCCAGATGACGACGGGCTCGCCCAGGTGCAACCGGGCGCACGTGTCGAGGATCATATCCTCCTGGACCTGGCAGCCCAGCACTTGCTCCTCGGTGGAAACGCGACAGTAGCCAAGGGTCGGCATAGGCTATTTCCTGTGGGTAACGTGGACTGAGTCGGGGATAGGCCAAGGACGATTGCGCTGCAAGGCGTCGCACGAGACAAGGACGGCGATGATTACGGCCACCATGACAACCAGCGGCCAGGAACTTTCGGGGGCTGGCTTCGGCCGGGGGTTTCTGACCTGATAGGGTGCCCGGTAGCGGCGGTAGCTGTGCCGCTTGCGTTTGGTCGTCGTCTTGGGTTGGCGTGGCGACTTGGGCGGAGTGGCGGCCTGGACCTCGGCGAGGGCCGCCAGAACCTCGGGCGGCAACCCCGGCAACGTAATGTCCAACTTCGGGGGCTTGAATCGTCTGCGCCCCGTCTTGTGCCGATCGAAGGACACTGGCCGGAGGCACTCGACCTCTTCGATCGGGTCGCGGCCGGGCCGAGACAGGTAGCCGATTACGCGGAACCGGCCGCCCAGTTCGTCAAACTCGGTGCCAATGGGGCGAAGCTCGCTCATTGTGGTGCTCCAGGGTAAAGGCCGGCACGGCGGCGCTGCATGGTGTACCGTTTGGCGCAAAGCGCGGGCCGTCGGGGCGTTCCTCCCAGCGCCCCTCGGGTTCGCGTTCTACTCCTGCTCTCCATCGTTGGCCGTGGACCGGCGGTTGATGGCACGGCGGGGACGGTTGACCATCAGCCCGTCCAAGTGGGCACTGACGGCCGAAAGCCGCGTGGCCACGGCCTGCCGCAGCGACGGCGATTCGCGGAGCTGGTCGGCGCTGACCCCGCCCAGGTCGAATAGGCCGTTGAGGGTCAGGGCCCTTTGGGATTGCTCCACGATGCCGTCGAGTTGCTCGCTGCTGTGGATATTCAGCCGGCGGAACTTCTCGAAGAACTCCCGCAAGTCGGTTACGTTCGTGTCGTGCAGCCGCTTGGCCACTCCGTCCGCCTTGCCGGCCAGCTTGTCCTGGAGGGTCTGCACCAACCCGGCCAGCTCGGCAATGAAGGCGTCTTCCGCCATGCGGGCGGCCTCGTCGAAGCGGGCGGCGATCCGCGCCGCCTGCTGCTGGTACAGTTCCGGGTTCCGCGTCAAGAGCCATTCCGGCGG
>JBEKTY010000056.1:0-72777 GCA_049515555.1 Thermoguttaceae bacterium
CGCATCGCCACGGCCCGCGAGTCGCACATCAAACGAACACGCAAAAAACTGCGGAAAATGGGCATCTACCTGAAAGATCTCATCCGCTGCAAATGGCCTTGAACTTGCGCAGTAATACTAATGGCCCGCGTTCCTTGACGATGCTGGCCAGGTCCTTGCCCTCGACGTACTCCATCGCCAGGTAGTGCACGCCCTGGTGTTGACCGGCATCATAGGCCGTGACGATGTTGGTGTGCGAGAGCTTGGCCGCCGCTTCCACCTCGCGGTGAAATCGCTCGACAGCCCCGGCCACCTTCATACCGGAGGAGGACAGGATCTTGATCGCTGCGTGGCGTTTCATCCGCCGGTGCTGGGCCTTGAGGACGACACCCATGCCGCCTTCGCCGATCTGGTCTAGCACGGTGTATTCGCCGAAGACCAGCCCCTTGGTCTTGCCCTCATAGACGGCCTGGGCCTGATACTTGGTCAGCTTGCCGGCCCGGTAGAGTGCGGCCACCAGGGCCTTGACATCGCCCGGCCGCTGATCCGGCGGCAGGCTGTCCTGGAAGGCGGAGACTTCGGCCGCCGACATGAGGCCGCTTTGGCTCAGCCGCTCGATGAACTGCTGGACTGTGGCCGCCATCGACAGGCCCCGCCTTGAGGGAGACGAGAATCGGGGCAGTCCCCACGCCGCTGGAATGCACGCAATCTGTTTACTATACCCAGCAAGCGGCAAGGCTGGAATAACCCATCGATGTGGAAGGGGCTGGGGAAGGGGACAGTCCCGGTTTCGCGGCCACGATGCGCGGCGGGAAAAAATTGCACGCAATCCCCCGTGTGTCCAAAGGGGACAGTCCCATTTTCGCCTGTCCGTAGCGGACAGGCGGACGAAAATGGGGACAGTCCCCGGGCTCCCGGAAGATTGTCTTTTTCGCATGAATGGATATAATAATGAATGAAGGGATTCACCCCGCAGACGACTTTTCTTGGTGGGGGTGAGACATGCGATCAGAACTTCACGACGCCCCGAGGCTGGTGGCCGCGGCAGAGCGGCAGATGCGGACGTGGGCCCGCGTCAAGGAGATTCAGGATCACGCGGCGCAGGGGCGCCAGCCCGATCGGCTGGCCCGGGCAACGCGGCTGTTCGTTACGATCTCGCGGGCGGCCGGGGCCGCCGGCGGCGAGGTCGCCGAGCTCGTCGGGCAACGGCTGGGCTGGGCGGTCTTCGACAAGAACCTGCTGGACCTGGTGGTCGAGCGGTTCCACGAGCCCCGCCTGATGCTGGACCTGGTCGACGAGACCTCGACGAGCTGGGTCTACGACGTGCTGGGGACCTGGATGGATCACCACATCATTTCGCACCAGAAGTTCGTCCATCAGTTGAAGGCCGTGGTGCGTGCGGCGGCGCGGCAGGGCAGGGGGGTGTTCGTGGGCCGCGGGGTGCAGTTCCAGTTGCCGCGCGAGAAAGTGCTGGCGGTGCGGATCACCGCCCCGGAAAGGTATCGCATCGAGCGGATCGCGCGCCTCCGCGGGATCAGCCCGCAAGAGGCCCGGCAACTGCTCCGCGAGACGGACCGCGGCCGCCGCGAGTTCGTCGAGCAGTTCTTCCATCACGACCTGCTCGATCCGCTGCTGTACGATCTGATGATCAACGTCGAGCAGTTGGGCATCCAGCGGGCCGTCGGCCAGATCGTCGCGGCGCTGGAGTAGCGTGGCGCTTAAGTATTCCTCACGCTCTGCGTGAGGTCCGTATCAGGCTTGCGACTCTGTTGAGACCTCTCGCGGAGCGAGAGGAATACGGGTGGTACTCCTCACGCTCCGCGTGAGGGTTGTGAGACCTTCACGCCAGTTTGAAAGGGTCCGGCAACAGCCCTCACCCTAGCCCTCTCCCGGAGGGAGAGGGGACCAGGCCGCTCAGGCCCATACGCCGGCGATGCGGCCCTGGCAGAACTTGCACTTGCCGTCGGCGACGTTCATGGTCTCGATGCTATAGACGGCACGCTCGATGATCGCCTTGTGGCAGTGGGGGCAGAAGGTCGTCTCGCCCTCGGCGGCCTCGCGGCAGTTGCCGACGTAGGCGTAATGCAGCCCTTCTTCGCGGGCGACGGCCTGTGCATCCAGCAGCACCTCCCGCGGCGTCAGCGGAAGCTGCGTCAGCTTGTGGGCCGGCATGAACCGCGAAAAGTGCAGCGGGCAGTCGGGACCCAGGTTATCGACCAGCCAGCGGCACATGCGGCGGACGGTCTTCAGGTCGTCGGTGTAGGTGGGGACCATCAGGTTGATCACCTCGAACCACACCTGCTCGCGCCGCAGGCGGCCGAGCGTGGCCAGCACCGGCCCAAGCTTGCCCGAGTTGAGCTTCGAGTACGTCTCGTCGCTGAAGCCCTTCAGGTCCACGTGGGCGGCGTCGATGTACTGGCACAGCTCGGCCAGCGGCTCCTGCTGGATGTAGCCGCAAGTGACCCAGATGTTCTTGACGTTCTTGGCCCGGGCGGCCTTCGCCGTGTCGAGCATGTACTCGAACCACACCGTGGGCTCGGAATAGGTATAGGCGATCGAGCGGCAATTGAAGTATTGGGCCATCGCCACCATGTCGTCGGGAAAGATGCTCATGCGGTTGACGTCGTCGGCGTCGGCCAGGTGCAGCTCGTGCGGCCTGAGCAGTACGGGGCTGCCGCGGGGGTCCTTCAGCTCCTCCGGCTTCCGCTGCGAGATGTTCCAGTTCTGGCAATTCAGGCAGCGGAACCCGCAGCCGGTGGTGGCAAAGGAGAAGGCCGTGCTGCCGGGCAGGAAATGGAACAGCGGCTTCTTCTCGACCGGGTCGGGCTGCGGCATCGAGGGATTGCCGTAGGCCAGGGTATACAGCTTGCCGTCCTTATGGACGCGGTTGCGGCATCGGCCGCGGTCTTCGGGGCCCAGCAGGCACTCGTTGGGACAGAGCTTGCACTGCAGGTTCTGGCCCAGCTTGAGGTAATGTCGGGCCTCGCGGACCCAGCCCCGCTCTTGCCAGAGCTGCCACAGCCGGCCCTGGGGTGCGTCGCCGGGAAAGATCTCGGCCGCCGTGGCCGCCCGGATGCGGCCGGCGAAGTACCACCACAACCCGCCGCAGCCGGCGGCGCAGGCCAGGCCCGCGGCGCCGTAGCGCAGCAGGTCGCGGCGCGAGGGCCGGCCTGGCCCGCCGCCCGAACCTGCGGCCCAGTCGCCGGGGCTCAGCGGCATTTGTGGCTCTTGATCCATCCCCACCTCCGCAGGGCGAAGTACGTGGTGATCGAAACGTGGACCAGAAACAGGGCCACCAGCGGCCAGTCGAAGACCCGATGGATGACCAGGGCCGACTGATAATCCACCAGCCGGTCGAAGCCGAGCATGCCGCACAGCGCGAACCCCGTACCTATGTATAATATCATCAAAGGCAGCAGGGTCCAGCCGCTGAGCCGGGCGATCTTCACCAGGTAGTAATGCCGCGTGCGTTTTGGCATGCACTCTACTTCGATGTTACCACCAGCAGCACCCCGCTGGCCAGGGCCACAAGCGCGGTGCCCAGGCAAACGGCGGTTACCCCCACCAGCGGAATCAGGATCGTGCTCACCAAGAGGGCGCCCAGCGCGGCGCCGACGTAATCCGCGGTGTAAAGCCGCGAGGCGGTTTGGGCCACGCTGCCCCGATGCAGCCTGGCGGCCAGCGGAAAGGCCGCGCCCACCAGGGCCGCCAGGAGCAGGGCCAAGAGCGGGATCGCCACTTGGCAGGCCGTCGGCGAAAAGGCGTTGCCCAAACGGCCCAAGCCCGCTAGCGCCGCCGGCAAGCAGGCGGCATACAGGGCCAGGGCGGCCAGCAGCCACGCCAGGGCGAGGGGCGAGGGGCGAGGGGCGAGGGGCGAGGCGGCGTCGGGCGAATTGCGGACGCCCGGTCCCCTCTCCCTCCGGGAGAGGGCTAGGGTGAGGGCGATTAGCCAGTGGCGCGGGGCGCGGGGCGAGGCCGCCGCCGACCCGATCACCAGCCCGAGCATGAACATGGTCACGATCAGTCCCACTTGATAGTACACGCTACCGTAGAGCATTTCAAAGCCCAGCAGGAGCACCACTTCCAAGGCCGAGGCGGCCAGTCCGGCGGTAAAGACGGCCAGCGACACGGGCCGAATCCGCGCCAGGTAAACCACCAGCACGACCGCCAGCACGACGAGCAGCGCGGCCTCCAACAAGCCGAAGCGAAGGCGAAACTGGCTCATCCAGTAGCGGAGGTGGTAATAATACAGGATCGGGCTGAAGTCGCGATTCGTGGGGGCCGCTTGTGCCAGGGCCCGGCGGAGGTCGGCCAGCCGCCCCGGCGCGAGCATGGCCGCCAGATACGATGGCGTAACCAGCCGCGGCACGATCCCCGCTTGGCGCATCCGCTCCGCCACGTCGAGGGTGAGCGGGCCCTGCGAGGCCAGGAAATAGACCTTGCTCTGGCCGGGCACGAAAAGCACCTGCTCGAATGCCTCTTTCACCGTCCGGTAGCCCGAGGCCAGCACCCTGGACATCTCCGGGTCCACGTAGCCTTCGTCGTAGTGGCCGATCGAGAGGGCCAGCACGCCGTCGGGCACGAGCACCCGCCGCACCTCGGCGAAGAATTCCCGCGTGTAGAAACGGTTCACCTGCGAGGTGCAAGGCTCGGGCACGTCGAGGATCACCACGTCGTAGCGCTCGGCGGTCTGCTTCACATAGAGCCGGCCGTCGGTCGTCAGCACGCGGATCCGCGGGTCGGCCAGGCTTTCGGGCAGTAGCCGGCGGGCGACTTCGAGCACCAGCGGGTCGAGCTCGACGTAGTCCACGTTTTCCACGCCGTATTTGAGGATCTCGCCCGCGGTGCCGGAGACCCCGCCGGAGACCAGCAGCACCCGCCGGGCCTTCGGCCGTTGGGCCATTGCGTAGTGAACCGTCTCCTCGACTCGCTCGACGTTGTGGGTCGAGAACAGTGGTACGCCGTTTTCGACGAAGTTGTACTGGCCGGCCTGGCGGGTGACGACCAGGTTGCCGTATGGCGAATGGCCGCGGTAGACGACTTGTTGCCCGGGATACTGGAGCCCGGTCGAGAGGCGGTCCAGGTCGAGCGTGGCCATCACGGCGGCCAGCGCCGCGGTGACCGCCGCCACGCCGGCGGCGGCGAGCCACCGGCGGCCCGCCACGGCCACCAGCCCGGCCGCGGCCAAATTCAGCGTGGCGGCGGCCAGCAAGATACCGAAATGATCGAGCACATAGACCAGGAGCAGGCTGAACAGCAGCCCGCCGACGACAGAGCCCAGGCTGTCTAATAAGTACACACGGCCGATGGCCGCCACGGCCACTTGCGGCGATTGGGCAACTTCATGGGGACTGTCCCAATTTTCGTCCGACGAAAATGGGACTGTCCCCTTCGGCCGGGCCGTCGGACCTTGTGGAGACTGTCCCGATTTTCGTCCGACGAAGATGGGACTATCCCCTTCCGACCGCGCCAGCAGCCACGAGGCCAGCGTCAGCAGATAGCCCAGCGTCAGGCAATACGGGGCCAGCAGCACGCAACAGGTAACCACCACGTCGGGCAGGCCCACCTCGGCCCCGCGCACGAACACCACGTTGCGCAGTGCCCGCAGCAGGAAGACCTGGCCGATGGGCAGGAGGGCCACGAGGACCTGGGCCGGCACGAACACCGCCTGCGGCGACTTCAGCCGCGTCAGAGTGCCGCCCAGCGCCGAGCCCAGCCCCGTCAGGAGCATCCAAGTGCCCAGCACGATGCCGAAGATCAGCTCGTTGCCCGAAAAGGCGCTGACGAGCTCGCGCATCAGCGTGACTTGGGTGGCAAAGGCCGAGACCCCCAGGCAGCCCACGGCCAGCATCAGGCTCAGCCGCGGCGAGCAAACGGTCCCCTCTCCCTCCGGGAGAGGGCCAGGGTGAGGGGAAGCTGCATTGATCGCGAAAACCGGAGAAGCAGCGTCCTCACTCATTTTCCCTCACCCTAACCCTCTCCCGGAGGGAGAGGGGACCGGCCAATCCGCAAGTCGCAAAGTCCACTTCGTTTTTCTTCTGACTTCTGACTTCTGACTTCTACCTTTTTCCCCCCTTCGGCTCCTGAAACGCCTCGACCTGGAAGACGAGGATCTTGGCGTCGCTTTGTTTCCAGGCCGAGGGCGCCAGGCCGGCCTTGTCCTCCGCCAGCCGGCTGAGGAACTCTTGCTTGTCGGGAATCTGCTCCCAGACCTGGGGCAGGAACAGGCCCTGCCGGCTGCCCAGGCGAAGGATTACGCCGTCGGTCCCCGGCCGCAGCTTCTGGAGCAGCTCGTCGGGCCCGTGAAACTTCAGCCGCTTGGGCAGCGTCAGCACGCTGACTTCCACGTCGATCTTCGGCAGTTCTTCGGGCTTGACGGGCTGGAAGCGGTGATCTTCAACCGCTGCACTGTGGGCGGCGGAGACCACGGCCTCGTAGAGCGGCTGGCGCGGAAAGATACTGCCGATGCAGCCCCGCAGCCGGCCCTCCTCCTTGAGCGTGACGAAGCAGGCCCGCGGCTCGCCGTACTTCTCGGCCGGCGGTTTGCCATTAGCGGTGGGCAGGGCCTCGCCCTTGGCCGCCGCCGTGACCGACCGCCGGGCCAAGGCCAGCAGGAACTTCCGCTCCTCGGGCGTATACTGCTCCTTGCGGCCGGCGGTGGGTTCCGCGGCCGCCGCCGGCTGTGGCTGGTAGAAGGCGATGGCCGCGTAGCCCACCACCCGCTCCTTGTTGCCCGCCGTGTCGCCGCTGTTGCGATAGTCCAACAGCCGGGCCTTCCAACCCTTGCGCCGCGCGACGTGCATTACGGTCAGGATGGGGTCCTTGCCGCAGGCCAGCGACACCTGGCCTTGGCTCTGGGCCATGACCCCCGCCTCCTCTTCCTCGAGCCAATCGACGCTCATCGAGCACACCGCCCGCACGGTCGTCGTATCCAGCCCACGGGCCACGTCGTACGGCAAGTAGTGCGTCAGGTCCGAGCTGGCCACCAGCAATGTGTCGTCGTCGAGCACCTGGAGCACGGCCTCGGCGGCGGCCGCGGGATCTATCTGGCCCGTCACCGCCGGCAGGACCTCGAAATCCTTGAGCGTCCGCTGCAGGAACGGATACTGCACCTCGACCGAATGCTCCCAGGTCAGCGGGCTCTCTTCGCCGAAGGGAGGCAGCTCCTTGGGCGAGCTCTGCCACCAGGCGGGCCGGTGCACCTGGCACTTGGGGTTGAAGGCGAACGGCCGCAGCTTGGCCAACTGGGCGGCCTTCTTCGAGATGGGGATCCGCCCCAGCGGCGTCTCGACCACGTCGGCATCGGCCACGGCGGCGCCCTGGAACCACGACGTGTGGCTGGGCCCCAGGATCAGCACCGTGCGGAACTTTCGGCCCGCCAACTGCTTGTACCCCGTGGCGGCCACCGGGCCCGAAAACTCATAGCCGGCGTGCGGGCAGACCAGTGCCCGCAGGTTCTCGATGGGCTCCGACTTCGCCTCCTTGAGCAGCTTATCGACCGTCTTTGCCAGATCCTCCTCGCTGCGGGGATAGAACATGCCGGCCACGGCCGGGCCGAGCACCTTCTGCCCCTGGGCCTTCGGTTGCGCCGCCAGCGGCGGCCGCCCGCAGCCCGCCAGAACCCCGATCAGTACGGCGATTAGAACCGTCCGGCTAAACGCTCTCATGGCCTGAGCCTCCACGCGACAAGGACCTCAACAACGGGGAATACGCTTCATTGTAACCCGCCGCCGACCGGTGCAAAATGCCCAGCTTGTACCCCTTTGTACTCCGCTCGCTCCGCGAGAGGAAGTCGCATCACGCTCCAGCGTGATGCCTACGGTGACGGAGAGAATCCGCGTAAGACGGTTGAAATCCGCCCCGCCTTCGACCAAGATAGGGGATGCTCGGGGTGAAAAATGACCAATGACTAATGACCAATGACTAATGACCAATGACTAATGACCAATGACTAATGACCAATGACCAAGCACCAATGACTAAGAAACTCCCCGCGATAGGTCATCGGCTGTCGTTGGTCATTAGTCATTGGGATTTGGTCATTTACATCGCGTTTTGTTTGCCGACCTGGCGCTGTAGTGTTAATTCACGACGGTTTGTTTCCTTGATAGCAGGAGCGATCGAGCAATGAGATTTTCACGGGCTACCGCGGTTGCGTGCTGGGTGCTGGCTGTGGCGATGATCGGTGCGGCGTGGCAGGGGCCGCCTGCCCGGGCCCTGGAGCCCCAACCGTCCTCGGTTGACACGTTGGGTGCCACTGCTGGCTCGTCCAGCAGTGCCGAAAACACGGTTGGGCAAGCCAACCGTGGCACCCGTAATTTCAGGCTGGTCGGGGTGCTAGGGGGCAGTCCCGCGAAGCCGGCGGCGACCGGCGGCGGGGCAGGGCAGGGGGGCTGCCCGGCCTTCCGACCGCCCGCCGTCCCGCTGGTCACGAGCGACCCCTACTTGAGCATCTGGTCGGAGGCCGATCGGCTGACCGATGACGCCACCCGGCACTGGACCCGCCGCGAGCACCGCCTGGTGAGCCTGATCCGCATCGACGGCCGCGTGTGCCGGCTGATGGGCAACGACCCGCGGGCCGTTCCGGCCATGCCGCAGGTTGGTTTGCAGGTGTTGCCGACCCGCAGCATCTACGACTTCGACGATTCGCACGTGCACGTAACGCTGACGTTCATGACCACGGCGCTACCCGACGACCTGGACGTGCTGGCCCGGCCGCTAAGTTACATAACCTGGGAGGTCCGCTCGGTGGACGGGGCCGAGCATAAGGTGTCACTGCTGGACGGCACCAGCTCGCAGTTGGCCGTGAACAAGCCGGAGCAGAAGGTCGAGTGGGGCCGGCTGACGGCGGGCCCGCTGCTGGCCCTGCGGGTGGGCACGCAGGAGCAGCCGCTGCTGGAGACCATGGGCGACGACGTGCGGATCGACTGGGGCTATGCCTACGCGGTGGCGCCGGCCGACGAGGTACACTCTGCGATCGGCGCGCTTAAGGCGATCATCGACCGCTTCGTGGCGCAGGGCGACCTGCCGGCCGCCGACGACCAGCGGATGCCCCGGGCCGTGAGCGATGCCGAGCCGCTGATGGCGTTCCAGTTCGATCTGGGCTGCGTGGGCCGCTTGCCGGTTTCGCGGCACGTGATGGTGGCCTACGACGAGATCTATGCGATCAAGTTCTTCGGCCGGAAGTTGCGGCCCTATTGGCGGCGGGGCGATCGGCCAAAGGGGACAGTCCCATTTTCGGCCTGTCCGGGGGGACAGGCGGACGAAAATTGGGACAGTCCCCGCAAGCTGTTCCAGGCCGCCGAGCGGGACTATGCGCAGTTGACGACCCGCTGCGAGAAATTCGACTGCGAGCTCATGGCCGACATGACGCGAGTGGGCGGCCCGCGCTACGCCCAGATCTGTGCCTTGGCCTACCGGCAGTGCCTGGCGGCCACGGGACTGGCCGCCGACGCCGCGGGCCAGCCGCTCTTGTTCACCAAGGAGAACACCAGCAACGGCGACATTGCCACGGTGGACGTGATCTTCCCGATGGGTCCCATTTTCGTGTGGCTGAGCCCCACGCTGGCCAAGGCCTCGCTGGTGCCGGTGTTGCAGTACTCGGTCTCGGACCACTGGAAGTTCCGCTGCGCCCCGCACGACCTGGGGACCTACCCGGTGTGCATGGGCCGCGACGACGGCGGCGAGGCCATGCCCGTCGAGGAGAGCGGCAACATGCTCATTCTGTGCGACGCGATCGCCAAGGCCGAGGGCAACGCCGATTTCGTAACGCCCTGGTGGCCGCTCTTGACGCGCTGGGCGGGCTTCCTCGAGCAGTTCGGCCTGGACCCCGAGAACCAGCTCTGCACCGACGATTTCATGGGCCACCTGGCGCACAACGCCAATCTTTCGGTGAAGGCCGTCGTGGCCCTGGCGGCCTACGGCGACTTGTGCCGGCGGCGGGGCGACGCGGCCGGCGCCCGGCGCTACGCCAAGCTGGTCAAGGCCGACTCCGAGCACTGGCTGAAGGCCGCGGCCGACGGCGACCATTCTCGGTTGGCCTTCGACAAGCCCGGCACCTGGAGCCAGAAGTACAACCTGGTGTGGGATCAGATCCTGGGCCTGAAGGCCTTTCCGCCCAGCGTGGCGCGGCAGGAAATCGCCTATTACAAGAAGGTCATGCAGCCCTTCGGCGTGCCCTTGGACTCGCGGACCCGGCTGACGAAGACGGACTGGTCGATCTGGTCGGCGACCATGGCCGAGGAGCCGGCGGATTTCCAGGCCCTCATCTCGCCCATCTACGACTACCTGAACCGCACCACGGCCCGCTCGCCGCTGGTCGATTCCTACGTGACCGACAATGCGGCGAGCGACGGGATGCACGCCCGGCCGGTGATCGGCGGCGTGTTCATCAAGATGCTCACCGACGAGGCGGTGTGGCAGAAGTGGGCCGCCCGGGATCGGGCCAAGGTGGGCCCCTGGGCGCCGCTGCCCAAGCCGCCCACGGTAACCGAGGTCGTGCCCAGCTCGCAGCATCGGCCGCAGCAGTGGCGATACACGTTCCAGCGGCCGCCGGCCGGCTGGCAGGAGCCGGACTTCGACGCCGCCGGCTGGCGGCAGGGGCCCGGCGGATTCGGCACCGCCGGCACGCCCGGCGCCGTCGTGGGCACGACCTGGAACACCGACGACATCTGGCTCCGCCGGGAGTTCGTCATGCCGGCCGGGAAGCACCCCCATCTCCAGTTCCTGGTCTATCACGACGAGGACGTGGAGATTTACGTCGATGGCGTGTTGGCGGCCAAGGAGCCGGGGTTCCTCTCCGCCTACCAGCCGCTGGAGATCCGGCCCGCGGCCAAGGCCCTGCTCGTGCCGGGGGCGCGGATCACCCTGGCCGTGCACTGCCACCAGACCACGGGCGGCCAGGGCGTCGACGTGGGGGTGATCGACGTGTCGGAGACAAACGAGTAGGGGGTATTTCACAAGCTGGGGTTTTGCAAGTTGCGGATGCCTGGTCCCCTCTCCCTCCGGGAGAGGGTTAGGGTGAGGGAGAAGTGGTGAGGGTCCCGTCTCTCCAGTTTTCGTGACCCACGCAGGCTCCCCTCACCCCGGCCCTCTCCCGGAGGGAGAGGGAGACTGCTTTTGCGGCCCGTACCCTAATTTGCAACAGCCCAGCACTAGCGAACCAAGGGACCGAGCAGCATGACAAATCACGCGCTCTTGGGTCTGACGGCCGCGGCGGCGATTCTTTTGACCGCCGGCGGCGCGGCGGCCGGCGACTGGTCGCAATGGTGCGGCTCGGACGGCAAGAACATGGTCTCGGCCGAGAAGGGCCTGCCGGAGACGTTCGTGCCCGGCAAAAAACGCGCCGACCGCACGATCGACCTCTCGACCGCCCAGGGCGTGAAGTGGGGGGTGAAACTGGGCGACGCCCTGTACTCCACGCCGGCCGTCGCGGAGGGCAAGGTATTCATCGGCGGCGTCGAGTCGCAGGACGGGATCTTCAGTTGCCTGGACGAGGCCAGCGGCCGACTGCGGTGGCAGTGGCGGGCCCCGCCGCGGAAGGTCCCCCAAACGATGAACGGATTCTCGATCGGCATCGGCTCGATTCCGGCCCAAATGGGTGTCTGCTCGTCGCCCGCCGTCGAGCAGGGCCGCGTATATTTCGTCAGCCAGCGCTTCGAGGTGCTGTGCCTGGACGCCGCGGGCCAGCCGCCGGGGCCGCAGGCCGGCCAGCCGCGGGTCATCTGGAAGCTGGACATGTTCGACGCCCTGGGCGTGTTCCCCTGTGACGCCTGCGACGGCTCGCCCCTGGTGGACGGCGACGTGCTGTACGTCTCGACCTCCAACGGCGTGGACCGCAACACGTTCCAGGACCCGGCCAAAGAGCGGAACCGCAAGGTGCCGGCCCCCAACGCCCCCAACCTGATCGCCCTGGACAAACACAGCGGCACCTTGCTGGCCACCGACCAGACGCGGATCAGCGACAACCTGCCCCACGGGCAATGGTCGTCGCCCGGGCTGGGCCGCGTCGGCGGGCGCAAGCTGGTGTTCTACGGCGGCGGCGACGGCCGGTGCTACGCCCTCGAGGCCCTCTCGGCCATGCCCCCCAATCCCGTCCGGCTGCGGACGGTTTGGTCCTGCGACTGTGTCCCGCCCGAGTACAAGGGCACCGGCCGCATGGACCCCGTAACGTACTATTGCCTGGGCGATCGCCGCGTGCGGGGTACGCTGAACAAGGACGACGGGCACTTCGTGGGCCTGAGCGAGATCATCGCCACGCCGGTGTTCCTCGATGGTCGGGTGTACGTGGCCATCGGCCGCGATCCGGCCCATGGCCGCGGCCGCGGCGCGCTGTGCTGCATCGACGCCGCCGGCAGCGGCGACATCACCTCCAGCGGCAAGCTCTGGAGCTACCAGGGCGTCGAGCGTACGCTCTCCACCGTCTCGGTCGCCGACGGCCTGCTCTACCTCTCCGACCGCGGCGGACGGCTGCACTGCCTCGATGCCCAGACCGGAAAATGTTGCTGGGTCTACGACGCCCACTGCGAGGTCTGGGGCTCGACCCTGGTGGCCGACGGGAAAGTCTACATGCCCACCGCCAAGGGCCTGTCGGTGCTCGCGGCCGGCAAGCGGATGAAAGTCCTGAGCCACATCAATCTCGGCGGGCGGGTCCTCGCCTCGCCCATCGTGGCCAACGGCACGCTGTACGTCGCCACCACCGGCGGTTGGCTGTGGGCCGTAAAGTAGCAGGCAACTGTAGGGTGCAGCGGAACGGGACAGAGCCCGTTCCCTACAGAATTCGCGCCGGGTGCCACTGCTGGCTTGTCCAGCAGTGACTCCAGCACTGCTGGACAAGCCAGCAGTGGCACCCATCACCGCCCGTCAGTCCTCTTTCGGGCCCTCGTCGAAGCCTTTCCAGACCATGGGCCGGCGCAGCGTGGGCTCGATGCGGAGCACCGTCTCGCCGTTCTGGAAGATGCGGACGGTGCCGTTGCTCTGGCTGACGGTGATGGCCACGGCGTTGGTGGCGCGGCTGATGGCGGCGGCCGCCCAGTGCCGCGCCCCCAGACCCTTGGACAACGTCACGTCGGCGGCCGAGCAGTCCAGGTAGCGGCAGGTGGCCTCGACCGTCCCGTCCGGCGAGACGATGATCGCCCCATCCATCTGGGCAATCTCCTTGATCCCCTCGCGGACCCGCGGATCGTTGAGATTCCGCTCCTTGCGGCTGTAGCCCTTTACCGGATCGAACCCGGCCGGCCGGCTGCAAGCCAGCACCTTCCGCGAGTCGCCGACCACCAGCAGCGTGCCCACCGGCTTGCCCTCCCGGCCGTCGCGACCGATTTCCACGGCCAGGTCCACGACGATCTTCAGCGTGTCCAGCGGCACGCGGGTTTCCAATTGCCGCAGGTCGCGGCCGGTGAGCCGATTGAGGTGCTCGTCCAGATTGATCACGCTCAGCGAGTCCACCGACTCGGCGTCAAATCCGCTATAGAGCGCGGCCACGGCCGAGCCGGGGGCCAGCACGTCGTCGGCCACCGCCTCGAGTACCGCCTGGGTGAGTTTTTCGTTGACGGGGCTGTCGGGCATGTCCAGGCGGATGGGCTCCAGGCCCGCCTCCTTGGCTCCCACGAGCTGCTCGGAGGTATCCGCCGCCACCAGCAACTTGCAATCCGGCGCCATGTTCCGCAGCCGCTGCCAGTCGGCCGTGCTGTCCAACAACAGCAAGATGGCGTCCACCCCCGCCGACTCGGTCAGCCGAACGGCCAGCGAGAAGAGGCTCTTGAACTGATCGGTCAGTCGTAGGGTTTGCACAGCCTCACGTTCGGTCTCAGGCTGGAATTGGGGGCCGACGGCGGGGCCCCGGCCCGGCGGCGAGGCGCCCCCGGGCAGGAACCGCCCGCACCGCTCACCCGAAATCAGGCCCACGCCTTGCGTTGTGTCCACCGGCCCACAGGCACCCGGCACGACGACGGGACCTGCCGCCAGGAGCCCATCCGTAACGAGTAACCGGCACATATCCGAGTATCCACCTTTATCCTAAAGATTCTGGCCGCCCGAGGCAACTGCAATCGGGCCGCATATAAAAGGCATCGGCTGTTGAAAACCGGAAGTGCGTCGAAAAGCCCTGGTTTCCCGGTCAAATCTGCGTCCGCGCCGGGCCCGCTCGGCCGCTTATAATCAATAATCAGTTTCTCGTACGGAAGGTCGGATGCTTGTAGGGTGGGTCGAGCGCAGCGAGCCCCACCGTCAGTTTTTCGCGGATTCTGGTGGGGCTTTTCTGCGCTCGACCCACCCTACGGCTCGACCCACCCTATGATCTCGCAATGCCGGGCAAGCTGGCAGCGGCATTCGATCCCCGCGCCGCGTGCGGGTCACTTCAGCCCATGCCACAGTCGGTCGCCGAGCGCGGGCGACTGCTCCGGCTGCGCGGGGCCGCTCTTGACATACTCCCGCCACCGCACCACGTCGTGGCCGAAGTCCCGGCCAGTCAGCTCGTGGAGGGAATTGACGGCCACGTACTGCATGGCCGGGTCGGGGTCGTCCAGGGCCGTGCCCAACGCCGGCACCGCCGCCAGGTCGTGCGAGTGGCCCAGGGCCCGGGCGGCCGCCATGCGAATGTCCTTGTCGATGTCGCTGCTCAAGACGCCGGCCAAGAGGCCGACGGCCTCGCGTCCCCCCCGCTTTCCCCAAACGGAACAGGCGGCCAGCCGGACACCGCTATCCGGATCGTTGAGGGCCTGACGCAAGACGCGGTCCGCCGTGGGACCGCCCAAGGCGAGCAGGGCCCGAATAATCGCCGAGCGGACGTTGGGATCCTCTTCCTTCCGGATCTCCTCGACCAGCTCCGCGGCCACCCGCTCCTTCTCCTCCGGCGCCAGTGAGGGGGCCTTCTGGGCCAACTCCTCCAGGCTCTTGATCCGCTCGCAAGGCGGTGTCACCCCCGGCACTTGGTCCAGTTGGATCGAGCCGAGCATCCAGGAGGGCCAGGTGGTCCGGTTCCCGCAACCGCCCCCCGACCAGACCGTCAGGCAGCAAACCAGCGCGAAGGTGAAGTTTCTGGCGGTGCCATCCATCCTGTCGGCCGCCCTGATTGGGGGGAGGCTGAGGTCTGACCAAGACGAGAGGGGCAGACTATATCATTACCGGCCAGGTGTGCCAAGGTGAATAACCGCCGAAGGGGCTATAATTACTCAAAGCGTGCCGAGTAGTGGCTGGTGGCTGGTGACTAGCGGTTTATCCCCAGCCGGCATGGGGCCAAAGACCGAAGGCCTAAGACCAAAGACCTGTTTCGCGGCTATGGCGCCAAACCTCAGCGATCCGCTCCGGCGCGTGTTTTGGATGGGCCTCGTGCTATTGGCCGCGGCCGGCGGCAATGCGGCCCGCGCGATGGACTACGTCACCCTCCGCCGCGGCGGCGAGACCCTGCGGGTCGAGGGCCGGCTGGTACTCACCGCCCAGGACGGCGGCATCCTGCTCCTGGCCCGCGACGGCGTGCTGTGGAACATCGAGCCGGCCGAGCAGGTGCGGCACACCAGCGACGAGCTGCCCTTCCACGCCTACCCGGCCCAGGAGCTGTCCAAGCGGGTGCTGGGCGGGCTGCCGCCGGGCTTCGAGGCCTATCAGACGACGCATTACCTGGTGCTGCACCAAACGTCGCGGGCCTACGCGCAGTGGTGCGGGGCGCTGTTCGAGCGGTTGTACGGGGCCTTCCACAACGCCTGGAGCCACCGGGGGGTCGAGCTGGTCGAGCCCGAGTTCCCCCTGGTGGCGATCATCTTCGCCGACAAGCAGTCTTATGTGAAGTTTTCAGCCCGCGACCTGGGCGATGCGGCCGAGACCATCATCGGCTATTTCAATCTGGCCACCAACCGCATGATCATGTACGACCTGACGGGCGCGGCGGGCGGGCGGTCGGCCCGCGGCAGCAGCACCGCCCAGATCAACCAGATCCTGGCCGATCCCGAGGCGGGGCGGGCCGTTTCTACCATCGTCCACGAGGCCACGCACCAGATCGCCTTTAATTGCGGCCTGCATGCCCGCTACAGCGATTGCCCGCTGTGGTTCAGCGAGGGCATTGCCATGTACTTCGAGACCCCCGACCTGCACAGCGCAAAGGGCTGGGCGGGGGTGGGGGTGGTCAATCGGGCCCGCCGGGCGCAGTTCCAAAGTTACCTCGCCCGCCGCGGGCCCGACTCGCTCAAGACGCTCATTACCGCCGACACGCGGTTCCGCGATCCGAAGCAAGGCCTGGACGCCTATTCCGAAGCCTGGACCTTGACGTACTTTCTCTTGCGGCAGCACCTGAAGGAATACGTCGATTACTTGAAAATGCTGTCGAAGAAGGGGCCGCTGCTGCGCGACGGCCCCCAACGCCGCCTGGAGGAGTTCGAGCACTACTTCGGCCCCTGGCAGAAAGTCGATGCCGATCTGTTGCGCTTCATGGCCCGGCTGAGGTAAGGGATTTGGGGATTTGGGGATTTGGGGATTTGGGGATTTGGGGATTTAGGGATTTGGGGATTTGGGGTCTTCGGTCTTGGGTCTTAGGTCTTTGAGATTTCAGATTTGAGATCTCCGGTCCCCAGTCCCGCGCCCTAAATCCCCAAATCCCTAAATCCCCAAATCCCTAAATCCCCGCCCGGCAAGCTACCCGGCCAGCAGTTGCCGTTCGACCTGGCGGACGGCCTCGTCGATTTCCCAGGTCTGCTCGGCCAGGTGCAGGGGTTCGCCGGCGGCCATCCACTGATCGACGCGTTTCTGGGCGGAGATGACCGTGCTGTGGCTGCGGCGGCCGAAGAATTCGCCGATCTCGCTCAGGGCGGCCCGGGTGTGCTTCCGCGCCAGCCACATGGCCAGCATCCGTGGATGGCTGAGCCGTTTCTGCTTGCCGTCGGATTGCAGGCTGGCCGGTTCCAGCCCGAAGACCTTGCACACGGCCTTCTGGATGTCGCCCAGGCGGACCACGCGGCTGGAGCGGCAGATCATCTCGCGGAGGGCCTCTTCGGCCAGGGGCACGGTGATCGTCTGCCCCAGGGCCTCGGCCGTCGCCTGTAAGCGGCACACCGCGCCGCACAGTTCCCGGGCGTGGGTCGTCAGCCGCGCGGCCACGAACCGCTGCACGTCGCTGGGCATGTCCAGGCCGGCCCGCCGGGCCAACTGCTCCACAATCCCCAGCCGCGTGGCGAAATCGGGCGGCTCGATGCGGCAGACCATGCCGCTGGCGAGCCGCGTGACCAGCTCCGGGGCCAGCTCGCTCAATTCGGCCGGCGGCCGATCAGCCGAGAACACCAGTTGCTTTCCCTCGCGGAGCAGGGTGTCGATCGTGTGCAGCAGCTCGACTTGCGTGGCCCGCTTGCCGGCGAAGAACTGCAGATCGTCGAGGATCATCAGGCCCACGCCCCGGTACTTGCGGCGGAAAATGGGCAGCCCCGAGCCGCGCAGGGCCTCGATGAACTGGCTGGTGAACTGCTCGGCCGAGAGGTGCACGGCCGGCACCCCGCGATGCGACTTCCGCACGGCCGTGTAGATCCCTTCCAGCAGGTGCGTCTTGCCGACGCTGGTCGGGCCATGGATCAACAGCGGGGTGATCTGGCCCGGGTTGCGGGCCGCCATCTCCGCCGAGACCAGCGCCAGCCGATTGCAGGGGCCGATGACGAACGTCGCCAGCGTAGCGGGCTTGCGGGCCGCCGGCCCGCAGGGCGCACCGGCGGCGCGCAGACCAGCCGACGGTTCCAGTTTGTGCGAAACACCCTCCGCGCCGGTCCGGCCGGCGGCGGCTCCCGGGGCCGTCGCCGCAGTGTCGGCGCCCGGCCGGGCATCAGCCGCGGGGGCCGGTTCCGTCCGGCCCTCGCCCGCGGCGCCGTCCACCACGAAGTTGATCGCCGGGCATTCGCCCAGCGTCTCGACGCACGCCGTTTCGATCTGCCGGCGGAAGTTCGAGCGGATCCAGTCCAGGAAGAATCGGCTCGGCGCGCCGATCGTCAGCGCCGAGCCGTCCCATTGCAGCCGGGTCGCCTGGCCGAACCACAGCTCGAAGCGCTCCTTGCCGACCTTGGCCGCCAACGCGGTCCGCAGGGCCGGCACGATTTCCATATCGTCCTTCGTCACGTCCGCTTCCTTCCGGCGCGCACGCCTTCCGCCATCATTCGTACCGGCATGCAGTGCAACGTACCCGCGATGTACTGCCTTGACGCGAAAGACGGGCGCGTCTTTGGGCGACGCTTACCGTCGTGGTTTGCTGATTGAGTTACCCGATCGCCCGATTGTAGCAACGCTAGCAGTGCTGTCAAAGGTGGGCGCGCGGAAGGTGGCGAGAATATCGAATCGCGCCGGAGCGGCGGCGGAATACGCGGCGAATCCCGCCTGACGCGCAGCCGCCGCGCAGGCGCGCACCCGCCGCCGGCCGCGGGCCCACAGCGTGCAAAAACTGTTTGGCAGTGCCGTGCCCGTCTCCCTCAAACGCCGAAAAACAGGGCAATCCGTTCGGTGCTGAAGAAGGCTGGACGGCTAACCCGGATTATTCACCAGTCGTTCGTAGTGACCGCATTCATGCGGTCCTTGACCTGTTCACACTCGCTGGACCCGATAAATCGGGTCGTTACAAGCCTCGGTGAATAATCCGGGCTAATTCTCCCCATCGCCGCGGAGGAAAACGGACCGCCGGTCCCAGGCCTTAAAGCCGATCGCGGCATAGGCCGCCAGGGCCGGGCCGTTGGCCGCGTCCACCGCCAACACCAGCCGCGGTTGACCGGCCTGCCGGGTCAGCCATTGGGCGTGCCGGGCGATATCGACCCCCCAAGCGTGCCCCCGCGCCGCCGGCACCACGCCCATATATGTCAGCTCGCACGTGCCATGCTCGGGATACGCCGTCAGGATCAGGCAGCCTACGTCGTCGGACCCGTGGCAGACGATCAACCAGCGGGCCGGATCGAACACGCCCGACGCCCGGTAGCCGGCCAGCACGTCCTCGACCTTCCGCACGCCGTTAAGCGTCGGGCAATCCAGAGTATTCACGTAAGTGGCCTCGACGATGCGGGAGAGCCGCTCGTGGTCGGCCGGCCGACAGGGCGCCAGTCGCAGCGGGGTCGCCGGCGGCTCGGTTGGGAATTCGCTGTCCAGGCAGACTAGGTAAAGCAGGTCGGCTGCGTGCCGGAATCCACCCGCCCGCAAGGTCTCAGCCTCCCTTTGCGCATCGGTGTGCAGCAGGGCCTGGACGATCTGGACCCCGCCCTCGGTCAGCCACCGTGTTACGGCGGCGAGCAGTGCCAGCGCGGTGCTGTGGGGCTCTCCTGCGGCCAGTTGCGGGGGCCAGATTTCGGCGGCGCGGCCGGCCTGGCGCTCGACGAGCATGGCCGCCACCAGCCGCCCGCCGCGGACCGCCCCCCAAAGCCCCGTGCCGTCTGCCGCGGCCACGGCGTCGGGCCGCAGCGTGGCCACCAGCCGCCCGCGCTCCGCCGCCGAGAGCCGGCCCAGCACCATCGCGTAGGCCGCGTCTCGATCGGCCGGACGCACCGGCGCAATCCGCACCTCAGATTCTGCGGCAGCCATGTTTTGGCATCCTGCGTTACAGGTTCCTCTGGAGCCAAGCGGCCCGCAAACTGTATAATCATATCGAAGTCGGTCAGAAACCATATCGGAAAGGCTCATCAATCATGAAAAAAACTTTCGGCTTGATCGGGATTGTGTTGCTGGTGGGGATGTGGTGGGCCGTGTTGCGCCCGGCCATGGCCCAGACCGCCGGCGGACGGGGCTACTTGGGGGCCACCGTGGATGACCGCAACGACCGTGGCCGCGGTGTTCGCGTATTGGGAATCCGCCCCGGCGGGCCGGCCGATCGGGCGGGGCTGCGGCCCGACGACCTGATCGTCGGTGCCGGCGGGGCCCGCGTCCGCCAAATGGCCGATCTGACCGCCGTCCTGGACCTGCTCGCCCCGGGCGACAAAGTACCGATCGAGGTGCTCCGCGCCGGCAGTGCGCTGCCGCAGAAGGGCGAGGTGACGCTGGGTCAGTCGCCGCCGGGGCTGCCGGCGACGGTGCCCGGCACGTTCCCGCCGCGGGAATCGGTTCCGGCCCCGCCCGCCGGACCACTTCCCGGACCGCCCGCGGAAGGACCGACGATCACACCGCCGCCGAGCCCGGGCGGGCTGGTTTCAGATTCCGCGCGCATCGACCAACTCCAACGCCGCATCGACCAGTTGGAACGCCGTGTCGAGCAGCTCGAGCAGACCCTGGCCCAATTGCGGGCCAAATGAGGGGTGAGGGGTGAGTGGGGAGTGGTGAGTGGGGAGTGGTGAGTGGGGAGGGGCGAGTGGTGAGGGGCGAGTGGTGAGGGGCGAGGGGCGAGGGGTTAGTGGCGAGGGGCGAGTGGCGAGGGCTTGTGAATTCTTCCGTGTTGTGGCCGGTCTCCGACCGAGCCACGCCGCCGACCGAAGGTCTCCCGAGCGTGCGGAGACCTTCGGTCTACGCCACGGCGGGGTCGGGAGACCCGCGCCGAACCTGCGGCGCAGCCCACCTTGCACTCTGCGTTTTGCCTTCCCCTTTCCCCCCAATCCCTAATCCCCAATCCCTAATCCCCAATCCCTAATCCCCCTCTCCCCCTCCCCCAGCACCTCTTCCACGAGTCGGCGTGGAAGGCCGATGTCCAGCACGTGGACTATTCCGGTGTAGCGGTCGGCCCCGGGGGCCAGAAAGCCGCGCTTGACGGCCACGAACGTGCAGGTTTCGGCGGCGCGGATCGTGTGCCGGGCCGGCTGCCCGCTGTCGCAATCCAGGCCGCTGGGCAGGTCCACGGCAAGCGTGGGGGCGGCGGCCGCATTGATCTGGTCGATCACGGCGCCTAGCGGCGCTCGGGGCTCGCCGCGGGCGCCCGTGCCCAGCAGGGCATCGACGATCCATGCCGCGCCGCTCAAATGCCGCTCCAGGCCCGCCGCGTCGTGCCGGTTGCCGAAAAGCTCGATGGTCACGCCCGAGCGGCGGAGGATCTCGAAATTCACCCCGGCATCGCCGGTCAGCTCGGCCGGCTCGGCCCAGACCAGCACGCGGACCGCATGGCCGCGGAGGTCGACGTGGCGAGCCGTCACGAAGCCGTCCCCGGCATTGTTGCCCTTTCCGCAGCAAACAACGACGGCCGCGGGCGCGGCGGCCGTTGCGCCGGCCAGCCGCCGACACAGCACGTCGGCTACGCCCCGGCCGGCATTCTCCATCAGCACCAGCCCCGACATGCCGTATTCTTCGGCGGCCCGGCGATCTACCTGCCGGGCTTGCTGGCGAGTGATAGATCCGCTGGCCATGTGCCTTTCCGCTCGGCTGTTCCCTGGAGTCGCCGTACCTTACAATGGAATACCGCTAGCTGGGATTATTCACCGAGGCTCGTAGTGACCCGATTTATCGGGTCCGGAGAGCGTGATCAGGTCAAGGACCGCAGTCACTACGAACGATCGGTGAATAATCCAGGCCAGCCTCATTATACCCAAGCGGGAAAAGCAGAAATACTGTGAACGGTCAGAAATGGTACGAACCGTTCCCTATTGTTACGGTTCGCATTATTTCAAACCGGGCGGAGAAAGACATGCCCATCTACGAATACACCTGTCAGGATTGCGGCAGCGAGTTCGAGTTGCTGATTCGTGGCAGCGAGAAGCCGGTCTGCCCGTCGTGTGGACGGCAGCGGCTGACCAAGTCGCTCAGCGTGCCGGCTGCGCACACGGCCGGATCTCGGGAGCCGCAGTGCCCGGCCCGCGGGGCGTGCGGTATGGACCGCTGCCCGAGCGACGGGTGCGGGGCGTGGCCCGGCTGAGGCCAAAGTATCAGGCACACTCCGTGTGCCGCAGTTGCCATCGGCACACGGAGTGTGCCGGATACTACGGGCGCACGCCGTGTGGCGTAAGCTGCGGACGGCACACGGAGTGTGCCTGATACTAACACTACTGCGCAGGTTGTGAATCTGGGTTGTCTGGGAAGCCACATTTTGTGACTCTAGGCAACATCGGCAAGGGAGATTATACGACCTTGCGCAGTAAAACTAAGCGTTAGAAGAAGTACGGGATGCCGGCCCAGAACAGCCCTTCGTAAAGTGCACCGCGGACGCTGATCGGGAAGGGATCGAGCGTCGAAGGGGCCCAACCTCCCGGCCGGTAGTAGCCCAGCGAGTACTGGTGCTCGTAGGGCGGATACACGCCCATGAAATACGGCAAGAGCGGTACCGTGGCGAAGAACTTGCCGGCGGAAAGAAACGGCTCGGTCCAATAGCCCGTCGAGTGGCCGTAGCGCTCCAGTTGCACGTCTTCAAAATAGAGCGGCCGGCTGTAGGTGCCCGGGGCCGTCCAGGTGTAACAGACGGGCCGCCAGGTCCGGGATTGGAACGAGACCTCGCCCAGCGTGCATTCGGGCGGCACGTCCGGGCTGCTGGGCCGGATCGAGTCGGTAATGCTGCGGATCGACTTCAGTTGCTTGGGCGACGGGCAGTTCTCGACGTACTCCGACCGCGGCTCCGTCAATTGCCGCTCCAGCTCCGGGACGGCCTTGAGCACGCTTTCGGGCCCCGCCTTGAGGATGTATTTCGGTGCGGCGGGCGATGCGTCGGCGGGCGCAGGCTGGGCAGGCGATTTTTCGGCCTCTGGCGGCGGCACGGGCAGCCAGGCCGCCGGCCGGGCCTGGCCGTCCATGGGGCGGGCCTGATCGGCCGCGAAATCACCGCCGTGAGACCAGGGCCCATTCGCCATTTGCAACAGCGGCCCGGAGGGGGCTTCGCCCACATCCGAGTTTTCGGCCGCGGCAGGCGGTTGCTTTTCGGCCGCGGCAGGCGGTTGCGACGCGGGCACGGCCAGCCAATTGGCCTGCACCGCCCGGCCTTCTTCCGGCCGCTCTTGTTGCCTCCGGTCTGGTTGCGTCCCGTCTTTCTGCGTCCAGCCTTGTTTCGTCCAGTCGGCTTGCATCTGGGCATCGCCTGTGCCGGCGGTGCGGTCGGCGGGGGCCGCGTGGTCGGCCCCATCGGCGACCCAGCCGAGCGTAACGGCCGCCGGGGCCGTAGCGGCCGCGTCGGTACCGACCTGAATGCGAATGGATGCCGCCGGTGGCGGGCCGTCGTCGGCCGCCGCGACTGCCGGCCAGCACGCGATGAGAACCCAGAGGCCGGGCAGTAGCGTTCCGGAAATACTAAAGGGCGTCGCCGCCGTGATGCTCGGTGCTGTAGTTCGGCGCTTCCTGCGTAATGGCGATGTCATGGGGATGACTCTCCCGGACGCTGGCCGGCGAGACCCGAATGAATCTCACGCCGGTCCGCAGCTCCTCGATAGTGCGGGTTCCACAGTAGCCCATCCCGGCCCGCAACCCGCCGACGAGCTGGTAGACGAACGCTCCCAACAATCCCTTGTAAGGCACGCGGCCCTCGACGCCTTCGGGGACCAGTTTGTCCGGTCCGCGTCCGTCGCCGCCCTGTCGATAGCGCTCGCCGGAGCCTTGGACCATGGCCCCCAAGGAACCCATGCCTCGATACACTTTGAAGGTCCGCCCCTGGTACAGGATTCGCGCCCCGGGGCTTTCCTCCAAGCCGGCGAACAGGCCGCCGATCATGACCACCTGGGCCCCGGCGGCAATGGCCTTGGTAATGTCGCCCGAATAGCGGATCCCGCCATCGGCGATCACCGGCACGTCGTACTCCGCCGCCGCCCGGACGGCCTCGAAAATGGCCGTAATCTGGGGCACCCCGACCCCCGAAATGACCCGCGTGGTGCAGATCGACCCCGGGCCAATGCCCACCTTCACCGCATCGGCGCCGGCGTGGATCAGGTCTCGGCACCCTTGGGCCGTGGCCACGTTTCCGGCAATGACGTCGATGTCCCATTGCTTCTTGATCTTCTGGACCGTTTCAATCACGTTGGCCGAATGGCCGTGGGCGCTATCGACGACCAGTACGTCCACGCCCTTGTCGATAAGTCCGGCGGCCCGCTGATAATCGTGTACGCCGACGGCGGCTCCGGCCCGCAGCCTGCCTTGCCCATCTTTGCAGGCTTGCGGAAAGCGCCGCATCATGTCGACGTCCTTGATTGTAATCAGGCCCGTCAGCCTAAACTCTTCGTCAACCAGCAAAAGCTTCTCCACCTTTTTTGCCATTAAAATCTTCTCAGCTTCCTCAAGCGTTACAGTCCCCGTGGCAGTGACCAGGTTTCGGGTCATGATCTGTGAGATGGGAACGCTCAGGTCCTCTTGGAAGCGGAGGTCGCGGCGGGTGATGATGCCTTCCAGCCGGCCGTCGGGCCGGGTGATGGGCAACCCGGAAACGTTGTACTGGGCCATGATCTCACGGGCCCGGCCCAGCGTGGCGTTCGGCGGCAACGTGGCCGGGTTGCGGATAATGCCGTTGGCGCTCCGCTTGACCTTCTCCACCTCCTCCGTTTGCCGCTCGATGGTGAGGTTCTTGTGGATTACGCCGATGCCGCCCTCCTGGGCCAGTGCAATCGCCATCTCGGCCTCGGTCACGGTGTCCATCGGCGAGCTGAGCAAGGGGATGTTCAAGCGGATCCGCCGCGTCAGTTGGGTGCCCACGTCCACTTCCGCCGGCACCACTTCGCTATAGCGCGGCTCCAGCAGGACGTCGTCGAACGTCAGGCCGAAATAGTCCAGGAGCTTGTCGGTCTTGTCTTCCGCCATCGGTTGGTCCTCCCGCCGTTAAACGTCCAGAAGGTGGATAAATAAGGCCTATAGGACCCATAAGTCCCATAGCTTGTAGGGTGGGTCGAGCTCAAGCGAGCCCCACCATCAGCACTTCACAGATTTGGTGGGGCTCGCTGCGCTCGACCCACCCTACGGTCGTTTTCCGAACCAGGAACTCGAAAACGCCCAAGGGAAATGAACGGGCCATTATGGCGGCCGCGGGGCGAAAAGAAAAGGGCCGCGGCGGGGAGCGGGGGCGGGGGGCGGCGAAGCCGCAAGCGGCTTTCGAGGCGGCCCGGAGCGGCTCAAAGCTCACGGCTCAAAGCTCAAAGCTCATGGCTCAAAGCTCATGGCTCATGGCTCAAAGCTCAGTTCGAGTCGTCGGCCCGGTATGGCGCGTGCAGCGCGGACTTATTGCGGATCCGGGCGGCCCGCTTCCGCCCGAACAGCCCGGGCCGCTCTTCTTCCGCCCGCAGGCCGTAGCCCACCAGCTCCAGCGTGCTGCGGCGGGCCAGGCGGCCCGCCTTGTCGGTCTCCTTCGACGTTTGATAGACGACCCCGCCGGGCACGTCGTTGGCGGTCATGGCCACGCTGACGATCATGCCGCGGGAGTCACGCTGCACAGTCCGCACGCAGGCCGCGGTCTTGGTCACCGCCAGGACCTTGTAGGGCAGGTCCAGGGCCAGCACCTCCTGCGTCGTCTCGCCCAGCCATTGTTGTCCGCTGGAGTCGGTGGTGGTGCTGGCCCGCTTCAAAACGTACGGCGGCAGCAGATCGCTGTAATAGATGCTCTCCACCGTGCGACTGCTGGGGCCGGCGAATTCCACCTGCTGCAGACGGCAGTCGATCTGGCGGTCCTCGATCAATACCTGGCTGGCGCCGGCAGGCTTGATGACCACGCCGGGTCCGCTGAGCTCGCCGTGGAAGCCCTGGTTGATGAACTGGGGTTGGGCGTCGAGTTGTTTGCCGGCGACCTCGACCCCCACCTCGACCTCCAGGCACACGCCATCGTCGCCGAGTTTCGCCAACGTGGTCTTGGTCTCGGTGGTGCTGGTGCTGCTGACCAGGCCCGCTGGGTCGAGCGTTTCGGTGACCACGCGGACGACCTTCCACGCCCCGGGCTGGAAGCGGCCCCAGGCATGATGCCGGGCCGAAAGCCCGCGCACCGCTCTCACGGCCGAGACCGGTGCCGCCGCGGCGGGGGCTTGTGCCGCCGGGGTCGGACTGCCCGCCTCCTGCGCCGCCAATGGGCCCGCCACCCAGCCCGTCGCCAGACACAACGCCAGATTCCCGAGCACCCGCAATGGCACGCCTTGCGTCCCTCCCGCTGCCGTCAGTTTACCGCAGAACCAATCTGTGGACAGGATGCGGCCGGGGGGCGTATGTGGGTTTTCTGGAAATTGCCGGCCCCCGAGTTCCAATTATACCGTTTACGCCGGCTTTGCCATCCAGTTAGCCGGGATTATTCACCGGGGCTTGTAGTGACCCGATTTATCGGGTCTGGAGGGTGTGAACAGGTCAAGGACCGCATGAATGCGGTCACTACGAACGATTGGCGAATAATCCGGGTTAGTGGATTCCCGCCTGGTTGGCCGTGGGGAAGTTGTCGGCCTCGACCTTCTTGCGGAAGGCCGCTTCGTTGCTGCCGGGAATGATGCCTGCCACGGCGTCTAGCGGCCGCGAGGCGCTGCTGCAGCCCACCGTTGGAACGAGCATCGCTGCGGCTAGCAGGGCGGAACACGGCAGGCGGTACCTGCCCGGTCCCGTCTCCCTCCGGGAGAGGGCCAGGGTGAGGGGAACTCGATCATCCGGTCCCCTCTCCCTCCGGGAGAGGGCTAGGGTGAGGGGAACTCGGCGCCGATTCCGCCCCGTGTGCAGAACTCCAGTCATGCCCAAGGCCATGCTCCTCAATTAGGGCCGGGACGCGGCATGGCGATGAAATCACTGGGCGTCCGGGGTTTTTCCGGCGCCGGGGCGAACGGGTTCCACCAGGCCGATTGGCCCGCGGGGTCCGGCTTGGCCGCCGAGTATTGCGGTGCCGCAAAGCCGGTGGCCTGGCTTCCCTTGGGCGTGCTCGTGGCTTGGCAGGCCGAGAGCGAAACCAGCAGACCCGCCAGCACGGCTGCAAGGAAGGCCGCCCAGGGCCAGCGGCCCCGGTTCGTAACGGGGACAATCCCGGTTTCGTCGGTAACCACCGGCGGCGCTCCGTTGCGAGAATCTTGGACGAGGCCAGGCGCGATTGCGCTGCACGATTGGGGCCGCGGAGTGTCGCACAAAGCCCCGCCGCTGTCCAGCCTAATATCTTTTTTTATTACCGCGTGAGCTGGGCTGGCGCCGGGCCCGGCTCGATGGCGGCGGCGGCCGTGGGCGCCCCCTGGCCCTCGGCAAGCGGCAGGTGCCGGGCTAGCCAATCGGTCTGAGGGCTGGCGGGCAGCACCGCCGAGCCGGCCGGGGCCAGTGCTCGGACCAGGGCGGCCAGCGGCTGCGGCCCCCCGGCCGGCTGACTGAGCAGGGGGCCCCCGGCCGCCAGGAGGATCGTGCCGGGCTCTGCCCCGGGGCATCGCCCGGCGAGCCGCAGGCCCTGCCAGTCGAGCCGGAACTCCAGGGCCAGGTAGTCGTATGGCAGCACGTCGGCCGAGCCCGCGGCCCGCGGCGGCCGGACCATCCGCAGGTGCTCGACGACCGCATCGACCAGCCGTCCGCCGATCCGGCCGGGGGCGCCGGTCAACGTGCCGGCCGCCTCTGCCAGCCGCCCGCCGTGCACCTTGGCCCGCCCGATCGCCAGGTCCGCAGTGCCAGTGAGTCGGTGTCCGAACTGGCTCAGCAGTTGGCCCAGGTCGAGGTCGAGCAACTGTCCGGTCAGCTCGCCGTCCCAGCCATCGGGCCCCTGGTTGGCCCAGCCGTAGCCGGAGAAGCGGCACGCCGGGCCCAGCCGTTGCAGCTCCGGCAGGCCGACGGCCATTAGCGCCACGGGCAGTTCACCGCGACCGGTGCTGAGCTCGAGTCCGCCGGCCGGCGGTGCTACTTGTCGATTGCGGACCACGCGGACCCGGACGGGCTCGCTGCCGGGGGACTGTCCCGATTTTTGTGGCATGGATGCCGCAAAAATGGGACTGTCCCCTTCAGGCTCGGCGGCGCCCGTCAGGCGGAAGGCCGCCTGGGCCTGGACACCGCAGGGCAGGGCCCCCAGCCCGCCTTCCAGCCCGCTCAGGCGCCATAGCCGCTCGCGGTCGAAGAGCTTCACCTCGTCGGCGGTAAGGCGGAGCTCGAGCCCCGGCCCACCCTGGCCCTGCAAGTAGCGGGCCACGAGCTGCTCCAGGCGGTCGCAACCATCGGCGTCGATCTCCACCGCCGCGGCCGTCAGGACGATCGCCGGCCGCGGCGCCCGCCCCGCCGCGGCTCGCCCGGGCGCGGCCCCGGCCGAGGCGATCGTGGTCCAGGCGGCCTCCAGCCGGCGGCAACGCAGAATCCAACGGCCGCTTTCCGGGTCCGATAGTACGAGCCCTTCGTAGACGATCGTGCCCGGCCGCGGATGCCGCAGCCCCTGGAGGGCAACAGTCAGGCCCAGTTCCCGGCCCAGCCCGGCGGCCTCGCTGCCGGCGTGCCAGGGGAGCCGCCAGGCGACGCACCAGCCCACCACCGCGGCCGTGGGCACGATGCACAGCAGAAAGAACACGGCCAGGCCGAGCTGTGGGCTCGATCGGTGCAAGGCGACAGGTACCATTTGTGCTCAGCACCCTCCGCGCGTTAGGTGCCCGTAGGGTGCCACTGCTGGCTTGTCCAGCAGTGTGAGAAGCACTGCTGGACAAGCCAGCAGTGGCACCCAGTGCCGACATATAAGCGGGAAATTCGCAACGTCCTTGCTCACTCGCCGCCGTCGGCCAACAGCTTCTTTCTCGCCATGGCGTAGAACAGGTCCAGGCGCTGGCGGATCTCTTCCAGGTTGTCGCCGCCGAATTTCTCGACCACCGCCGCGGCGATCTCCATCGCCACCACGTTTTCCAAAATGCAACTGGCGGCGGCCACCGCGCAGACGTCGCTCCGCTCGTAGGCGGCGGACTCGGCCTCGCGGGTCTTGAGGTTCACCGATTCGAGCGGCTGGGCCAGCGTGCTGATGGGTTTCTTCGCCACGCGAATCACGATGGGCTGCGAGTTGGTCATGCCCGCCTCCAGCCCGCCGGCGTTGTTGTGCCGCCGCATGAAGCCCAGCGAGCGGCCGCCGGCCTGACCGGGGTCGTAGCAGATCGGGTCGTGGACCTCGGAGCCGGGCGAGCGGGCGGCCGCAAAACCCAGCCCGATCTCGACCCCCTTCATGGCCTGCACGGCCATGACGGCGCGGGCCAGCCGGCCGTCGAGCTTGCGGTCCCATTGCGTGTGCGTGCCCAGCCCGTAGGGCAGGCCCTCGACGCGGACCTCGATCACCCCGCCCAGCGTATCGCCCGCGTCGCGGCAGTGGTCGATAAGCTCCTTCGCCCGCTCGTCCTGGTCCGGATCGAGCGTGTACAGGATGCTCCGGTCGCGCAAGGGCCGCTGCTCCTGGAGCGTGCCGGGCCGCGGCGGGATGACCAGCGGGCCCACCTGCACCACGTAGCCGAAGGCCGTGATGCCCAGCGGTGAGAGCAGTTGCTTGGCCAGCGCCCCGGCGGCGACCCGGGCCGTAGTCTCCCGGGCGCTGGCCCGTTCCAGGATCGCCCGGATCGAGGTTAGATATTTTATCGAGCCGCTCAGGTCGCCGTGGCCCGGCCGCGGCCGGTCCAGGTCGTCCATCTGGTCGATCTTGCAGTCCTTGTTGGGGATCAAGAGGGCGATGGGGCTGCCCAGCGTCATGCCCCGCCACACGCCGCTGAGGATCTCGACGTGATCGGTCTCGATCTGCTGCCGGCCGCCGCGGCCGTAGCCCCCCTGGCGGCGCAGCAGCTCGGCGTCGATCTCGTCGCGATCCAACTGCACCCCGGCCGGAAACCCGTCCACCAAGGCCACCAGGGCCTTGCCGTGCGACTCGCCGGCGGTAAGGTATCGCAACATTCGATTGCCTGGACGCTGAAAGCGTCGCATATCATGGAATCAGGGTAAGCCGTAGCGGCAGTGGTTTGTAGCTTGCAGTGCTAGCATTTCGATGCTAGCTGCGTTATTCCCGGTGTTTTATGTGTGCGATGCAGCTCGCAAAATACGGGGCTCTCCGCGATTCTGTGAAAAGCACGTGTTATAAGCCGCCTAGCGCCACCCTGGGTCCGGGTTTTGAGATTCTACCCGCCTTTCCCCAACCAGGATAGGGCGATTCCGACTCGCATCGCGTAGCGACGCCATGACGGTAGCCGTGGGTTTCAACCCACGGACTTACTGAACCACAAGCCCTCGACCACACCGAACTCGCCTCGGTGGTAAAGAAGGCTGGACGGCTTCACGCACGATCCCTTCACGTCCGATCACGATGGGGGCCGCTGCACTTATCCGCCTTTTTCCTGCCGGAAACTCATGAGTTTCAAGTCGGAGCAGGCGGCAATTCGCTTGAAATCAACGTCCGTCGTGAAAAGCGAAGCGTTCCTTTCGATGGTCTGTGCGGCGATCAGCGCGTCGATTGTCGAGCACGCAATACCGTGTCCGCGGCACGCATTGCCGATCCGTGCCGCGCGGAGATGCTCGGCCTTGTCTGCCAGCAAGACGGGAAACCCGGCCATCGCACCCTGAAGTCTGTCGAACTGCTCGGCGCTGCGCACGCCGGAGAGCAATTCCTGGAGGACGATCCCGGGCACCGCCAGCGGTGCGTCGTCGGCAACCAGTCTCCTAAGCGCAGCCACCAACGGCGGCTCGTCGCCCGCATCCCGCCGTGGGCGGCGCAGTGCGAGCGACAAGATCGACGTGTCCAGAACGATCATCGTTTCCTCCGCTCCGCCTTGTAATCGTAGGAGGGGTCGAAGTCGATCTTGCCGAACAGGTCCAACGCCTTGCGGCGCATGCGGCGCTCGACGTATTCCTGCAGCGCCTGGTTAACGGTTGCCCTCTTCGTGCGCTGCTTGCCCAGCCGGAGCGCCAGGCAGAGCAGTTTGTCGTCGATTGCGAGATTCGTGGCCATCGTGTTCTCGTCATCCCCCGCGAATAGCATTCAGGACGGTGCAATTCTACACATAATCCTACACAACGTTCATGGCGAGTCAAGGTTTCAGCGTCACCCAGCGGACCAGTTGGCTGACCAGCAGTTTGCCGTCCCAGGGAGACTCGAAGGCGTTCATCAGGCCCGGCCTTACGCAACGGGCCACGCCGGCCGCGGTGGCGGCTTCGGCGAAGGCCGTAGCCGTGTGAGGCTCGGCGAAGGCGATGCCCACGGTTTGCACCTTAGGCGAGAGCAGGGGGATGATGTCGCGCCAAGATTCCACTTCGGTGAGGAAGACGGTCCGCGACTGCACGGCCTCTTTCAGCGACGGCTCGCGGTCCATGCACACGGTCCAGTTGGCGCCGTCGGCCGAGGCCAGGCAGTCGCGGCTCTCGTCCAGGGCCCAGCGGGCGCGGATCTCCATAATGCGGACCGTGGTGTAGGCGTCTAGGCCCGGCTTGGGCGGCAGGCGCTCGAGCTGCCGGGCGAACAGGGCCCCCACGTCGGCCAGCGAGAGCCTGGCATTCCGCTCGATGAAGATGGTTTGCGGCGCGGAGCAGCCCCGCTGGTCGAAGGCGGCCACGTCGCGGACCAGTCCGGCCACGGCGTCCTCCAGGGGCTTGCCGCCCGATTCCAGCCGCTGGCGGTCGATCAAGGCAATCGAATACTTGGGCCCGAAGACGATATCGACGCAATGCTCGCGGCGGGGCAGGGCGGAGACGGCCTTAACGGCGGCCTGGCCGCCCCAGATCACGCGGGCATCGGCGGCCAGCGACATGGCGTCGTTCAGCTCGGCGCGGCGGTAGTCGAACCACACCACGGCCGCGGCGGCCAAGAGATCGCTCCCCCGCAGTCCGCCGGCTTCGGCTTCGCCCAGGACGGCCAGCAGGCGGTCCATGCCTTGCGGGTCGGCGTAGGCCAGCTTCACGAGGCAGACGTTCTTGGCCAGCAGGGCCGGCACCAGTGAGAAGAGGGGCAGGGTGGGCACATTACCGGCCATCCACATGGCCACCAGCCCCTGCGGCTTGGCGGCCAGGAAGTCGCGGCCCCAGGGCTGGAAGCCGTCCAGCAGCTTGGCATTGCCTTGCATGTTCAGATCGAGGATCTTTTGCAGATTGGTGCGGCCCAGCCAGGCCGAAAGGAAGGCGGCGCCCTCCAGCGACCGGGTCCGCTGGTCGCGCAGCAAGCGGCGGCCGAAATCATCCACCAGGGCCAGCAGGGCCTCGATCGGCCAGGCCCCCAGGCGGCCGCGGGCCGCGTTAAGCTCGCCGATGATCGCCGGCAAAGGCTGCTCGATAGGCTGGGGGTCGGTGGGCAGGAATCGCGATACGTTCACCGGATCTCCCTGGATTGGGCAAAGGTGTCGCCGCAGCCGCGGATTTCCGCCTGCTCGATCCGCCGCGTGAAGCGGAAATAGGTGCCGCGCCGCCCGCAGGGGCAATCGTCCACGCCCAACAGCCGGCCTTGATCCTCGGTGAGGATCGCCTGGCCGGGATAGCTGGTGGGCAGCACGCTGACGACTTCGATGATGCCCGTTTCGCCCGGGGCCACCGGCCGGAGGTCATAGCTGCGGCGGATCAGCACGTCGGCGAAGGCGGGGGCGTGCTTGTTGCCCGCCGGGCAGTCGACGAACACCGTGCCCACCTGCTCGACCATGCCGTAGAAATCCAGCACGCCTGCCGGCCCACAGCCCAGCACCTCGGCGGCGCGGCGGTTGAAGTCGTCTTTGGTCACGCTCTGGGCGGCGAGCTTCTTCCAGCCGCCGGAGTGCAAGAGCACGGCCTGGGGGGCGTGGAATTGGAGGCCCCGCCGCTGGGCCTCGACCAGGAACCGCGACCAGACCAGGAACGTAAAGCCGAAGACCAGTAGCGGCCGCTCGGCGTGCCGCCGGAAGAAGTCGGTCACGGCCTCCCAGTCGGCCTCGACGTCGGCGGAAGGCAGGACGCGGGGACTGTCCCGATTTTCGTCCTGGGGACTGTCCCGATTTTCGTCCGACGAAAATGGGACTGTCCCCTTTACGGGCGTCCCCTTCAAAGACGCCAAACCGAACGTCGTTTGCGAGGCGAAATTGCCGATCCCGCGGATCGCCGCGCCCCGCGCGCTTAAGGTCTCGCCGGGGGCCACGCTCTCCGGCACGTCTAGTACCAACAGCGGCCGCCGCTCCGGGCCCAGGTGCTCCTTCAGCACCGCCACCAGCGCCCTTGATTGCCGGAAGGCCGTGGTCTTATCGATCATGATCCGGCTGGCGGCCTGGCCGGTGGTGCTCGAGGACCGCAGCTCGCGCACGATCTTATCTGGGGGCACGGCCACCAGCGGCAGGTGCTTGAACGAGGCGGCGGGCAGGGGCGGCACGTCGGCCAGACGCTGCCAGCCCTCGGCCGGACCGCCCAGCCGGGCCAGGAACCGCGCGTAGGGCGGGCAGCGCCCGGCCACGTCCTGGCACACCGCCCGCAGGATCGGCAGCAGCCGCGACTCCTTCTCCGCTTGCGGGGCCGCGTACTGCGGCCCGCGGATCAACTCCTCGATTTGCTGCTCGAAGGGCATAGGCTCGATTTTCCCCTCACCCTAACCCGGATTATTCACCAATCGTTCGTAGTGACCGCATTCATGCGGTCCTTGACCTGTTCACGCCCTCCAGACCCGATAAATCGGGTCACTACAAGCCTCGTGAATAATCCCGGCTAACCCTCTCCCGGAGGGAGAGGGGACCGGATCAGACGAATTGAGGGATTTTCAGGGTCTGCCCGCCCTGGGTTGCCGATTGATGGGCCACGATGCCGGCCACGGTCATGTTCAGGGCCATGGCGATGTCCACGGGCGGCGGGCGGTCTTCGAGGATGGCCGTAACGAATTGGTTCATCAGGTGGCCGTGCGAGCCGCCGTGGCCGCCGGGCGCCACGCCGGGCGGCAGGGGCGGGCACTCCAGGTCGGGCAGGTTCTGCTCCAGGCCGCTGTAATGCGTGCCGACCATCGACCCGCGTTGGCCGCGAACGCGACCGGCCTCCTCTTCCGGTCCCGGCGTGTCCCAGCTTACGGTCATCCGCGCCATGCCACCCTCGCTGGTCCGCATCAGCGCGACTTCGGTGCCGAAGGGGTTCTTGTAACGGTTGTTCTCCGGCCGCAGGTGCGGCACCAGGCTGGGCATTGCCAGGCAGGTTACCTCGGTGAAGCTGCCGCCGGTGACGCACACGTAATAGGCGTTGGAGTGGGTGGGATACCATTGGGGCGGCAGCCCCACCCGCCACTCCCGGAACGACGGGATCGGCTGCGAGCACCAGTGGAAGTATTCGCCCTCGCTGTAGACGAGCTTGCCGAATCCGCCCGCGCGGTAGATCTGCCGCATGGCATGGCATTCGGCGTGGAAGGCCGAGGTCTCGAACATCATGTACTTCCGTGTGCCGGCCTTCACGGTCTGGTAAAGCTGGTGGGCCTCCTCCAGCGAGCCGAAGACGGCCGGCACGGCGCAGGCGACGTGCTTGCCGTGCTTCAGGGCGGCCATGCAATGCCGGGCGTGGTTGGGGGCGTCGGTGGCCACGAACACGGCCTCCAGGCGGTCGTCCTCGACCATTTTTTCCAGCGAAGGATAGGTCTTGTCGCAGCGGCAGACCTTGGCCAGCTCCGCGCAGCGCGCGGGGATCAGGTCGGTGACGGCCGCCACGCTGACGTTGGGATGGTCCTGGAAGCCGAAGGCCGCGCCGAACTGGCAGACGCCATAGCCGGCGATGCCCACGCGGATCTTCCGGTCGGAGAGGCTTTGCCAGGCCCGCTTGGGTCGTGGGGCCGACTGCACGCCGGCCTGGCCCAGGATCTTAGCGCCGGGCGGTTGGTCTGCGGCGGCCTGGCCCCAGGCGCCCGCGGCGGCTGCGGCCAGCGAGCCCAGGCCGACGTTGCTCAAAAAAGTTCGTCGCGCAGTGTAACGAGCCATGGCGGGTCCCTCCAGGGTGTTGGATTTGTTAGGGCGTAGCTTTCTCGACGGACGACGGGAGACGGGCGGGTGGTTAGGCGCCTCAAAGGATTAAGTTGACCAATTAGGGTGGCACGTCCCTGAGCGCAGCGAAGGGCGTGGCGAAAGCGAAAAACACGCCCTTCGCTGCGCTCAGGGACGTGCCACCCTCGCTCGTATTTTTTTAAGTCGTTCTTTCGCGGTTCCTCGCCTCCGTCGTCCGTCCTCCGTCGCATTACTCGACCGTGACGCTCTTGGCCAGGTTGCGGGGCTTGTCGACGTCGCAGCCGCGGGCCACGGCGATGTAGTAGGCCAGCAGTTGCAGGGGGATGACGGCAATGACGGGCTGCAGGAACTCTTCGACGGCCGGCACCTCGATCACGTCGTCGGCCAGGCCGTCGAGCTGCCGGTCGCCCCGGGCCACCACGGCGATAACGGGTCCGCCGCGGGCCTTGATCTCCTCGACGTTGGCCAGCACCTTGTCGTAAAGGTGCCCCTGGGGCATCAGAAACACGCTGGGCGTGGCGCGATCGACCAGGGCGATCGGGCCGTGCTTCATCTCGGCCGCCGGGTAGCCTTCGGCGTGGATATAGCTGATCTCCTTGAGCTTCAGGGCCCCTTCCAGGGCGGTGGGGAAATTGAACTGCCGGCCGAGGTACAGGAAATTATTGCAGCCGGCGTACTTCTCGGCGATCCGCCGCACCTCCTCGGCACAGGCCAGCGTCTGCCGCACGTGGCCGGGCAGCTCACCGAGCTGCTCGATGATCCGCAAGCCGGCCGGGAAGCTGAGGTGCCGCAGGCGGCCGAAATACAGGGCCAGCATGGTCAGGACGGTGCACTGCGCGGTGAAGGCCTTGGTCGAGGCGACGCCGACTTCCGGCCCGGCGCGGAGGTAAATGCCGCCGTCGGCCTCCTGGGCGATGGTGCTGCCCACCACGTTGCAAATGCCCAGCGTGGGGTGCCCTTTGCGTTTCATTTCCCGCAAGGCCGCCAGGGTGTCGGCCGTCTCGCCGCTCTGCGTAATGGCGAACACCAGGGTGTGGTCGTCCAGGGGCGGGTTGCGATAGCGGAGCTCGCTGGCGTATTCGACCTCGACGGGCACTCGGGCCAGGGCCTCGACTAGGTGTTGGCCCACCAGGGCCGCGTGCCAACTGGTGCCGCAGGCGGTCATGAGGATCCGCCGCGTCGAGCGGAGCTGCTGGGGCGTGAGATTCAGCCCGCCGAACTTGGCGCTGGCCGCCTCCAGGTCCAGCCGCCCCCGCATGACGTTTTCCACGGCCTCGGGCTGCTCGAAGATCTCCTTGAGCATGTAATGCGGATAGGGCCCCAGCTCCACGTCGCCGGCCTTCAGTTCCAGCAGGTGCACGCGGTGGTCGACGTGCCCCTGGTCGCGGTGGATCACCCGCAGCGAGTCGGCCGTGATGACGGCCAGCTCGTGGTCGGCCAGGTACACGATCTTGTCGGTGTAGCCGGCCAGGGGCGAGGCGTCGCTGGCCACGAAGTGCTCGCCGGCACCCACGCCCAAGACGATCGGGCTGCCGAGCTTGGCCGCCACGATCACCTCGGGCCAGTCGCGGAAGAGGATCGCCAGGCCGTAGGTGCCCTGGAGTTGGGCCAGGGCCGCCTGGACCGCCGAAACCAACGGTCCATAGCCCGCGGCCGCCATGTCGCGCACCGCCGGCTGGCGCTTCAGACAACTGGCCACCAGGTGGGCCACCACCTCGCTGTCGGTCGCCGACCGGAAGCGGTAGCCTTCGCTCTCCAGCCGCCGCTTCAGCCCTTGGAAGTTCTCGATGACCCCGTTGTGGACCACGGCCAGCTCGCCGTCGCCGCCCAGGTGCGGATGGGCGTTGGCGTCGGTCGGCGGACCATGCGTGGCCCAGCGGGTATGGCCGATGCCGGTCCGGCCGTGCAGCGACCGCTGGGCGAGGCACTGCTCGAGCCGGTCGATCCGTCCGGCCGTCTTGCAGATGGCCAGCTCACCCTCCGCTGTAATTATGGCCACGCCGGAGCTGTCATAGCCCCGATATTCGAGCCTCCGCAGGCCGCCGACGAGGTACTCGATCGCGTCGCGCCGGCCGACATATCCCACGATTCCGCACATATTGAACGCCGCACTCAGGACCCGGGATCAGCCGCCTGCACCCCCCGCCGCATCCCCCACTGGTGGTTGGGGGCCGCAGGTGCCTCCGGCTCTTACAGAGTCTAACACATTATTAGGTGTATAATACCCAAGGAACGGGAGTTGACCACGGATGCCAGTCCTTTCTAAAGAGCCCAGCCTGTATCCGGAGACCCTGCTGGACGGTCCCTCGTGGCAAGAGCCCGATCGCTCGTGGATGGTGCTGTACACGAAGCCCCGCCAGGAGAAGGCGGTTTCGCGGGAGCTGTTCCGCCGGCAGGTGCCCTTTTACCTGCCCCTGGTGCGGAAGACCCACCGCTACCGCGGGCGCAGACTGGCGGCCCACCTGCCGCTCTTCGACGGGTACGTCTTCTTGTTCGGCGCCGAGGCTGACCGAGCCAAGAGCCTGGCGACCAACCGGGTTCTGCGGGTCTTGGCCGTGGATGATCCCCAGCGGTTGGTGTTCGATCTGCGGCAGTTCCAGCAACTGATCGTGGCGGGCGCCCCCCTGACGGTCGAGAGCCGGCTGTTGCCCGGCCGGCGGGTGCGGGTCCGCAGCGGTCCTTTCGCGGGCATGGAGGGCACCGTCTTGCATCGCCGCGGCCGGGCCCGCCTGCTGGTGAGCATCAATTTCCTTCAGCAAGGGGCCTCGATCGAGATGGAGGATTTCCTCCTGGAGCCGATCGACTAGGCGGATGAGAAATGGGCGCGGATCCAGCCCCTCAAGGCCCTCGACGCGGAGACGCGGAGACGCGGAGACGCGGGGAAGGAACGCTACGAAACGCGGTCCCCGCCTCCCCGCCTCCCCGCGTCCCCGCGTCCCCGCGTCCGCTGCAACGGCCGGCCGCCTTCCTCGATCGCGACGGTGTGATCATCGAGAACCGCCCGGATTACGTGAAATGCTGGGAGGAGGTGCGGTTCCTCCCGGGCGCCCTGGCCGCGCTACGGCGGCTGGCCGCATCGCACCTGGCCGTGGTGATCGTCAGCAACCAGGCGTCTATCGGCCGGGGACTGCTGGCGGCCGCGGCCGCCTGGGAGATCCACCGCCGGCTGGTGGCTGAAATCGAGCGCCACGGGGGTCGGATCGACGCCAGCTACTTCTGCCCGCACCGCCCCGAGAGCGGTTGCGATTGCCGCAAGCCCGCCGCGGGAATGTTGCACCAGGCCGCCGCCGAGCTGGATCTGGATGTCCGGCATTCCTGGATGGTGGGCGATGCCTTGAGCGACTTGCAGGCCGCCCGGGCCGCCGGCGCCCGGGCCGTGCTGGTGCGCACCGGCCGTGGCGCCCAGCAGGAGGCGCTCCTGTCCACGCCGGGCGCGGCCGACTGGTCCGTAGTGCCCGATCTGCCGGCCGCGGTCGATCACATCCTGCGGGCCTTGGATCCCAGGATTTAGCCCGGATTATTCACCAATCGTTCGTAGTGACCGCATTCATGCGGTCCTTGACCGTTCGTAGTGACCGCATTCATGCGGTCCTTGACCGTTCGTAGTGACCGCATTCATGCGGTCCTTGACCTGTTCACATTCTCCGGACCCGATAAATCGGGTCACTACGAGCCTCGGTGAATAATCCCGGTTAGGTCTCGGGCCTTCGGGACGCCCCTTTTTCATGCCTTTGCTCGTCAGCGAGACCGCCGGAGGCTGCAAACGGCCAGCCCCAGCAAAGCGGCGGCCAGCAGGGCGAGCGTCGAGGGCTCGGGCGTCGAGATGGGGGTCAGGAGGACGTAGTCTGCTTGCTGGAGGCCCGCCATTGTGCCGTAGCCCACTATCTGGCCCAAGTCGTTAATGTCGGTGGCGTCGGTAATGGTCCAGCCGGAGGCAGTGTCGATCAGGCCGTTGAGGTTCTGCATCGGCCCGCCGTTGTCGCTGATGAAGGCCTCGGGGACGTACTCCGGTCCCGCGGGCGGCGGGATGACGATGCCGGTCTCGGCCAGGCCCACGATGATGCCCGAGGAGTTTATGGCCTTGGCGATGGCCTGGTTCCCGCCCAGGGTGCCGAGGTCTTCCAGCGGTCCGCCGCCGACGGAGAGGAACGCCCGGTAGTACCCGCTGCTGTTCTGGCACCAGCCCACGATGTTGCCGCTGTTGTTGACATCGAGCGCCCAGCCGAAGCTGCCGCCGCCGAGCGTGCCCAGATCGGTCGCGCCGCCGCTGAGGATGAACGGATGGTTCCCGCCACCGATACCCGCGGTGCCGACGATTTGCCCGGAGTCGTTAATCGCAGTCGCCAAACTGCCAGCCGCGCCGATTTGGGTTATTGTACCGGCGCTCCAGAGGACGGCCGCCGCCGTGTAACCCCGGGTGCCGCCGACGACCTGGCCCGCGTTGTTGATGTCCATGCCATTGAACGACCCCAGGTCCTGCACAACGCCCGGCGCCGTCCACAGGACGGCCTCCGACCCGCTCTCCCCGACCACCTGCCCATGGTCATTGATGTGCTTCGCGGCACTGCCGTTTGAAGCGAGGTCCCCAAGATCGGTTCTGACTCCCCCGGAGATCAGCACCGCGTGCTGGTTCCCATCACTGCCGGTGTAGTTCCCGACCACTTGCCCGAGGTTATTGATAGCTGGGGCGAACCCGCCCCAGACGTTGTCGGAGCCGGCCCCCAGGTCCGTCACGGAGTAAATAACTGCCCCGCCCGCGTCGGCGGCGATCGCGACGAGGGCCAGGAATAACAGCGACTGCGCCGCGCGGCGCGGCGCAAACAGGGGGGTGCCGCTATCGGCGGGAAATACGAGATGGTGGAGGGCTGCCATGGCAATTTCTCCAATACTGTTGAACGCTTCTATTATAACATCGCCTGTCACCTAAGAACGCTGGCGCCGCCGCCGGCGGCGACCACGGCGTCAACGTAAGATGCGATTAGCTGCCGGGCCCCCTGCCAGTTGGGTGAGGCGTCCATATTGGCGTTCAACGCGGCTATGTTGAACTGCTTCGCCCAGCCGGGCGCGGTCGAGTGGGTTTCCCAGGGACCGGCGCCCAGGGACTCCAGGAAGGTGTTAAGCTGCACTGTGCTCGCGTTGGAGACGCTCGCGACCCCGTAGTCCGCGGCCGCCGCGAAATACGAGAGGGCGGAAGGCTATCATGGCAACTGCTCCATTGCTGTTAACATGACAGGCCTCCTTTCAGCCTGATACCTGACGACCCACGCAAAAGACACACCCGGCCACGATCACACAGAACAGGCGAGGCTCCAGCGAAGACGGCGATCCGCAGGAGGCCAAACCGGGTGCGGCAGTCAGGAAGCGGCGACGTCCACTCTGCCAAGCTCTCTCTCGCCGAGGAGGGCGGAGCCGCCCCTCTCTCATCCAGACGAGCTCAAACACGGTGGTGCAATGAGGTCACGTTCATTAAAACATACTTTGGAAACCTTGTCAACAAGGTGACCGAAAGATTCCTGGATTTGACGAAACGGTAACGAGTCACGCAGATTCTGGGCAAGCCCTCCCGCTAAGGCGGGGGTCAGACAGCGGGTCTTGCTTCGCGTTGATCGTCCCCCGCGAGGCGATATCCACGCGCACCGACGGCTTCTCCCCAGCCAGCCTTTAGCCGCGATTATTCACGAGGCTTGTAGTGACCCGATTTATCGGGTCTGGAGGGCGTGAACAGGTCAAGGACCGCATGAATGCGGTCACTACGAACGATTGGTGAATAATCCGGGTTAGTGGGGGTTGATCCACACCCTGGCGGCCCAGGTCTTGTCGAAAATACTTGCTAGTTATCCCGCTTTCGGCGAGAATGAAGGTCTGGGGACTGGCGGTTCGCCCCGGTTTGAGCTTATCGACAAGCTGACGGGAGCCAGTCGCGGCGATTCGGTGGCGGTCTGCCCGCGCCAGCAGGTCTGCCGGGTGTGCGTTGCCTTTCGGCAACCCATGCATCGCGAAAACAACAGGCCGGCGGCTCGATCGGCGGCTGGCCGGGAGAGCACCCGGGGGACGGAAGCAGGTGATAAGTGCTTTCGCGGCAGGGGATAGGCGATCCGATTCCGCCGCCCGGGCTTGCCAGCGGCACGTCCTTTGCTGACTTGGCTCGTGCCGCTATAGCGGTCGAGCGCGGGGCGAATCACCGCGGCCATGGTCCACGATTGACATTGTCGTGGAGCAGGGCGAGACTGGGGATTGCGGACCGCTATACTCCGCACGGTTTGAAATGATACGAATCGTAACAATAGGCGACCGGTCGTCTCACTCCTGGCCGCCGCGGGCATGAAACCTGGGAACTCTGGACGATGAGCACGGTCGTCATACCGCCCTTGGCTCGATGGAAGCGTTGGTTACCCGGCTGGCCCGTGCTGGCCGCCTGGGGCATAGCCGTTGCGGTGCTGTTCTGGACCTACTGGCCGACGTTCGCCATGTTGGCGCGCAACTGGTGGCGCATGCCGGACTACCAGCACGGATTTCTGGTGCCGCTGTTTTCGGGCTTCCTGCTGTGGATCCGCCAGGACATGGTAGATCCCTGGCCGAGCAAAGGGTCGTGGTGGGCGTTGCCGTTTTTCGGCGCGTGGATACTGCTGCGGGCGGTCAACGCGATGCTGAATTACGATCGCGACATCGACTCGATTTATCCGCTGTTGATCGGGCTGGCCTTGTTCCTGGGGGGGTGGCGGGCGCTGCGCTGGGCATGGCCGGCCATCGTCTTCCTGGTCTTCATGGTGCCGCTCCCCGCGTTCCTTTCGGTCATGTTGAGCCACCCCTTGCAGCGCATCGCCACCGTCACCAGCGTGTACACGCTGCAGACTCTGGGGATCTCGGCCATCGTGCCGGGCGACCAAGGGACGGTGATCCAGCTTCCGCCGCCCTGCACGCCGCTGGACATCGAGCGGGCCTGCAGCGGGTTGAGCATGCTCACCCTGTTCTTCGCGATTTGCGTGGGGACGGTCTTCGTGCTCCGCGTGCCGTGGTGGGAGAAAGTCGTCATCCTGGTCAGTGCCGTGCCGATTGCCGTGTTGTCCAACGTGGCGCGGATTACGATCACCGGCATTCTCGCCGTGCTGATCAATTCGGAGAGGGGGCGGCAGTTCCACGATTGGGCCGGCTGGGTGATGATGATTTTCGCCATGTTGATGATCTGGGGTGAAATGGCTTTGATCTCCTGGCTGCTGTTGGAAGCGCCGACGGGCCAGCCGCTGGCGCTGGGCAGTCCGCGGGGGGCCATGGCCCGCCCGCGGTCCCCCGGCCAGCACCCCGGCCTGCCGGACCTGCCGGGGGAGCGGGCCCTGACCGCCACCACAACGCGGCCGCCTGGCGCGGCCGAAAATCCGGGAGACAGTGCACCGCCGTTCGACCGTTGATACGTCCTTTTTCCGCTCTTCTTCCTGGGAACCAGCTTCCATGTCCAGCACTGAGAATTCACCGCTGCCGAACAACGCCTTGCCGGAGCAAGTGCTCACGGTGCCTCCCCTGGGTCCGATCGGATACGCCCTGCCGCCGCAGTGGTCGGCGGCGGGACCGGCGGAGCCGCTCCGCGGCGTCAGCATTGCCAGCTACCTGCACGCCGTGCGGCGGCATTGGCTGCTGGCGCTCTCCAGCGGGCTGGCCTGCGCGGTCTTGTTGGCGCTGTCGGTATGGCTGTGGCGCGTGCCGCAGTACACGGCCGTCGCCTCGCTGCTCCTCCAGCCGACTACTCCGCAAGTCGCCTTTCCCACCCGCGACACGCAGATGGAGATGGGCGCCGGGGCCTTCGATGTCTACCGCGAGACGCAGAAGCACCTGATCAAGAACCCCTTCGTGCTGACGGCGGCCCTGCGCGACCCGAGCGTGAAGGGCCTGCCCAGCATCCAGCGCGAGGAACAGCGGCACAACGCGCTGGCCTGGCTGAAGAGCGAGCTGTCGGCGGACTTCCCCACCAAAAACGCGCAGGTCATGGAGGTCAGCATGACCGGTCCCGATCGCGACGAGGCGGCGAACCTGGTCAACGCCGTGGTGCGGGCCTATTTCGACGAAGTGGTCCTGTGGGACCAGAACCAGCGAAAAGTCAAGCTGGTTCAACTGCAACAGGCCTGTGCGGAAAAGGAGAACGAGGTGCGCAGCAAGCGCACCGAGCTGCGGCAGTTGGCGGACCAATTGCAGACCACCGACACGGAAACGCTGACCCTCAAGCAGAAGCTGGCCGTGGAGCAGTTCGGGGAGTACCGGCGGGAACTGAACCTGAAGCAGTGGGAGCTGGTGCGGGCCCGCGGCCACCAGCAGGCCCAGCAGGCGCTGCTGGAGCGGCTGGAAAGCATCGAGATCCCCGAGGCCAAGGTGTACGCCATGGCGCAGCTCGATCCGCAGTATCGGCCCTTGGCGGAGCGCTCGATGTGGGCCCGCATGTCCTCCGATCTCACCCGGGCGAATGCCGTTCCCGGCGCGGCCCCCGCCTACGTGCAGACCCGCGATCGCGATTTGCAGATGATCCTCGGGCAGTCCGAGGAGCTCTTGAAAGGCTATCGCGAGAAGATCCGCGCCGCGGATCGCGCCGACATCCAGAAGGAACTCCGGCGGCTGGAGGCCGAGGTCGCCATTCTCGCCGACCAGAAGCAGCAGTTGGAGAAGGACGTGGAGGAGAAGCGGAAGGAGGCCGAGCAGGTCGGCCGGAACTCGATCGACGTGCAGATGATGCTCTCGGAGGTGAGGCACCTGGAGCAGGTGTTCAGCAGCATGGTGGACGAGCGCGAACGGCTGCAGGTGGAGCTCCGCGGCGCGTCCCGCGTGCGGATCATCGGCGATGTGGAGCGGCCGGCCGAGGTCCCGCAGAATGAAAGCAACCGGCCGATGCGCCTGGCACTCATTTTCTTCGGCGGGCTGGTGGGATTCTGCCTGCCCGTCCTGGGGATCGCGGTGTGGGACGTGCAGGCGGGGCGGATCAACGGGGCCTGGGAGGTGGCCCAAGGACTGGGCCTGCGGGTGCTGGGCTCGGTGCCCATGATCCCCGCCCGCGTCCTCCGCCAGCTCGCCGCGCCCACCAAGCGGAACCAAACCTGGCGCGTGCGACTGACCGAGTCGGTCGACGGATTAGTGGCCCGCCTGCTCCGCAAGGCCGAGCAGGAGCAGTCCCGGGTGCTGCTGGTCTCCAGCGCCATGCCCGGCGAGGGCAAGACGACCCTGGCCACCCAGTTGGCCATGAGCCTGGTGCGCAACCTGCGCCGCACGGTGCTGGTCGACTTCGACTTGCGCCGGCCGGCGCTGGGGGGGCTGTTCGGCCTGCCGGCGGAGCCCGGCGTGTGCGAAGCCCTGCGGGGCCAGGGGGACGTCCTGGACATGATCCACGCCACGGACAGCGACTCGCCGGCGATCCTCACCGCCGGCCGCTGGGACCGCCAGGTCCTGGCCGCCCTGGGCAACGGCGCCGCGGGAGCCCTGATCGAGCGGCTGCGGGCGCACTACGACTTCGTCGTCATCGACAGCAGCCCCATCCTGCCCATCGCCGACACGCGGCTGGTCAGTCAGCAGGTCGACACGGTGATCCTCTCCGTGTTCCGCGACAAGAGCCAGACGGCGCGCGTGCTGGCGGCCGCCGAGATCCTGGAAGCCTTCGGCGTCCGCTCGATCGAGGTCGTGGTGACCGGCGGGCAGGAACTCTGCTACGGCCGGGATTCGGGATACCAGCCCCTGGCGGAGTTCGAGCCCGAGGTGCCGCAGCCGCCGGCCGCCGAGACCGACGCGACGTGAAACCTGCTGAGGGACCCGACGAAGGAAGAACCATGAGAATCACGGCCGTACGCCTGGCGATGGTCGCCGCTCTGGTGGTGCTGTTCGAGATCGGCGCGCACCTCGCGCCGACCCTCTTTCGGCCGAAGGAAGTCGACATGCCCGCCGCGGGCCTCGAGACCATCGCCCGGCGTTTCGGCAGTTGGAGCGGAACGGACGAAGAACTCGGCTCGGAGCAATTCACCCGCTCGGAAGCCCAACAAGCCGTGGCCCGCAAGTACCGGGACCTGATGGGACGGCAGATCAGCTTCTTGGCCGCCCTGTATGCTAATCCGGCCCAGGGATTGTATCATAGTCCCACCAACTGCTACCGCTCCAACGGCTGGACGAGGCTGAGCCAGCAGTTGGTCACGTTCGCCACGAAGGGCCGGCCGGAGATCACCGCGAGCCTATCGACCTGGGAGAAGACGGGGGATCGCGTGCTCGTGCTGTACTGGTATGAGCTCGGCGACCACATCCTGTTCGAGCGGGGGGACCTGTTTCCGGTGCAGTTGTCCATGGTGGGCCGCAAGCGCTGGCCGCCCATGTACAAGGTGCTCCTGGAAACGCCGGCCTCCGGGTCGGCCCAGGCCCAACTGCTGGAGTTTGCCGGGTTTGTGCGGGAGTCGATTGGGGCGCTGGCGGCCGCGAAGGCCCCGGCTGCCGAGCCGGCGCCCTGATCCGCCTGGAAGGAAGACGACATGCAACGAAGCCGTAGCGTCGGGCAGCCGCAGGCCTCTGCGGAAGACGGGGTGGGCCACCGCTCCGCAGCCCCCGGCGATCGGTCGATCAAGGCCGCGCTGCGCGCCTGGCTGCATCATGGCCTCCTGCGGCGCTCCCGAAACTTCCTCAATCCGCGGGCCTGGCTCCTGGCCGCCGGTCACCTCGTGGTCTTTGCCCTGATGTACTGGCTGGCCTTCGTGCTGCGCTTCGAGTTGCCGTTGCCGGCTGAGGAGGCGGACCTGCTACGGGACACGCTCCTGTGGGTGCTGGCGGTGAAGTTCGTCGTGTTTCTATCGTTCGGGCATTACGAGGGATGGTGGGCTTACGTCACTTTCGCGGACCTGATCGCGCTGGTGCGGACCTCGCTCCTGGCAACCTTCGTGATTGCCGCCAGCGAATACTTCTTCGGCTCGACGTACTACACGCCGCGGAAGGTCCTGATCCTGGACTGCGTCGGCGTGATCGCGGTCCTCGGCGGGCTGCGCGGAAGCTGGCGCTTCTTCCAGGAGCAGTTCTGGCCGATCTTCAACCAGAACGGCCACCGCGGGGCGCTGCTGGTCGGCACGGACCACTTGACGGGCATGCTCGCGCACCAGATTCAGGCCTGCCGCGAGCTGCCCTACCGCGTCCGCGGCCTGCTGACCTTGGACGACAGCATGGCCGGCTCGCGGCTGGGGCAGATTCCGATTCTCGGGAAGCTCGAGGACGTCCGGGATATCGCCGCCGCCTGCAAGGCCACCGACGTGCTGCTCACCGCCGGGACCCTCGCCGGACCCCGCATGCGCAACCTGATGAACGCTTGCGCCGAGGCCGGCCTGCAACTGAAAATCATCCGCCGGGCCGAAGACCGCCTCAGCGGCGACCACCGCATCCCGCTGCGCGACATCGAGATCAGCGACCTGCTGCGGCGGGCCACCGTGCAACTGGACATGAAAAGCATCGGCCACCTGGTCGAAGGGCGGACGATCATGGTCACCGGCGCCGGCGGGAGCATCGGCGCCGAAATCTGCCGCCAACTCCTGCGCTTCAATCCCCGCAAGCTGCTGCTGGTCGGCCGGGGCGAGAACCGCATCTTCAAGATCGAGCGCAAGCTGCGGGCCCTGCACACCGCCGCCACGCTGTGCCCCGTCATCGCCGACATTACCGACCAGTCGCGGATGCGGCAGGTCTTCACCGGCTATCGCCCCGAGGTCGTCTTCCACGCCGCCGCGCACAAGCACGTGCCGCTGATGGAGGAGAACGTGGGCGAGGCCGTCCGCAACAACGTGTGCGGCACCAACACCCTGGTGCAACTGGCCCATGAGTTCCAGGTGCGGAATTTCGTGTTCATCTCCACGGACAAGGCGGTCCGCCCCACCAGCGTCATGGGCATCAGCAAACAGCTCGCCGAGCGCTGCGTGCACGCCCAGTCGCAGGTCTCGGCCACCAAGTTCACCGTCGTCCGCTTCGGAAACGTGCTCGGCTCCGACGGCAGCGTCGTGCCCATCTTCCAGGAGCAGATCCGCCGCGGCGGGCCGATCACCGTCACCGACCCCCGCATGACGCGCTTCTTCATGACCATTCCCGAGGCCTCGCAACTGGTGCTCCAGGCCGCCGCCATGGGCCACGGCGGCGAGATCTTCGTGCTCGAAATGGGCGAGCCGGTCAAGATCGTCGATCTCGCCCGCGACCTGATCCGCCTCTCCGGCCTGCCCGAGGATTCCATCGAAATCTGCTTCACCGGGGTCCGGCCGGGTGAAAAGCTGTACGAAGAGCTGTATTTCGAGGACGAGGAGACCTTGCCCACGGCGCATCCCAAGTTGCGGGCCGCCTACCATCGCCCCTACACCTTCTCGGAAGTCCAGAAGCTCGTGGCCAGCCTGCAACCGTTGATCTACGGCCCGGCCGACGTCCTGCGCCTGAAGTTGGAGCAAATCGTGCGGGAGTTCGCCGCGCCGGGCGAATCGGCCGGGGAGAACGGCGCCTTGAGCCCCGACCAGCCGGCGGCCCAAACCGAGAACATCCCGATTCGTTAGGGCTGCCTGGCCGATCGCGGAACGCCCCACCCCTTCCGGGCTAGCGCGGTCACAAGCTATGCTTATAGATTGAAGTATTCCTCACGCTCCGCGTGAGGCCGGGCGACGGGACCTCGCGCGGAGCGTGAGGAGTACGTAGGCAGTCTGTCGGTTCAATACCAATGACGGGTATAGCCGGATACTGCAATGGTGGGTGCTTGCGCAACCCATGGGAACGGAGTGCGCGCCGACGGTGCCCCCATAAGTAAAGGAACAAGCCCCACCGTTAGTGGCTTGAATTGGCGGCACTCGGCGGGACAAATCCCCAAGACCGAAGACCGAAGACCCAAGACCGAAGACCCAAACCCCAACCTACCATGAGCAGCCTCGATTGGCGGCAATCCGTGGTCCTCATCACCGGCGGAACCGGCTCGTTCGGCAGGCGATGCACCGAAATCCTGCTGCGCGACTACCAGCCGAAAAAACTGATCATCTTCAGTCGCGACGAGCTGAAGCAGCACGAGATGGCTTGCGGCGGCTTCGACCATCCCAGCCTGCGATACTTCCTGGGCGACATTCGGGACCGGGAGCGGCTGCGGCGGGCGATGCGCGGCGTGGACGTCGTCATCCACGCCGCCGCCCTGAAGCAAGTACCGGCCTGCGAATACAATCCCGGCGAGGCCGTCAAGACCAACGTCGACGGCGCCCAGAACATCGTCGATGCGGCCATCGATTGCGGCGTCCGCAAGGTCCTGGGCCTGAGCACCGACAAGGCGGTCAACCCCGTCAACCTGTACGGGGCCACGAAACTGTGCGCCGAAAAGCTGCTCGTGCAGGGCAACGCCTACGCCGGCCCCGAAGGCGCCCGCTTCAGTTGCACGCGGTACGGCAACGTGTTGGGCAGCCGCGGCAGCGTGATCCCCGTGTTCCAACGCCAGCGCCGCGGCGGCACGCTTACCGTTACCGATCGCCGCATGACGCGCTTCTGGCTGACCCTCGACGAGGGCGTGCGATTCGTGCTGCACGCCATCGAGATCATGGCCGGCGGCGAAGTCTTCGTGCCCAAGCTGCCCAGCATGAAGATCCTCGACCTGGCCCAGGCCATCGCCCCGGAGTGCAAGATCGAGCTGATCGGCATCCGGCCCGGGGAAAAACTGCACGAGGTGATGATCTCGCGGGATGAGGCCCGGCAGACCCTGGAAAGCGCGGACATGTACCTGATCCAGCCGGCCCATCCGTGGTGGGCGGTGGACCACGGGCACGACGCCGCGCCCGTGGCCGAAGACTTCGCCTATACCAGCGACGGCAACGAGCGGTGGCTGACCATCGACGAGCTGCGGAAGATCGTGGGAGAGCATTGCAGTGACGCTGCGGTTGGCCATTGACGGCGGGACGCCCGTCCGCCGCACGATGCTGCCCTACGGACGGCAGTCGATCGACGAGCAGGACGTGGCCGCCGTGGTCGAGGTGCTGCGCTCCGACTGGCTGACCACCGGTCCGAAGGTGGCCCAGTTCGAGGCGGCCCTGGCGGCCGTGGCCGGCACGGCCCAGGCGGTGGCCGTCTCGAGCGGCACGGCGGCCTTGCACGCCGTCATGGCCGGCCTGGGCGTCTCGCCGGGCGACGAGGTGATCGTGCCCGCTCTGACCTTCGCGGCCACGGCCAACGCGGTGGTCTACCAGGGCGGTACCCCGCTGTTCGCCGACGTGGACCCGGCCACGCTGTTGATCGATCCTGGCAGCGTGGCCGAGCGCATTACCCCGCGGACTCGGGCCGTGACCGCCGTGGACTACGCCGGCCAGCCCTGCGATTACGGCCGCTTGCGGCCGTTGGCGGCAGAGCACGGCCTGGCCCTGGTGGCCGACGCCTGCCATGCCATCGGCGGCCGCTGGCGGGATTTGCCGGTGGGCTCCCTGGCGGCCGCCAGCGCCATGAGCTTTCACCCGGTCAAGCACGTGACGACCGGCGAGGGGGGCGCGGTGACGACCGACGACGCCGAGCTGGCCCGCCGCATGCGCACTTTCCGCAACCACGGCATCAGCACCGATTTTCGGCAGCGGGCCGCCCGCGATTCGTGGCAGTATGAGATGGTCGAGCTGGGGTTCAACTACCGCCTGTCCGACCTGCAGTGTGCCTTGGGGATCAGCCAGTTGGCGAAGTTGCCGTCTTCGATTGCCCGCCGGCAGGCCATTGCCCGCCGCTACGACGCGGCCCTGGCGGCCGTGCCGGCGGTCGAGCCGCTGGCGGTTCGCCCGGACTGCTCCCACGCCTATCATCTTTACGTGGTGCGGCTGGAGCTGGAGTTGCTCCGCGTGGACCGCGGGGCCGTGTTTCGCGCCTTGCGGGCCGAGGGCATCGGCGTCAACGTGCATTACATTCCCGTCCACCTGCATCCCTATTACCGGGAGAAGTTCGGCACGGCGGCCGGCCTTTGCCCGGTGGCCGAGGCGGCCTACCAGCGGATCCTCTCGCTGCCCATCTTTCCCGCCATGACCGACGCCGACGCGGACGACGTGCTCGAAGCCCTCCGCAAAGTCGTCGAGAACTATAGCCGATGAATGTCGTCGCCGTCATTCAGGCCCGCATGGGAAGCACCCGGCTGCCCGGCAAAGTGCTCTTGGATCTGTGCGGCCAGCCGGTCTTGGCGCGGGTGGTCGAGCGGACCGCCCGGGCGAAGACCCTGAACCGCGTCGTGGTGGCCACGACCACCGAGCCGGCCGACCAGGTGCTGTGCGATCTGTGCCAGGCGCGCGGCTGGCCCTCCTTTTGCGGCAGCCAGGAGGACGTGCTCGATCGCTACTACCGGGCGGCGCAGGAACATGCCGCCGACGTCGTCGTGCGCATCACTTCCGACTGCCCGCTCATCGATCCCGAAGTGACCGACATGGCGGTGGCGGAGTTCTTCCGTTTGCAGCCCGACTGCGATTACCTGTCCAACGGCGAGCCGCCGCGGCCTTTTCCGCGCGGGCTGGACGTCGAGGTCTTTCATTTCCGCGCGCTGGAGGAGGCATGGCGGGAGGCCCGCCCACCCGCCTTCCGCGAGCACGTGACCCCCTTCATCTATCGCCATCCGCAACGCTTCCGCCTGGCCCCGCTGCTGGCCGATGGCGACTTCACGGACATGCGCTGGACCGTGGACACTCCGGAAGACTACGCGCTGGTGCGCCTGATCTTCGAGCATTTCGGACACGATCGGTTCGGCTGGCGCGACGTGCTGGACTTGCTGCAAGCCCACACGGACTGGCTGGAGCTGAACCGGCACGTGCGGCAGAAAACCGTGTGAGCCGGATTATTCACCAATTGTTCGTAGTGACCGCATTCATGCGGTCCTTGGCCCGTTCACACTCTCCAGACCCGATAAATCGGGTCACTACGAGCCTCGGTGAATAATCCCGGTGAGCCGCGCTGGCGGCAACCCCCCATGACCCGAACGTCGGAAGTGCTGCTGATTCGTGCGGATGCGGGGAATCGCATGGGCACGGGCCACGTCATGCGCTGTCTGGCGCTGGCGCAAGCCTGGACGGACGCCGGCGGACGGGTGCAGTTCGCCATGGCCGGGCCACCGGCCTCGGTTGCCGAGAGATTGCGGGAAGAAGGGATGGAAATGACCGCCCTTACCGCGCCCCGCGGCGCCGTCGAGGACGCGACCCAAACGGCATTGGCGGCTCGGGCCCTGGGCGCGGAGTGGGTCGTCGTCGATGGGTACCATTTCGACGCCGATTATCAGAAAACCATTCGCCGCGCCGGACTCCATCTCCTGGCGGTTGATGATTTCGGACACTGCGCCCATTATTCCGCGGATCTCGTTCTCAATCAGAACAGCAACGCCAGCCCGGACTGCTACACACACCGCGAGGCCTTCACCCGCCTCCTCCTCGGCTTGCCATACGTGTTATTGCGACGGGAATTCGCCCGCTGGCTGGATTGGCAGCGCCAGACACAACCGCTGGCACGGCGGCTGCTGGTGACCATGGGCGGCGCGGATCCGGGGAACCTCACTCCGCAAGTCATGAGCAGTTTGACCCGCCTGCGCGCGCCGCATCTGGAAACGCTGGTCGTCGTGGGCGGCGCCAATCCGCACTACGACGAAGTGCGGGCCGCGGCCGCCGGCTCCGCCGTGGCTTTCGACCTCCGGCGCAACATCCAGGACATGCCCGAATGCATGGCCCGCGCGGACCTGGCGATCATTGCCGCCGGCGGCACGCTGTGGGAACTGATGTTCATGGGTTGTCCGACGATGATCTTCGCCCGCACCCCGCTCCAGGAGTCGATCCTTCTCGACCTGGAACGTCAGGATTCGTTGCTTTACCTGGGGTATGAGGAGGCCCTCGATCAGGAGCGCCTGGCCGCCGCGATCGAGAAACTCGTGCACTCCGCCGCCGACCGGCAGCGCATGACGCTGGCCGGCAAGCGTCTGGTCGACGGGAAGGGGGCCGCACGTGTGCTGCGCGCCATGCGCGAAGTTCAGGCCGGGCGGCAGAACCATGCCCCGCAGACAAGATAGCCCAACATGCGGAAAGTAGCCATGATGCAGCCCACCTGCATGCCGTGGCAGGGCTACTTCGCCTTGATTTACGCCTGCGATTGTTTCGTTTTCGGCGATGATTACCAATTCTCCGCCGGCAGTTATCACCAACGGAACCGTTTGTTCCGCAACACGGGTGAAGTAGTCTGGATGACCATCCCCGTTCAGAAGAAGCACTCGCGCGGCCTGCCCTTGAACCAGGCGCGGATCTGCGACGATCCTCCCTGGCGGGAAAAAACGTGGAAACAGGTCCGTCACAACTACGCCACGGCCCCGTTCTTCGAGCAGCTTGGCCCCCTTCTGCGGCAGTGGATCCTCACGCCCGAGGAGTCGCTGGCGGCCCACAACATCGCCTTCATTCGCCTCGCGTGCGAGTTGATGGGCATCCGGCGGGAATTTCGCCTGAGCTCCCGGCATCCCTCGGGCCTGTCGCGCTCGCAGCGGGTCGTCGATCTGATCCGTTGGTGCGCGGCCGACGTCTATCTCTGCGCCCGGGGCTCCTTCGGTTACATGCAGGCCGACGGCGTCTTTCCCGCGCCGGGGATCGATGTCCGCTTCCAGGATTTTCAGCCGCAGCCCTATCCCCAGGTCGGCGCGCGGGGGACCTTCGTTCCTTTTCTGTCCGTTTTGGACGCCTTGTGCAACGTCGGCCCCCAGGCGACGCGGGAACTGCTCGCCGCCGGGACCGCCGCCTGGCGGACGTGGGACGAAATGCTCGCCGCCGACGGCAGCGGCGGCTTCGAGAAGGACGAGCCTTGCCAGGAGAACGCATGAACGCCTCGCCCACGATCACCATCGCCGGCCGACGCATCGCTGGCGGATCGCCCGCTTACGTCATCGCCGAGATGTCGGGCAACCACAACCAGAGTTTCGACCGCGCCGTGGAGATCGTCCGCGCCGCTAAGGCCGCCGGCGCCGATGCGGTCAAGCTGCAAACCTACACCGCCGACAGCCTCACCTTCGACGGCCACCAGCCGTGCTTCCGCGTCGTCGAAGGAACGCTGTGGTCCGGCCAGACGCTCCACGACCTGTACCGGCAGGCGCAAACCCCTTGGGAGTGGCAGCCGAAGCTGAAGCAAGTCGCCGACGAGTTGGGACTGGCGTGTTTCTCCTCGCCCTTCGACCCGCAGGCCGTCGACTTCCTGGAGGCGATGCACGTTCCAGCCTACAAGGTGGCTTCGTTCGAGCTGGTCGATCTGCCGCTGATCGCCCGGATGGCGCGAACGGGAAAGCCGATCATCATGTCGACCGGAATGGCCACGCTGGGCGAAATCGACGAGGCGGTGCGGGCGGCGCGCCAGGCGGGGGCCCGCCACATCGCGCTCTTGAAGTGCACCAGCGCCTATCCCGCTCCGCCGGAAGAGATGAACCTGCGGACGATCCCGCACCTGGCCCAAGCCTTTGAAGTGCCGGCCGGACTGTCGGACCACTCGATGGGCATCGCCGTGCCCGTGGCGGCGGTGACCTTGGGCGCCTCGATCATCGAAAAACACCTGACGCTCGCCCGCCGCGACGGCGGACCGGACAGCGCCTTTTCGCTGGAGCCGCCCGAGTTCAAAGCGATGGTCGACGAGATCCGCGCGGCGGAGCGGGCCCTCGGCCAGGTGCGGTACGAAGTCACCGCTCGGGAGGCCCTCGGCCGTGCCTACCGCCGCTCGCTGTTCCTGGTGAAGGACATTCGTGCGGGCGAGGCGTTCACGCCGGAGAATGTGCGAAGCATACGCCCGGCCGACGGCCTGCCGCCCAAGTACTTGCGACAGGTGCTGGGCCGCCGCGCCGCGCAGAACCTCGAGGCCGGCACGCCGCTCCGCTGGGAGCACCTGGCTTAGCGGCACAGAGGCATAAACAATCGCCACCATGTCCGACGAAGCCATTACCGCTCAGCGGGGCGCGGCGCCCGGCCGGCCTTCCATGCTCTTTCTCATCGGGGCCTTGGCCGGCGGCAACGTCGTGTCCTCCGCCCTGCGCATGGCGGGCGGCCTGCTTCAGGCGCGATGCGTGCTTCCCGAGGTGCTCGGACTGTTCGGCGGCCTGGGCCTGGTGTTGGGATACACGCGCTTCCTGCAATTGGGCATCCTCAACGGCCTGAACCGCGAGCTGCCCTATTTCTTCGGAAAAGGCGACTACGAGCACGTCAAGGAGCTGGCCGCCGCGGCACAGGCCTGGGCCGTGGCCCTGGGCGCACTCGTGGCCCTCGCCTTGCTGGCCGTCGCAACCTGGTATCTGCTCCGGGGCGAACCCTGGCTGGCGGCCGGCTGGGCCACGCAGGCCGTGCTGGCCTTCATCTTCTTCTACGGCGCCATGTATCTCCAGGCCACCTATCGCACGACCCACGACTTCGCCCGCCTGTCGCTGGTCAACGTCCTGCAAAACGCCGTGGCACTGCTGTTGGTGGCCCTGGTGGCCCTGCTGGGCTTTTACGGCTTGTGCCTGCGGGCGGTGCTTTCGGGCCTGGCCGGCCTGGCCTTGTTCTACTACTGGCGACCCGTGCACGTCGGCCTGCAATGGAGCTTCGGCCGACTCCGGCACCTGCTCATCATCGGCCTGCCGATCTTCGGCGTGGGCGAGTTGACGATGTTTTGGACGACCCTGGAAGCCACCCTGGTCCTCGACCTCCTGGGAAAGCGCGACATGGGACTCTACCAGATGGTCGTCGTGGCCGGTACCACGCTGGAGTTGTTGCCCATGGCCGTGAGCCAGGTCATTTACCCGCGCATGGCCCAAGAGTATGGCCAGACGGGACGCCTGGGGGGCCTGTTGCGGATGGCCGTCAAGCCGATGCTGTTGACCTTTGTGGGCATGGCGCCGTTGGCCGTGCTCGGCTGGTGGCTGGCCCGGCCCTTGACCCAACTGCTGCTGCCGAATTACCTGGACGCCGTGCCCGCCATGCAGTGGGCCCTCTTGCCGCCGCTGCTGACCAGCCTGTTTCCCATTCACAACGTCTACAACGTCGTTCGCCGTCAAGATCTGTACACGGTGGCGACGCTACTGGGCATGGGCAGCTATTTTCTCAGCCTCGCCTGGCGGTTCCAACACGGCGCCGTGCTGAGCGCTTTCCCGCAGGCCATGCTCATCGGTCGCGGCGTGCACCTGGTGGCCTGCTACCTCTTGCTCGTGCTTTTGAGGAGCCGGAAGCGAAGGTCGGGGGCGCGGCCGCTGCGGCGGCGGCAGACCGCCGGGGGAGAAGCCGCGCCGTGATTCCAGCCGGCTTTTCGCCCGACGATTGCTACCGGGAAATCCAGGAGGAGCTGTCTACGCCCCGCTTCGCCGGCGTGCCCCTAGGCCCCACGCTCTCCGATGCCCTGGTGGCCGGCCTTTACAACTCGCCGGAGCAGTGGGTTGGCGGGTTCGCGCTGAGCGACGTGTTGCGGCGCTGGCGCTACCGCATCCGGCCGTATCGCGGGGCGGCTCCGCCCTTGATTCCCCAGCCCCGCATCTTCGTCACCTGGAGCACGGTTGGCGTTCGGAATCGGGCTCTGATGATGCCGGTGATCCAGCAGCTTGGACCGCAAACGAGTTATGTCATTGCGTGCGAGGCGGCCATGTTGTCCGGCCTTCCCCCGGGTTTTCAGGGCACGGGCTGGCGCGAGGCGATGTACTATGACGTCGCTGCCTGGCGCGCGGAACTGGCGCCACTCTGGCCGGCGCTGCGCGGCAAACTGCTCCGCCTGGCGGCCAGGTATCGCCTGAGCGCCAAGCTCCGCCGCCACCTCCTGTTGAACCTGCTCTTGAGCAGCCAGTACGTCTGCGGGTGCCTCGAGTTGCTCGAGCGCGCTCGCCCGGCGGCAATCGTGGTCGATTACGATCGGCACCGGCTGTGGTCGGCGCTGATTCTTGCCGCGCGGCGGCAGGGGATTCCGACCTTTACACTGGTCCACGGAGTAGTCGGCGATCAGGCCCTCGGTTACGCGCCGTTTCTGGCGGATCAGGCCTTCTGCTGGGGCGAGATCGATCGGGGGCGGCTGCTGGCCGCGGGCGTCGAGCCCTCCCGGCTGCTGATCACCGGCTGCCCTCGGCTGACGACCACCCTGTCGGCCACGCGCGAGCAGTCGCTGGCCAAGCTCGGCTGGGGCGGCGCGGAGCGCGTCGTTCTGCTGGCCACCGCGCCTTTCCCCAGGCCGCAACGCTTGCAGCTTGCCGAGTTGTTCTGTAGCACGGTGGAAGCGCTTTCCGGCGTGGTGGGCGTGGTGCGGCTGCACGCTTCGGAGCAGCTCGACGCCTATCGGCCCGTCGTCCGCCGGCACCCGGCGGTTCGTTTCCTGCCCAACGGCGCCTGGACGGTCGACGAAGCCATCGCCGCCGCCGACGTGGTGGTGGTCCATAGCAGCGGATTCGGCAGCGATGCCCTGACGAAGGGGCGTCCGGTGATCGTGCTGGACGCGATCGACGTTCCGCTGGGCCACGGCGCGGACCTGCACCGGCTGGCCCATTGCCCGAAACCGTGCTCCAGCGGCGAGCTGGCCGCGGCCATCCGGTCGCTGGTGTTCGACGAGGCGGCGCGGCGGCAGGCGCTCGAGGCGGCGGCCCGCTTCGCCCGCATGTTCTGTGCGGCGGCGGGGCAGCAGGCGGCGGCGAACATCGTCCGCGCGGTGCTGGCCGGTGCGGTGCCGGACGGTTGCTCGGTCCCCTCTCCCTCCGGGAGAGGGTTAGGGTAAGGGAAATGGCGCTAAGGAGCGGGCGAAAAATAATTTCCGCATTTCCCGTACTCCTCTCGCTCCGCGAGAGGAGGGCATCACGCGGAGCGTGATGAGTACGGAAGCTATTTGTCGGCCCATAGTAAGGCAGTGAACATGAAGATCCTGGACATCAAAGCGCTGGCCTTTCCGGAGATCAAAGTGCTGCGTTTCGCCCGCTTCGCCGACCAGCGCGGTTACTTCACGGAACCCTACCGCCGCTCGGACTTCCAGACCCATCCCCAGGCCGAGTGCTTGCGCGGGCTGGCCTTCCCGCAGATGAACGAGAGTTGGTCCCGCAGCGGGGTCATCCGCGGGCTGCATTGCCAGTGGAACCCGTACATGGGCAAGCTGGTCCGCACGATCGCCGGGCACATGTGCGACCTGCTGCTGGATATCCGCAAGGGCTCGCCCACGCTGGGCAAGATCATTGCCTACGACATGCCCGCCGCCGCCGAGGGCGGCTGGTGCCAGTGGATCTGGGTGCCGCCGGGGTTCGCCCACGGCAACTTCTTCACCGAGCCCAGCTACATCGAGTATTTCTGCACGAGCGAGTACAGTCCGGGGTGCGAGGCGGGTATCTGCCCCCTGACCGACGACCTGGACTGGTCGTTGTGTGATCCGCGGTTGCGGACGCGTTTTCAGGCCGTTGCCGCCGGCTCGCCCATCCTCTCGGACAAGGATCGACAAGGGCTGAGCCTGGCGGCCTGGCTGGCCGACCCGCGATCGGAAAATTTCGTGTACGGCAAGTGCTGAATCACAATCGAACGTTCCAGAATGCCGGCAGAAGGGCGCCGCCGGGAGGCAAGGCGCGGAGTTGACAGGCCGCTCCGCCGGGCAGGGCTCCGCTTCGACTCGCGCGGGAGTTTCTCATGCAGAACGGTTCCCACCGCATTGACTACTCGGTTGCGATCCCCGCCTACGGCGATCCCCGCCTGTTGGCCGACACGCTGCGGCATGCGCTGGCCCAGCGGCGGCCGGAAGACATGAAGTGGGAAATCCTCGTCAACGATGATGGTTCCGAGCCGCCCCTGGAAGCCGTCCTTGGGGAGTTCCGCGGTCGGGTGCGTTTCGAGCGGAACGCACAGCGGCAAGGCTGGCCGGAGAATTGGAACAAGACGCTGGAAAAAGCCCGCGGCACCTGGGTCCACATGCTTCACTCGGACGACCTGGTGCACGAGGGTTTCGCCACGAAAATGTGGGAATTGATCCGGAAGTATCCGCAGGCAGCGTACCTCCACTCGAAGTGCGCGTCTCGCGTGCTGAAACAGCCGGCTTTCGGCCGCTTGTACAGTCGGTTGCGCAGCGGGGGCCAAAGCAAGGACGCGGAGGAAGCGGCGCGGGTCTACCGGAAGGGCGTGGAGGCCGCCCGCCACGCGTTGAGCCAGGGCGTACGGATCGTAACGATCGTGGTGCGTCGCGACGCGGCCATGTCGATCGCCGGATTCCGCAAGGAGCTCTGGAGCATGGCCGACGAGGAGTACGTCGTCCGCCTGGCCAATGTGGGCGACGTCGTTTATTGCCCCCAAGCCTTGTGTACCTATACGTATCATTCCGCGCAGTATTCCTTGTCCACCTGGCTGGAACCCGACTTCCTTCCCGATTATCTCCATGTCCACGAAGAGGGCCTCAAGGCTCTGGGGCCGGGGGCGAACGACGTGGACCGCGAGGCCATTCACTGGCGGGTAGCCTGCGTGGCTTGCGGCGTGGCCCGAGCACGGGCCCTGGCCGGCAACTTGTCGTTGGCCCGGGAAACCCTCGACGATGCCGTGCGGCTTTCGCCCAAGATCGAGGAAACAACGCTGTTTCGCCACAGCAAACGCATCGTAAACAACCGCGCGGTGCGGTTTCTTTATCGCTGCCTGATCGTGGGCGGCAAGCCCAAGAACGCAGGTGGCGCCTGATTCCGCGCAATCCATCGTCGAGGAAAGAATGAATCCCTGCCAACTCCCGTACACGGCGTGCATAGTCGCGCCGCGTGGGCCGTTCGGTCGCCTGGACATGACGCCACGCCCGCAGCGGTTTGCACATCATGAACTGCTGGCAAACTCCGTCAGAAAACATGGGAGCAGTAGAACATGAAAATCCTCGTAAGCGGCTCGAGCGGCCTGATCGGCTCGGAAGTCGCCGGGCACTTCGACGCCCTGGGCTGGGAGGTGCACGGCATCGACAACAACATGCGGGCCGACTTTTTCGGCCCCGCCGGCGATACCCGCTGGAACCAGCGGCGGCTGCAGGCGGCCTGCCGCAACTTCACGCATCACGAGCTGGACATCCGCGACCGCGCGCGGCTCCTGGAGCTGGTGGCTCAGTTGCGCCCGGAGGCCGTGGTGCATGCGGCCGCCCAGCCCAGCCACGACCTGGCCGCCTCGCGCCCCTTCGACGACTTCGACGTCAACGCCGCGGGGACCCTCAACCTGCTGGAAGGCGTACGGCGATTCGTGCTCGATTCGCCCTTCGTCTACATGTCGACGAACAAGGTCTACGGCGATGCGCCCAACGAGCTGCCGCTGCGGGAGCTGGAAACCCGCTGGGAATACGCCCGCCCGCAAGACTACGGCGGCATCCGCGAGGACTTCCGCGTCGATCGCTCGAAGCATTCCATCTTCGGGGCCTCGAAGCTCGCCGCCGACGTGATGGTGCAGGAGTACGGCCGCTATTTCGGCATGCACACCTGTTGCCTCCGCGGCGGCTGCCTCACCGGGCCCAGCCACTCGGGCGTCGAGCTGCACGGGTTCCTCAGCTACCTGGTCAAGGTCAACGTGACCGGCGGCACGTACAAGGTGTTCGGCTACAAGGGCAAGCAGGTCCGCGACAACATCCACGCCCACGACGTGGCCTGCCTCATCCAGCGCTTCCTGGCCCAGCCGCGCTCGGGCGAGGTCTACAACCTCGGCGGCGGACGCGGCAACTCCTGCTCGATCCTCGAAGCCTTCGAGATCGTCCGCGCCGTCACGGGCCGGAAAATGCAGTTCGAATACCTGCCACAGAACCGCGAAGGCGATCACATCTGCTACATCTCCGACCTGTCAAAACTGCAACAGCACTATCCGGGCTGGGGTATTACGCGCAGCCTGCAAAACATATTCGAAGAAACCGTGCGTGCTTGGCACGGCCGGCAGTGATGATCGCTTTATGAGCGGCAAGATCCTGTACTTGAGCCGGCACATCCCGCCCGACACGTCGGGCTCGGCCATCATCGCGCTCAACCTGGTGCAGCAGTTCTCGCGGGAGGAAATGATCGTGGCCGGCGAGAAGCCCTGCGGGAAGCCGGCGGTCGCCTGGAACGACCGCTGGCCCCAGGTGCTCTATATTCAGTCGCTCTATCCGTTCGCGCGGCGGGGGACCCGCTGGTGGCGATTGGCGCAGTTTCCGCGGACCCTCTGGCGGTGCATCCGCCTGGTGCGCCGGCAGGGCGTCGACCGGCTGCTGGTGGTCTTTCCGGGGGCGCTGTTCCTGCTGGCCGGTTATCTGACCGCCCGGCTTACCGGGGTGCGGCTGTGGGCCTATTTCCACAACACGTATGCCGAAGTGCAGCGCGATCATCGCCGCTTCCTGGCCCGCTGGCTGCAAGGGCGGGTCTTCCGGGCCGCCGAGCACGTGTTCGTGATGAGCCCGGGGATGTCGGAGCTGTACGAGCGGCGCTATCCGGGCCTGGCGCAAAGCCCGCTCGTACACGCCTTCAACGAGCCGATTCCGGAGTTCCGGCCGCCGCCGGCCGTGGGCTCGCCCATGCGGCTGGTGTTCTGCGGCAACGTGAACGAAACGTGCGCCGACGCCCTGGTGCGGCTGGTGCGGGCGGTGGCCGGCCGCCCGGACACGCAGGTGTCGTTCCTCTCGCCCGATCGCGGGCCGCTGGCCCGGCTCGGGCTGCTGGGCGCGGGGGTCGGCTGCGAGACGATCTCGCGGGACCGGGTGCCGGCGCACTTGGCCCAGGCCGACGTGGTCCTCCTGCCCCACGGCCTGAGCGGCGAGCTGCCGGAGGAAGAGTTCCTCACGATCTTCCCCACCAAGACCGTGGAGTATTTGATCTGCGGGCGGCCGATCCTCGCGCACACCCGGGCCGGCGCGTACCTGACGCGGTTCCTCCGGGAGCACGACTGCGCGCTGGTCGTGGATCGTCCCGACCCGCAGGCCCTGGCCGACGCGGTCGAGCGCCTGCGGAGCGACGGCGAGTTGCGCGCCAGGCTGGTGCGCAACGCGCTTTGCGCCGCCCGGCAGTTTCAGGCCCCAACGGTCGCCGCCGAGTTGCGGAAATGGCTGGATGCGCCGCCCGGGAGGGCAGCCGGCAAGCCTGCGGAGCGAACCTCGACAGTGCCAGGGCCTGGCGGCGCGGCCGCCGGACCGTGATCCTCTGAAACACCAGTCACATGCGAGCCGTGGTGCAGATCGCCGACTACGCCGCCCCGTACGGGGGAAACTTCATCGCCGCCTTGACGGCCTTGGCCGGGCCCTGCCGGCAGCACGGGCTGCGGCTGGTGCTGACCTTCCCCTGCCAGTCGAGGGAGCGGGCATGGTGCGCGGACCTGTCGGCCGGAGGATACGCGGTCCGCTTCCTGCCCGCGGCGCGCTCGTTGCTGGGCCAGGCCCGGGCCATCCGCCGCATCGCGCGCCAGGAGAATGCCGCCCTCATTCACACCCATTTCACGCGCTTCGACCTCGCGGCCTGGCTGGCGGCCCGGCTGCCGGCTCGCGGCCGCCGCCCCCAGGTGATCTGGCACGCCCACTCCGCGCTGCACGACCCGCGAACCCGGCTCCGGCGGCTGAAAAACCTGGTGAAATACCGTGGGCTGGGGCGGACGGCGCGAATGATCGCGGTCTCCGAGCACGTCCGGCGCGAGCTGCTGGCCGTCGGCTTTCCGTCCGCCCGGATTCGCACCATCCTTAACGGAATCGACCTGCAAAGGGCGTCGCGCACGGTTCGCTCGAAAGAGCAAGTCTTCTCCGACCTGGGGATTCAGCCCGACCAGCGCCTGCTGCTGATGATCGGCTGGGATCCGATCCGCAAGGGGGTCGATCTGGCAGGGGAGGCGGTGGGGCGACTGGTCGAGCAGGGGGAGCGCCTGGTCTTGGTGATCCTCGGCGGGGAGCCGTTGCGGCGGTACTTGTCGGAGCGGAAGCCGGGCGGCGCGCCGCCCTGGATGCGTTGTATCGAGCCCACGGAGGACATGGGTTCCCTTTACGGGGCCGCCGCCGCCTTCTTGTCGCCCAGCCGCAGCGAAGGCTTCACCTACGCGGCCTGCGAAGCCATGGCCGGCGGAACGCCCGCCGTATTGGCCGACATTCCAGCCGTGGGCTGGGCACAGGCTTGCCCCGCGGCGGCCTTCTGCGCGCCGGGCGACGGCCACGCGCTCTGCGCCGCCATTCGATCCGTATTGAGCTGGTCGCCGGTCGAGCGCCAGCGGCGGGCGGCGGAAGGCCGCCAGTTCGTCCGCCGCGGCTTCGACGTGCGGCGCTGGGCGGAACAGGTGGTCGAGTTCTATCACGAAAGACAGTGACCGTTGCGGCGGGGACTGTCCCGATTTTCGCGGCGATCACGGCACAATCACCGAAACAAGCGAATCAGCCGCGAAAATGGGACTGTCCCCTTCGGCCGTGCCGCCGCCGGTCGCCGCCGAAAACGACGTAATCAACAGGAGAACAGATACCATGGGACGATGGGGGGCCGTAGCGTGAAATCCTCGGGCCAAGATCCGACGCCCGAGGCTGCCGGTGGGCACCCGGATCCCGACCACAGTGTCCAGCGCATCGTCAGCGCTTACGAGCGACGCAAGGAGACTGTGCCCCACGATCGCTATAGCTACTTCCAGGCCGGGGCGCTCTTCATGGCCCACCAGCGGGAACGTGAGTTTTTTCGGCTGTTCAAAAAGGTGGGCCTGAGAGAATTCAAGACTCAGAAAATCCTGGACGTTGGCTGCGGCTACGGTGTCGGATTGCGAGAATTCATCCGCTGGGGCGCAAGGCCGGAGAACCTCTTCGGCATCGACCTGCTTGGCGAGCGCGTCGAGGTCGCACGACATTTGTGTCCCGCCTGCGTATCGATCCAGCAGGGCAACGCGACGGCGCTTCCCTGGAGCAGCGGAACTTTCGACCTGGTATCGCAGGGCACGCTTTTCACCTCCCTTCTCGACCCGCAGATGCGACGGCAAGCCGCGCAGGAAATGGTGCGTGTTCTCAAACCCGGCGGGATGGTGCTGTGGTTCGATTTTCGCGTGAACAATCCCCGCAACCCCGACGTGCGCGGAGTCGGCCGGCGGGAGATACAGGAGCTATTCCCGGGATGCGCCGTCTGTCTCTTGCACACGGTTTTGTTGCCGCCGCTGGCCAGACGCCTGGCCCCTTATTCGTGGCTGTTGTGCGAGATTTTGGCCAAGATACCGTTTCTCTGCACGCATTACGCGGGTGCAATTCGCCGCCCCGTGGCACAGCCGTAATCGCGCCCGACGGAGAACGGTTTCCGGATCGAGGATCAGCACAGTCAAGCCTTCACGCCATCGCCTGATCGCCCGCATTCCGGCACATGACATGACGCGCCGTCGCCGTAAGGCGGCCTTGCAGCCGGAACAGCCGTTGCCCGCTTGAAGTCGCCCCGATGAATCCAATGATTCGCGCAGCGTTACGCCTAAGCTACGGCCTTCCCCCCCCCTTTGCGGCCATCCTGGCCGGGCCGCGCCCCAGCGTGCTGCTGTATCATGGCGTGCCGCGGCGCAGCCCCGTGGCGGGAAAGTACGCCTTCGACGGTGAAGCCTTGGAACGCCAAGTGCTGTATCTGAAGCGACATTTTCGTGTTATCCATTGGCAGGACCTGTTTCGCAGCCGATCCTTATGGGATCGGAAGGCGGTGTTGCTGACGTTCGACGACGGCCTGCGCAACAATGCCGAGGTCGTCGCTCCGATCCTTCTCAGGCACGGCCTTCCGGCACTGTTCTTTGTGAGCACGCGCCACGTCGGCTCTAAGCGAGTTCTATGGTTTACCTACCTGCGCGCGTTGGAACACGAATACCGCGGAGACGAGATTCGTTTTCGGGGCGCCGATTACGACATGTCGCCGCCAGGCAGGCAACGCAGTGTCCAATTGTTGCGCCGGCGCCTGCTCGCGCTGAAACCGCACCCGTCGGCCATGTACGCCGCTATCCATGATGAATTACCGCCGCTGGAGTCCTTCGTTGCCGAACGGGACATCGAAGACCGATATGCGGGCATGACCGCGGAGCAGATGGCCGCGCTGGACTCCCACGACCTGTTCTCGGTGGAATGTCACTCGGTAGACCATCCCTATCTTACGCAATGTGCTCCGGAAGAAGCCCTCCGTCAAATACGAGAGAACAAGGAATGCATTGAACGCACGTGCGGGAAAGTGGTAACGCGGATTTCATATCCGCTGGGCGACTACAACCGGTACGTTGTTGAAGCCGCCCGACAAATGGGCTTCAGGACGGGCTATGCCGTCGCCCCCTTGCTCCGATCATTTTCGGACTTTGAGATACCGCGCGCCGGGATTTACCGCGCGCCCCTCGAGGTAGCCGGGTTCAAGGCGATGTGGTCGCGACGGAGGCCCCATGCCGGCTGAAAACGGCGAGCGACGCGTCGTGCTGTATACCAGTGAAGATGCGCTGGCCGGTGAGCTCTTCTTGTATATGTACGCGCACCTCGCGGCCTTCTGGCCGGCGGTCGAGGTCGTGGCCGTGCGCAGGGGCCGCGCGTCCGCGGGGCAGAGGCTGTCCCGGGCTTGCCGCAAACTTCGCAAGCTCGGCCTCGTGTCGAGCCTGGAAATCACCAGCTCCTTGTGGCTGCGACGCGCCTTGCTGCGCCGAGATCAAGCGGAGGTCGCCGAGCGAATCCGTGCCATCCCCCGGCCGGACCGCCGACCCCTTCCGGGCAACGTCCGTTGGGTGTCCCACGCCAATGGAGCGGACGCGGTGAAGACCCTGGAAGATCTGCGGCCGGCGATTCTGATTCAAGCGGGGGTGGGCATTCTCCGCCCCTGTGTTTTCCACATCCCGGCATTGGGCACGCTGAACCTGCACCATGGCATCGCCCCGCTCATCCGCGGCATGGAGTCGATCTATTGGGGCCTCTGGGAGCGCCGACCCGAATGGATCGGCTCGACGGTCCACTTTATCGACGCCGGAATCGACACCGGTCGCGTGCTCGCCTACTTCAGAGTGGAACCAATCGCCAAGGGCGAGGGATTCCCTTCGCTTTTTGCAAGGGCCACCGCCGGCGGCGTCGCAGAATTGCTGCAAGTCGTCGGCCGATTGCTGGCGGGCGAGCCCGTCGCTATCAAGGCTGCCGTCGGCCGGAGCCATTATCGATCAACGTTCTCCGGTTGGAAGATGCTCTTCCTGACGCGACGATTGAACCGCGAACGACGGCGGACCGCATGACGTTATCCATGCGTTCTGGTGCGGGCAACACCGTGGCCTTGTTCGTCCCAAGGCCCGGCCCGGGTGGGGCGGAACGCATTACTGTCCACTTGGCTAACGGCCTGGTGCGGCGCGGGCGGCGCGTCGATGCCGTCTTTCTGCAGGCGGAAGGCCCGTTCCTGGCGGATTTGACGGCGGAGGTGCGAATTCTCGATTTGAACGCGCCGCGCTTGATGCACGCTATTCCGCGGCTCGCCGCATACCTGCGTTCGGCCCGCCCCGAAGTCCTCATTTCGGCCCTGGATTATGCCAACGTGGGGGCCATCCTGGCTAACGGGCTGTCGCGTACCAACACCCCAACCGTCGCCGCGGTACACGTTACGCATTCGATGGACGCCGCTGCCAGGCGGGGCATCAAGCAGAGCATCCTGCGGACCGCCATTCGCTGGACCTATCGCCGGGCCGACGCTATCGTCTGCGTGTCGCAAGGCGTGGCCGACGACCTGCTCCGCGTAACCCGCCTTCCGGCGGAGAAGGTCCGCGTGATCTACAATCCCGTCGTCACGCCCCGCTTGCTGGAACTTGCCCGGGAGCCGGTGACGCATCCTTGGTTCGCCCCGGGCCAACCGGAGGTGCTCGTTGCCGTGGGCAGCCTGACGCCGCCCAAGGATTTCGCTACCCTCATCCGCGCCATGGCCCTCCTCCGCCAGAACCGCGCGGCGCGGCTGATGATCCTCGGCGAGGGACCCCTCCGCGGAGCACTGGAAAACCTGGTGCGGGAACTGGGATTGCAGGATTGCGTAGCCCTGCCGGGGTTCGACAAGAACCCCTACGCCTACCTGGCCCGGGCGGCGGTGTTCGTGCTCTCCTCCGCCTGGGAGGCACTGCCCACCGTGCTCATCGAGGCCCTGGCGGTGGGAGTGCCCGTGGTATCGACCGACTGCCGGTACGGGCCCGGGGAGATCCTCGACGGGGGCCGCTACGGCCGGTTGGTGCCCGTGGGCGACGCGGAGGCCATGGCCCAGGCCGTGGCCGGTGCCCTGCGGGGGCCGCCGCCCGCCGTGCCCGGCCGGGCGCTCGAGCGCTACACTTTGGACTTTGCCCTGGATCAGTACGCCCAACTGCTTGCCGAGATACGCCATGGATAAACTGGTATTCGTGCTGCTATGCGGATTGGTCTTCGTGATCCCCTGGGAGATGATCGGGGCGTTGGGGGAGCTGCCCTCGCTGTCGCGGCTGCTGGGGCTGATCACGATCTTGACGGCCGTGGTGGCCATGTTTGCCCGGCCTACGCTGCGCCGTGTTCCGTGGGCCATGCGGTTCATGATCCTGTTCTGGATCTGGACGGCGCTCGGCCTGCTCTGGTCCGTCGACCCGCCCTACACCCAAATCCATGTTGTCACCATCCTGCTGCTGGTGTTGTTCGTCTGGTTGATCTGGCAATTCTGCCCGAGCGTCGACCGCCAGGTCGTCCTGATGAAGACGTACATTTGGGGACACGTCGTGCCGCTGGCCTGGATGTACGTGGATTTTGCGCGGGCGGGCTTTTCCCGGGCGGCCCTGGGGGCACGCTTCACCGGGGCGGGACACGACGCGAACTACATGGCCGAGCTGCTGAATGTCGTCGTCCTGTTCGTCGTGTATCTACTGGCCCGCGGCCGCGGGCGGCGCATGCCCCTCCGGCCGTTCTACGTCGGGCTGTTGCCCGCCGCCGCGATCGCGGTCTTCTTGACCGGCTCGCGGACGGGCGTGCTCGGCCTGGCGGCCAGCGGAGTCGTATCGCTCTTCATACTCCGTTACGGGGGCTTTCAGACCAAGTTTCTGGTCCTCCTGGCGCTGGCCGGAATCGTGCTCGGCATTGTGACACTTGTGCCGGCGGAGCTGCTGACGCGCGTCACCACGGAAACCAGCCTGAAAGCAGGGACGTTTCAAGAGCGGCTCGACTCCTGGCAGGCCGGCCTGGCGGCCTGGCTCCGCGTCCCGATCCAAGGCATCGGCGGCGGAACCTATGCCAGCCTCACCGCGGGCACCTTCGCCGGCCGGATGGTGGCCCACAACGTCTTCATCTCGGAGCTGGTGGAAAAGGGAATCGTCGGCTTCATCCTGTTCATGACTTTTCTCATGATGATCGTCAAAAGCGCGTGGTCCATGCCGAAGCTGGAACGATACCTCTGGCTCGGCAGCCTGGGCGTCTGGGGCCTGGCCTCGTTGACGGCGAGCTCAGGCCACGACAAACTCACCTGGTTCCTTTTCGGGATAGTGCTGGCCCAAGCGGCGGCGCTCGGCCGCGCGGCCAACCCTTACTGGTCGCCGGGCAACTTCCCGGCCACGGCCCTGGCCGCCAGGCGTCGCAACTTCCGCGGCTCCCCTTGAAAACGCACAACCAATTCATGGCATTCGTGAAGACCGGCGGCACGGCAGACGAAGGGACCTCGAGCCCGGGCGAGGCCGTCGCGAAACCGGCGCCGGGCCGGAAGTAGTCCCATGAAACTGCTGTACCTGACGGTTTCCATGCCCTTGGCTCACGGCGAGGCGTTCCTGATCCCCGAGGCCCACGAGCTGATCCGCCAGGGTTGCGCGGTGCTGATCGTGCCGCGCGACGTGGCCGGCGGCGTGGTCAACGGCGACGCCCAGGGGCTGCGGGCCGTGTGCATCCTGCGGCGGCTGTGGTCGCCGCGGGTTCTGGCGGCGGCGGCGGCCGAAGCCGGCCGGCATCCCTTCCGCGCCGCAAAGGTCCTGGCCACGCTGCTGGGCAGCCGCAACTGCCGGACGCGGCTGCGGAACCTGGCCGTCTTTCCCAAAGGGCTTTGGCTGGCGCGGCTGGCGCGGCACGGCGGCGCCGACCATATTCACGCCCACTGGCTCCTGACCACGGCCACCATGGCCATGGTGGCCGGCGAGGTCTCCGGCATCCCCTGGAGTTGCACCGCCCACCGCGCCGACATCGCCGAGAACAACCTGCTGGCCGTCAAGCTGGCCAAGGCCCGCTTCGTCCGCTTCATCTCCGAAAGCGGCCTGCGCATGGCGCAGCGGCTCTGCGCCGGCCCGGTCGAGCCCCGGGGCCGGCTGCTGCACCTGGGCGTTTCGCTTCCGCCCTGGCCGCCCGCTCCGGCCCCCCAGCCGGAACCGCCGCTGCTGGTTTGCCCGGCAAACCTCTACCCGGTCAAAGGACACAAGTATCTCTTGCAGGCCATGGCCATTTTGCGGCAGCGGGGCGTGGCCTGCCGGCTGGACGTGGCCGGCAGCGGGGGGCTGCGGGCAGAACTGGAAACCATGGCCCGCGACCTGGCCCTGCAGGATCGCGTGAAATTCCTCGGCCAGGTGCCCCACGACGCCCTCTTGGATCGCTATCGCCGCGGACCCCCTAGCGCCGTCGTCCTGCCGAGCATCGACCTGGGCGACAACGAGCACGAGGGCATTCCCATAGCGCTGCTCGAGGCGATGGGATACGGCATCCCGGTAATCGCCACGCGTACGGGCGGCATTCCGGAGCTGCTCGACGGCGGGGCCGGCATGCTGGTCCCGCCGCGGGACCCCACGGCCCTGGCAGACGCCCTCCAGCAGGTGCTCCCCGAGGGGGAACTCCGGCGCCGGCTGGCGGAAGCCGGCCGGCTGCGCGTGGCCCAGGGCTGGGCCGTGGAAACGGTCGTCGCCCAATTGCTCGGCCTGATGCAGGGGCAGAAGGTAGAAGTTAGGAGTTAGAAGGACACATGAAACGCCTATTGGACGTGACCATTGCCGGCGTGGGGCTGATCCTGCTCTGCCCGCTGCTGGCGGTCGTGGCGGCGCTGGTCAAGTTGACCTCCCGCGGCCCGGTGTTCTTCCGGCAGGAGCGGGTGGGCCGCGGCTTTCGCCCCTTCCGGATCTACAAGTTCCGCACCATGCGCCGCCAGGCGCCGCACGGCGGCCCGCAGATCACCTTCGGCAGCGATCCGCGCATCACTCCCGTCGGCCGGTTCCTGCGGGCCTCGAAACTCGACGAGTTGCCGCAATTGATCAACGTGTTGCGGGGGGAGATGAGCCTGGTCGGGCCGCGGCCCGAGGTGCCCAAGTACGTCCAGATGTTCCGGCCGGATTACGAGGAGATCCTGCAAGTGCGGCCGGGAATCACCGATCTGGCTTCCATCCGTTACCGCCAGGAGGCGGCGATCCTCGGCCGGGCCGCGGATCCCGAGCAGGAATACGTCCGCCGCGTGTTGCCGGAAAAGATCCGTCTGGCCAAGGAATATATCCGCCGCTCTTCGCTGCGGACGGACTTGGCCATAATTATCAAGACCGTGCTGGTTCTTAGAAGTTAGGAGCCAGAAGTCAGAAGTCAGAAGTCAGAAGTTAGGAGTTAGAAGTTGGAAGGTAGAAGGTAAGGGCTGGACTTCTGCAAATTGCGGATTGGTCGGTCCCCTCTCCCCCCGGGAGATGGTTAGGGTGAGGGGAAATGGGTGAGGATCGTGCTGCTCCGTTTTTCGTGACCAACGCAGGTTCCCCTCACCCCCGGCCCTCTCCCGGAGGGAGAGGGGGACCACTTGTGCCGTCCTCACCCCAACTTGCAAGACTCCAGTTCTGACTTCTGACTTCTGACTTCTGACTTCTGACTTCTGACTCCTGACTTCCACCTCCCCAGGGAGCATCGACTTGAGTTCAACCGACGACTCACAACCGGCGGTCCCCTTTTTCCGGCCCTCGATTTCCGAGGCGGAGATCGAAGAGGTGGTGGCCTGCCTGCGGTCGGGTTGGCTGACGACCGGTCCGCGGACGCGGCAGTTCGAGGCCGCCCTGGCCGACTCCGTGGGGGCCAAGCATGGCGTGGCGGTCAACTCCGGCACGGCCGCGCTGCACCTGGCCGTCGACGCGCTGGGCTTGCGGCCCGGCCAGGCCGTGCTCGTGCCCACCATGACCTTCGCCGCCACCGCCGAAGTGGTGCGCTACCAGGGGGCGGTCCCCCTGCTGGTCGACTGCGACGGCGTCACTTTGAACGTCGATCTGGCCGACGCCGAAAGAAAGCTGGCCGACCTGAAGGCCGGCCGCACGCCGCTCGATCCCGGCCTGGCCGTGGTGGGCATCATGCCCGTCCACGTGGGCGGCTTGATGGTCGACATGGCGGCGGTCGATGATTTTGCGGCGCGGCATGGGCTGTGGGTGGTCGAAGACGCGGCCCACGCACTGCCCGCCGCGCTGCGCCAATCGCCCGGCCAGGCCTGGCGGCGCTGCGGCGAGAATACCGCCGCCGTGACCTGCTTCTCGTTCTATGCCAATAAGACGATCACCACCGGCGAGGGCGGCATGGCGGTCACGGCCGACGACGCCCTGGCCGCCCGCATGCGGCAGATGTCGCTGCACGGCCTGTCGCACGACGCCTGGAAGCGCTATGCCGGCCGGCAGCCGTGGGACTACCAGATCATGGCCCCGGGCTACAAGTACAATATGACCGACGTCGCCGCTGCGCTGGGCCTGGGCCAGCTCCGGCGAGCGGAAGCCATGCGGCGGCAGCGCGAGGCCGTGGCCCGCTTCTTCCGCGAGGCCCTGGCCGGCGTGCAGCAGCTCGAGCTGCCTCCCGACCCGCCCGACCGCATCCACGCCTGGCACCTGTTCCCCGTCCGAGTGCGGCTGGAGCGGCTGCGGATCGACCGCAACGCGTTGGTCGAGCAGCTTCGCGACCGCCGCATCGGCTGCTCGGTCCACTGGCGGCCGCTGCACCTCCACCGCTATTACGAGCAGGCCTTCGGCTGGCGGCCCGAGCAGTTTCCGGTGGCGTCCGCCCAGTGGACGAGGACCGTCAGCCTGCCGCTGTTTCCGGATATGCGGGAAGAGGAGCGGCAACGGGTGGTTCAGGTCGTGCGCGAGCTGTGCGCGGCCCACGCCGTCGAGGAGGCCCACTGAATGAATCCACCGCCCGTTTGGCCCCAGGGGAAGCGATTTGCGTTTACCGTCTTCGACGATACGGATTCGGCCACGCTGGAGAACGTCGGCGGCGTGTACTCGTTTCTCGCCGATCTGGGGTTTCGCAGCACCAAGTCGTGTTGGATGTTCCAGGGCGATTGGGACCGGGGAAATCACCCCGGCCAGACCTGCGACGACCCGGACTACCGCCGTTGGCTGCTCGACCTGCACGCGGCGGGGTTCGAGATCGGCTGGCATGGGGCGACGTGGCACGGAGTGCCGCGCGCAGTGACGATCCAGGCCCTGGACCGCTTCGCGGCCGTCTTCGGACACGACCCCCGGGCAGCGGCAAACCACCGCGACGCCGACGAAGCGATGTATTGGGCCACTGCCCGGCTGTCCGGCTTGCATGCCCTGGCCTACAATGTCTTTAAGGGGTGGCGGAACGGCGGCCGGTACCGCGGTCACGTCCGGGGCGACCCCTGCTTCTGGGGCGACGTCTGCCAGGCACGAGTCCACTATTACCGCAATTTTATTTTCCGCGACCTGAACACGCTAAAGGCCTGCCCCTGGATGCCGTACCACGATCCGCGGCGCCCGTACGTGAACCAATGGTTCGCCGGCTCCGACGGGCACGACGTGCGGCGCTTCAACCGCTGCCTGGCCGAGGCCGATCAGGATCGGCTCGAGGAGGAGGGCGGGGCGTGCATCATGTACACCCACTTCGCCCGCGGCTTTTCTGCGGGAGGGCAGGTAGAGCCGCGGTTCCGGGCGCTTCTGGAGCGCCTGGCCCGCAAGAACGGTTGGTTTGTTCCCGTCTCCACCCTCTTGGACCACCTGCGGGCGGCCGGCGGCGGCCGCGACATCACCGATGCCCAACGGCGGCGCATGGAGCGCAAGTGGCTGCTGGAAAAGATTTTCGTCGGGACCACCTGAGACCTGTAAGGTGGGTCGAGCGCAGAAAAGCCCCACCACAAGATGACCGAATCGTTGTGGTAAGCGTGCGGAAGATCAAGGCCATCCTGGCCCGGCACGGCGCGAGGTAACGGTTCCTGTGGCGATCCGCATCCACGAGTACGAAGAGGGGATGACCGCGGCGGTGGCCGAGTTGAATGGCCGGCTGCGCGCGGGCGGCGTGGGCCATGCCTTTCCCACTTCGCCCCTATCGACCCGCTTGCCGCGCCTGCCGGGCCGAAAACTCTTCCAGCAATACTACCTCGCCCTGGACCAGCGGGGGGCCGTCCGCGGCGGTTATGTCTTGCAGTCACAGCCGTTCTGGATCGGCGGCCGGATCGTAGATTTCGCCTTCCTCGGGCTGCCCATCTCGGAAGGCGTCGTCGATCGGAAGTTTGTCCAGGTGGGCGTGCAGTTGCTCTGCGACGCCCTGCGGCGGCAGCCCTTGCTGTTCGGGCTGGGACTGGGCGGCTACGGCGAGGCGATCGCGCAACTGCTTCGCGCCGCCGGATGGAGCATGTTCTCCGTGCCCTTCGCCTTCCGCGTCGTGCGGCCCTTCCCCTTTCTGCGGAACATCGCGCACTTGCGGCGCTCGGCCCCCAGGCGCTGGCTGCTGGAGGGGTTGGCCTTCAGCGGGACGGGTTGGGCGGCCCTCAAGGCCCTGCAAGCGCTCCGCCCTGCGTGCCGGCCAGACCCGGCCGCCGCCGAGCTGGTCGAGGAATTCTCCGATTGGTCCGACGAGATTTGGGAAAGCTGCAAGGGGCATTACCCCATGGCGGCCCTCCGCGACGCCCAAACGCTCCGCATCCTGTATCCTCCCGGCCCCAAGTACCTGCGGCTGAAAATCGTCCAGGCCCGGCGACCCATCGGCTGGGCGGTCTTGCTCCGCTCGCAACTGGCGGGGCACAAGCAATTCGGAAACATGCGGCTGGGCTCGATCGCTGACGGCTTCGCCGCCCCGGCCGACGCGGCGAAAGTCGTCGCTTGCGCCCGGCGGTTCTTGGAAGCCCAGGGGGTCGATCTGATCGTCTCGAACCAGTCGCACCGGGCGTGGACGGCCGCGCTGGGCGAGGCGGGCTTCCTCGCCGGGCCCTCGAACTTCATCTTCGCCGCCTCCAAGCCCTTGGCACGCCTGCTGGCAGACGAAGGCCTTCCCAACGAGCAGCTTTTCCTGAATCGCGGCGACGGCGACGGACCGATCAACCTGTGAGTAGCGAATACATGGATCGTACTGCGGATTC
>JBEKTY010000057.1:0-42409 GCA_049515555.1 Thermoguttaceae bacterium
TTAGTCATTGGTGCTTGGTCATTGGTCATTTTTCACCGGATCCCGGACCGACGTAGCGCTGACGCACCAGCACTAGCGCTGTTGCAGGTATTCCTCGATGATTTCCGCCTTTCGGAGCAGGTACGGGACATGGCGGTCGACCACTTCGACCAGCCGCCCGAGCACCTTTATGTGCTGCTGGAACTCCTCGGCGAACTTCTTTTGCTCCTGGTCGCGCCACGTCCGCTCGAGGGCCACCAACTGGGCCCCCAGCGAAGCGATTCGCTCCTGCACCTCGCCGCCGAATTTCTTGAGGTTCTGCGCGAAGCGTCGGAGTTCCTCGGGATCGACCACCGCTTGCGACATGGGCAGACCTCACAATTCCGTGCGGAGCTTGTCGAAGATCGGGCGCTCCGGCGGATCGAGCATCAAGCGTTTGAGGCCCTTTCTCACCGCCGCCTGGAGGGCCGCGGAGGCCTCGATCTTTCGACCGGCGAGCAGGTAGGCCCGCGATTGGTGGAAAATCCGGACCGGGGTGGGATCTTCGTTCAGGGCCATCGTGATGTCGGCCAGGGCTTTGTCGGCATCGCCCATGCTGATGTAGATCACCCCCCGGGTATCGAGCATGGGGGCCATGGGGCCGGCCAGCTCGATGGCCTGGTTGATCAGTTGCAGCGAGTCGTCGAGTTTCCTGCCGCGTATCGCCAGGAGCATGCCCAGATTGTTCAGGGCGATGGCACTGAAGTCCCGCTTTGCGGCGGCCTCGCGATAATACTCTTCAGCTTCCTGGTATTGTTCCTCGTGGGTGCAGGCGTCGGCCATGGTCATCAGGAGGCAGGCGGGGCGATTGAACTTCTTCAGGGCGGCCGTCAATACCCGTTGCAACTGCCGGATCTGCTCGGGCCCGGCCGAGCCGCCGTGAATAAGGTCCAAGGCGGCCTGCGCCAGGGCTTCGGGCTTGGCGCTGCTCCAGAAGCGTTCGATGAGCTGCAGCGCCTCCTTGACGCGGCCCTGGCGGGCCAGGAAGCCGGCCAGCACCATTTCGTTCCCCGGTTGCTGCACGTTGTAGGCACGGAACAGTTCATCGGCCTTCTCGGTGAACAGCACCGCCGCCGCTTTCTGCCCGCGCTCCGCTGCCCCCGAGGCCAGGCGCTCCAGGGCGCCGGCCACCAGCATCACGCGCTCCCAATGGCCTTTGGGCATGGCGTTGGGGCGGTCCGGGAATCCCATCAGGGTCTCGACGGCCTGGCTGAAGCGGTTGTTGCGGGCCAGCACGTCGGCCCGCAGGCCGACGGTGAGCAATTGGTCGGGCGAGGCCTTTTCCAGCCGCACGAGCCACAACTCGGCCTCGGCGGATTCGTTGTGCTGGAGCAGTGCCCGCACGTAGGCCGCCATGTGCCGGGGCTTGGGCGGATCGGCGGCCAGCACCCGCCGCATCTGCTGGCAGTATTTGAGCCACTCGCCCTGGGCGAGGTACAGTTGCGCCAGATCGAAGCGGTCGTCGGGCGTGTTCAATTCGCCGCTCTTGACCATGTCTTCCAGCATTTGCAGGGCCTCGCGGCTCTTGGCGCGGCGCGGGTCGGCCACGAGCAGTCGGGTCTCGGCCCGCCGGTCTTCGACGCTGGCGAAGGGCGAGGCCCGGTTCTCCTTGATCAGCCGCATGGCCTCGGTGAGAGCGGGAAAGTCGCCGCGGTCTTTGAGCAGCCCCGCCAGCGCGCGGCGGGCCCACACCAGGTCCGGCTCGGGAACCTTGCCCGGCGACTGGACCAGACCGCGGACCAAAGGCTCGGCCAGTGCGCTGTTCTCGATCCGCAGGTAGAAGTCGGCGACTTGCCGGCGAATGAAAACGCTGGCGGGATTGGCCTTCAAGGCGCTCTCGAAGCTCGACTGGGCCTTGCCCAACTCGCCCACCGCCTCGTAACCGTGGGCCAGGGCCAGGGGCGCGACGGCGGCGGGCAGTTGCTCCCGGGCCTGCTCGATGGCCTGCCGGGCCGCCTCGCGCTGGTCCGTATCCGCAAGGAGCTGAACCAAGGCCACCCAACAGTCGGCGGAGCGGGGCTGCAGCTTCAGGCCCCGCCGCAACGATTTCTCCGCCTTGTCCCGCGCTCGGGCAAGGATGTCGGCCTTGCCTTCGGCCTTGGCCCGCCGGGCCAGAACCCCCATGATCTGGCCGTGCCAGAGATAGTCGCGGTAGTCTTGCGACTCCTCGTTGACCGCCTTCTCCGAGACCTCCATGGCGTGCTCGAGATCCGCCTGTTGCGCGGCGATTTCCGAATACTCTTTTTTCAGCTCGGGGGTGAAGGGGACCTTCCGCTCGACCAGGCGGCGGAGCAGCCGGTCGGCATCCTGGTAGCGCTGCCGTTGGCGGAGCATGGCCACGGTCCGCTGGACGATCTCCATGTTCTGCTCGCCCATGCTCAGCGCCTGGAGGTAGTTCTCCATGGCCTCGTCCAGCTTGCCCTGCCGCTCGTAGATGCCGCCGGCCAGCAGGGGCAGGCGGGACCAGTCGGGACGCATCTTTCGGGCCCGGGTGACGTACTCCTGCGCCTGCGCGAGCAGTTGCGGATCGTGCTCCTTGGCCAGGATGATCAGGCGAACGGCCTGGCCGTGCAGCCACAGCGGCCCCCGCCCGGCGATCCTCTCGATCTCCACCAGTACTTTGTCCAGCTCGGCCGCAAGCTGCTCGGGCTCCTGGCGGGAATGCGCGCGAAGCGCCAGGTCGAACAACTGGTAACGGATTTCCGCGTCGGCCGGCTCCTGCGCGGCCACCCGCTGGCAGAGCCGCAAGGCGGTCTCGTAGTCTTTGGCCTGGGTGCAGAAAGGCGCGAGTGCCGACCACAATGCGACCCGCTCCTTTTCGGAAAAGCGTGCGTAGTTCTCGGCCAACTGCCGGAGCTCGGGAGCCGCCTCGCTCCCCTTGCGGCGGAACAGGTACTGGGCCCGCACCAGCCGCAAGGCGACGCAATCGCCGACATTCTTCCCGGCCGCGGCCAGCAGCTTCTCGCACTTCTCCCACTGCTCCTGTCGTTGGGCCATCAAGATCAGCGCGACCCAGAACTCGACCCGCTCGGGCATGGCGTCGCGCCACTGGGTCAGCAGCCGCTGGGCCTCCTCCCCGCGGTTTTGGGCTATGAGGACTTCCAAGTTCAGCAAGGCGACTTGGGGGGAGTCGGGGGCGACCTCGGCCGCCCGCTTCAACTCTTGGATCACTTCGTCCCAGTTCCGCTCCTCGCGATCGCGATCCAGGTTGCGGAGGATCATGGTTCGCGCCAAGGCCAGCAGGACTTGCTCGTTGGGCCGGCCGGCCTTGATCGCCTGGCGATACTCGTCGACGGCCGCGGTCAGGCGGCCGCCCTTGACGAGGATCTCCGCAATGGCCAGGTGGGCGGGGATGAAGAACGGATCGATGGCCAGCGCCTGGCGGTACGCCGCCAACTGCTGCTCGACGTTCTCCGCTTGCCCGTAACATTGCCCGATCCAGAATTCCACGTGTTGCAGCAGCGTCGGGAAATCGGTCAGGTCCGGGCGGAGGCTTTCGAAGTCCTGGCGGGCCTGCAGCCACTGCTGGCGGGCCAACTCGATGCGGGCTTCCAGGCAGCGCACGAAGGCCGGGGGATAGGCGATCCGCCGCAACTCCTCGACGCACTTCTCGGCCTCGGAGGGGTTCCCGGAGTCGATGTGCACGTTGGCCATGTGCCACAGGAGGTCGCCATAGCCGGCGGTTCCCCGGGTGGCCTGCAAGCCCTGCTCCAAGGTGGCGATGCCATTGGCCCGCTGCCGCATCCGCAACATGACGTCGGCCAGCAAGATGTACATCCGATGGTCGGTCTTGGCCACACTGATGCCGCGGCGGGCGAAGTCTGCGGCCTCCTCGTAGCGCTGCCTCTCAAAGGCGCAGCGGCCGCCCAGGTACAGCGCGGCCGGCTCGTCCGGCGCCAACTCCAACGTCTGCTTGACCGTCTCCATGGCCTTCGCGAAGGACCCTTGGAGGTACATGTAGTGGGCGTAAAGGAGGTGCGCCTTGGTCGATCTCGAGTTGGCCTGGATCATTCGCTCCATCAGCCCGTCGGCCTCCTTCTTCTGCCGAAGATGCCGCAGCACCAGCGCCAGGCGGGGATAGCTCTCGACCTGGCCGGGGGCCAACCGGATGGCACGCTCGAAGGCCTTAACGGCCGTCTGATCATGCCCCATCGCCGTCTGGCACTGCCCGAACAAGTCCAGCAGTTGCGGGTCGTCCGGCGCTTGGCGAAGCAGGACTTGGAGGTGGGCGTTGGCGTCGGGCCAACGGCGGATGGTCATGGCCACTTCGACCAGCTTCCGCCGCGTTTCCAGCGACTGCTTGTCATCCGCCTGCTGACGCTCATCCCTGGCTCGCAACACCTCCTCCAGCACGGTGAAAGCCTGGCCGGGCTGGTGCGCCTCGGCCAGCCAGACCCCCAACCGCGCGCGGACCTCGTAATTGTCCGGCACAAGGGCCAAGTAGTTACGGAGGTAGTCGATCGCCTGCCGCAGATCTTGCTGCTCCTTGGCGCTGTTGGCCGCCGACAGAAAGGCCGACGCATGGCGTCGAACCTGGATGTTGTGCAACAGGTGCACAGCGCCGGCAAGCACGGCAAATCCCAGGAGCAGAATTCCTGCCAGCCGAATGTTCAACGTTCGCATTGGCGACCCTCGAAGGAATGGAGTCTCCCCCGCCGGAGCGAGTGACGCTCCCTGATGACTCTATTATAACACCGGCCCATCCCCCCGCGAAACGCCGCCGAACACGGTGGGCGGCAATGCTTTATGGCACGCGTCACGGCCCCGTTGCCTTCCGCCGGCGTTTACGGCACGGAAGGTGGCAGGCACACTCCGTGTGGCGTGCTACGTCGACGCGGCCCGTCAAGCGTTACCTCCCTGCCCATCCACGGCCCTTCGCGATCGTCCGGCCCTCCACCGGAAGCAGATCACCAGGGCCGCCAGAAGACACAGAATTGCCAGTATTTCGTAGCCCAGGTATCCGTAGCGGAGGGCATAGAAGGCGAGCTTCAGGTACTCGCTGACGACGAACGCCAGGCCCGGCTCGCTCCGCCACCAGGTTTCCGGCTGAAACTCATCGGTGGGGGCGGCGACCATTGCCAGCCGGTCGGCCCGGCGGCCCACGACGCGGGTCAGGATCCATCGCGCCCGCCGGGTGTGGGGGCCATCGGTCACCACCAGCACGCGGGTATCGGGCGCGGCGGCCAGGAATTCGGCCAGCGCCGCGGCTTCGTCGAAGGTCGTCCGGGCGTCGCGGGGGAGCAGGACAATGTCTCGCTCCGGGATACCGCACCGCAGCAACACCCGGCGGTCGATCTCGTGCCACGGCAGCCCATTGCCGGCCGCCACCTCGGCCGACACCGCCACGGTGGCGATCAGAACGCGGCGGGCCCAGCCCCCCTGGACCAGGGCCGCGGCGGCGAAAGGCCGGGTATTGACCCCGCCGTTGAGCAGCAGGACCACGTCGGCTACGCGCGGCGGACCGCCCACGTCCAGCCAGGTGGCCATCGCCGGCCCCCACCGCCCGCGGGCCAGGTAAACCGCCAGCAGAATGCCGCCGGCCACCGCCAAGCCGATCCACCATCGCCGGGCCGAAGGGGACAGTCCCATTTTCGGCCTGTCCGGGGGGACAGGCGGACGAAAATTGGGACAGTCCCCGTGAACGGTTACGCTCATCGCGGCGCCTCGCCGAACGTCCTGCCGAGCAGGGCTTGATACTCGGCGACGGTCCACGGCTGGGGTACCACGCGGTCCGCGCCTTCCCACCACGCGCAGGCCAAGCCCAGCCAGGCATAGGCGAACTCCTTCATCCCGTCGCGCGAGCGCCACCAACAGGTCTCATCGTAAGCGGCTGAGGGCAATCCCAGCACCGTGACGCGGGTGGCCGCCTCTGCTCCGAGCACCGCGTCCAGCACGTGGCGGGTCAGGCCGCCGCGGAATCGGCTGCACACGAGGGCCAACTCCGCCCGCGGGTGATCCGCAAGGAAGGTCTTCAGCAACCCCGCCCGCTCCCAATCGTCCCGCCCCGCACCGGGGATGGGCTGGATTACGCGGTCGGGCACGCCGAGCCGGGCCAGCGCCCGCCGGCTGTTCTCCTCGAACGAGGCCACGGCGCCGATCTGGACGATACGGCTGCGACACGGCGCCAAGAGCAGGATGCGATGGGACGACGCCTCACGGCACCAGTCGGCGGCGCGGTCGAGGCATTTTTCCCCGCTCGCCCCCCGCTCGTCCCCCTGGAGACACAGGAACTCGCCGCGCGGCGATTGATCGCAGATCAAGGGCCGTGCCGCGGCCCGCAACAGCGGCCGGTACCCCATGGCCAGCAAGACCGCCGCCGCCAACAGCAGGAGCAGGATGCCTGCCCTGCGGCGCCAGCCCGCGCGGCCCGCTTGTTTAGCGTGATGATTCACTCTTCGCTTCGTGGTAATCCTGCTCGGCGTTGACGGACCAGATATTGGCATGGTCCGTTCTCCCCGAAACGAGGTTGTCGACGGCGACCATGGCGGTCAACATCGAGTGGTCCTGGTTATTGTAGCGGTGCATGCCGTTGCGTCCCAGGAGGAAGAGGTTCGGAAACCGATCCAGGTACTGCCGCAGCTCGTCGAAGCGCTCGTAGCTGCCGAAATAGGCCGGATAGGTCTTCGCCATGCGGATCACGGTGGCGTCCAGCACGGCCGAGCGCTCGATGAAGCCGATCTGCTCCAGCTCGGCGGCGGCCAGGGCCACGAGCGCGGCGTCGGTCATCTGCCACAGGTCGTCGCTTTCGGAGCAGAAGTATTCCAGCCCCAGCCACACCGTCGACGGGTCGGCGACCATGTAGGGGCTCCAGTTGTTGAATATCTGGAGCCGCCCCAGGCGGACGTCGGGTTCCTGGATGTAGATCCAGTTGTCGCGCAGCGGGTTGCCGGGCGGCGGGCCGTCGTCGCCGATCTTCAGACCGCTAAGCAGCAGGCCGACGGTCAGGAAATCGCGGTACACCAGACCGTCGCTCACCTGGCGGACATTGCTCGGCACGTCGGTCTGAAGGCCGGCCACGAGGTCCCGGACGGGCATGGTGGAGAAGAAATAATCGCCGCGATAGGTGCTGGCGCGGCCGGTATCGGCATCGACGGCCTGGAGGGAAGCGATCCGCCGGCCCTCGACCTGGAGCGTCGTCACCCGCTGCCGCCGGAGGATGCGGCCGCCGCGGGCTTGCACCTCGTCGGCCACCTGCTCCCACATCTGGCCCGGGCCGTACTTGGGATACAGAAATTGCTCGATGAGCGAGGTCTGCGTGCCCTTTTGGGCCACGTCGGCCCGGCGGCCGACGAGACTGCGCGCGAAATGGGCCGCCGCCGCCAGCACCGAAAGCCCTTTGACCCGCTGGGCGCCCCACTCGGCGCTGATCGCCGAGCACGGCTGCCCCCACACCTTCTCGGTGTAGGACTGGAAGAACGTGCGATACAGCTCGCGCCCGAAACGATTGATGAAGAACTGTTCCAGGTTCCGGGGCGGTCGATAGGGAAAGGCCGCCGCCCGCAGGTAGCTCAGCCCGATCCGCGCCATGCGGAACAGTCCCAGCTTGCGGATCGTGTCGCCGCTGAGGCGGACCGGATAATCGAAGAACTGGCGGAGAAAATAGATGCGGCTCTTGCGGCGCCGCAAGAGCATGACGCGGTCGGTGCTGGCGGGGTCGGGCCCCTCGGCGGCGGCCGTCAGCCCGCGCGAGCGGCCCTGGTAGCTGATCTCAGCGGGCCCTTCCGCCCCGCGCTCGATGGGCATCTGCTCCAGCCACCATTGCATCACGCGGTCGGACTTGGAGAAGAAGCGATGCCCGCCCAGATCGATGCGGTTGCCTTTGTAGTTCACCGTCCGCGAGATGCCGCCCAGGAAATCGGCCATCTCCAAGACGACCGGCACGACCTCGGTGCGGTGGAGCAGCTCGTAGGCGGCGGTCAGGCCGGCCGGCCCGGCGCCGATGATTACGGCCGTCTGCATGCCTCGCCTCCTGGCCGGCTATGGGGCATAACGTCCGCAACCGTTGATCCGGGCGTGCAGGTCGTCGACGATCCAGTGGAAGAGGCAGGCGTGGACGCTCTCCACCATGCCCATGTCGTCCAGCGGCACGTGGATGCCGGCCTGCGCCATGGGCTTCAGCTTGCCGCCGCTAAAGCCGGTAAGGCCGAAGGTCTTCAGCCCGTGACGGTTGGCCCAATCGATGGCCGCCAGCACGTTGGGACTGTTGCCCGAGCCGCTGATGCCGATGGCCAGGTCGCCGGGCTGGCCGAGGTTCATCAACTGCTGCACGAAAAGCTGCTCGTAACCGCAGTCGTTGGCGACCGCCGTGAGCCAGCCGACGTTGTCCGTGAGGCTCAGCACCCGCAGCCGGCGGCGGGATTCGTCGCCCAGGTCTTCCTGGCGGAGGATGCCCTTGGCCAGGTCCTCGCACAGGTGCGTGGCCGAGCAGGCCGAGCCCCCGTTGCCGAATATGAACACGCCGCGGCCTTGCTCCCAGGCGTCGTACAACAGGTCGGCCAGGCGGCGAACCGTCGCCGGCTCGACCCGCCGCAACTCGCCGTGCAGCCGATCGAGATAGGAACCGACGTCCAACGAGCCACCGAGCATGAAACCTCCTGACGCGGCACTAGTGGTCTGACCAAGTCGAGTTTACGGGTGCCACGGTTGGCTTGTCCAACCGTGTTTCCCGCACTGCTGGGCAAGCCAACAGTGGCACCCTACTGGTAAAGTCCCGATGGACAGACCGCTAGGCCGCCGCTGTTGAGTTCGCCACTGGTCTTGCCATTATCCCCCATGCCGGCCGGATTGTAAACTTGTGCGTCCGCTGGGCACACACCCCACTCTTCCCGGAATGGCTGCGAAAAGGTAAGATGAAGACCGTATTCTGCGGAGGCAACCTGTTCAGGGGGCCCAAATATGCCTGAAGCATTCGATCCGTATCATAAATGGCTGGGCATTCCGCCGGAGGAGCAGCCGGCCAACCATTACCGCCTCCTGGGGATCAAGCCCCTCGAGACCGATCCGGACGTGGTCGAGGCGGCCGCCGATCAGCGGATGGCACACCTGCGGACGTATCAGGCGGGCAAGCAAAGCGGGCTGTCGCAGAAGTTGCTCAACGAGGTGGCAGCGGCCAAGATCTGCCTCATGAACCCGGCCAAGAAGGCCGCCTACGACCAGCGGCTACGGCCCCAGTTGGAGGCCAAGGCGGCCGCCGGCGGCCAGGGCGCCGCGGCCGGCTTCGACGTCGACGGCCTGCTGGGTGGAACGCTGGACGACGGGGGACGGACGACAGGCGGCATCGCTTCCGTCCGTCGCCCGTCGTCCGTCGCCCGTCGTGACGGTATCCCGCGGACCTGGCTCTTGGCCGGGGCCGGCGCGGCCGCCGCCGCACTGCTGGCGATTGCCGCGGTCTGGACCCTGAGCGGGCCGGGCAACGCCCCCGAAGAAACAGCGCAGGACCCTGCGCGACAGCCTTCGGTCAACCCGCCCCCGAAACCGCCGGATACGCCCAACCCGCCGGATACGCCGAAGCCGTCCGGCACGGCGAAACCGTCGGATACGCCGAGACTGACAGATCTTCTTTCCAAGATCAACTCGGCGCCGCCAGTCGAAGCCCCGCAACCCCAGGCGCTGCAGCCGCCACCGCCGCCCAAGGTCGTGGCCGCGCCCGACGCCGGCTCCCAGACGATCAATCTGCTAGCCCTGGTGCAGCCGGCGAAGCACACTGCCAACGGCGAGTGGGAACTTCGCGAGTCCGGGCTGGCGACGGTCCGTGAAGACAGTTGTAGTCTGATTCTCGCTCCGGTGATTCCCGAAGGCAGCTTTGAACTGGAGACCGAGTTCACGCGGTTGGAAGGCGACGGTTGTGCCGCGTTGTTGTTTCCCATCGGCAGCTCGTTTGCTTTTGTGGAGGTCAGCGGGCACCACGGCAGGTTTAGCGGGCTTGCCCCCATCAACGGATGGGGAACGGACGCCTCTAACAATCCGACGGCCCGACCGAGCACCATCAGCAACCACGTTCGCTATAAGCTGGCGGTTCGCGTGCAGAACGTCAACGACAACCAGGTGGAGATCAGCGGCCAGCTCGACGGCGCCAGCCTGTTCCGCTGGCAGGGGCCCGCATCGGCGTTGTCCGGCGGCTCCTTCTGGCGAATGTCTCGTCTGGCCACGGTGGGGCTGGGGACCGATACCTCCTTGACCGTTTTCCACACCGCACGGCTGCGCATGCTCGATGGTCAGGCAAAGAACTTGGAAGGGAAGATTGTTACGGCCGGCGGGGCGAAGGGCCGGCGGGAACACCAAAAGACCGGGCCGCCGTCGCCCGGCACGCTGCCTATAACGGTGGTAGTCACGCAGGGCTCGACGGGCCCGCCGGTTGTCGCCCCCGTCAATCCGCCGCCCCAGCCTCCGCCGGGAGAACCGGCGTCGGAGCCGGCGGCGCCCAAGGAGCCCCAGCCCGGCGAGAAGGCCGAGCGGCTGGCCGTCCCCAGCGACGCGGTTCAGAAGGAGGCCCTGGCGACAATCGAAGAGGTCTATCACCTGGCCAGTGTCACCACGCCCGCCGCCAAGGCTAAGCTGGCCAAGGAGCTGTTCGAGCTGGGTGAGAAGTCGCAAGGGAAGCCGGGGGAGCAGTTCACGCTGCTGCGCACGGCCGCCGAGCTGGCCACCGACGTCGGCGAAGTGGAGACCATGTGCCAAGCCGTGGACGGCATGGGCACGGTCTTCGCAGTCGATCCGCTTGCAATCAAGTGCAAGCTGCTCTTGAAGTTCGGCTCGGGGGCGAGCACCGCCGCCGCGATCACGACTTTTATGCAGGCCGCCGAGAACGTCACGCAGCAGGCCCTGGCCGACGACCGCTACGATCTGGCCGAGAACCTGAATACGGCCGCCGTCCGCCTGGCCCAGAAGAGCTTGGGCAAGCAGTATCTCAAGGCCGTCCGCGAGCGGCAACAGGAGATCCAGCGCTGCCAAAAAGATTGGGGGGCGGTCCGGGAGGCTTTGGAGACGCTGAAGGCCCACGCGGACGATGCCGAGGCGAACCTCGTCGCCGGCGGCTGGTACTGCTTCCGCAAGGGCGATTGGGAGAAGGGTCTGCCTTACCTGGCCAAGGGCAGCGACGAGCGGCTGAAGAAGGTGGCCCAGCAGGAGGTGGATGCGCCGCCCACGGAGGCGGCCGAGCAGGTGAAATTGGCCGACGACTGGTGGGCGCTGGCCCAGCACAACAAGGACGGCAAGGAGGCCCTGGCGTCTCGGGCGGGGGAGTGGTACACGAAGGCCCTGCCGGCCTATCCCGCGGGGATCATGCACGTAAAGATCACGAAGCGGCTGGAGGAGATGGACAAGGCCGAGAAGGCCGAGAAAGCCTCGCCCACGCGCGTCGGCACGGCGGCGGGCGGCAACCGCATTCGCCCCGGCCGCTGGTGCCCGCTGCTGGCCCGCCCGCAAGACCTGGAGGCGTGGATCGTCACCGCCGGCACGCAGGGGGCCTTCGAAACCGGACAGCCCGCGCAGAAATTCTTCGGCCAGACACTGGAGCTTGCCCACAACGAAATCTTCTGCCCGATCGTGGCGACCGATGCCACGATACACGCCAAAGTGAAGATCATTTCCGGCAATTCGGTACGGCTGATGCTGCGGAAATCGGAAGGGGGCTATTACTATGCCAACGTAGAGGGCAACTCGCGATCCGTGACGATTGGGAAGTTCGAACAGTTTCCGGGCAGGGGCCAGTGGAGTCCCATAAGGTCGGGCAACTTGCCGCAGCCGCCGGGCAACGCGCCCTTCGAGTTCGCCTTCGCCGCGCTGGGCGACCACCTGGCAGTGGCCGTCAATCGGGTACCCGTCGTCGAGGTCCACGATTCGACGCACCAGCGCGGCACGATCGGCATCGGGACACTGAAGAGCAGTGCGCAATTCACGGCGGTGGAACTGTTCGTGCCTAAACAGGAAGCGTTGATTGCCGACAACCGGCCGAGCAGCAAGCCCGCGCCGGGCAAGCCGCGCGGCAGGCTTTCGCTGGGCAAGCTCCCGCACCGCGTGACCAACTCCATCGGCATGAAGCTGGTGCTCATCCCGGCGGGCGAATTCATGATGGGCTCGCCCGATTCGGACACCAAGGCCAAGCCCCACGAGAAGCCCCAGCACCGCGTGCGGATCACCCGGCCCTTCTACATGGCCGTCTGCGAGGTGTCGCAGGGCGACGTGCAGCGGGTAACGGGAAAAGAAGGCTCGAGCCATTCGACTGCCGTGCAAGACCCCAACCAACTTCCCACGGAGGAGCTGACCTGGGAGGACGCGGTCGATTTCTGTTCGCGGCTTTCGCAGTTGCAGGAGGAACAAGCCGCGGGCCGCACGTACCGCCTGCCGACCGAGGCGGAATGGGAATATGCCTGCCGTGCCGGCAGCACCACGAAATGGCACTTCGGCGACGATCCCGCTGCCGGCACCGAGTACCTTTGGTACCGCGACAACGCCGGCGGCACGCTGCACGGCGTGGGCGAAAAGAAGCCCAACGCCTGGGGACTGTGCGACATGCACGGAAACGCGAGGGAATGGTGCGCCGACTGGTACAACCCGGACTATTACCAGGTATCGCCGGCCGTAGACCCGCAGGGCCCGCCCACGGGAACGGAACGCGTTATTCGCGGCGGTACGGCGTTCGACAACGCCGATTACACGTGCTCCACCACGCGCGCGTCCATGCGCCAGGAGTACAGGGGCGGCTGGACCAGTTTCCGCGTGGTCATGGTCCCGGTGCGCTGAACCCGCGCAGGATCGACCGAAGCGGGAATTGGTTTTCGTTGCGGAAGGCCGAGAACTTGTAGGGTGGCCGCGCCCGAGCGAGCCCCGCCATCTTCGACGGACGACGGAAGACGGACTGGAGTGCTTCCATCCGTCGTCCGTCCTTCGTCGTGATTCTTCCGTCCGTCGCCCGTCGTCCGTCCTCCGTCGTGGTTCTTCCGTCCGTCGTCCGTCGTCCGTCGTCCGTCGTGGTTCTGGTGGGGCTCGCGGCGCTCGACCCTACAATTTAGGCAGTGTGCGGCCCACCAATGCAGAGGGTGGGTCGGTATAAGCTGGCCCGCATAGGCAATGCAGTCTTGCTAATAACTCCGGTCGAGTTACAATAAAATACAGTAGCGCGCTCGTGAGAGGCTGGGCACAGCGGCACGCGCAAGGAACAGACACACCTACGACCTTCGCCTCCCGCACGCTTGGCAGCGCTGCCGCCGGGGCGGAGCAACGGCAAGCCGCCCGCGCCATCCGAAGCGCCTGATGCAGGGCTATTGGCAGCCGGGCAAGTCTTCCTCCCGAGAGGCACGATTGAAAAAGGTAGTTATCGTCGGGTTTGACGGGCTGGACCCACCCATCGTGGATCGAATGCTCGAGGCGGGCGAGTTGCCGGCCTTCGGGCGGCTGCGGGCGGCGGGGGCCCAGCGCCGGCTGGCCACTACGTACCCGGCCGAGACCCCGGTGGCCTTTGCCACGTTTGCCACGGGTACGAACCCCGGGGGCCACGGGATTTTCGATTTTGTGCGCCGCAACCCGGCCACCTACCTGCCCGACCAGGCCTTCAGCCGCTACGAGCAGAAGTCGCGTTTTCTGCCGCCGCGGGTGGTCAATCTGCGCCGCGGCGTGCCCGTGTGGCAACTGTTGACCGAGGCCGGGGTGCCCTCGGTAGTGCTGCGGGCGCCGTGCACGTATGGGCCGGCGAAGGTCGAGGGTCGGATGCTATCGGGGCTGGGCGTGCCCGACCTGCGGGGCGGCCAGGGAACGCCCACCTTCTATACCGCCGAGCCGGAGGTTCGCCCCGGGCACGATGAGCAGGTGGTCGTCGTGCGGCCTGATCCACAAGGGAGCGTGCAAACCTACGTCATCGGTCCCCGCCATCCGGCGACGCGGCGGGACTGTCATGCGGAAATCCAGTTGCGGATCGACCCGGCGGGCCGCCAGGTAGCCGTGCACTCGGCCGGCGAGCCGCCGGTCGTGACGGTCGCGGCCGGCCGGTGGAGCGAGTGGCTGCGGCTGAAGTTCAAGATCGGCCTCTTGCAGGCGGTGCGGGGGATGGTGCGATTCTACCTGGTGCGGACCGAACCGCGGTTGGAGCTGTACGCTTCGGCCGTGCACTTCGATCCGGACAGCCCCCCCTACCCGATCTCGGCCCCGCCCGAATACGCCCGCGAGCTCGCCGGCCGCCTGGGGGCCTTCGCCACGGCCGGGATGGTCGAAGAGCACACGGGACTGAACAACGGCCGCATCGGCGAAGACGCCTTTCTCGATCAGTGCCAGGACCTCTGGCTGGAGCGCGAGCGGATGCTCCTGGGCGAGTTGGAGCGGCTGCACTCGGGCCTGCTGTTTTGTCTGTTCGACACGCCGGACCGCATCCAACACATGTTCTGGCGCTGCGGCGAGCCCGATCATCCGGCCAGCCGGGGCGCGCCTTGTCAGCAGTGGTCGGGGGCCATCGAGGATGCCTATCGCCGCTGCGACGCGATCGTCGGCCGCCTGCTGGAGCGGATCGACGGCGAAACGCTGTTGCTGGTGATGAGCGATCACGGTTTCGGCAGTTTCCGCCGCGCGGTGGACCTGAACGCCTGGCTGCGGCAGGAGGGGCTGCTGGCGCTGAAGGAGGGCCTGGAGCCGGGCGAGGCGGCCCACGACATGCTCCGCGGCATCGATTGGGGCCGCAGCCGGGCCTACAGCGTGGGCCTAAGCGGCATCTTCCTGAACCGCAAAGGCCGCGAGGGCCAGGGGATCGTGGCCGCCGAGGAAGCGCCGCGGCTGGAGCAGCAGATCGCCGCCGCCCTGCCCCGCTTGCGCGATCCGGCCGACGGCGCGGCGGCCGTCCGCAGCGTGCTGCGGCGCGACGAGATCTACGCCGGCCCCTACGCCGCGGAGTCGCCCGACCTGGTGGTCAACTGCGCCGCGGGCTACCGCTTGTCGTGGCGCTCCGGGCGGGGCGGCGTGGCCCGCGAGTGCATCGAGGACAACGACCGCAAGTGGAGCGGCGACCATATCGTCGATCCGGCCCTGGTGCCGGGAATCTTGTTCAGCAACCGGCCGCTGCGCGGCGCGCAGGCGGACCTGCGCGACCTGGCGCCCACCATTCTCGGCGCGCTGGGGGTCGCCCCCGGCGCGGCGATGGAAGGAAAATCGCTCGTCGATGAAGATTTTTGTGGTAGGACTTGACTGTGAAGATTCTAGTCGTGGGACTTGATTGTGCGGCCCCCGAGCTGCTCTTCGGCGACGACCGCCTGAGCAACTTCCGGCGGCTGGCCGAGGGCGGCTGCTACGGCCGCCTGGAGAGCATCATTCCGCCGATTACCGTCCCCGCCTGGATGTGCATGGCCACCAGCCAGGACCCGGGCTCGCTGGGCGTATACGGCTTCCGGAATCGGGCCGACTACTCCTACGACCAGTTGCGGATCGCGCAGTCGAAGTCGATCCAGGAACTGGCCATCTGGGACCACGTCGCCTGCCAGGGGGGCAAGTCGGTGATCGTCGGCGTGCCGCCGAATTATCCGCCGCGGCACGTCAACGGCATCTCGGTGGGCTGCTTCCTGACCCCCGACCCCAAGGCGGAAATTTATACCCACCCGGCCGGGCTGAAGCAGGAGATCGAGCGGCTGCTGGGCGACTACCCGGTCGACGTCAAGAATTTCCGCACCGAGAAGAAGCAATGGCTCAAGGACGAGATCTACGCCATGAGCCGGAAGCACTTTGCCCTGGTGCGGCACCTGCTGCAAACTGCGCCCTGGGATTATTTTCAGCTCGTCGAGATCGGGCTGGACCGGCTGCACCACGGGTTCTGGCGCTTCTCCGATCCGCGGCACGTGCTGCACGAGCCGGGCAATGCCTTTCAGCAGGTGATCCCCGATTACTATCGCTACTTGGACGACGAGCTGGGAAGCATCCTGGAGCTGCTCAGCGAGGACACGGTTGTGCTGGTCGTCTCGGACCACGGCGCGCAGCGGCTGGACGGCGGGTTCTGCGTGAACGAGTGGCTGCTGCGGGAAGGATTGCTGACGCTGGACGAGTACCCCAAGGAAGTCACGCCGCTGGGACGGCTCAAGGTAAATTGGGGAAAGACCACGGCCTGGAGCGAGGGGGGCTACTACGCCCGGGTGTTCCTCAACGTGCGGGGCCGCGAGCCCCAAGGCACGATCGATCCGGCCGATTACGAGAAGGTCCGCGACGAGGTCAAGGCCCGGCTGGAGGCGACGGTGGACCCGGCGGGGAGACGCCTCGGGACGCGGGTCTTTCGGCCGGAGGAGATCTACCGCTCCGTGCGGCGGATCGCCCCCGACCTGATCGTGCACTTCGGCGATCTGCTGTGGCGGTCCATCGGCGGCGTGGGCTACCCGGGGCTGCACGTGCGGGAGAACGACAGCGGGCCGGACGACTGCAATCACGCCCAGTTCGGGGCGTTCATCCTGGCGGCGCCCGGCAGTCCGCTGTCGGGCGAGATCCAGGGGGCGAGCCTGTTGGATATCTCGCCCACGCTGCTGGAGCTGGCCGGCTACGACGTCCCGCCGAGCATGCAGGGCCGCTCGCTGCTGGCCGGCCAAGGCCTCCGCGCCGCCCCCGAGGCCGACCTGACGGCCGAAGACGAGCAAATCCTGACGGACCGGCTCAGCGGGCTGGGGTATATTTGAAATCTGAAATCTCAGATCTCAGATCTCAGATCTGTGATTTGGAATCTGGGATTTGGGATTTGAAAATCGAGCGATCGGACAACAGTTCAACAACAGAGAGCCCAAAGGAATTGGACCGCCATGACAGGGCATTCCCCTTCTGCAGAGAGCGACCGATCGGGCGCCGGCATCGCGCCCCTGCCCACCCAGGGCGCCGGCACGGCGCCCCTGCCGCTGACAGGCCGCCAAGCGGCGTGCCCGGCGATCGACGGCCTGGGGTTGTTTGCCGTCATCCTGTGGCTGGGCCTGATCACCGGGTTTGTAGAGGGGATCGGGATCCTCGCGCTGCAACGACTCAATTGGCTGCCCTGGCGGTGCGCCTCGCTGGGCCATTCGGTGAAGGCCGTGTGGATCTCGACAATCGTGGACCTTTGTCTGTTCGGCGGGCTGGGGGCCGCGGCGGCGGTCGCGACGAAACTGCCCGGCCGGCGTTTTCTGTACAAGGCGTCGGTCGGGACGGCGGCCACCTTGATGTTTCTCGACTGGCTGGCCATCCCGCTGTTCGGACGCATCGCCTTATACGGGTTGTTCATCCTGGCGGCGGGACTGGCCGTCACGGCGGTGTACGAGGGGCGGAAGCACCAGGCGGCGATCCTGGGCTTTTGCCGCCGGTTCGTGCTGGCGCCGCCCGCGGCGGCGGTGCTGCTGGCAGCGGTCATTCAAGGCGGGCTGTGGCTGTGGGAGCCGGCGGCGACGGCCAGGCTCCCGGCGGCCTTGCCCGGCATGCCCAACGTGCTGCTGCTCGTGGTGGATACGGTGCGGGCCGACCACTTGTCGTGCTACGGTTATCACCGCCCGACCAGCCCGAACCTGGACGCCCTGGCCCGCGAGGGCGTGCTATTCGAAAACGCCATTGCGCCCTCCTCGTGGACGCAGCCCTCGCACGCCTCGCTGCTTACCGGCCAGTACACCCACGAGCACCACGCGGAGTTCGATCCGCTGGACAAGCGCTATCCCACGATCGGCGAGGCGCTGTCGCGGCAGGGCTACCGGGCGGGGGCGTTCTCGGGCAATTTGAACTATTTCACGCAGGCCCAAGGCTTCGGCCGCGGCTTCCTGCACTTCGAGGACTATTACTTCAACGTTCTGGACATGGTGCTCCGTACCGCGCCCGGTCGCGTCATCGACGTGTATGTGTTCGATCGCTTCCCGAAGGTGCGCCGCTTCTGGCGGAAACGGGCGCCCGAGGTCAACGCCGAGTTTTTCCGCTGGGTCGACGCCGATCGCGAGCGGCCCTTCTTCGCCTTCCTGAATTACTTTGACGTCCATTCTCCATACTTGCTGCCGGGGGCGTTGCGCGGTCGATTTGGGACAGGTTCACATTCGGAGCTGGACGCCGGCCGCCTCGTCGGGGACGAGCGGGACGCCGACCATCTGCTCAAGGACGAGCCGGGCACTCCCGAGCGCTCGATCGATGCCTATGACGACTGCACGCTCTACGCCGACGAGCACCTCCGCCGGCTGCTGTGGGGACTGCGGGAGCGCGGATTGGCGGACAATACCCTGGTTATCGTCACGTCCGATCACGGCGAGCAATTCATGGCGCACGGCCTGCAGGGTCACGGCAACTCGCTGTATCGCCAGCTTATCCACGTTCCGCTGGTGGTGTGTTGGCCGGGGCACGTGCCGGCGGGCGTGCGCGTGGCCCAGCCGGTCAGCATCAAGGCGCTGGCCGCCACCGTGCTGGACCTGATCGGAGTGCAAGACGAGACGGCGTTTGACGACCCTTCGTTGGCCCGGCTATGGCAAGACCCGGCGGCCGCCGAGCACTGGCCGCACCCCGTCGCGGAACTCGCGATCAACCCCCTCTTTTCCAAAAAGAATCCTGTCGCGCACGGCGCGATGAAATGCCTGGTGACCCCCGATTGGCACCTGATCGTCAACCAGGAGCTGCCGCCGGAGCTGTACGATTGGAAGCGGGACCCCCAGGAATTGCACAACCGGGCGGGACAGAAGGCGATGGCGCCCGAGATCGAGCGGCTCGAGGCCGAATTGGAGAAGCTCGTTCCCGGCTGGCTCTGATCCGTGCGGGGCAATATCCTCACCTGATTGCCCTCACCCTAACCCTCTCCCGGAGGGAGAGGGGACAAAGTAATAGCCTCTCCGGGAAGGAGAGGGGACCTGGCACCCGCAATTTGCAAGAGTCCATCATCCAACTTTCCAGGAGGAACCACATGACAAGGCATGCGACTCGAATGATTTGCGCGATCGGCGCGGGGGGCCTGGCGATGGCGCTAGCCATCGCGGCCGGTATCCCGGCCGACGCGGCGGGCGGCGCCCCGGCGGGCGGCGCGCGGGCCCCGTTGGCGCAGCGTCTGGCGGGCTTGCCCTTCAAGATCGCCTGGGAATGCTACGTCGACAGCAACTGGGAGATTTTCGTGGCCCACGCGGACGGCTCGCAGGCGGTGAATCTCACCCGCACGCCCAACGTGCACGAGCACTATCCGCAAGTCTCGCCGGACGGGCGGAAGATCTGCTTCACGGTCGACAGCGGCGAAGGGCGGGCCACGGTCCGCAGCTTGTGGGTCATGGACATCGACGGCGGCAATCGCCGGAAGATCGCCGATCAGGCCCGCGAGCCGTTCTGGGGCCCCGACAGCAAGACCATCGGCTTTCTGCTGCCGGCGTTTCCCCACAAGTTCAGCGTGCTGGACTTCTCGACCAAGGGGATGTTCTTCCACGATCTGGCCAGCGGCAAGACGGAGCCGCACCCCAACAGCGACAAGCTGGAGTACCTGTACAATCCGAGCTACGCCCCCAACGGGAAATGGATCGCGGCCACCGTGCACGGCGGGCGGATGGGCTTCGGCCACGCCATATTGCTGATCGAGGCGCACGGCAAGCGGATCATCAACCTGAAGATCCCCGGCTGCCGCCCGTCGATCAGTCCCGACGGCCGGCACATCGCCTGGGGCGCCGGCGACCAGGAGCTGGCCACGGCAGCTATCGACTTGGACGCCGACCAGCCGGCGATCGGCGCCTACGGCCTGCGGATCAAGGTGGACCAGAAGAGCAAGATCTATCACATCGACTGGTCGCCCGACGGCCGCTTCGTGGCCTTCAGCCGCGGTCCCGAGAGCGAGGGCGATCTGAGCAAGCCGGGGAGCTTCCAGGCGGCCTGCGAGATGGTGGGGGTCTACGCCCAGGACTGGAACCTGTGGGCCGCCTCGGCCGAGCACGCCGGCATCCTGGACTTGAACAAGGCCACCGCCGCCGAGGCGCTGCAACTCACGACCAACGGGGCCAGCAACAAGGAACCCGCCTGGTTCTGGCCAAGGAAGTAGTGGCTGGTGACTGGTGGCTGGTGGCTGGTGCGCCCTTGCCAGCCACTAGCCACTAGCCACAAGCCACTATGTAAAGGAGCCGCACGGTGATATACCCAACGGGTGCAGTGCCGCTCGCAATGCTGGCCCTGGCCCTGGCGGGCTGCCAACAGCGCGATGCGCCGGAGCGCGGCGGCGCAGGGGCCGTCGAGTTGGTCAGCCGCACCGGCGTGGAGATGGTGTACCTGCCCGGGGGCGAGTTCCTGATGGGCTCTAGCGAGGGCAATCCGGACGAGGCCCCGCCGCACAAGGTCTCGGTGACCGCTTTTGTGATGGACAAGTTTCCCGTAACGCACGAGATGTTCGCGCGGGCGGAGCTGCCCGATCCGTCACGCTGGCAGGACAACCCGCAGAAGCCGGTGGAGCGCGTCCGCTGGCGTGACGCCAAGCGATACTGCAACGAGCGCTCGCTCCAGGAGGGGCTGGCGCCGTGCTACAACGAGAAGACGCGCGACTGGGACTGCGACTACTCGGCCGGCGGCTATCGCCTGCCCACCGAGGCCGAATGGGAATATGCCGCCCGCGCGGGCAGCCCGGGGCCCTACGATTTCGGGCCGGCGGAGAAGCTGCGGCAATACGCCTGGTTCCGCGACAACTCCGAGCGCAAGACGCATGCGGTGGGCCAGAAGAAACCGAATGCCTGGGGGCTATACGACATGTACGGCAACGTGTCGCAGTGGTGCGAGGACGCCTACGACCCGGGCTACTACCAGGCCAGCCCGGCGGCCGATCCCCACGGGCCGCCCGCGGCCGGCCGCGACGTCAAGCGGGCGCTCCGCGGCGGCAACTGGAAGGCCAGCCCCGAGATGTGCCGCGCCACCTATCGCCAGGGCGAGCGCAGCGGGAACACCGACGCCTGCTTCAACACCGACTATTGCGGATTCCGCTGCGTGCGCCGCGTCAGCCCCGCCGAAGTGGCACAACTTCCGGCGGCACTGTTACCCGAACATGCGAAGAAATGAACCAGGCCCAAGTCTTAGCACACCTCAACCAACTCCAGCCGCAGTCCTAGTACCTCGGCCACCGCCTGCACGCTGGAAAGCTTTGTGTCGCGCCCGTACTCGATATCCCGAACAGTGCTGGGATTGGGCACGCCAGCCCGCTTGGCCACAGCGTACCAAGTCAGTCCGCGGGACTCGCGGGCAGCGCGAATTTTTGCGGCAACGCCTTCCGTCGCAGGCCGAAGCCGCGGCGGGGTTCGCGGTGGGAACTCTTGCCGGATCTTCTCGCGAATCTCGCGCAGCCGTTTGCGTTCTTCCTCGGATTTTGGCCCGTGGCGGCGGACGCGGTTGGTGATCTTGTTCTTGTCCATGGTTTTCCTCGTCGTCGTTACGGTTCTGGCACTTCGTAAGCGGTAAGGGGATAGATGGTTTCCGCATTTACTTGCTCATACACCGCGATTATGAAGTCGCCCCCAGGCGTGTATCCAAAGCAACAAAGGCGTCCGGTACGACTGCTGATTCCTTCCTTGGTTGGATTCTCAAGAACGTATTCGACATCCTCCTTCGTCAGTCCATGTTCGGCGACGTGTTGGACGTTCCCGTCCGGTTGGTCGTCGTCGTCCCAGATCACCTGCAGGAACTTCATCGTCCGCTCCGCACTTAGCCTTGCACTCCATTATATCATTTGATTGCTATAATGCAATACATTGCGATACTGTCCCCTGTGGCTGTAGTGGTCTGGCATCGGTTCAGGTTACGGCTCCCGGTGAGAAACTATCTCAAGAAAGCAACTCCGCAGTCCCCTCTCCCTCCGGGCGATGGGACCGGGCATCCGCCCGACGCCCGTGGTACCAGCGGTACCACTCGACGAACCGCGCGATCCCCGTCTGGATGGGCGTATCCGGGCGGAAGCCCACGTCGCGGATCAGGTCCTCGACGTCGGCCGCCGTCTCCGGCACGTCGCCGGACTGCATGGGCAGGAATTCCTTGATCGCGTTGCGCCCCAGGCACTCTTCCAGCAGGGCGATCACGTGCAGCAGCTCCTCGGGCCGGTGGTTGCCGATATTGTACACGCGGTAGGGAGCGGTGCTGGTGGGCGGATCGGGCCGAGCGCCGGACCAGGCCGGGTCCGGCTGCGGCAGCCGCTCCAGCACCCGCACCACCCCCTCGACCACGTCGTCGATATAGGTGAAGTCCCGCCGCATCCGGCCGTGGTTGAAGACCTGGATCGGCCGGCCCTCCAGGATGGCGCGGGTGAAGAGAAACATGGCCATGTCGGGCCGGCCCCACGGGCCGTAGACCGTGAAGAACCGCAGGCCCGTCGTCGGCAGGCGGAACAAGTGGCTGTACGTGTGCGCCATCAGCTCGTTGGCCTTTTTCGTGGCGGCGTACAGGCTCAGCGGATGGTCCACGTTGTCGTGCACCGAGAAGGGCAGCCGCGTGTTGCCGCCGTAGACGGAGCTCGACGAGGCATAGACCAGGTGCTTCACGCCCGAGCGGCGGCAGCCTTCCAGCACGTGGCCGAATCCCACCAGGTTGCTGTTGATGTAGGCGGCGGGATTTTGCAGCGAGTAGCGGACCCCCGCCTGGGCGGCCAGGTGCACGACCAGCTCCGGCGGCCGGGCCTGGAACAGCCCGGCGACGGCCGCGCCGTCGGCCAGGTCGAGCTTTTGAAAAGCAAACGCCGGCTGCTTCTCCAATTCCGCCAGCCGATCCCGCTTCAGCTCCACGCTGTAGTAATCGTTGAGGTTATCCAGCCCCGTCACCGCGTGGCCCGTGGCGAGCAGGCGGCGGCTGACGTGAAAGCCGATGAACCCGGCCGCGCCGGTGACAAGGATCTTTTTCATGGGATACTCACCCACTTCCCCTCACCCTAACCCTCTCCCGGCGGGCGAGGGGAGCCATTTGCAAGGGCCTTATTATAGCCCAAAACCCGCGACCCGGCCAGACGACTGTTCTTGCGAGGTTGAACGGCCCCGTATCGGACGGTAGAATCAAGGTAATCGTTCCCGCACCCGCGCCGAGGTAGCACGCCACACCGCGTGTGCCGTCCGCTCTGGCCGCTCACAATATATATCGGTAGGGGTTGTCTTTGCCCGAGCCACTGGATAGAACCAGGGACAAGCCGGCAGTCGCGGGGCCCGTGAAAGCGGGCATGGCAAGCACGACGGGGGAGCGGCGTTGGGGGCTCCTTTTCGCCCTGGGCCTGCTCGTCCTGGCCGGAGTTCGCTTGTACATCGGGTGTCCGCCGCTGCAGTATGCGGCCCACGACAGCCTCTGGCTGCTGTCGATCGGGCAGCGGATCGTCGACGGCCAGTTGCCCCATCGCGATTTCGTGCTCTTCTACGGCCTGGCCCCTTTTCTGCCGATCGCGGCGGGCATCAAGCTGGTGGGCTGCCGGGGGCTGGCCGTCACGGTGGGCTACATGCTGCTCGTGCCGCCGATCACCGCAACGGCCTGGCAGCTCGGCAAGACGCGCTTTCCACGGCCCCTGCTGCTGTTGATCGCGCTCATGCTGGCCGTCATGCTCATGGCGACCAATGCGCCGGGCGGACTCAGCGGCAGTTACGCCATGCTCTACAATCGCCTGGGCTGGGTCTTGGGGTGCCTGATCGCGATCCAGACCCTGGTGCCGCCGCGGGAAAGATCGTCCTTCGCCCGGGCGACCTTGGAAGGACTGGCCGTCGGTATCAGCCTGTCGTGCCTGGTGTTCACGAAGGCCAACTACCTGGGGATGGGAGTTGTCTGCCTGGTCCTGGGCGGCGTCTTGTTCGAGCACGTTCGCCGCTGCCTTTTCAGCGCCGCCTTGGGCTTCGCGGGTACCAGCCTGGCCTTTCTGGCCATTCTGCACTTCGACGGCATGGCCTACTGGAGGGACGTAACCCCTGCATTCCATGTCGTTACTCCGGAAAGCCGTTTTCGCGAATTGCTTGTCCTGACCCAACGGAACCTGCCCTTCATCGCCCTGGCCTGCGTTCCCTTGCTTGTGTCGGCCAAACGGATCATCGCGCAGGCCGTCGCCCAGCGGCGGTTGACACAGGAGGTCCGCGCGGCTGCCGGCGCGGTGGCCATGATCGGCCTGGGCATGGTCGTTTGCAGCATGAATCACCAGGACTTTGGAATCCCGACCTTGGCCCTGGCGGCGGCCGCGATGTGTGAAGTCCTGCGGCGCGGAGATTCATCCGCAGCGGCTGCGAAGCCGCGTCCCAGCGGGCCCAAGGCCGCGTCGGTCCTGTGCTTCGCGGCGGCCGTGGCCTCGTTCCTCCCTATGCTCGGGATGGACCTGGCGGCCATGGGCCTGGCGTTGCACTGGAAGGTCTTCCGCAGCGGCGACGTCCCGACGGCGGCACGCATCCATTCTAAAGTTCTCCGGGACGTTGTTTGCCCGCCCAGAGCGAGGGAACCGCTTTCGGAGGAGCAGGTTGCCCAAGCGATCGACGGTCAGCGCGATTCGGTAACAGGCTACCAATATGCCGTGCTTCTCAACGACGGCCTCGAGGTCCTCGGACCGCAGATCGGGCCCTCCGATCGGATCTTCACCTTGGACAAGGTGAATATTCTTCCGCTGGCGCTGGGGCTTCACTATGGGACGAGCGACGTGTCCTGGGTGAATCCGCAATCGCCGTGTCCGCCTGCCGAGCGGGTGCTCAGCGGCATCACCTTCGTCATGGTTCCTCGGTCAAGCCTGTGTCTCCAAACCACGGAGGTGATGTGGCGGGTCTATGGCCCCGCGATTCGCGAGCAGTTCGAGCGGGCAGGCCAGACGCGATTCTGGACGGTCTGGCGGCGGCGCGGGTGGCAGCGTGCAGGCTGATCCGATTTCTGCCTGCCAGCACCGCCCGCGATTTGCGAAACGGACTTTGCCATTCTCCTGCACGGCCTGAAATGCTGCCTGGGACGCTGCTTGTCAAATCAAATCTCGCAAGTTACACTGAAACGATACTGAACCCTCATCTGCTATCCCTCTGCGTTTGTCGGATGGAAATGCCTCAAAGCGCTTGGCCGGATTTCGTCCTGATATCCTCCCTTTGAAACGTTGTTCCGATGCCGATTGCCGGTGACGTACGCCTGGGGCAAGGGGTAAAGATCTTGCACACCGATCTTGTGAATCTGTATGGCTGCAGCGTGGGCGAAGACACGAAAATCGGCGCATTCGTCGAAATCCAAAAAAACGCCATGATCGGCGCACGCTGCAAGATCAGCTCGCATACGTTCATTTGCGAAGGCGTAAGCATCGAGGACGAGTGCTTCATCGGCCATCATGTGTGCTTCGTCAACGATCCGTACCCCCGCGCGACGGCGGCAGGCGGCGGATTGCAGACCGAGGCCGACTGGAAGATTGTGCCGACGCGAGTCTGCCGTGGCGCCTCGATCGGTTCCGGAGCCGTCATTCTGTGCGGCGTCGTTATTGGAGAAGGCGCGCTGGTGGGGGCCGGAGCCGTCGTAACCCGCGACGTATCGCCGGGTCAGGTCGTCGCGGGGGTCCCGGCGCGCCTCATGCGATCCTTGCCAACCGGGGAGTAGACCCGTGCCCGCTCTATCGAAGCTTGCCGTCCCGTTCCTGGACCTGAAACAGCAGAACGCTGCGATCTGGCCGGAGCTGCAGGCGGCCTTGGAGGGCGTGGTACGGCAGGCCAGCTTTATTCTGGGACCGGCCGTGGAGCGGTTTGAAACGGCGCTGGCCCGCTATCTCGGCGCCGGCTTCTGCGTCGGCCTGAACAACGGAACTTCGGCCCTGCACATGGCGCTGCGGGCGTGCGACGTCGGCCCGGGCGACGAAGTAATCACCACGCCCCACACTTGGATCAGCACGAGTTGGGCCATCAGTTATGTGGGCGCCAAGCCGGTCTACGTCGATATCGACCCGCTGACGTACAACTTGAATCCGGCGCTGGTCGAGGCCGCGATCACCCCGCGAACCAAGGCCCTGTTGCCGGTGCATCTATACGGCCAAGCCTGCGATCTGGCGGCCTTTTGCCGCATTGCCGAGCGTCACAAGCTGGCATTGATCGAGGACGCGGCCCAGGCCCACGGCAGCATCTTTGGCGGCCGTCGTGTGGGGACTTTGGGCAAGATCGGCTGTTTTAGCTTTTATCCCGGAAAGAACCTCGGCGCCTTCGGCGAGGGCGGCGCCATCGTCACCGACGATGAGCAAATCGCCCGCCGCATCCGCTCTCTGCGCGACCACGCCCAGAACGGCCGGCACAATCACGTGGAATTGGGATACAATACGCGTATGGAAGGCGTGCAAGGGGCGGTCCTGGCGGTGAAACTGCGGTACCTTGACCAGTGGAACGCCGCGCGCCGCCGGCACGTGACATGCTATCAGCAACTGCTCTCGCGCACGGCGGGCGTGCAGTTGCCGGCCATGCCGGCCTGCGCGGAGGCCCACGTCTGGCACCTGTACGTCGTCTTGATCGAGAGCGATCGGCGGCGGGTCTTGCAGGAGCTCGCCCAGCGCGGCATCGGCGCCGGGGTGCACTATCCGACCCTGGTTCCCTTGCAGCCGGCCTACGCTGATTTGGGCTATCGGCCGCAGGATTTCCCCGTCGCCTGCGACGTGGCCAGCCGTTGCCTTTCGCTGCCCATGTTTGCCGAGCTGACCGAAGCCCAGATCGGCCGCGTCGCCGAAGTGCTGCAGGCGGTGCTCTCGGAGCGCCATGCAACGTGAGCCGGCGGCAATCCTGCCGGCCGCAACAAGGAAAGCCATGCAACTCGCGGGAACCAGGATTCTTGTCACCGGCGGGGCCGGATTTATTGGCTCACACGTGGTCGATGCCCTTGAGGACTGCCGCGTCCGCGTGCTGGATGACTTCTCGACAGGCAAGGAAGAGAACCTGGCCCGGCACCTCGGCTCATCGCGCGTGGAGATTGCCCGCGGCGACCTCCGGGATCCGGTCGCGGTGGCCCGCGCCATGCGCGGCGTGGACGCCGTCTTCCACCTTGCCTGCCGCGGCGTGCGCCACAGCATCGGCCACCCGATAGAGAACCATGAAGTCAACGCCACCGGCACGCTCGTGGTTCTAGCCGAGGCTCGGAAAGCTAGGGTGCGGCGGTTCGTTCACGTTTCCTCTTCGGAGGTCTATGGAACGGCGCGCTACGTGCCGATGGACGAGAACCATCCAACCCTGCCGGAAACGGTTTACGGCGCCGCGAAGCTGGCGGGCGAGTGCTACTCTCGCGCCTACCATCAAACATACCGCTTCCCCACGGTAGTGGTGCGGCCGTTTAACAACTTCGGCCCGCGAAGCCACTACGAGGGCGATTCCGGCGAGGTGATTCCCCGCTATGTCGTCTGGGCCCTAAACCGCATGCCTCCCGTGATCTTCGGCGACGGAACGCAAACCCGCGACTTCATCTACGTGGAAGAGACCGCCTTTTGGTTGCGCCGCCTCGCGGAGTGCGACGAGCTGGTCGGGCGGACTATCAACCTGGCCTCGGGGGAAGAAACGTCTATCCTGGAGCTGGCCGCATTGGTCTACGACGAGGTGCTGGGCAGCCGTATTCCGCCGGACTTTCAGCCTCCGCGGCCCGGCGATGTGCAACGCCACCTAGCAGCAACCCAACAGGCCCGGGAGGTTCTCGGCTTTCACACCCGGATTACGTTCCGCGACGGCATCCGCCGATTGGCCGACCACCTGCGGGCGGCGCCCGGCGGGACGGAAAAGCTGTTGGAGCGGATTCAGAGAGTCAATTGGACCGACAACGCCGAAGAGGCCACGCGATCATGATTCCAATTACGGTCCCCTGTTTCGGTCCGGAAGAAGGCGAGGCTGCGCGCAGGGTCGTGGAAAGCGGCTGGGTCACGCAGGGCCCGAAGGTCGCCCAGTTCGAGCGGAGCGTGGCCGACTACTGCCAAGCGGCCGAGGCGGTCGCCGTTTCGAGCTGCACCACGGCCCTGCACCTGGCGCTGGTCGTGCTCGACATCGGCCCGGGCGACGAGGTGATTTGCCCCTCGATGTCGTTCATCGCCACGGCCAACTCGATCCGCTACACGGGGGCCGCGCCCGTCTTCGCCGACGTCGATCCGCGGACCTGCAACCTCGATCCCGACTCGGTCGAGGCGGCCGTCACGCCGCGGACCAAGGCCATTTTGGTGGTGCACCAGATCGGACTGCCGGTGGATCTCGATCGCTTCCACGAGCTCGGCCGCCGCCGCGGCCTGGCCATCGTCGAGGACGCCGCCTGCGCCCTGGGCAGCCGCTATAAAGGCCGGCCCGTCGGCGGCCACAGCGAGCTGGTCTGCTTCAGCTTCCATCCCCGCAAGGTCGTCACCACGGGCGAGGGCGGCATGATCGCCACGAGCAATCCCCAGCATGCCGCCCGCCTGCGGCTGCTGCGGCAGCACGGCATGAGCGTGCCCGACACGGTCCGCCATGCGGCCAGGCAGGTCATCGCCGAGCAATACGTGTGCGTGGGCTATAACTATCGCATGACCGATATCCAGGCGGCCATCGGCCTCGAGCAGATGAAGCGCTTGGACTGGATCGTCGAGCGTCGGCGGGAGCTGGCCGCCCGATACACCGCGGCCCTGGCCGATCATCCCTGGCTGCGGCCGCCCTATAGTCCCGACTATGCCCAAACGAATTATCAGAGCTACGCGGTGCAACTGACCGACGCGGCGCCCATCGGCCGCGACGACCTGATGCAGCGATTGCTCGAGCGGGGCATCGCCACGCGGCGGGGAATCATGCTGGCACACCGCGAGCCGGCCTACGCCGGATACGCGCCGCGAGTCGCCCTGCACAACTCCCAGACGGCCAGTGCGCGCTCGCTGCTGCTGCCCCTGTTTCCGCAGATGACGTTCGAGGAGCAGGACCAGGTTCTCGGCTCTCTCGTGGATGAAGGTACTCAGGTGCCGGGTACGGACGGACCGCGGAGGAACGAACAATGATCCGCCCGGCCTGGCAACGACGTCTGATACTGGCTGGAAAAACGGGCTTGGCCGGTGGCCTCTTGGCGTGGCTGGTGCTGAGCGGCCGGCTTGGGTTTGCACGCTTTGCAACGATACGCCCTTCGATGGATTTGGGAGTACTGATGGCGTTGACCTTTGGTGCCATGCTGTTGCCGATTGTGCGTTGGTGGTGGCTGCTCCGTGTGCAGGGTTTGCACGAACCGATGTGGCGGGTTCTCGTGCTGAGCTGGGTGAGCAGCTTCTTTGGTCTTCTATTGCCCGGCGGCGCCAGTAGTGACATGGCGAAGACCTACCTGATTGTGCGGCGTTGCCCGCGTGCCCGTGCACGCGCCTTCTCGACCGTTCTGGCCGATCGGTTTCTGGGCCTGTACAGTATCCTCTTCTTGGCCTGCTTGGCGGTCGCCTGGCTTCTTTTTTTCCGGGGAGAAACGGCGCGGGGAATACAAGTGATGGCAACCGGCATTTTGGCAATTTTTCTCGGCATGACCGGCATGGCAGGTTGCCTGGTGTTTGTTCCTACCAGGCGCGTCTTCCTACGGGTCGTGCCGCGGAAATGGCGCGCGGCCTGGAAGGAGTCTTTCGAACTTTATTGCCACGGCCGGCAGCACTTGGCAGGCTGCTTCCTTATCTCGACGGCCAGCAGTGCGATGACGTTCATGTCGTTTACCGTGGCGGGACGCATGATGGGCGAGTTCGTATCGTGGTCCGCCAGCTTCATCGCCGGTCCGCTGGTGATTCTCGCCAATTGCCTGCCCATTACGCCCGGCGGCATCGGTACGGCCGAGGCTTTCTCGAGCGAGTTATTCACAGAGTTCGGATCTTCTCATGGGGCCGAGATCATGATACTTGTGCGAATCGCCAATGCGCTCTTGATCCTGCCCGGCGTGGTGGGGCTCTGCGGCCACCTCTCCCGGAGGGAAGACGATGCTTTCGCGCGCACCGCGACGCCTCCGGCCAAATCAGAACCGACGGTGTCCTGTGAATCGGCTCCGTAGCCGGGGCTGGCGTTCATGTTGACGACCTCGCTGGAGATAAGGAGTATTCAACCATGATTCTTGTGACCGGGGCCACTGGTTTCGTCGGCAGATACTTGGTGGATCACCTTGTGAAGCAAGGGGAGGCAGTGATCGCCTGCGGGCGGTCGGACAAATATGCCTCCTTCTTCCAGGACTTGGGCGTCCCTTTCGTGCATCTCGACGTCACCAGCCCTGCGGACATCGAGAAGCTGCCCCGGAAAGGGGTGGATGCGTGCGTTCATCTCGCCGCGCTGATTCCGGCGATGGTGACAGATATGACCACCGACGCCTTCCTTAAGGTGAACACCCTGGGCACATTGCATGTCCTAGAGCATTGCCGAAAAAGTGGCGTCAAGAGATTCCTCTACTCGACCACCTTGTTCGAGGGCATGGAGCACAAGACCCAGCCGATCACGGAAACCATGGGGCGGAGCTACGCGCTGGTCGGGGGTCACGCGGCATACGTCATTTCCAAGGTTGCAGCCGCCGACTACGTGGAGCACTATTCGCAGGAGTATGGGCTGCGGGGCATTATCTTCCGCTTCACTGGCCTCTTGGGTTTTGGCCGGCAGGAAGGCTTTCTCGCCGGCGGCAGCTTCCACCCCAGTGCGTTCGAGCTATTTTATCGGGCGGCGAAAGCCGGTAAGCCCCTGGAGGTATGGGGGAGGCATGACGCCCGCAGGGATTCCCTCTACGTGAAGGATGCTGTGCACGCAATTTATCTGGCGATCAAGAGCGAAACGGCTCGCGGTCTTTATCTGATCGGATCCGGCGAGGGACGGACCGTTGAGGACGACGTAAAGGATTTCGCGGCGGTGTTCGGCACGTCCGCGCGGCCCGTGCCAATCGTTTACAGACCGGATATAGAAGACAATACGAGAGTCTACTATTTCGACATTAGCAGGGCTCGTCGCGAACTGGGCTGGGAGCCGACGTTCAGCTATCGAGACATTCTGCGCGACTACGATTCGGAGGTCCAAGCAGGCCGCTTCCGCCTCTGAGCCGCCAACGATGGAAGATACGGGGCGCGATTGCCCGATACCTTGAGCAGTCCATGTCTCACCATTGAAGAACTGGGGCCGTCACAGGACGATGAACTCTCGGAGTTCCTCGATCGCCTGTGTGACGGCTCACCCTCCGTACTGGGATACCACTATCCCTGCTACCGAGACGTGCTCGTGAGTCTGCAAATTGGTCAACCGGCCTTTCTCAGCGCACGCCGCAACGGTGTGTTGGTCGGCGTATTGCCGCTATTTCTGCGACGGTCTGAGGTCGGGCTTGCGTATAGCTCGCTTCCATTCTTTGGGCCGAACGCAGGCGTCCTCTGCGTGGACGGCTTCCTGGGCGAGGAGATCCACTTCGCGCTTTTGCACGCTTTTCTGGATAAAGTCCGCGAAGAAAAGGCCGTCAGTTGTTCTTTGTATACGCCTTTTCTGTTTCGCGATTTCTCCTGGTACGACCAGTTCCGGCCCGATATCGTTGTGGACCGGACGACTCTGTACACGGATCTCGCAAACGCTGAGTGGAACAGCAGCATCCAATACGACCTGCGGCGAGCGCGCCGCCTCGGGGTGGGCGTAACCTCTGAAGTCACGCCAGAACGGTTGGACGCCTTCTACGCGATCTATTGCAGGAATTGCTCGGATCGAAGCATACCCATTAAAGCAAGAGAGTGTGTATCGCTTCTGGTTCGGCCGGAGATCCTTGGTCGGCACACAAGGATTTATTTTGCCATGAAAGAGGGCGAAGTCATTGCTGGTCTCCTGGTCGTCTTCTCGCCAGCTACCGCCAGCTACTACATCCCATGTACCCGAGATGACGCGAGAACACTTCAACCGGGCACGCTGCTCGTCGACAACGCCGTCCGTGACTTGCGGGCAGCGGGGGTGCGATTCTGGAACTGGGAAGCCTCTCCCGATCCCGAATCGGGCGTCTATCGTTACAAGAAGAAGTGGAACTCGATCGAGGCATCCTATCGCATTTACATTTGGTGTCCTGGTGGCGTCGAGCCGCTGAGGAGGATCGGCAAGGACCGCCTCCGCGACAGCTTTCCAGCATTTTTCGTTTACCCGTACGATCAACTCTAATGGCTAAGAAACTCTCAATTGTTGTTCCTGTCTACAACGAAGGTTCTGGGGTCCTCGCAGCGTTCGATGCCATAAATGAAGTCTGCCGATCAGAATTGCCGGACTGGGACTGGGAGATCATTTTTGTCGACGACGGCAGCCGAGACGACTCGTTTTTTCATCTCGAGAGCATCTGCGAGAAGCATCGCAACGCAATGGCGATCCGGCTGGCCGCAAACTGCGGCTCCCACCGGGCCATTCGGGCGGGGATGGAATATGCCGAGGGCGATGCCGCGTGTTTCCTTCCCTGCGATCTACAGGAACCCCCCGAGCTTATCCCGCGCCTGCTTCAAGCATTGACAGACGCGACCCCGGTGGTGCTGGCGGTGCGCAGCAGCAGACAGGATCGTTGGGCTTCCCGAATGTTGTCTCGAATGTTTTTTCTGCTGGCCCGTTTGTTGATCAGCCGGCGCATGCCGGCTAACGGCATCGGCACCTTCCTGCTCGGTTCGCGCGCCTTGAAGGTCATGACGCGTTACAAGGAACGCAATCTGACGCTGGGCGGCTTGCTGATGAACATGGGTTTTCCCTACGCATGCGTTCCTTATGACCGCCAGGCGCGCCACATAGGCGAAACCAAATGGACGTTAAGCAAACGCCTTGATCTTTTCGTCAATTACTTCGTTGCCAATTCCTATACCCCTATCCGGCTGATGTCCTGGCTGGGAATTGTCGTGGCCCTGCTCGGTTTTCTTTGGGCAATAGTCGTCGTCGTGAATTGGTTTTGCTTCTCCTCCCCGCCAACGGGCTGGACCTCTCTGTTTGTGGCCGTCCTGGTTCTCGGCGGCATCCAAATGACGATGACCGGCATTATTGGTGAATACGTCTGGCGGGCATTGGACGAAAGTCGAGCGCGACCTGTGTATGTCGTCGACCGGGTCGTCAACCAACGGAAACCAGCGAAAGAGCGGGCGGAGAATTGCCAACGCGCCGTCACGCGTCCCGGCGAGCATCCGGCGGACGACTCGGCAGGAACAACGCCGAATACGTTTGGCAAATCATAAGATGCTCTAACTACAAGCAGGGGGGGCAGATGATTCGAATTGCAGTGGTGGGGGCCGGTTATTGGGGCCCGAACTTGATCCGGAATTTCGTAAGCTGCCGCGATGCGCGGCTTGTCGCCGTATGCGATACGGATCGGCAGCGGCTGGACACGGTCCTGGCGCCGTATCCGGGCGTCGCGGGCGTGGAAGACGTCGATGCCCTGCTGGCGCGCCCCGACATCGACGCCGTGGCCATTGCCACGCCGGTCCGCACGCACGGTCGGCTGGGGCTCCAGGCGCTACGGGCCGGAAAGCACGTCCTGGTGGAGAAGCCCCTGGCGGCGTCCGTGCGCGAGGGGGAAGAGCTGCTCTGCGCGGCCCAAGCCGCGGGCCGCGTGCTGATGGTCGACCATACCTTCGTCTATAGCGCCCCGGTCCGCAAGATGAAAGAGATCCTCGACTCCGGCGACCTGGGCGATCTGTATTACGTCGATAGCGTGCGCATCAATCTGGGCCTGTTCCAGCACGACGTGAACGTGGTGTGGGACCTCGCCCCGCACGATCTGTCGATCATGGATTTTCTCATCGGGCGCCTGCCCCGCAGCCTTTCGGCCTTTGGGGCCTGCCATGCCGACAGCCGGCAGGAGATCGAGGACGTGGCCTATTTGAACCTCGACTTCGGCGGCGGCCTGCTGGCCTCGTTCCACGTCAACTGGCTCAGCCCGGTGAAAATCCGCCTCTTTGCCGTGGGCGGCAGCCGCAAGGGCCTGGTCTACAACGACCTCGTTCCCGGCGAAAAGATCAAGGTTTACGACCGGGGGATCACCGTTTCCAGCGACCCCGACGCGCGGCGCGGCGTACTGGTGGGCTACCGTACCGGCGATCTGTGGGTGCCGCACATCGACGATGTCGAACCGTTGCAACAGATGGTCCGCCATTTCATCGAGTGCATTCGCGATAACAAGAAGCCCCAGACCGACGGCGAAGCCGGGCTGCGGGTCGTGCGAATCCTGGAGGCGGCCCAACGCAGCATCAAGGCCCAGGGCGGGAGGATTACCCTCTAGCCCGGATCATTCACCAGTCGTTCGTAGTGACCGCATTCATGCGGTCCTTGACCTGTTCACCATCTCCAGACCCGATGAATCGGGTTACTTCGAGCCCCGGTGAATGATCCCCTCTAGCGTTTATCGCGGTGAAGCTCAATCGCCGGCGGCGGAAAGCGCTCCGATGAACTCGTCATAATCACGGATGTAGTCCAGGGCATCGTACTCGTCCGAGGCGAAGACGAGCAATATGGCGTCGGCGGAATATTTGTACGACGTGCACCAGACCATGGGAGGCACATACAGCCCGACGCGCGGAGAGTCCAGCACAATCTCCTCGCGCTGCAGTCCGTTATCGGCGACCACGGAAAGCGACCCCTTGACGCAAACCAGAAACTGCCGGCATTTGCGATGCGCATGTTCGCCCCGCACGTGTTTGCTCGGGACGTCGAAAACCAGAAAATACCGCTGGGGGCGAAAGGGAACCTCGCTCTGGAACTGCCCCACCGACAGCATGCCGCGGAGATCGTCCACCAACTTGAGCCTCTGGAGGGTGACTCCCGAGGACAAGGGCCGGCTTGGCGCCGTTTCACTCTCCGCATCCTCGGCAGCGACGAGCCTGCGGACGGGCTTTTCGTCGACGTTGACGTAGCCCGTAATCCGCCCGGGGTTTCCGGCGACAATGGCGCCGGGCGGAACGTCTTTCGTGACCACGCACCCCGCGCCTACCATCGCCAAACGGCCGATCGTGATCCCGGGAAGGATGGTGGCATTGGCGCCGATCGAGGCACCCAGGGCGACGTGCGTTTGCGGCACGCTTTCCTGATAATGCCTGCTACGAGGCATTTTGTCGTTGGTGAAGGCGGCGTTGGGCCCCACAAAGACGTCGTCGGCCACGCGCAGGCCGTCCCATAGCTGCACGCCGCACTTGATCGTCACGCGGTCGCCGACGACGACGTCGTTTTCGATGAACACGTGGTCGCAGATATTGCAGTCCTCGCCGATGCGGGCGCCGGGCAAGATATGCGCGAAGGCCCACACCCGCGTCCCTCTTCCGATCATGCTTGTTTCGCAGAGCCCCTGCGGGTGAACGAAGAAACTCATGGCTCAAGCAACCCGTCCTTTCTCGAAACAGATTTTCGCTCCTTTGTCGAAAAAGACTCCCGCGACATGGGGATAACACTGGGCCGGCGCTTCGTGTTTTCAAACGTTCGCCAGACGTAGATGCCGATAATCCCCAATCCGAACAACTGCGAGAACATGGCGATCAGCACCGTCAGGATAATTGGGGTGTAGCCGGCAACCGGAATACCCCCCAGCAGCCACGTGATGAAAATCACCGTTCCAGCGACCACGGAAAACGCCAGGCCCAAGGTGCCGACCAATGCCAGCAGCGTCACCGGAAGACTGGTAAAGGAGAGGATACTGTCGAACATATAGCGAACCTTGCGGCGGAAGCCCCAGCCGCTGCGGCCGAACTCGCGCGGCCGCCGGCGGTAGGGCACCGATTTGCGGCGGAAGCCCAGCCAGATTATTTGCCCCACCAGCGACGAATTCATTTCCTCCATCGTCAGCAGGACATCGCGAACTTGCCGATTGCAGCCGAAAACGTCGATTCCTCCGACGGGCATCTCGGGTTGCACCAAACGCCGATAGATTCCCCAAAAAAAGCCGGAAGAGACGCGGGAGAGGAACGGGTCGTCGCGAGCCATGCGGACTCCCACGACGATATCCACCGGCTCGCTGTACAGCGACCGGAAGAACTCCTCGACCAATTCGATCGGCTCTTGCAAGTCGGCGGCCATAACGGCGAAATACTGCCCGGTGGCGACGGAAAGCCCCATGCGGATGGCGGCAAACGACCCGAAATTCCGCGACAGACAGACAAGCTCGGCCGGAAAGTCGCAGCCTTGCAACCCCTCCCTTAGCTTGTCGTGGGAGCGGTCGGGACTGCCGTCGACGACGAAAACGACCTCCAGCCGCCTCTCCAATCTTTCGTAAAGTCCCCGCAATACATGCAGAAGCGAATCGATCGAAGCCTCGTTCTTGTAGACGGGGATCACCAGCGAATACATAATGCCGCTTTCCGGACTTTCCATCCAACTTACCTACGTTTAGACTCTTGCAAATTGCAGATGCCCGGTCCCCTCTCCCTCCGGGAGAGGGTTAGGGTGAGGGCTCACGGAATTCCGCGAATGGCATCGCACACGTAATCGATTTCCAGGTCCGTCAATTCCGGAAAACAGGGCACCGTCAGGATTTCAGCCTGGGCCGACTCCGTTTCGGTCAGTTCCACGGCCCGCCACTCTCGGCCGCCAAGCGAATCCTGCCGATGATCGAGGACGGGATAATGGATGGCCGTGCCCACGCCTCGTTCCTCCAGCCAGCGGCGGGCGCGATCGCGCTGGGGGTGCCGTGCGACGCACAGGTGCGCCACGTAGTCAGGCGTTGCGGCATGGACCAACCGCAGGCGCGTGTCGGACGCCGCATCACAATACCTTGTCGCGATCGAGCGGCGGCGCTGGTTCCAGCCGTCCAGATGCGGGATCTTTTGCAGCAAGATCGCTGCCTGCAGCTCGTCCATGCGGCTGTTGCGCCCGAATGGAATTGCCGCATGGTATTTTTCCTGCCAGCCGTATTGGCGTAGTTTGCGCAGACGGCGTGCCAAATCTTCATCATCCGCGACGATAGCGCCGCCGTCACCCAGGGCCCCCAGGTTCTTGGTGGGATAGAAGCTGAACGTGCCCAGATCGCCAAGATTGCCTGCACGTCGGCCGTCGCGGATCGCGCCGTGTGCCTGCGCGCAGTCTTCAATGATGCAGATATCGCGGCCCGCCACCGCCCGGCGCAGGCCGTCCACGTCGGCCAGCTTACCGTAGAGGTGCGTGGCGACAACGGCCTTGGTACGCGGGCTAAGCGCCCGGACGACCGAGGCCGGCGAAATGGTAAGCGTCGTGCGCTCGACGTCGACATACACGGGCGTGGCGCCGACCAGGAGGCAGGCGGTGGTCGTATAACCGCCCGCGTTGGCCACGGTAATCACTTCGTCGCCGGGTGCGCAGCCGATTCCGCGCAAGGCGATCTCCAAGGCATCCGTTCCGTTGGCGACCGCCACCGCGTGCGCTCGTCCGCAATAGGCGGCGTAAGCACGCTCGAAGGCCTCGTCTTCCCGGCCCAGAATGTACCAGCCGGAGGCCAGCACGCGGCGTACCGCAACGTCGATTTCCTCGGCCAGATTCCGATATTGCCGCGTTAGATCGTGCAGTGGAACATGCATCTTATCGGGAGAGCGGGACGGCCGGGCTCCGGCCGCTCAGGCGTTTGCGGCGGACCCAGAAGTCCAGCACGCCTTTCAGGTAGCCCAGCCCGTAGGCGAAGTGCATGGTGGGAATGACGAGGAACAACCCGGCGGCGCAGGCACAGCCGTGTTGGCGGGCCGCCCGCGCCGCGGCGAGCAGGATGGCCAGCAGATAGCAGGACACAAGAGCGGCCAAGACCCCGGCCGCGGCGCGGCTCCACGGGGCTAGCAGGCCGCCGAGGAGCAAAGCGGTCGCGAAGAGCGGCGGGATCAACTGCCGCACGGTCATCACGCGGCCGAGTTTTCGCGCCACCAGCGGCTTGAAATAGCCGTACTGGTAGAACATGCGCCACAGTTTGCCCAGCGAATCGCGGGCATAGTAATAAGAGACGATGCCGGGCGAGAGGAGGAGCCGGGCTCCGAGTTTCCGCAGCCGCAGGTTCAGCTCGTCGTCCTGGTTCCGCGCCAATTCCTCGTCGAACAGGCCGAAGCGCTGGAAGACGTCGCGGCGGAAGCAGCCGAAGGCGCCGGCCTCGCCCCAGCGGAGGGCGGCGGTGCCGATGCGGAAATAGGAGTTGCCCACTCCCAGCGGATGCGACAACCCGACGGCGATGGCCCGCGCCAGGGCCGAGTCGCCGGCCGGGCGGACGACGCACACGCCGCCCACGTTGTCGGCGCCCGTTTCCACCGAGAGCCGCACCAGCGACGAAATATAATCCCGCGGGTATTCCACGTGGGCGTCCATGCGGACAATGATCGAGCCCCGCGCCGCCGCGATTCCCAAGTTCATGGCCGAGGGCGCGATCCGCTTGACGTTATCGACCATCCGCACGTGCGGATGCTCGGCGGCAAAGCGCTGGGCGATCTGCCGAGTTGCGTCGTCGCTCATGCCGTCGACGACCAGCACTTCCATCCGCTCCCGGGGGTAGTCGTTGCTCAGGATCGACTGCAGGCACCCGGCGATCCACTGCTCCTCGTTCCGGCAGGGAACGACGACGGAAATGAAGGGCAGATCATCGGCGCGGGAGTCGGCGGTTGGCTCCGTGGTCATCGTTCGATGATCCCCAGCCGCTGGCGTTGATATTTGCCGCTCTGGACGCGCTCGACCCAGCGCGGGTTGTCCAGGTACCAGCCGACGGTCCGCCGCAGTCCGGACTCCAGGTCGTGCTCGGGCCGCCAGCCCAGGGTGGCCCGGATCTTCTCGGCGTCGATGGCATAGCGGCGGTCGTGGCCCGGCCGATCGGTGACGAAGGTGATTAGTTTGGTGCACGGGGCGTGCGGCAGCCCGGGCCGCAGCTCATCGACCAGCCGGCACACGCGGCGGACGATTTCCAGGTTCGTCTGCTCGCACTGGCCGCCGATGTTATAGGTTTCACCCGGCCGGCCCTTGGCCAGCAGGCACAGCAGGGCCCGGCAATGGTCCTCCACGAACAGCCAGTCGCGGACGTTCCCACCGTCGCCGTAGACCGGCAGGGGCCGGCCCTCCAGGGCATTGAGAATCATCAGCGGCAGGAGTTTTTCCGGGAACTGGTAGGGCCCGTAGTTGTTCGAGCAGTTCGACACCAGCACCGGCAGGCCGTAGGTACGGTGGTAGGCCCGGGCGAAATGATCGGCCGCGGCCTTGGAGGCCGAATAGGGCGAGCTGGGATCGTAGGGGCTCGACTCGCTGAAGCGCCCGGTGGGCCCCAGCGAGCCATACACCTCGTCGGTCGAGACGTGCAGGAAGCGGAAGGCCGAGCGCCGCGGCTCGGGCAGCCCCGACCAGTAGCGGCGGGCGGCGTCCAGCAGATGGAACGTGCCCAGCACGTTGGTCAGCACGAACTGCGCCGGGGCGTCGATCGAGCGGTCCACGTGCGACTCGGCGGCGAAGTGCACTACGGCCTCCGGCCGATGCTCGGCGAAGACCTGCTCGACCAGCCCCAAATCGGTAATGTCGCCCTGCCGGAAGACGTGATCCGGATCGCCCAGCACGGCCTGGAGCGAATCGAGATTGCCGGCGTAGGTCAGGGCATCGAGGTTGACGATGCGGGCCGTGCGGCGGGCGATGCACTCCCGCACAAAACAACTGCCGATGAACCCGGCGCCGCCGGTCACGAGAAGCGTGGGCATGCTAGCCAACTAGGGATTTAGGGATTTGGGGATTTGGAAATTTGGGGCCCGTAACTGGTCATTGGTCATTGGTCATTGGTCATTAGCGGAATTACGGGGCGCCGTCGGGGCGCTCCAGCAGGTCCAGCAGGTATCGCCCGTAGGCATTGTTCTGCGCCGCGGCCAGCCGGCGCAGGTCGTCCGTCGAGATGAACCCCTTGAACCAGGCGATTTCTTCGAGGCAGGCCACCTTCAGCCCTTGGCGTTCTTCGATCATTTGCACGAAGTTCGAGGCCTGCAGGAGCGATTCCTGGGTGCCCGTGTCGAGCCATGCCATTCCGCGGCTGAGGGCCACGACGTGCAACTGGCCGCGCTGGAGGTAGATGCGGTTGACATCGGTGATTTCCAGTTCTCCGCGGGCGGAAGGCCGCAGACCGGCGGCGATTTCCACGACCTCGTGGTCGTAGAAGTACAGCCCGGTCACGGCGTAGGAGGAGCGGGGCCTGGCGGGCTTCTCCTCGATCGAGAGGGCCTTCCCGCCGGCGTCGATCTCGACCACCCCGTAGCGCTGCGGGTCCTTCACCCAGTAGGCGAAGACCGTCGCTCCCCGCGGGCGGCAGGCGGCCTGCTCGATCATCCTGCGGAATCCCTGCCCGTAGAAAATGTTGTCGCCCAGGATCAGGGCCACGTGATCGCGGCCGATGAACTCGCGCCCGATCAAGAATGCCTGGGCCAGGCCCTCCGGCCGCGGCTGCACGGCATAGCAGATGGAAAGGCCCACCTGGCGGCCGTCGCCCAGCAGCCGGCGGAAAGAATCCACGTCCTGCGGCGTGGTGATCAGCAGGATCTCCCGAATGCCGGCCAGCATCAGCGCCGAGAGGGGATAATACACCATCGGCTTGTCGTACACCGGCAGCAACTGCTTGCTGACGGCGTGGGTGAGCGGGTACAAACGGGTCCCCGCGCCCCCGGCCAGGATAATGCCCTTGCGACAGACAGGTTCCGGATGCATGGTTTTTTTGTCCGAATTCGAAGTTTCTGTGCCCGGCTTGCGTGCCACTGCTGGCTTGCCCAGCAGTGTTACAAGCACTGCTGGGCAAGCCAGCAGTGGCACCCAGCGCGTGGTTACCTTTACATCAAGTGCCGTTGGATCTTGCCGGAATCGGTGCGGGCGATGCGCTCGACGCGCTGCCAGACACGGGGGATCTTGCTCTCTTCCAACCGCTGGCGGAGCCAGTGGACCAGCTCGGCGTCGGCCACCGGCCGGCGGGTTACGAGGCACGCCTTCAGGCACTGGCCGGTAATCTGCCGCGGATCGGGCACGCCCAGGCAGGCCGATTCGACGACCGCCGGATGCGCGTCCAGCAGGCGCTCGACTTCTTCCGGGCTGACTTTCACTCCGCCCACGTTCACCAGGTCCGTCTGCCGGCCGAGCAGATAGAAGTAGCCCTCGGCGTCCCGGGCGCCCCAGTCGCCGGTGTACAGCCAGCCGTCGCGGAGGGCGCGGCGGGTCAGCTCCGGCTGCTGCCAGTACTCTTGCATGACCATACCGCCCCGCACGACCAGCTCGCCCTGCTGGCCGGCGGGGAGTGCCCGCCCCCGCTCGTCGTGCACGGCCATTTGTACGTTCGGCGCGGGCCGCCCGATCGACTCCAGCTTCTCGCAGTCGGCGTGATATTCGAGGAACGCGGCCCGCGAGGCCTCGGTCAGGCCGTAGTGATGGCAGAGCCGCGTGGCGGGCAGCAGTTCCATCAGTTTGCGTTTCGTCTGCAGGCACATGGGAGCGCTGCCGATCTCGACGTAGCGCAGATGCTGCCGGGCATCGGCCAATCGCTCCTTGGTCATGCGGAGGATGAGCTCGATGCCGGCGGGCACCAGGGCCAGGCCGCCGGCCTTGAGGTCCAGGAGGCGGCCCAGGGTTTGGGCCGCATTGCGCATGCCCGGCTCAAGGGCCAGGGCGTGGCCGGCGCGGGCCATGGCGCGGAGCCGCCCCAAGCCGAACGAGTGGCTCAAGGGGATCGGCAGCAGCTCGACGTCGTCCGGCCGCGGCGTGAGGAAGGCATTGATGTTCACCGCCGCCTGGGCGATCTGGCCCTGCGTCAGCAGCACCCCCTTCTTGCGGCCGCTGGTGCCGGTGGTGTACAGCAGATCGGCGGGGTCTTGCAGTCCGCACAGGGGGTCGGCCGGCCTCGCCGCCCCGCCGGGCCGGCAGAACTCCCGCAGGTCCTCCTGCGGCACGGGCAACTCCAGGTCTCGCAGGCCGAGGGCCAACCGCGCGCCGCTGTCGGCCACGACCCAGCGGGCGGCCGGGGCGGGGATGTCGGCGTCGGCCAGCGTGGCCACGCCGCCCACGGCGTGGACGGCGAAATAGGCGGCCGCCAGCTCCGGGCTGTTGGGCCCGCACAGCAATACGCGATCCCCCCTGCCCTGCCCTGCGTTGCGAAGCCGGGCCGCCGCGGCAGCGACCATGCGGGCGAACTCGCCGTAGTCAATCGCACCGCCGGGCGACACTAGCGCGGTCCGCCCCGGCTCCGCCTCGGCATGCGCCAACAAGCAGTGCACTAGCGGTTGCATGGGCTAGTGCTCCGTCAATCTTCGATTGGCGGGTGCCACGGTTAGCTTGTCCAACCGTGTTCTCGCACTGCTGGGCAAGCCAGCAGTGGCACCCGACGCGTCAGAGCAGGTTAGGCGGAGCACTACTTCCCGGCCTCCAATCCGCCCCGCTTCCGCACGACGAGCGCGCGGACGGCCCCTACCGAGCTCAATCCGATAATCTCGTCCATATCCAGGGTGATGCCGAACCGCGATTCCAGCTCGGTGATCAGATTCATGTGGCCCACGGAATCCCAGCCGGGGATGTCGTCGAATCCCATGTCATCCCTAACGGCACAAGTCTCCTCCAGGCGCATGGCGGTACGAAAGGCGGCAGAGACTTCATCCACCCGGGCGGGCCCTTCGGCCATCGAATCCGCAGTACGATCCATGTAT
>JBEKTY010000058.1:0-42005 GCA_049515555.1 Thermoguttaceae bacterium
AGACGGCACGGGCGATGAAGTAGGCGACGATGCTCCCGAGCGTGACGTGGCCGCCGCAGAGTTCCCACCAGCCGGTGAGGGCGAACATGATTCTTCTCCTGTTGTGGTCAGGGAGAAGACATTAGTCGGGGAAGGGGGCGGGGGGCGATACGTGCGGGGATCCGAGCACTGCGAGGAGAGGGCGTGCGGGGTGAGAGGCAATCAGTTGATGCCATATTGCTGGCCAAGCCACTTCATAGCCTCGTCAAAGAAATCTTGTGGCGGTGCGATGTAGCTCCTATCGGCCACGGAGCGGGGAGCGTGTCCCAAGAACCAGCGAGCGCATGACGCATATTTGCTGTTCTCCAAGCGGCTAGGGCTGGTCTTGCGAAGCATTTTCATGGGCTTGATTGTCTTCTGTCCGAGTTTTCCTCTGCACAGTCGGAAGTATGCAGTCTGGATGTTGTCGTTCTTCGTGTATTTGCCGTTGTCGTCTATTCTTTCGGCTTTGAGTGGCCCACCATCGGCGTTGAGAAGGACTCTCACAGGGTCGCTTGACCTATGCTTTTTCAGTAGGTCGAAGGTGGGCTGCCAGAGTTCATAGGATACGGTGGGAACTCCCTCACTCGACTTGGTTTTACTGCGCTTGCGGGTAATCCTTCCATGCCGCCAATCGACTTGGGAGTGTTCAAGGTCGGATATGTCGGCTTGCGTATATCCACAGTTCAGAGCCAGAAGCAGGTATAACTTCGTCCTCTCCGGTGCTGCATCAAGGAGTGTCTTGATCTCCTCGTCAGAGAACGTCTTGATCTTCGCCGGAGGGTCGGCGATGGCGAGGTCTTTGCTTTGCATGTTGCGGGGAAGCGACACAATTAGCTCGTTCTCCCAGCACCATTTGATGAGTTGCTTGGCTATCCCTAAGTATCGTTTTGCGTAGGGCTGCGACCATCCCTTGCTTACCTGCTCCATCAATGCGGTATGGTAACTGGTCAAGTGCTGGGCGTTCAGGTGCGCTATCGATACCGCACCTCCTACATGCTTCTTGAAATGCTCGGCACATCGCCGAAGGAGTTCGTATCGTCCGATTGAGAGATTACCCGCCAACTGCTTAACCCGCTGGCGGTCCAAGTAACACTGGACGGCCTGCGCTACCGTCTTCGTTTTCGGGGCTGGCGCATGAACGTATCCCGCTACTTCGGTTGTGATTCGCTTGGCGTATTCATCGATACCAATCTCCTCGGCCTTCTCCAACAACACAATGTTGAGGAAGTCGACATGTTCTTCGGCGAACTGATCCAGTAGTTGCAAAGTCTTGGGTGCTGTCGCCATCGCCTTGATCGTTTCCCAGACTGGGGTTTTGTCCTTCCGATCAAGTTCGGATTCCTTCTCTCTCCACTCACGAAGGGCGTCATCGTAAGCCCCTCGGAAATAGTAAATCTTCCCCCGATACATCTTCCGCCACTTGGGAGTAAGTCCCCGTTTCAGCGGCATCCGTGTGAGTTCAAGCTTCTTTTGTGCCATGGCTGGTATCGCTTCCTTACTCGTCGTAAGCTGACTTAACATCTTACCACGTATCGGATACAAAAGGAAGGCAGTTGTCTGTTTTCGGATACTCCCATTCGGATACGAAATTGCGGCTCTCGCCCTAATTTGTATCCGATGGAAAGCCGTAAGACACTAAGTTATAACGACTTAGATAAGTATGCTGACGCTTACAAGGCAGAGGTCGTCAGTTCGAGCCTGACATCGCCCACTGCTTATCGCTTACAACTTCTCTGACCGCACGGTCTTGGTTTCGCCGCCCGTGCGAACTTTAACTTCACGCGGCTCGGCCGAGGTGATGCGGTAGCTGGTGACCCGGCCCTTGGCCCATTGGATGTCGACGGTGAAGCCGCCGCGGGCACGCAGGCCACTGACCTTGCCGGCGTGCCAGGCCTTCGGCAAGGCGGGGAGCAACTCGATCACGAACTGGCCGTCGGCCGTGGTTTCCTGGCTTTGCAACAGCATTTCGGGCACCGCCGCGCAGCCGCCGAAATTGCCGTCGATCTGGAACGGGGCGTGCAGGCAGAAGAGGTTCGGCGCGCCGCGGCCGATGAGCATCGAGAGCAGGCGTGCGGCGCGGTCGCCGTCGTGCAAACGGGCCCAGAAATTGGCCTTCCAGGCCATGCTCCAGCCGGTCGAGGCGTCGCCGCGACGCTCCAGCGAGAGCCGGGCCCCCCGGTAAAGCTCGGGCGTGGCAGGGTTGATCTCGCTGCCCGGGCAGAGGCCCCACAGGTGCGAGCAGTGCCGGTGCTGGACCTCGGTCTCCTCAAAATCCTCCTGCCATTCCATGATCCGCCCGGCGGCGTTCACACGGGTGGGCGCGAGCTTGGCGCGGGCGGCGTCGAGGCGCCGGGCGAACTCCTCGTCAATCCCCAGGATCCGCGCCGCGGCGGCGGTGTTCTTCAGCAGATCGCGGCTGATCTGCTGGTCGAAGGTCGAGCCCACGCACAGCGCGGTCGTCTGCCGCCTGCCGCTGCTATCCTTGTAGGCGTAGCTGTTCTCCGGCGAGTTGGAGGGCACGATCACCAGCGCGTGGGTCTTGGGGTTTTCGACCAGTACGGCCACGATGAACTGGCTGGCGCCGCGCAGCACGGGGTAGTATTCTCGCAGGAAGGCCTCGTCCTGCGTGAAGGCGTAGTGCAGCCAGACGTGCTGGGCCAACCACGCCCCGCAGGTCGGCCCGATGCAGGCCGGCAGGAAGCTGGGCGCGGTGTCGTACCACGGGTTCTGCGTGTGGTTGGCCATCCAGCCGGGGGCGTTGAAGTATGCCCGGGCCGTCTTCCGGCCTTCCTGGGCCACGCTTTGGATGAACCGCAACAGGGGCAGATGGCAGTCCGAAAGGTTAGCTGCTTCCACCGGCCAGTAATTCATTTGCAGGTTGATGTTGCTGTGGAAGTCGCCGCGCCAGGGCGTGTCGTATTCTTCGGCCCAGATACCCTGCAAATTGGTCGGCAACTGCGAGTCGGGCCGCGAGCCGGAGACCACCAGATGGCGGCCGAATTGGAAATAGAGCGCCGCCAAGGCCGGGTCAGGGGTTTTTTCTTGGGCCTTCACCCGCTCGGGCGTGGGCAGCTTGGAGTTTGGTCCTTCGGGCAGGGTCAACTGGCAGCGCTGCATGAAGCGGCGGTGGTCGGCCACCGCGCTATCGCGGAGGGCGGCGAACGGTTTGGCCAGGGCCGCCGTCAGACGCCGCCGCGCAAGCTTGGCAAACTCCTTGTCCCGCCAGTTGGTGCCGGCCGATACGATGAGCGTCACTTCGTCGGCCCCGTCGACGGCCAATCCCTGATCCGTGGCCGAGAGCTTGCCCCCCTTGACGCTCGCGCCCAACAGGGCAATGTAGCGCATGCCGTGACCGCCGCCGCCGGGCTTGTTGAAGGGCAACCGGCCTTCGAGGACATATACGCCGCCGTCGGCCCGCGTGGCCGCGTCATGCTTGCGCGCAAGTGCTGCGGTAAACCGCAGCGCGCCCGGCTGGTCGGCCTTCAGGCATAGCACGATCACTTCGTCCGGCTTGGAAACCAGCAAGTCGCGGGTGAAGGTTACGCCCTTCCGCCGGTACTGGGTGTGCGCCACGCCCTCTAGGAGATTGAGGTCGCGGCGGTAAGCCTCGGCAACCACGGCCGGCAGCGGTTTGACGGTGCCCGCCAGGCCGATCTCCGCGGAGAGCTTCGCCTCCGGGCTGTTGTCGAAATCGACGATCAGATCGCCCAGCGTCTGGTAGCAGCCGAACTGGTTGACATCGCCCCAACCCGTGACGCCCTCGGCGTAGCGGAAGCCTTTGCCCAGCGCGGCGGCGGCGCCGGAAATGTCGCCGGCGAAGAGTTTCTCGCGCACTTCCGGCAGGCATTGGCAGGCGTCGTAGTTATTGCCGTCGTAAGGTCCGCCCGACCAGAGCGAAGACTCGTTCAGCGCGATGCGCTGGCTGCCCACGCCGCCGAAATCCATGGCCCCCAGGCGACCGTTGCCCAGCGGGCAGGATTCGTGGAACGACCTGGCGGGAGCGGCGAACCATACGCTCATGGGTTCGGCGGGCGGTGATACTTCGGCGGCGCGGCCGAGGCCCGCGGCCATCGCCAGGCCCGCCACGGCGGCAAGAGACATGTTCCAGCACTTCATGGATCGTGTTCCTTTCATGTTGGGGTAGGTGCATTGTGCCCGCCGGAGGCATGGGATGCAAGCAATTCGGACGGGAAAGCCGGCCGCGTGGCACTGGCGTCTCGCCAGTGTACGGTGCAAGCACTGGCGGCACGCCAGTGCCACCCAAGGCCGGATGCAAGCAATGCGGGCGGGAAAAAGACAACCGGCGGGCCCTGGAAATCGGCCCGGCACCATGCTAATATTGAGCCAACCTGGAATCCCGGGTGGCACGCCCAGAACGAAGTGATGGGCGTGGAACACGTGGACCACGCCCTTCGCTGCACTCAGGGCGTGCCACCCTCCCGTTACGGTCCGAGTTGAAACAAGGAGCGAAACATGTCTTGGAATCGTCCGCGTACGGTCGTCGTTTTGGGCTGTCTGGTATTGGGATTGATGGCCGGCCGGCTTTCGGCCGGCGAGGCTGTGGCGCCCCGCGGCGACACGCTCCCCGAGCATGCGATCTGGCTCGAGAGCCTGGACTTGAACACGATCGAGCAGGGCTGGGGCAAGCCCCAGGCCGGCCGCAGCGTCGACGGTAGTCCCTTGAAACTGCACGGCACGACCTACGCGCATGGCGTGGGCACGCATGCGGCCAGCGAGATGACGATCCAACTGAAGGGCGCCGCCACGCGGTTTTCGGCCACGGTTGGCGTCGACGACGAAGTGGGCAGCCGCGGCTCGGTGGGGTTCGAGATCTGGGTCGACGGCAAGCAGGTCGCCGAAAGCGGCGTGCTGCGCGGCGGCAGCCAGCCGAAGCCGCTCTCGGTCGATCTGCGGGGGGCCAAAAAGTTGGTCCTGCTGGTGAACGACGGCGGCGACGGCATGGATTTCGACCATGCCGATTGGGCCGGTGCGGTGCTGGAGCTGGCGGCCGACGCCGCGGAGAAGCCGGTGGCCCTGGTGCCGCCCCCCGCCCCGAGGCCCGAGATTGCCCGCGAGAACTCGCCGAAACCAGCCATCCACGGTCCGCGGATCACCGGCAGCACGCCGGGGCGGCCGTTCCAGTTCCTCGTGCCGGCCACGGGCCAGGCCCCGCTGCGCTACGCGGCGGAAAAGTTGCCCGAAGGCCTGTCGATCGACGCCACGACCGGCATTATCAGCGGGTCGCTCAAGGAGGCCGGCACGACCGTCGTCGAGCTGACCGTGAGCAACGACCTGGGCTCGGCCAAGCGGGAACTGGCGATCGTCGGCGGGCGGCATAAGCTGGCCCTGACGCCGCCCATGGGCTGGAACTCGTGGAATTGCTGGGCCAGCGCCGTGAGCGACGCCAAGGTTCGGGCCTCGGCCGACGCCATGGTCCGCAGCGGCCTGGCCGCGCACGGCTTCCAGTACGTCAATATCGACGACTGCTGGGAAGGAAAGCGCGACGCCCGGGGCGAGATCCGCACCAACGAGAAGTTCCCCGACATGAAGGCCCTGGCCGACTATGTCCACAGCAAGGGGTTGAAGCTGGGCATTTACTCGTCGCCCGGTCCGAAGACCTGCGCCGGGTTCGAGGCGAGTTGGAAGCACGAGCAGCAGGACGCCGACAGTTACGCGAAATGGGGCATCGACTATCTGAAGTACGACTGGTGCTCGTACGGCGAGATTGCGCCCAATCCGGATCGGGCCGCCCTGATGAAGCCCTACCAGGTAATGCGCCGCGCCCTGGACGGCTGCAGTCGCGACATCGTCTTCAGCCTCTGCCAGTACGGCATGGGCGACGTCTGGAAATGGGGCGCCGAGGTGGGCGGAAACTGCTGGCGGACCACCGGCGACATAACCGACGATTGGGGCAGCATGTCCGGGATCGGCTTCGGCCAGGCGGGCCACGAGCCGTACGCCGGCCCGGGCCATTGGAACGACCCGGACATGCTCGTCGTGGGCAAGGTGGGCTGGGGACCGAGCCTGCACCAGACGCGGCTCAAGCCCTGCGAGCAGGTCACGCACATCACGCTCTGGTCGCTGCTGGCCGCGCCGCTTTTGATCGGTTGCGATATGTCGCAGATGGACGACTTTACGCTGGCCCTGTTGACCAACAGCGAGGTGATCGACGTGAGCCAGGACCCGCTGGGCAAGCAGGCGCGGCGCGTGTCGCAGGAGGGGCAGACGCAGGTCTGGGCCCGGCCGCTGGTGGACGGCACGACGGCCGTCGGCCTGTTCAACCGCGGCGGGTCGCCCGCGGCGGTGAAAGTCGCCTGGGCCAGCCTCAAGTTGCAAGGCTCGCAACCGGTGCGCGATCTGTGGCAGCAGAAGAACGTCGGCGAGTGTGCCGAGGCGTTCGAAGCGACGGTCCCGCAGCACGGCGCGGTGCTTGTGAAGATCGGCAAGCCGAATCGGTAGACGCGTAACCGTTCACCCGCCCGCGCCAGAGTAGCAGGCACACTCCGTGTGCCGTCCGTCATACCCTACTCCGCTTCAGCGGCCGGCACACGGAGTGTGCCTGCTACGTTCCATGTCGTGAACGGTTAAGGGAATCGTAACAGTTGTGCCAAATAGAGCGCTGCCGGCTCGCGGTTGACCTCGTCCTCCAGCCGAAAAACCATTGCGGGCTCCTTGCTTCCGATTGCAATTGACCTATATTTGCAATACGGAAGGACGTTTCTTCTCTTCGGCTTCCATGCGGCAACCCGATTGCCGCCGACTTTTCTCTTGCGTACTCTCGGCCTCCGGTCGGACGGCCCTGGTTCCTCCACGATTCACAACTTGGTTCTGAGGAGCAAACAATGACGAAGCATTTGACGGTTGTGTTGATTCTGGGATTGGCTTGTGGCACGGGGACCGCCCAGGCCGGGAAAGCTGTCCAGCCGCAGGGACACCCCGGCGCCCATCCCGTACGGCACGATCTCCACAAGATCAACCACGATCGACAGAACCTGCACCAGGACCGTCAGGCCCTGCACAACGACCAGAAAGAGTTGCAGCAAGATCGCCAGAATCTCCAGTCCGACTGGAAGACGCTCAGCAGCGACTACGCCTCGGGCAACACCGCCAACCTGCAGAAAGACCTGCAGCAACTGCACCAGGATCGGCAACAGTATCGCCGGGACGAATCCCAAACCCGCAGCGACCGGCGGGAGTGGGCTGAAGATCGCGGGAAGCTTAATCACGACGAGCGCCAATTGGGTAAAGACCTGAGCGACAAGAACCGTCAGCCCAGCGCCGGCCAGCAAGCCAACAACGGCTCGTCGTCGCCGTCGGGGCAAACGTCCGCCGGGTCGTCTTCGGGATCGTCGGATTCCCCCTCGCAAGATGCCCAGCAGGTGCAGCAAGATCAAGGCGAGGTGGCGCAAGATCGCCAAGCCCTAAGCAGCGACTATCAGCAGCAGCAACAGGCCCGGCAGAAACTTCAGGCTGATTGGCAGAAGATCAAAGCCGATCTGGCTTCGGACAACACGGCCCAGTTGCGGCAAGACATTGAACAAATGAAGCAGGACCGGAAGCAGTTACGCCAGGATCGCGCCCAAACGGAAACCGCCCAACGGCAATTGGCAGGCGATCGCCACGAGCTGCGGCACGACGAGCGGCGCCTGGAGAAAGACCATCGCAACGGCCACGGCAGCGGCACCGGCGGCAACACCCAGAAACCCGGCCCGACTGCGACGGCTTTCGCAAAGTAGCGTTTCCGGTGGCCGAGATCAGGCTTGAACTCAAGCGCCCCGGAAGGGGCATGGCCGGGTGCGGCAAGAATGTCCGGGCGGCTTCTTTGACCGCCGGAATGTAACCGCTCACGGCCTGCAAAGCAGCAGCCACGCTCTGCGTGGGCTGCTGCTTTGGCGCGCGCCGCGAACGGTTACGCCGCCAGGCGTACGGCAAGCTGATGGCCGCCGACATTCTGATCCTGGCGGGATCGGTGCAGGACCGATACCTGTCCGCCCGATGGAAGATTTTTTTCGACCGGGGTTTCTTCATGAACCACGTCCCGCTGTTCGCCGGCAAGCAGATAGGCTGCCTCGTATCGGGGCCACTCGCGCAACTGGCCAATCTGCGGCAAATCCTCGAAGCCTACTTCGAATGCCAGCAGGCGAACTTCGTCGGCATCGTGACCGACGAATGCGTCAGTTCTGAGGAACTCGACCGGCTCTTGGACGGACTAGCGGGGCGCTTGTCCCACCCCAACCACCCATTCTCGCCTCGGCGAGGCAGCGTTTCATCCCATTACAAGCGTGCGACCTTCCGCAACAGAAACTAATTGTCCGGCGACAACAGCACCGGCGGCACGTCAAAGGGCAGACGGGCGGCGAGGGCTTCCATCGTCTGCCGGGCGTCGTGGTCGAGATAGGCCCACTGCTGCGTGGCCACCGCGGCATCCACGAGGTTGCCGATCTGTTCGGCGGCGCGATCGGCCGCGTCGGCCACGCCTTCCAAGCCGGCCAGCGGATCGGCCATCGCCGCCGCCGGGGCGGAATCTGCCACCGTGGGCCGCGGCGCGGGCTGCTGGTTTCCCACCACTTCCGTGCCTTGCGGGCCTGGCTGCCGTGAACCACCTCCGGCAAATGTCTGCCAAAGGACCGCGGCGGCGGCCAGCAGGCAGCTTGCCGTCAGGACCGCGGCGATCCAGCGAGAAAGCCGTCCGGCGCGCCGGCGGCTTGGCCCGACGGTGACGTCCGCGGGCCGGGTTTGCTGTACCGCGCGGCGCAGCCGGGCGTGCAACTCAGCCGAAAACTGCGGACGCGACGCCAGGGCCTCGCGCCGCAGACGCTCCACCAGCAGTTGGCGCTCGTTCATGGAAAGGGGGTCAAACATCGGGCACCTCCGCGGTCACGGCAGAAAGGGCTGGACTGCGGCCGCGGGCCTGGGCGACTCGTCGCGGCGGGCCCTCGGGCGCGAGCTCCCGCAGCCGCGGCAGCAGCCTTCTTCGGGCACGGAACAGCATCGTCTTGACCGCCACCCAGGAGCGACCCAGGACGGCAGCCACCTCACGCAGCGGCAGGTCCTCGACGTAGTGCAACCAGAGGGCGGTCAATTCCTCCTCGGAAAGCATCTGAGCGGCCATGCCCCATAGATACCGACGGTTCTCCTCTTCGACCGCTGCCTCGACGGGCCCGGGCGCCGCGGAGACCGCCCCCTGCAAGACTTGGGCGTCGCCCTGCGGCCGGGTGCGGCGGTGGTGATTGATGCTCACCCGCCGGGCAATCGTGAAGATCCAGGTGGCCACCAGCCAGCGCCGCCGATAGCGGTGCAGGTTGGCGTAGACGCGGACGAACGTGTCCTGAAGCAGGTCTTCGGCATCCGCGGCGCCGCCACGCTGCCGCAGGAAGTGCAACACCGGCGCTTGGAAACGCCGCAGGAGCTCTTCCCAACTGGCCGCACACCCCTGCTGTGCCTGCCGGGCAAGCTCCTCATCGCTCGGTAACGGCGCCGGGCCGGTGCGCGGCATATATGCTACTTTCCCGGATGCTGGCCGATTTCCGCCATCCGCCGCCAGGCTTTCTCCACGACCGCCCAGACCTGCCCGGCCGGCGCCCGCCACTGGATCGTCAACGCCTGGTCGGTCTTGGTGACCTTTAGGGCGTCGAGCAGCTTCATCGTCTCGGGGTCGGAGCCGTGCCGGATCGTGGCCATGGCCCGGCCACCCTCGATGATGGCCCGCATTTGCTCCGCGGCGTCGTCGGTCTTCACGCTGAGCCGACCCTCGAAGAAGACCTCCGCCTTATCCTCGCCCAGGGCGATGCCCAGCGTATCGCTTTGCGTCAACAGGGGCGACTTCCAGGGCAGGTCCGCCTCAGAAAGCCGCACCGCCCGGGCCAGGACCATCGTGCCGGCCGGGACCGGCGCCGTCATCACGGAATCCTTGCTAATGGAATCCTTGCTAACGGAATCTTTGCCGACGAGATTGGGTCTTGTGCCGTCGAGCACGTCCAGGGCCGCGGTCACTTCGGCCGTCGCCCCGGCAAACACCAACACGCCCGGCTTGAAGAAGGCCCCGCTCATGCCCCGCGCAAACGGTGTGCCCTTGGCAATGGTCCAGGTATGCAGCTCATAAGGGCCATGACGGCTCAGCCGATGATCCGGCGACTCCTTGACCTTCGCCAGCAGGTACTCGCGATCCACCGTGGCATGGACGATGGCCACGCCGGCATCTTTACTGATCTGCTTGGCATAAAAGGTTGCGGCGTGCAGGTCCTTGCATGGGTCGATGTTCCACCGGCGGCGGACCTCGGCCAGACGAGGCTCGGCGTCTTTATGCGTCTGGCTCCACTGCCGGCAGACATTCTGGACGATGGTGCCGGCGCGCAAGGCGTCGAAATCGACGTGGACTACCCAAGTTGCGTCGGCCGATACCGTCTGCAAGTCCAGGGGCGCGCCCTCGACCAGTGACGCCAATCCCAGCAACGCCGCAATCGTCAGCGCTCGCAAGAAAACAAGTTCACCAATTGGGTGGCACGTCCTGAGCGCAGCCAACGGCGTGGCGGGCCCGCAAACCACGCCCTTCGCTGCGCTCAGGGACGTGCCACACTTGATACAGCATGAACAGGTTATGGTTCTACAATCCATTAGGCCCAGAACGTGCGTGATTCACCTCCCGTTGGCCGGCGCGTCTTGTGTACTAGAATTCGTCTTCACGAACCGGGGCCGGCTGGCTGGGACAGCCTTTGGCATCCCCCTTCTTTTCACCCTGCGGGCCGCCCGGCTTGTGATGCTGTTTGGCCCACTTCTCGGCCATGATCTTGGCGTGCTTCTGCACCATTTCCCAAACGTCACCGGCCGGGGCGCTCCAGAGGATGGTCAATGTCTTGCCGTCGGCGGTCACGTGCAGGGCGTCGATCAGCTTCTTGGCCAGCTCATCCTTATTGCAGTGCAGCTTGGCCAGGGCCACGCCGCCGTCGATGATCGCCTTCACCTGGCCGGTCACCTCGGTATTGGTCATATTGGCCTTGGCCCGGAAGAACGACTTGCCTTCGTTCTCTCCCACGACGAAGCGGGCTGAATCGATCTGCTTCACCAGCGGCGGAACCTTGCCGGGCAGATCGGCCGCGGCGATTCCCGCCACGCGCAGCAAGACGCTGGTTCCCGGCGGGATCTTGCCGGCCAGCGGCGAACTGCTGCCCGCCCCGGGCTGCTTGCCCGCCAACACGTCCAACGCCGCCTGCAATTGCACCGGGCAATCGCTGAACACCAGCACTTCGGGCTTGAAGAAGGCGCCGGCCACGGTGTGCGACCCCTTGGGGCCCTTGTGGCTCCAGGTGTGGATCTCGTAGCCGCCCTGCTTGAGAAGCTTGTGGTCGGGGGCCTTCTCCGCCTTCTCCAGGAGAAGTTTCTGGTTCACCTTGGCGTGGACGATCAGTACGCCGGTGTGCTTGCCGATCTGCGGGCCGTAGGCCGTGACGCCGTGCAGGTCCTTGCGCGGGTCCATGCCGATCAACTCGGGGAGCTTGGCCAGGTGTTGGGCAATCTCCTTGTGTTCCGTCAGGCACTTGTCGCGGGCCTTCTGGAAGACCATCGAGGCGTGTACGGCGTCGATGTCCACGTGGACGACCCATTTCGCGTCGGCAGCGACCGTCTGCAACTCCAGCGGCGCCGCTTGCACCGTCGCCACCAGGCCCAGCACCAGCGCGAGGACCACTGCCATTCCAACTCCGAGGACTCTCATCATGCACCTCCAGGGGGGGGAAACACGGAACGTAGTAAATGCAACCTGTTATTGTATACACGCGGCGCGGCGGCAGGTTACAGGAAAAGTTGCTGCCTTGCTGCGTTCCCATTTCTCGTGCGGTTGTATACACCTCCATAGGTGGTGTGATCCTCGGCGGGGGCGGTCATCGTCGTTGTCGCGCAGAGGACATCCTGTACCCGACCGTGAAGCGCTTTCAATAATGTGGGAAGACGTAATGCTTCCGCTCACGATTTGGCCTCCAAAGGTATCTCCGAGTCCAAGAAACGACCACGGCCCCGGGAGGGGGCCGATTTGTAAGTCGTTCTATCTCAATCACTTAAATAAAGTGGAGCGGAGGAGAAACCAACACCATATTCCACAAGTGCTTGCCGTTAAAATAGTTGCGTCGATTCTCTTCTGAACTTATCCACCCATATCCGACCACAAATCCGACCAAAATTACCCATGAGGGTGAGGCAGTTGGATCCGGTCGTCGTTACCTGTCGCACGAAACCCCGAGCCCCACCTGCGTCACCCGTTTCGGGGGCGATCGCCGAGACCGCGAAGGCCCTTCGCCGTCCACCCGCAAGTCGTCGGGCAGCCTGCAACTTCGATCCCATCCTCTCCGTTCCGGATCTCCCTCCTCCGACGCCCCGAGTCCAAAAGTCCACGGGTTTTGCGGCTGAATATGGCAACCCTCCGAACCGCTCTTAGCCCTTTGGGACGGAACCGCCAGCCGCCCGTCCTTCCCGTCAAGCCCGTCGACCGCAGTCGCCTTGGGAGTCCAGTGCTCCCGCTGCACGCCGAGAACCAGATGCCGCTGATCGGTCGTCATTGGAGCAAAGACAAAGTGGCACGAAGTTAACGCAGACTGGTTCCTGGGATTCCAAGCTGAAAGAAATCGTTTTACCTCTTCCCAGGTGCGTCGCAAGCTATTTTCTGGCTTGTCGCCATGATGTTGCGCTGGCCGTGCCGGAGGACGCGCGTGGCCAGGCGCGGATATTTGATGCGCATGTAGTCCACGAACAACTGTGGATCCTCGCAATTAGTCGCGAACATGTCGAAGTGGGTGGGTACTGTCAGCCCAGGGCGGATGGCGCCCGCCAGGTCCGCCGCTTCCTGGTAGGTCATGTTGCCGATGCAGTTTGCGGCGAGACGTTTGGCGTCGCGGCCGTTGATTGGCAACAGTGCCAGATCCAGCGGCCATCGCCGTAGCCCGGCCTGCATACCTTCATACAGGCACGTATCACGCCCGGCCATGAGCCGGCGGGTATCGTGGCGGCGGTCGGATTGGGCGTGCGACACTTCCGCGAGGGCGACGAAGTGATTTGCGCGCCGTCGGGCTTCTGCGGCGTGTGCCAGAATTGCAGGATCGGCAACCATCACTACTGCGAACATGCTTTTACCACCGGCGGCGACGGGCCGGTGGACGTCCGGCCGGGGGCCTTCGCCGAATAAATGCTCACCAATGAAACCAGCATCTATCACAAGCCCGCGGCAGTTTCCTTCGACGCGGGGGCCTTGACCGAGCCGCTCTCGGGGGCCTGGAAAGGCACGATTCAATACAGCCAGTTGCAGGTTGGCGAGGACGTCGTGGTCATCGGCGTGGGCGGCATCGGCCTGTTGTGCCTGATGGTGGCGCGGGCGGCCGGGGCCGGCCGGCGATCGCCATCGACCCCAGCGACTATGCCCGGCGCAACGCCTTGGCGTTGGGCGCCACGCACGCGATCGACCCAAGCAAGGAAGACCCCAAGAAGCAGGTTTACGACATTCTGCCGCAAGGTCCCGACGTGGTGATCGAGGCCGCCGGACCGATCGCCGCCGTGCGGCTGATGACCGACCTGCGGCGGCGCGGAACGCGCTGGAACATATTCGGCATCACCACGCACGAACAATTCGAACTCGACGGCGGTTACACGCATTTCCTGGAAGGCCGCATGGACGCCAGTTTTGGCACTACGCCGCTGGCCATGCAACGGGCCATCCGCCTGATGGAGTTGGGACTGGTGAACCCCGAGAAGATCATTTCCCATCGCTTCGCCCTGAGAGACTTGCACAAGGCCGTCGAAGTCATGGGGCAACCCGAACGCAATAAGGTGGAAACCATGGGCTGGTCGGCCCAGACCTACCAATACGGTCTCGCGGCCGCCCACTCCTATTGGTATAATGCCGTTCCGGCAATCATCTTTCTCGCTATGGTGATGATGCCTTTTTACTATATTTGCCGGACCCATTCCGTTCCCGGCTACCTGAAACTCCGTTTTGACCGGCGCAGCAGCACCGTGGCCGGAGGCTCATTCACCTTCATGACGGTCATGGTGAGCGGGGCCAGCATGTTCGCCATGGTGAAGATCCTGCACCTTCTGCTCGGTTTGGGGGTCACGGCCATGATCGCCGGTTTCATGTCGGGCATGGCCGGCAACGTCAGCGCCTTCGCCACCGTTTGGGTTTACGACGTGTACAAACCACCCTTCAATAAGAACGCCAGCGACCACCATTATCTGAACATGGGCCGGTTGTGCGCGCTGGTCGGCGTGGGCGTCTCGATCGGCACGGCCTACGCGCTCTTCTATTTTTCCAACGTGCTCGAGTTCTTCCAGGCCTTGGGAATGTTCTTCCTCATCCCCCTGTTTGCCGTGGTTATCTGGTACTTCGCTTTATGTCTATTTTTCGAATAAGCTCATGAAATAGTCCTCGCACGGCCGCGCCGCGACAGCTATGATTCAATGCAATCAAGACCAGAGGAGCGGACCTCACGAAACCGACGCTTAAGATTTCAATCAAATCGCAAAAGAACACTACATGAACCGCACTGAGCACTTCCGAACGACCTGCGTCCGGGCCATTCGCCTGGAGATCAACCTGCAATTCCGATGGTTTACCGTTGCGGCTGGCAGTCTCGTGATCACGCTCCTGCCGCTGCAGTCCGGCCTGGCGGCCGAGCCGGCAGCCAGGCGCGTCACGGAGAGTAAAGAGAAAGTGGCGCCGGTCGTGACGCTTCAGGCGGAACCGTTCTGCCTTCAGGACGTGCGATTGCTGGATGGCCCGTTCAAGCACGCGATGGAACTCGACCGCAAGTACTTGTTGTCGCTCGATGCAGACCGGTTGCTGCACGTTTTTCGCCTCCGCGCCGGAGTGCCTTCTACAGCCAAGCCGTATGGCGGGTGGATGGCTCCGGACCACATTTCTCGGGGCGAATTCGTGGGCCTGTACCTATCGGCCTGCGCTGAGATGTATGCCAGCACAGGCGACGAGCAGGTCAGGAAGAAGGGCGAGCAGGTCGTGGCCGGTCTCGGTGAGTGCCAGCGGAAGATCGGAACCGGGTTCCTGCACACCCACGCCGACACCTTCAGCAGCCGCTGCGAGGCGCCGTTGCCCTTCTGGTATCAGATTCACAAGGTCATGGCCGGCCTGATGGACACGTATGTTTACTGCGACAACCAGCAAGCCCTGGAAATTGCCCGCAAACTCGGCGACTGGGCCGGCAGAAGCGCGGAGAAGTGGACCGACGCGCAGGTGCAGAAGATGCTCGATCTCGAACACGGCGGCATCAACGAAGCGCTGGCGAACCTTTACGCGTTGACCGGCGACCGGAAGTACCTGAAGCTCGCCATGCGACTGAATCACATGGCCGTCATCGGCCCGGCAGCCAAGCGGGAAGACCGACTGACGGGCTTGCACGCCAATACGCAGATTCCCAAGTTCGTGGGCACCGCACGGCAGTACGAATTGACGGGCGAGCCGTGGCTGAAGACGGCCTCCGCGTTCTTCTGGGAAACGGTCGTCAACGAGCGGTCCTACGTGATCGGCGGCCACAGCCTCGGCGAGTACTTCACCCCGAAAGAGAAGCTCTCGCAGGCGCTGGGCCCGAACACGTGCGAGACCTGCAACACCTACAACATGCTCAAGTTGACAAGGCACCTGTTCTGCTGGGAGCCGCGCGGGGAATCTGCCGACTACTACGAGCGGGCCCTCTACAACCAGATCCTGGGCTCGCAGAACCCGGACAGCGGAATGATGTGCTATTTCACTCCCCTGGGCTTCGATCGTAAATGCCGGAAGGAGTATTGCTCGCCTGAGGACAGCTTCTGGTGCTGCACGGGCACGGGGATCGAGAATCATGCAAAGTACGGTGACAGCATCTACTTCCGCCAAGGCGAGACGGGACTTTACGTGAACCTGTTCATCGCCTCGGAACTGAGTTGGCAAGCCAAGGGGCTCACCCTTTGCCAAGAGACAAAGTACCCCGAGGAGGGCAGCACCCGGCTGAGCTTCGCTTGCGAGAAGCCCGTCGAGCTGAAACTTCATATCCGGCACCCCTCTTGGGCGGTGTCGGATTTCAAGATTCGCATCAACGGCGTGGAACAGCCGCTTCAGAACAAGCCGGGCAGCTACGCCACCGTGGCAAGGGAGTGGAACAGCGGCGATCGAGTGGACGTTGCGATGCCTTTCGCGCTGCGTACGGAGGGTTTTCGCGACAATCCGCGGCGGGTTGCCTTCCTTCACGGTCCGCTGGTGCTCTGTGCCGAGACCAAGGGAGCCGGTGGCAGTGTTCCTTGCCCTGCCATCGCTGCCGAAGAGTGGCAGATCGTTGACAGCCTCAAGCCCGTGCCCGGTAAGCCATCGACCTTCACCGGACCGTCGCAAGTGCTGTGTCTCACGAAGGGGCCCGGCGCTCCGGACGTGACGCTTGAACCGCTCTACCGTATGCACGGGGACCGGAGCTACACAGTCTACTGGGACGTCGCGAAGCCACGCGATGCCCGCTGGCCGGTGGAGAAGGCCTGGAAGTGGTATGCCGAGGTCGGGCCGGTCTGCGGCTGCAATTACTTTCCCCGTACTGCCGTCAACACGACGGAAATCTGGGAGGCAAGAACGTTCGATCCCAAGATCATGGACCAGGAATTGGGCTGGGCCCAGCAGTGCGGAATGAACAGCGTACGCTCGTTCGTACAATACGTGGTCTATGAGGACGACCCCAAAGGGCTCATCGAGCGGATGGACCAGTTCCTGGCCCTCACCGCCAAGCACAAGATTTCAGTGATGTTCGTGCTGTTCGACGATTGTTTTCTGCCCGAGCCGAAGATCGGCAAGCAGCCCGATCCCATTCCCGGCGTTCATAACAGCCAGTGGACTTCCAGCCCGGGGGAGCGACGCAAGAAGAAAGAGAACTGGCCCGCGCTGGAGAGATACATCAAGGAGATCGTCGGACACTTTGCCAACGACAAGCGGGTGTTCGTGTGGGACCTTTACAACGAAGCCAAGCCGGAGAGCCGGTCGTTGGTCGCAGCAACGTTCGCCTGGGCGCGAAGCGTGAACCCCAGCCAGCCATTGACGAGTTGCTGGCAAGCGGGCGACCTGAGCGACATCGTGACCTTCCACGCCTACACCGAGCCGGAACTTCAACGCTTCGCTGGCCAGGTGACGGCGGCTGGTCGTCCAGCCCTGTGTACCGAGACGATTGCCCGGACCCTCGGCTCGCGATTCGACAACACGTTGCCACTGTTCGCGAAATCTGGGATCGGCTGGTACACCTGTGCCTTAGTCCGCGGGCGCATTCAGTCGTATTATCCCTGGGGCTCACCCAAAGGCGCACCGGAACCAAGGCTCTGGTTCCACGATCTCTTGTACCCCGACGGGAAGCCCTATCGTCCCGAAGAGATCGAGTTAATCCGCAAGTTCCCCCAACAGTTTCGCATGCCGGCGGGACCGAAAACGTGATCGTGCCAAGAAGTTTGCTTGAGGAACCGTATGCCCTATTCGTAAGGATCGCAAGATGAACATGCGTCAAATCGTCGAGGTTCTGGTTTCCAGCAATGGCGCCACCAAGCATGTCGCCACCAAGGCGGGTGATGAGGGCCGCTGGTCCGTGGAACTTCCCGCGCTGAAAGAGGGCGAGAACCTTGAGTTGACGGTGACCGGCAAGAACGCGATCACCCTGAAGAATGTGATCATGGGCGACATCTGGCTCTGCTCCGGTCAATCCAACATGAGCATGCCCCTGATGGCCTGTCCGTGGGACCCCCCCGAACACATCAATTTCGGTGCAGTGGAAGACGCCAAGAAAGCGGACTTCCCCAAAATCCGGCACCTCTCGATAAATGGCAGGCTTTCCAGTGATCCGGTGAAAGATTCTCCCACCCTCCCAAACATCTCAAATTGGCAGGTGTGCTCGCCGCAGTTAACGGGGAGCCACGTATTCACGGCGGCTGGATTTTATTTTGCCCGTGAGGTCTTTCAGAAGACGGGCGTTCCGATCGGCATTATCGATGATGCCTGGAGCAGCTCGGCAATCGAGCCATGGATCCCGCAGGAGGGCGTGGAAGCGGTGCCTGAGCTGAAAGAAGCCTGGGACAAAAGGCAAAAAGCAATCGCCGATTATCGCCTGGCCAAAGGGAGACCTCCCACCATCCCGCCAACAATAATTCCCGATCTTGAAGGCATCAACAAGGAAAACTGGTGCTCCATATATAACGCGATGATCAACCCGCTGATTCGTATTCCGATCAAGGGCGTGCTGTGGTACCAGGGCGAGTCCAATTTTCAAGACCCGGGGGATCTTTACTATCATAAGATGCGCGCCCTGGTGAACGGTTGGCGAAAGAAATGGGGGCAAGGCGACTTTCCGTTCTACTATGTGCAGCTCGCCAGCATGTACGGCGTGAACGATAATCCAGAGGTCGACTGGGGTTATGGCTTGATCCGCCCCGTGCAGTTGAAGGCACTGGCGATTCCCAATACGGGCATGGCCGTCGCCATTGACATTGGGGAGGCAGAGAATATCCACCCCAGAGATAAACTTGATGTCGGACTACGGCTGGCGCGCTGGGCGCTCAACCGCGATTGCGGGCAGAAGGACTTGGTTCCTTCCGGCCCGCTCTTCAAGGAAATGAAGATCGAGGGCGACAAGGCCCGGATATCTTTTGACTATGTCGGTTCGGGCCTCATGGTCGGCTTCAAAGACGGTTCGACGCTAGAAGGAGCACTGGCTCCCACGGTTGAAGACAAGAAGAGCAAGCTCAAACGGTTTGCGATTGCCGGCGAGGACAAGAAGTGGCACTGGGCCGACGCCGTGACTGACGGAAATACCGTCGTGGTCTCGTCGCCCGACGTGAAGAAGCCTGTCGCGGTGCGCTATGCTATGTCGAGCAATCCTAAAGGAGCCAATCTTTACAATCGCGAAGGACTGCCGGCATCTCCCTTCCGCACGGACAACTGGTAGATCAAGAAGCAGCTAAGGTTCGGACAAGACAAATTGGAGAAGAGCACAATGATTCGTTTGATGACAGTGTTTACGGCAGTTGTGGCATCGGCGCTGACGGCGTCGGCTGGTTGGACGCCTACGGGCGTGGGCAGGACGGGCACGACCTATTGGCCGCAGGTCAGCCCGCATGGCGGGCAGCAGGAGATGTACATCAACACGGACATGGGCGAGGTCTTTCATACGACCGACTTCGGGGACCATTGGAATACCCTGAACTTTGGCCTGGGATTGGGCGACCCCATCATCCGCTTCACGGCCGACCCCAAACAGCGTTTTGCCTACGATGCGAACCGAGCCACTTTCCATCAGAGCACCGACGGCGGAAAGACCTGGTCTACTAAGGGCCTGGCGCTGCCGCCGCAAGGATGCTCCGAACCGGGCCAGTGGTTCATCGATTCCGACGCCAAGGGCAAGAATGTCCGGATGATCGTGCGCGGCAGGAACGACAACAAACTGTATTTGTCTTCCGACAGCGGGAAGAGTTGGAGAGTCATGAAGGGCGGCTCGACCGTCACCTGGATTTCAGGCGTGTTCTTCAACGGCGACGACATGTATATCGGCATACACAACGCCAACGACGTCGCGGGCACGGGCATGTGGAAGTTCACCAAGGGAGAGTTCGTGTCCAACCTACGCGCCGGCCTGGGCGGAGGCGAGGGGATTTCCTCGCTGGCGGGGGTCAATACCGGCAAGGCCCTGCGTTTCATAGTCCTTGCCCGCGCGGCGGCCGATGTCAGCAACAGCGAGAGCGAGAACATCTGGGGTCAGCGAAACAAGCCGTGGAACCTTTATTATCTCGACACCGCCGGCGGCGGGCAATGGGTCAAGTGCAACGGTTCCATACCGGCCAAGGCTCAGGTGACTCAAGTGAAGGCGGGGAATACGCCCGGCGGACCGGGCACGTTCTATCTGTTTGGCATGGATCCAACCGTCTACAAGACAACTGGCGGGACCTGGACCTGGAGTTCCAACCCCTTCACCAAAGCCAACATGTACTCCGGGTACGCCGGCGTCGGTCCCTTCTTTGGGGTCTGCTATAATGGTGTCTCGGCGGTAAATCCCGACGTGGTTGTGGTGATGGATACCTCCAACGTCTGGGGCTCGCGGGATGGCGCCAAGACCTGGTACTGTCTCGACTGCGACCCCGCCTATCGCATCCTGACGCCGGATCCGCACCCGGCCAACTCGATGCTCAACGAGACCAGCGTGTGGGGCATCAATTTCATCGATCCCAGCAACTTGTTCGTCTATGCCACGGACACGGAGGGGTTCCACAGCACCGACGGCGGCAAGACCTGGGCTCTGCCCAAATGGGGTCCGGTGGCCGATAACACCAGCTATGCCTCCTGCACGGGCCCCGATGGGATCGTTTACGAGGCGGATGCCTACCAACATGATCTATTCAACCAGATCGGTGATGGCTGGAGCGAAAACACCTCGAACATTGGCTACTCGACCGACCACGGCGCCACGTGGGCACAACTGAGCGATTTTGACGGGTGGGAAAGCGGCAATCCCAACAACCTGCGCGATATACTGGCACCGCGCATGTTCGGCGGCATGTTCCAGGGATCCAACGACAAGACAAACTGGACAACACTGCATACGATCGCGGCCGACGAGAAATTCTCCGTCGGGAAGTACAACGCGAAACCCATTAGTGGAACCTACCGCTACGTCCGGTATTTGTCGCCCAAAGGCGGCCATGGCATTATCGGCGGGATGGAATTCTCCACGGCCGCCGGCCCGCTGCTCTACAGCCCCCAGACGGTCGATGAGGCACAGCCTGCCCTTGCCGCCGCGAGCGCAACGTACAGCGGTACCTTGCAGCACCGATTCGTGACCCCCGGCTCCTTCCGGCTGGAGGCGGGCATCAACGGCGGCGGCTTGTACATGAACGATGACGGTCTCGGGAAGATCACGGTAAGAAGAAAGAACACCCATGAGCTTGTGCCCACGACTTCCGCGACGATCGATTACGCGACCGGCAAGTACAGCATCACCCTGAAAGATGAGGTCTTCGTCGCCGCCGCGCCGCAGGCCCACTATGCATGGTCGACCTACGGGACCATCAGTGACGACGGCGGAGTCCTGAACCATAATTACGCTTGTTTCGGCCCCCACTGCGCGTTTGATAATTCCGGGGCCGGCACCTTCGACGCCAGAACCTACTATCGCGCCAATCGGGCCGATGGCGCCTGGGTAGGCATGGACTTCGGCAACCCCCAGGCGTTGTCGCAGGTTAAGTATGGCGCCCCGATGACGGCTGGCCTCATCAAAGCAGTGGCGATCCCGCCGGGCAATCCCAACCGTATGTACGTTCTGGTTTGCAATGTGAATACCCAGGATATAGCCGGGGTATGGTACTCGGACAATTTCCGTTCAGTCTTCGCCGGCGGCAGCCCCAGCGCCGTTACCTGGACCCGCTTGGGCACGGGACTGAACGGGATGGATTCTGCCGGCGTGCAGGCGCCCAACGGGAAATGGCACAACATGACAGTCCTCAAGGATGGCACCGTGATCCTGGTGGCCGTCGCCCGCGTCGCGGAGAATTGTGCGCCCAACTCCACCGGCTCGGGCGTATGGGTCTTGCCCGCCGGCAAAACTACCTGGGAAAATCGCACCGGCTATTACAACGGGCCAAAGGATTATGCCCATATGAATCCTGCTAAGCCCGGGGTCCCGCTGGAGATGAACCCGTATGGCATGGGCTGGAATTTCAACCAGCGAATTCAATCATGCACGGTGTGTGTAAGCCCGCTGGATCTGCAAGAGAACACCTGGTATCTGTGCGTGGGCCGCAACGGTGCATGTGATACTGCGTATGGTCTGTATTTGACTACCGACCGCGGTCAAAACTGGGTCAAGCTGACCAAGCTGGATGCGCCTGATTGGGGAGCCTACAGCCTGGCCATCAACCCGGTGACCACCGAGATGTTCGTGGCCAGCAACGGGCTTTGGTACTCGCCCACGACTTCCAAACCGGTCTTTAAGCGCATCAGCGAATTCCCCTTCTGGGAGCGTTGTACGAAGATACAGTTCAACCCGTTCAACCCGAACCAGGTTTGGGCCTGCACATTTGGTAACGGCATCTACAGGGCCGATCTGAACAGCCTGAACTACTCGAACAGGCCAAAGGACGCGACGCTCGACAAGGCGCCCAAACCCCCGACCGGCCTGGCGGTTTCCGCTTCCGGCACGACCTATAACTTGACCTGGAAAGACGCTGACTCAAACGTCACGGGCTATCAGGTTGAATTCGCCCCTCTGTATTCGCGAACCGCTTCCGGTCTCGTGCCGTGGACCGTCCTGGCCAAGGACCTCCCGACCGCCGCGCGGAGCTATAGCGCCACTATCGCCAAAGGCGACACGGCCTACATTTTCCGTGTGCTGGCCTTGAGCAAGAACGGCACGTCCTCCTCCGACTATGCTTATGCCGCGATTCCGCTCGCCCCCAGCAATCCGTCGGCCGTGGGCGTTTCCAGCGATGGCATCGTTGTGCACTGGCAGTCCAATTCCGTCAGCGAAACCGGTTTTGCGATTGAGAAGTCCGCCAATGGAGCCGGCAACTGGACGGAAGTCGGGACGGTTGGCGCACGCATCACCAGGTGCATCGCCGGCGGACTCGCCCCGGACAAGGCGTGTTATTTCCGGGTCCGCGCTATCGGCGTGAACGGAAATTCGGACTATACCGCGCCGGTGTCCGCAAGAACGTTCACGGGAACAGCGATGATCGCCTACGAGCCGTTTGACTACCCCTACACCCCAGGCGCCAGCGCCGATGGTAACCTCAGCGGCAAGAGCGGCGGCGAGGGTTGGACTGACGCTTGGTCCCCCCTTACACAGGACCCTCACGGCACAATAAGGTCCGGCAGCCTAGCCGCACCGGCCGTTCGCGGGCTGGCTGAAATCGGCAACAGCGTCACCAACCATGACACAAGTATGGTTCGCCATACCAAGGCACCATTTGGCAAGCCCGGCACGACCTTGTGGGTCAGCTTCGTGATAGCCAATGGCGAACATCCCAACGGCGGGATCGGATTCGGCAAGCTCCAGATTGGCGTGGGCTGGGGCGGCAAATGGGGCGTCATCGTTCCGGGCAACTGCATCAGCAGCGGGGAAGCCGCACCAAAGCCCGGCGCCACCAATCTCGTCGTAGCCAGAATCAAATACGGAACTACAAACTCTCTGACTCTATGGATCGACCCGACGCCGGGAACTGAGCCGGCGGAGGCGTCGGCCGCCGTAAATGGTTCCTATATCGGGGACCTGGGAATCTCCAATGTCGTCGAGATTCCCCCAGCCGGTTACCTCAACGTCACGGGTTATGACGAAATCCGCATGGGCGCTTCTTACCTGGATGTCGCCCCGCCGCCGGCCCGCGGCGACGGTCAAAACAGGTAAAGCCGGATTACATTTCCTTCCCACCTGACCCAGAGAGGAAAAGGTGAGACATGCAGATACTGAAAGCGGGAGGACATCGCCTGTTCGAGAAGGATCAGCAGACGGCGGCGATCGTCTCGGAGATGCTGCTGGATCTGGAGGCCCACGGGATGGATGCCGTGCGCAGGTACAGTCGGCAACTCGACGACTGGGACCCTACAAGCTTCGAACTGACGCCCGCCCAGGTCGCCGAGGCGATTGCCCAATTGCCGCCGCGGGCAATTGCCGACACGGACTTTTGCCAGGGCAACGTGCGGCGTTTTGCCGAGGCGCAGCTCAAGACGCTGCTGCCGTTGGAAGTGGAACTCCGCCCCGGTGTCTGGTTGGGGCACAAGCACATTCCCGTGAGCGCCGTGGGCAGCTACATTCCCGGGGGCCGCTATGTGACGCGCATGTCGGGGCTTCGGCTGCCGCGATCCCGAAACAAGATCAACGCGACGTTTGGCGGACCGGGTTCTTTGTAGGGCATTTGACATAGCCGAAAACCGAAACGAAGATCATATTCGGGCTTCGGCAGTGGGGTTCCGGTGGCGGCAACAACGCTAAGAACCCCTGAACGGTTACAAACTTCCTACAAATCCGGCGTCGAAGGAGAAACACTATGGTATTCCTACGCCTTACGTTGGCCATCCTCTGCCTGTTCTCCGTTGTCCGTGGCTTGGCCGGTGAAAAGGATCAGCATCCGACGCGGGCTCAGACCGCGCCTTTCGTGAAGATCCACGATGGCAGGCACTGGACCTGGTTCGCCCGTCAGGACCAGTATGACGCCCATAAGGCCGACATCGAGGCGATCTACGACTACGCCGACAGGGCGTTCTACAAGTTGTGCGACGCCTGGGGCCTCAAGCCGCCCAAGGACCGATACGCAATGCTGGTCTTTGACAAGCCGGGCGTAGGCTTTGCGACGGGAGACATCGGGGAGGTGCATCAGGTAACCGGCACTGCGAGCCCAGGCATCGGGGTGTCGTACGACGCCTTCTTCGGCACGGACAACGGCATCAAAGCCTATTGGGCACACATCCTGCTGACCCACGAGATGGTGAACCTTTTCACTGCCCAGGTGGTAAGCGGCGGATGGCCGGTGGACTGGTGGGCTACCAGTTGAAAGATATTTGAAACAGTGATGGAATCTTAAGCTTCAATCCGCGTTCGAGATCCACGAAAGGACGTTTATGAAAAACATCACCCGCAAGACTCCGGCCGTCGCGCTGGTTTTCCTGCTCGGGATCCTTGGGACGCTTGCCGTGCCCTGCGTCGCGGCAGATGCGCCGCCTCCGACGGTGCGCGTCCCGCCCTGCGCCAAGCCGCCGGTGATTGACGGCGTGATATCACCGGGTGAATGGGATGGGGCTTTCCAAGGCTGCGTCATGCTTCAGACATATGCAGCCCCGGGCATGCTCGGGCACCCGAAGGCGCACTACTGGTTTACCTACGACAGGGACCGCATCTACATTGCCATGCAGATGCAACTGCCGCCGGACGGTCAACTGGTTGGCAAACGGCGAAGAACCGGCGTCACCGTGTACAGCGATGACCACATCGAGCTGTGGGTCAACCCGGCCCGTCTGCACGCGGCGCAGGAAGACAGCACCTATTACCAGTTCGGCGGGAATTCTGCGGGGAGCATGCATACCTTCATGCACAATCCGCGGACACCGGGCTGGATGACGTATCGGGGCGATAGACAGTTCCAAAACACCGTCAAGGATGGCTGGTGGACGATGGAATTCTCGGTAAAGGCCGAGGACCTGGAGAAGGCGGACCTGCTGGACGGGACAACCTGGGGAGTGAATTTCTGCCGCTATTGGTTCAACCCGCCGGAGGAGTCCGCCTGGCCGAACTGCTTCAACTGGTACGATCCCCTGAAATATGCGCGGATCGTTCTGGACCGCAACGCTCCTGTGATCCAGATGCTGGGGTCCGGCAACCCGGGTGGAGGCAAGCCGGGCTTCGAGTGTTCGCTGTTCAACCCCACAAATAAGAAACTGGACCTGGTGGCGGTGATGCGGGTGGAAGACCCAGCCAAGACGGTCAAACCGGTCGAGGCGCGGCAGAACATCAGCCTGTCGCCGGGCCAACGCGAGAAAGTCACCTTGCAGGCCGATTGGGCGGTCGGCGATCGCAAGGATGCCTGCTCGACGGAGGTCACCTCAGCGGATGGCAAGATCATGTATTTCTCGGAGCAACACCAGTTCGACAAGACCAATGTTCCGCAGGTCGCTTGGACGGTCTTGCCTCCCAAGAAGGAGGAGGTCATCTTCAAGCCATGCTTCTATCCGGGTTTTTCGCGGGTCCGATGTCTGGCCGATGTCAGCGCGCTGAAGAATGCCTCCGCGATTCAGAAGGCGACGGTTGCGGTTAAAGACGCGTCTGGCAAGGATCTGGCGCGCGGCGTCATCGATAGATTCGAAGAGGGCGAAGGGGAAACGATCCTCCAACTGCCCAGCCCTCTGGCCGAGGGCAAGTACACGGTAAGGCTGACGGTTCCCTCGATGGCGCCGGTCGAAAAGAGTTTTGACAAGAAGAGGTTTCCGTTTGAAGGGAACACGCTTGGCATTTCCGACAAGGTGCTTTACCCGTGGACCCCGATGAAGTGTCAAGGGACGGGGAAAAAGGGCCAAGTACAGGTCTGGAATCGAACCTTCACGTTGGGGGAAGATGGCTTTTTCAAACAAGTCCGGTCGGGGAAGATAGAACTGCTGGCGCGGCCGATGCACTTCGCAGGCAAGAGCGGCGGCAGCGAATTGACCTGGAAAGGCGAGGGAGTGAAGTTCGGGAAGACGACGGAGAGCGCGAGCGATTTTTCGGGAGGGTGTTCCAGCGAGAAGGTGAGGGTCCGCGTGGACTGTCATAGCGAGTTTGACGGGATGTTCAAATACACCGTGACGCTGGATCCGGCGGGCGACGGAAAGGTGGACGGCTTGGATCTGGTGGTGCCCTTGAAGGAGGAACATGCCTGGTTGCTGCACGCCTGTTCCGACGGTTGCCGGACCAACAAGTCGCTGTTCACGCCGCGCGGTGAGGGACGTGTGTTCGATTCCACGCAGGTCTCCCAGTTCATGCTGACCGGAACATTCATTCCCTACCTGTGGTTGGGAGATGACCGGGGGGGCTTATGCTGGTGGGCCGATTCGGAAAAAGGCTGGGTGCGAGCGGCAGACAAGAAAGAACCGGCGATTGAAGTGCGTCGGACCAAGGGCGAAGTGCGGATGGTGTTCCATCTCATCGCGAAGCCTTTCCGGTTGAAAGAACCGCGAACCCTCGTTTTCGCATTCAACGCCAGCCCGGTACGGCCGCGGCCGGCATGGGCTCGAAGCTGGACCATGCATAGTTCGAAGAAAGACGGTTTCTTGAGCGGTCCTTACCTGAATTTTTGGGGGTCCTCGTGCTGGGCCATGTTCGGCAAGGACGTCACCGACGATCCGGACGATCCGAAGCAGAAAATGCCCTACACCTACGCGCGACTTCGCCCCATCAGCGATGAGGCGGATGCCTGGCTGAAAGCCACCATGGCCAAGCTCCGAGAGGCCGGCACGACGGCGCTGCTCTACACGGATCTCTTGAGCCGGGCAGTGGATCGGGGCGACGAGGTGCGGCACTACGCCTCGGAGTGGGATCGCTACAACGCCCCTTGGCCGCAGGACGAAACCCGGGGGTGGAGATCCAATGCGCAGATCGTCGCCAACATGACCCGGAGCCGGGTGGACTACGATCTCTGGTGCCTGAAGCATGACCTGCGCCTCGGAGCGGAAGCGTATGTCATGGATGAGACGCAGTGTTCCGGACAACTCAATCCGGGGGCTGACTTGGGGTTCAAGGACGAAGAGGGCAACTGGGAGGCGGAAACGAGCCTCTTTGCCATGCGCGAGTTCTTCAAGCGTGTGTATACCATGTTGCAAGAGGCTGGCATCCGGGAGCCGGTGATTTCGGCCCATTCGACCAGCACGATGTATGTCGGTCCGTATGCCTTTCAGACGCGCCCTACCGATCTGGAACTGGTCTCGCCGGACCTGGCCCGCGGGCAATTCTTTGGCATCGGCGAGGCTTATTCGATGGCCAACGTGATGGCGCGGCAGCATGGCTTTGCCGGCACGGCCCAGATGTGCATGAAGTCCGAGAGCGGACAGCCCGGCACTGACTGGTTGATCGACTTCTGGACGGGGAATCCTCACCCAACGCGCACCTGGCAGGGTTCGGCGCTGCTGTTTGACGTTCGCCCCGGGGGCGGAATGGACCCGGTCGAGAGCCCGATCCTGGACTGCGCCCTGGGCCACTTTGGCTTCGGCGATCCCGAGGTGCAGTTCGTGCCCTATTGGCGAGCGGGGGATTTGCAGTCGATGAGGCCGGACTGTCTGCGCGTGAGCCTGTACCGCAACAAGGGGCAGGCGTTGGTGGTAATCTACAACGACAGCCCCAACGACGTCATTGCGCATTGGAAACCAACCGCCCAATTCGGCATGCCCTCCTTCGCCACGCCTCAGATCATGCTCCCGGAGCAGATGCTGGGGGATAAAACGAAGCTGGCGTTCCGATACGCCTATCCGCAAGCCAAGGACCCGGAGGGCTACTGGGGCATTTTCGTGCCGAGGTATGATTATCGCCTGGTGTTGGTTCCGGCCAGTCCCACGTGGGGAGCCGAGGAGGACTGGGGACCGATCGATCCCAAATTGTTCGAGAGGAACCTGAAGAAGTGATGTATGAAGACCGTGAAAGCATTCATCTTTTTCGTCGCCCTGGTGGTTTCATCTTCCGTGCTCCCCGCTGAAGTCACCAAGGCACCGCCGGCACCGCCGGGCTTGAACTTGGTCGAGCTGAAGGTGTACTTCTATCCGGGCGTGGGTGCCGTGAAGTGCGCGATCAACTTCTCTGCCATGCCGGGCGCCAATCGCGTGGATAAGGCGATGCTGGCGGTCAAAGCGCCGGATGGGCGCGAGATTGCCCACGGCGAGCCGGAACAACTCGAGGATGGCGATTGCGAGTGTGTAATCAAGCTCCCCGGCCGGCTGGTCGCCGGCCGGTACACGGTTGCCCTCTCGCTCAGCGCGGGCGGGAAGCCCTTTGGCGTGCCGGTGGAGCAATCCTTCGAGAAGAAGGATTTCGCCTTCGAGGGCAACCGAATCGGCGTCACCGACAAGGTGCTCTTCCCCTGGACGCCGATGAAAGTCGAAGCAGCGGCAGTCAGTTGCTGGAACCGGACTTTCGTACTCAATGATGACGGCTTCTTCCGGCAGGTGAAGTCCGGGAACTGGGAACTGTTGAGCCGGCCGGTCTTCCTGGTGGCCCGTAGCGCGGATAAGGAGATGAAATGGCAAGGCGGCGGCGTACAGTTCACCAAACAGGGCCCGAGCGCCGTGGATTTCATGGCCGACGCGCAGTGCGAGAAGCTGCAAGCAGACGTCTCGGTGCATAGCGAGTTCGACGGCATGTTCCAATACACGCTGACCCTCAGGCCAATGGGCGACGGCCGGGTGGACGGGGTTGACCTCGTGGTGCCTATCAAGGAGGAACATGCCTGGCTGCTGCACGCCTGTTCCGACGGCTGCCGGACCAATGCGTCGCTTTTCACCCCGCGCGGCCAGGGGCGGGTGTGGGACTCGACGAAGGTCAGCCAGTGGCGTCTGACGGGCACTTTCATTCCGTACCTGTGGTTGGGCGACGACCGCGTGGGGCTGTGCTGGTGGGCCGATTCGGAGAAAGGCTGGCTGCGCCCGGCCAACCGGAAGGAGCCGGCCATGGAGGTGCGCCGTGCCACGGGCGAAGTGCAGATGGTGTTCCACCTGATCGCGCGGCCGATCCAACTCAAGGAACCGCGGACGATGGTTTTCGCCTTTAGCGCCAACCCCGTTCGTCCTCGGCCGCAGTGGGCGCACACCTGGAGTGACTACAGTAACTACAGCACTCCGAAGCCGGGATGCCTCCCCGGTCCCAAGGTCTGGTGGCTCGGTTCCTGCCAGTGGGTCTCGTTCAACAAGGATGTCCTTCCCGATCGTCCATACACGTACGCCAGCTTGCGGCCAATCAGCGACGAGGCGGGCGTGTTCCTGAAAGACAAGATCGTGGCAGCCTCGCATGCCAAACAGCAGAAGGTCGTGGTTTACACCGATATTCTCTCCCGGGCGGTCGACCGCGGCGACGAAATGAAACACTATGCCTCGGAGTGGACCCGCCAGGGCGAGTCCTTTACCCAGGAAGAAACGCGGAAGTGGCCCTCGAACTCCCAAATCCTGGCAAACCTGGCTCAAAGCCGGATCGATTACGATCTGTGGTGCATGAAGCACGATGCGGAGTTGGGGATCGACGGATTCAATTTCGATGAGATCCAGACCTGGGGCCAGAGCAATCCCGTGGCCGGCTTGGGATTCCAAGCCGAGGATGGACACTGGGAGCCTCAGACAAGTCTGTTTGCTATGCGGACATATTTCAAACGGGTCTACACCATGCTGCAGGAAAGAGGAGACAAGGAGCCGTTTGTCCTGCCGCACACGTCGAGCACGCTCTACAGCGGGCCGCTGGCTTTTACGACCATCCAGACGGCCACCGAAATGGATAGCGGCTCCTTGGGGCCCAAATCGGTTTACGATCCGCTGCGCGGGCAGGTCTTTGGCCTGGGCGAAGCTTACGCCCTGTGCAACATCATGACCCTGAACCACGGGTTCGAGAGCGGCCATGCCATCACACCTTTCCCGCACGACATGTTTGGCAAGGGGGATTTCCGCATCCTGCGGACGTTTCTCGGCGGCATGCTACTCTTCGATTGCCATGCCTGCTTCGTTGCAGGGCCCGAACCCTGCCGCCTGGAATATTCGCTGGGCAAGTTTGGGTACGACCGGCCGGGCGTGGAGTTCGTGCCGTACTGGCGGGCCGCAGACTTGCAGACGGTGGAGCCCGAATGCGTGCGGGTGAGTCTTTTCCGCAACGGCAAGAATGCGTTGCTGGTGATGTGCAGCGACAATGACCACACGGTGAAGGCCCGCTGGAAGCCGACTGCCCGGTTCAAGCACACGGGCCAATCCATGACTATCCCGGACCTGGAGTTTGCGCGCAGCGATTGGGCCCTTGCCAATCCCAGGGAGAAGCTGGATACCGCGCCCGTCCGGGAGCGGGACGGCAGTTGGACGCTGGATGTCCCGCCGTACGATTACCGCCTGATCCATACGGAGACGGAAGGGACCTGGGGGCCGAAGCAAGGCTGGGGACCGGTGGATCCGAAACTGTTCGAGAGGAACCTCAAATGAGAAGCACAAAGAACTTGCTGATCACGATATGGATGGTGGGGTGGGGCTGTGCCCGCGCCCTTCCTGTGGATGCGCAGACGCCGCCTAGCTTGACGGATCTCTGCAGCTTCCATTTGGGCTTCGATGGCACCGTGGTGGCGGCGTTTTCGAGAGGCAAAGCGGAGCCGGATAGTATTCAGTTCACCCAGAATGGCCAGACGCATTACGTCAAGCCGGCGGCGCTCGGCGCCTACTACGTTCCGGGCGTGCAGGGCCGGGCGCTCTCGACCAAGGACCGCAGCACAGACATTACGCTGACCTATCCGGTAGACAAGAACTTCAAGTACGCGAAGGGCACCATCCTCTTCTGGATGAGCTACCTGGATCTCGCCGAGAACGCCAAGGTCGGCAACATGGCCTTCAACCAACCCAATTTTGGGTACATCACCGTGAATTACGCGGACCCGCGAACGGCTTTCGTTTGCTTTGCCTCGAACAAAGCTCTGGGCGGGGAAGCGAGCAATGGGAGCATCGAGGCATGGCGCGCGACGCCGTGGCGTAAAGGAGAGTGGCACCAGGTCGTGTTGACCTGGAACAAGGACAAGGCCACCTACTATGAAGATGGCGTGGCTTTGGCCAAGGCCAACCTGAAACTGCCGATGACCGCCCCGGAGAATGGATACCCGTTCTTCGGCGTAGCTCTTGCCGGCTGGGCCGGCAAGAACCACCATGTCGTCGCGATGGATGAGTTCTACATCTTTCCCATCGTCCTGCCCGACGTGTTGATTCAATACAACTTCCGGCAAATCCAGGGCGGGAGGAAGTGAATCGCCGTCAGTGCCCGCGATCTACGGTTACCGTAGCCGCCGTAACGGCCAGCAAGACCGGCACACCGCGCCGGTCTTTGCCGTAAACCAGGTCGAGGCTCGTGATCAGCATGTCGGGCCGCGGGTTGTTCCACTGCTTGACATACGACACGGCGTGGAACTCCGTGCCTTCGTACTTGCGCACCCAACCGACCTGCGCGCCGGGCAGGGGGCGGGGGCCATCGGGCTGCTTGTAGTCGTCGATGTCGATCTCCAGGCCCAATGGCACCTCGTCGGTCTTGCCGTCGGCATAGTGGATGACGTACTTGGCCAGTTCGATTGGTTTGTTCTCCTTGCGCTCCTGGCCGCTACGGGGCTGATCGACCCGCGCGGCGTGCAGGAAGAACAAGGCGTCGGCCTTGCGACCCACGGGCACGCCCGCGACCCGCTCGGGCAGATTGCCCCGCACGCCGGGGCCGCCGAGCATCACCGCCGTCGGCACAGGGCTGGTCACAAACTCGTAGACGTTGAATTCCACCCCGGCGAACGTCTGCTTGCCAGTCGGCAGGTCCTTGAAGCTGAACTTGGGGTCGCCGAACCAGCCTCGTTCCGTGCGGAACTGGTTGGCCTGCTTCGACAGGTCCAAGGGGGCGTAGGCCAGGTTGGCCCCGGCGATGACGGTCTTGCCGACGAAAGGGGCCTTCATGTTCTGCAAGAGCGTGGTCAGCACGGTCCGCTTCTTGACGGCGTTGGCCGGCACTTCCTCGCTATCCTTGAAGAGAAGATTGCAGAGCACGATGCGGCCCTTGCCCTGCGGGTATTCGACCATTCCGCCGATGTTCAGCATCGGCTTGACGCGCGACGGGAAGTCGGCCGGCCGCCGGGCCAAAAGCACGATGCTGTCACAACCGAGGATCATCTTGCCGTTCTGCTTCTTGTCCGGCAGGTCGGTGTGCTTCTCGTGGCGGATCGTGAAGACCGTGCCGCGCTTGGGCGGCCGGACCTCCAGCGTGATCGGTTCGCTCTTCTCGGGCACGTCGAACATGAGCTTGCCGGCCTCGTCGCCGTCGACGGTCAGCGACACCCGGCTGGTGCGATCGTAGTTGACGTTGCCCACCCAGGTCCAGGATGCGATCGTCTGCGGCTTGGGCAGGGTAAAGGTGTAAACGCTCTTCTCGGCCGGTTCATTGCAGATGTAGGGCCAGCCGTCGGCGCTGGTCATGCCACTGACCAGGTTGTAGTGGAAGCCGTTGGCCGGCGTGGCGAACGGGGCCACGTCTTCCAAATCGACAATGTAGCCGAACGTGTCCGAGGCGACGTAGTTGCCCGACTGGAAACTGAACATCGCTTGGGAGGAGTAGAGCTGCACGTCGGCCAGGCCTAGACCGGCCGTCAGCGGGTGGCGGAGCGGGGCAAACGTCACGCGCTCGCGCCGGAAGGGGCGGATCATGTGGTCGAAGCCGACGAGCTTGTTGTAGTCGGCCAGGCCGTTGGGCGTGAGGCCGTGCAGGACCAGGCACCCGCCGGCCTGCGTGAAGGCCCGCACCACCGGCCGGTTATCGGCCAGCGTCTTGAGATTGCCGGGAGTTGCGGAGACCACGGCGATCGGGCCCTTGGCCAGGGCCTCCAAGGGGCCGGCCGCCCGGGCGTATTGCAGATTGATGCCGTCGAGCACCTTCGCCAGGGCCTGATCGACGGCGGCCGCCACCGCCAGATGATCGAGTTTGTAGTTGCGGCTGAAGTCGATCAGGTTCAGCAACAGCGTCCGCGCCGTGGGGTTCGTAGCGGCCTTTTCGGCGACCACGGCCTGGCAGAGCGTCATCACGCCGGGACCGACCGGGATGACCACCAGCGCGCTATTGGCCAGCGATTCGTTGCACTGCAAGAGCGACTTGGCGCCCCGCTTGGGCTTGGCATAGGCGTTGCGGTAGACGATCTCGCCGGGCTCCCAGGTGAAGAAGTCCTTGTCCTTAAGCCCGCGGAGGATCGGGTGGCCGAGGTCTTCGCTGAAGGCGACGCGGCCGACGTTGGTCTCCGCCTCGATCTCGGCCGGGTTCAAGCCCTGGTAGCGCAGGGGATGCTCCTGTTCCAGGACAAGGACCCGCCCGCCGGTGGCCGCGTAGGCTGCCGGCGCGCCGGTAGTGCTCTGGGCGGCCGTCAAGGCGTCTTTGCCTACCAGCCACACCTTTCCGGCCACGGGCGGCGGCGCGAGCGTGCTCAGAGTCGTGCAGGGGATGCCGTTGTCCTTAAGCACCGCCAACGTCAAACCCTGCGGGTCGTAGACAAACACCTCGCTTGCGCCCAGTGCGGCCAGGTCGCGGGGCTTCGGGCACCATGTACCCATGGTCGGCGGGAGCACGGAGACCTTTTTCACGTCGCGAAACACCTCTTTGCCCGCCGCCGACAAGGTCAGGAGCAGTTCGCCTTCCTGCCTCTGGGCGACCCGCGGCATGGAGATCTCCACGTCGAACTTCTCGTTCTCGCCCGGCGCGACCTTGTGCTCGGTCGTCTGCGTGGCGACGGTCTTGCCGTCGAGAGTCAAGGTCCAGGTGAAGGCGAGCGGATTGGCAAATCGCGTGCCGTTGAAGATGCCGAAGGTTCGCGCGGCTTTTTGCCCGGCCGCGAACGTCCAGTCCCACTGGCGCGCGAGCACCGCGCGGGGCGCCCAGCCGTTGTACTGGCTGCCGTCGGCGTCGCTGAACGATTGGCAGAAGTCGCAGCCCGTGATGCCGAACCAGCGGTAGCCCTGTGAGATCACTTGCATTGCCTTGCCCACCGCCGCACGGCTGGCGGCCTTGCCCTGAAAAACCGCTTCTCCGCCGAAGTAGGCGTAGGCCGGGTTGATGCCGGCGGCGAATAGCTCTTCGCCGATGAACTTCGGCCGCTTCTGGTCCCAAGTCCAGTTTCCGCAGGGCGAGCGGGGATTGGCCTCGTAGGCCAACTGCGGGTAGTTCCAGAACGGCTTGGTCGAGTAGTGATCGCCGTGGATCGCCAGGGTGTTGGCGCGGGTGGCGCCGCCGCCGTCGATCATCATGGGCCGCGTGGGGTCGGCCTTCCGCACAACCTCCCGGGCCTGCGTCAGAATCGGCTCCCAAATGTCGAGTTGGTTCATGTTGCGGGCGTTGATGAAGTTGAGCTCGTTCTCGACCGACCAGAGCATGACGCTGGGGTGGTTGCGCTCGCCCTTCATCCAGGCCGTCAGGTGGTCGTACCAGTTGGGGGCCAGGGGTTTCAGCACGCTCGGCATGTAGCCGATGGCCTCGCCGTCAAGGTAGCCCGACCGGCGGATCAAGACGCCCGCGCGGTCCATGATCGTCAGAAATTCCTCCGGGGCCTTGCCGAGGAAGTCGATTTGGCCGTCGTGGCTAAGAAACGTCCGCAGGAAGCCGTAATTCCGCTTCGGGTCCTTCATGATCGCGATAAGATCCGGCAGAGTGTCTCCGCCCGGACCCTGTTCCGAGAACCCTTGCCACTTCACCCCGTTGAGCCGCAGGTGGATGCCGTCGATGGTCCACTCGCGGAAACCGAAAAGGGTTTCCTTCACGTCGACCGGCTTGCCGGCCAGTTTCACCGTCGTGCGCAGGCGGTAGAGGTTCGGCTCGTCGGGCCACCACAACCCGGGGTTCTCCCACTTCGCGGCAAAGTCGAGCAACTGCTCCTTGCCGGCGGGGATCGAGAACGCTTGCACCGGCGCTGTCATCTCAACCTGCCCGGTCTTGTCGTTGACGGCCTCGCAGATCAGTTCGCCGGCAACGGGCTGACCCGTTGGATTGGCCAGGGTCACTTCCATGCCGAGTTCTTTGCGGGCCACGGAGGGTTTGGCAAAGACGTCGGCCGCGTAGGTTGAGCCGGCCGAGACCAGTTCCGGAGTGCTGATAATGCCCGACTTCCTCTGGTTCCAAACTGGGTAAACCAGGGTCTGAAACCCCATGCCCATGCCGAGGAAGTCGAGAGGGGTGTTGAACGTTCTGCGGAGCTTGCGAGGATTCTGAGGGTCGGCCTCATAGGCGTACCAGATGTCCTTGATGCCCACCCAGATCTCGTTCACCTGTCCCGGCTTGATGCCTTTGGTCACGTCGATTTGCACTCGCGCCAGCGGGTTTTTGTCAAACCCGCAGTAAACGCCGTTGGCGTAAACCGTGGTGTTGAGGCTGTTGGCCGGGAACACGATATGGAATGAACGCCCGGCATGCGAGGCGGGGACGTCGACCCGGGTGCGATACCAGAGGCGGTGGGCGAAAACCAGGTCCTCGCGCGTATTCTTGTCGCCCGGCACTTCGATCGCCGTCCAGAACGGGTGCGCGGGGAAATCGCGGATCGGGGCGGCCACCTCGGTCGGAAGCTGTTCGTCGTGGCGGCAGACCTCCCACAGGCCGGCCAGTTTTACGCTCGACCGCGCCGCGGAGGCCTCGATCTCGGGCAACCGGAAGACGTGTTTCGCCGCTTGCTCGTCCTTCTCGGTCCGGAAGACTTCGCCGGGCCTGTTGGGGCCGTGCGGAACAAATTCGCCGGCCGAGATGCACAAAGCATCCAACGCAAAAAGCATCCGTTGGTTTTCCCCGCGGGAGTTCTTGAATCGCGGCAGATGAATCTCCAATGTGTGCTGACCGGCCGAAAGACTGACGTCGGCCAACTTCAACCAGGCGACTTCACAGAAGCGACTGAGCTCGATCAAGTCCGTGGTCAAATCGTCGGGAGAGACCTTCTTCCAGGCGGTGCCGTCGATGCGCCACTCCAGCGGAGCGCGGGCGAACTCGAAGCCGATGCGTGCCCACACTTGCTGGCTGCCGCCACGCCTGAGCGTGAAGGGGTAGGAGATCGTCAACCCTTCGGCGGGAACCTTCTTTTCGACTTCATCGGCCTCGGCAATGAAGCTGAGCCATTGGCGCCCCGACAGGAAATGCGGCAGCGCCGCACTGATCACCCGCATGCTGGCGGGCATGGCAGCCGGCTTCTCTCCCTCCAGCCAGACATAGTCGGCCGACGCGGGCCCGTTGCCATCGCGCGGTTTCCGGGCGACGTCAATCAACAGAGGTTCAAGCGCGGCGAAGAAATCGGCGGCGATCTTGGCGTCGCCGCGCGGATTGGGATGCCCGCTGTCGACGGTGTCGGTGTCCGGTCGTTGCGGATCGCCAATCGCCACGATCCGCACGGGGTCAGCGACGGCCACCGCTGCGAACAGGAAGACGCTTGTCAGAAGGAGCGTTACAAGTGTGGCCAGGTTTCTCATGGGGTACTCTCTCCGATGAAGTGCGATGACGTTGTCGCAGCTACCTTTCTTCGCGGCCGGCGCCCACGACGGTAGTCGATCAGAACATAGTCTTGTTTCCAGAGGGGGCCATGTCAAGCGTCCCAGAAGCACGGCGGGACCTGTGTCGCGTCCTCGATCGAGCCCGGGGTATGGCAGCTCCCGTTGGGTAACTCGGTATTTCGTTTGTCCCGGCCTTTCCAGTACAACGACACATGCACCGCGCCGCCGCTGGTGCGAGCGGACCTGCACGGGGATCAGGATTTCAGCGCGCTTGTGGGAAACTCCAGCTTTTCGGCTGTCTTCATCATTTCTTCCCAGGTCGTCTCTGCCTTGCGGTAAGCGGCCATGCGGCCTAGGATCGTGGTCAGGTTGCTGCGGACACTGGGGACCACGGAAGGATTGGAGAAGTCCCCTCGCGTGATGCTGCGGTGAAAATCGGCGATGTTTTGCACCACGCCATCGGTGTACAGATTCGTCAGCCTGCCGCCTTTGTAAGACTTTTGGCCCCGGATGCAGACCAGCCCGTAATAATGGGTATCGACGGTGCCCCTGGGTCCGAACATGCAACAGCCGATTTCCTCGCTGCCGTAGCCGAACTGCTTTGAGATGAAACTGACTGTCACATCGTTGGGGAAGGTAAAGAGGACGCTGAAGTGATCGTTGTTCGTGCCGTTGTCGTTTCGTCCTCGCTTGCTACAAGTGCCGACGGCTTTGATGGGCGCCGCGTCAAGGAGCCATGTGGCGACGTCCAGGACATGAATGTTCTGCTCCGTGATGATGTCACCGGAGAGGATGCGGTCGAGGCACGCCATGCGCATGCGGTTCTCGACGATCCCCGGGTCAAGGCGCAGGCTTTCCTGTAGGAGCCACTCCGGACCGCCGCAGTAGTACGCCGTCTCGCCCGTGACCACCGGCCCAATGTCGCCCGCATGGACGCGGCGCACGGCCTCCTGGTAGAACTCGTTGGCCCGGGTCTGGAAATCGACCAGCAGGCACAATTTGCTCGCGGTGGCCTTGCGCCCGGCTGCGGCGACCGTGAGACAGCCGGGCACGTCGACGGCGACCGGCTTGGCGCAGAAGAGGTGGCAGCCGGCTTCCACGGCCGCCATGGCCTGTTCCGGATGAAAGTACGGCGTGCTTTCGATCACGACCGCGTCGGGCTTGGCGTCGAGCACGCACCGGTAGCCGGACAGTCCGGCGAAGGCGGAAGTTGCGGGAACGCCGAGCGTTTCAGCCGCTTTGGCCGCGCGCTGGGCGAAATAGTCCGCCGTCGCGATGAACCGGTATCCGCCATGCTGTTGGAAGAGCTTGGCGATCCATGGGCCGCGGTCGCCGCAACCAATCAGCCCCAGGCGAAGCTTCGAGTTCGCATCCGTCCCCCTAACCAGCTCCGGGCGGATGATCGTAAGGCCGACGCCTGCGGAGCCGATGAGAAGTGTTCGCCGGCTCAAGGACGCCGACTCGGAACGTGGCGTCGTAGGGGGCTTCGTGGTCATGATGTAAATCCTTTCGTGGTAGGTTAACCGATCAACGAGGTGGGAGGGAAAGGGCTGTCACAGACCATGCGGACCTACAAGGTCCGCGTGCCTATCACTTATCGCCGGTTGTCGGGCGTCCAGGCCGTTCCTCGATAGGCATTGATGGTCTCAATCAGCTTGTAGATGTAGTACAGGTCGCCGCGGGCCATCCAGGGGATGTCCACATAGCGGGCCAGTTTCTCCGGCGGCTCCTGCAAAACCCACGCACGCAGCAGAAACTGGTGGTAGGCGATAAGTGGATGGTGGTAGTTGACCTCCGCACCGAGCGTGGCGGTGGCATAGGTCAGATACCAGCCGGGGAGGTTCTCGGCAACCCGGTCCGCAACGATGCGGGCTCGGGACTTCTCGATCTCTGCCAGGAAACGGCCGAGTTCGGGCGACTCCAGGCCGGCGTAGGGCGTCAGGATCAAAGCGTCATAGGGTTGGACGGTGTCGTCGAAGTAGGCGCCGTATTCGCTCATCCGCGCCACGCCACGCACATCGTCCTCTGGCTTAGTCCAGTTGAAGGTGTAGAGATGCCCGGAAAAGGCCGTGAGGTTGCGGAAATGCCGGACCATCCATTCCGGTTGCTGATAGTAGCCCAGTAACATCTTGTGAAACCACTCGGTGCCGGCTGGCGAACAGCAGTAAGCTTCCCACTGTGCCTTGGTCACTGCCGGGTCCGTCGGCAACAGGATGACTTTGTCCTGATAGAGGAAATCTCCATAGCGGCCCAGGGCGTAGCGGCGGATGGCGGCACGCGCGAACTGACCCCAGAGGAGCGGCAGGCTCGCCGTGTCGTTGGCCTGGTAGGCCAGTCGCAGTGCGCCCACCAGGCCCGTAAAGGTGAAATTGGCGTCCATCTCGCCGTTGAGGCCATCGATCTGGCCCAGCCATATTGAGGAGCCGGGCCATTCCAAACAGCCCAGGGTAGCCCAGTCCTGATGTTGGAAATAGGGCCCGAGCACTTTCTGCACGGCCTCCCGAGCCTGCTCCGGGCTCATCGGCTCGACGCAGCGATTGTAGGCGGCCAGGGCATAGAGCCCCTCGGGCCGCAGCAGCTTGTTCCTCAGGTAGACATTACCCCGCCGACCAACTTCATCCTGCCCGTCAAAGAGGATCTGGCTGCCCATCTTGGGTTGCTGATCGGGGTCGATACGCCAGCCTTCCTGCCGTGCGCCGACATTTAGCGGCATCACCGCCACGGACTCGGGCGGGTAGTCTGCACGCTCCTTCTTGAGGTATGCCCGCAGTTCCTCACGCTGGTCTTTGTCCAGCAGCGGCAGGGCTTGGCCCAGCACTGCCAGTGTTTCGCCGGGCACTGAGAAGGCCAGTATTTTCCCATAGACATTGTACCATTGGCCACTGTGGCCATTCAGCGGCGGAAAAACCGGCGCGAGGTGCCCGGCCTTAATGACTTTGTCGATCTCCTCCTTGAGCCTGACCCGCAGTTCTTGCGGTTCTTTGCCGGCCTTGCCAACGACTACCGATTCCCGCACGTATTTGCCCAGCCCCGTCAGGCGGCACTCGTACTTCTCGGTCCCGGCGATGGCGGCGTACGGCCCCAACGCGGTGATGACGGTGGTGCGGACCAGCTTTGCGGAGAGTCGCAGCGGGAATCCCTGCTCCTGGGCGATGGTCAATATCAGAGGCAGAGGCGCCAGACGCTCGCCGCCCTCACGGACCTTCAGGTACGTTGTCTGCGAACTGATTGTCACGGTATCAGTCTTGTCGTCGTAGGCGTAGCGTTCGCGGGCCGACATGGGGACTTCGGCCAGGTGGTCGGCCCACCACTGGCAGTTGGCGGCCACCGCTTCCGGCAGCTTCCCGTCCTTGGCCCACGCCTGGGTCTCCGAGGCCAAGGGGTACAGGTCGCCGCAAATGGGTACCAAGACCACCTTGCCCAGCTTGGCCTTGTCGGCCGCTTCGAGCGTCAGTCCTCCGTGGGCCTGCATCGCGACCGGCGTCCGCTCAAACACCAGCAGCAACGGGCAATCCACGGCGGAGATCATCAGATTCTTCGGGTAGCAGTCCTGGTTCGGATTGCCCGGCCAGGGAAAGCGGGTTGAACGCAGAGCAGCGTCTTTGCCGAACCAGACCAGCGGCCACCCCTTGTCGGCATTGCCGAGCGTTTCGGTCAGCGGCTGATTGGCCTTGAAGACGCCCTTGGGGGTGGCGTAGGCGATCGGCGTGGCCTTGCTGCCGCCGAAGAGCGCCAGTCGCTGGGCGGCACAGTCGAGAACCAACGCTGGAGACAGGCGGGTCACATAGACCTTCAGTGATGGCGAAAGGGCCAGCCCCACGTGCGCCCAGTCTCTCTCCAGAACTTCGGGAGCGGACTTCTCGCCGCAGGAGATTGCGCCAAAGTCCAGCGGATACCGTGGGCCCGGCGGCAAAAAAGTAGCATCAACCGTATTGATATTAATGTACTCCGCGCTCACCGGAATTGCCGGGATCTTCGAGAGCTTCGGAAGGTGCGTGGCCTTGGGGCTGTCCTTGAGCACAAGGGTAAACCCCAGGCCGCCGACCATCTTGCCGTCGGAGCCGGGCCCGTCGCCTCGGACCTGGAAGTCCGGCCAGTCCGCGGCTACAACAGCGCCGGCCAGGAGCAGTGTCACGATGAAAACGGCAAGACTCTTTGTAGGCGAGTGTCTCATCTCTGGCCTCCTCCAGCGCTGGTCCACGCCCACAGGTCGTGAAAGATGATATGGTAGAAGCGTCCGTCGGCGATCGATGCGGCATTGTTGCCGCTCTGGCAGCAGTCGGACAGGGTCCATTGCCGCTCCCAGCGTCCCGGCACGTCGTAACAAACCTTCTTCTCCAGGTCGTAGATACCGGTGTACTGACAGTTGCCTTCCTGGCAGTGCATGATGAACAGCACTTTGCCGCCTACGGAGACATTGACCGTCTCGTCGGGATTGCCGACGATTGTCTTGGGGGCGAAGACTTCCACGAATCGCTGCCGCTTCAGGTCCAAACGCCCCCAGTAGGCATTGAAGGCGTTGAAGCGCCAGGGCAGAATGATGCTCTGCTTGCCGTCAAAAGCCGCCGGGCCGGCGCCGCCGGGCAAAGCCAGAACCGAGGGCCAATGCGGTGCGATGAAGGCCTCTTTGCCCGTCTTCTCGTCGAGGATGAAAAGGTCCCGCAAAGAGGGCCGCTGCTGGTAGAACTTGACCATCGCGTCCTGGAAGTCCATCAGAGGTTGGGACAGGCCGCCATCCGCGGCCACGCCGGCGGGCGTGATATGACCCTTGATCGCCTCCCACTGTTTAGCTGGGACGATAGGTTCGGTAAACGGATGCGCCGCCATCGGACGGAAGATGACGTGCCCGTTGACCACCACCGGACAATACTGCTTAGTGCTCTGCCCGTAAAGCCGCTCGCTTTTCCATACCTCTCTGCCGGTCTTGGCGTCCAGGCAGTGCATATAGAGATTCTCGTCGCAGAAGAAGACCTGCCCCGCGTCGTAGGCGGCGCAATTGAGGATCGGCGCCCCGGCCTTGAACTCCCACTTGCGCGTGCCGTCGGCTAGGTTCAGGGCGTAGAAAGTCCCGCCGCGCTGGCCGATAAAGACCATTCCCTCTGCGATCAAGGGCGCCACGGAGAACCCGAACAGCGGATCGCCTGCGGATTTCCATGCCAGTTCACCGCTGTCTGGGCGCGGGCTGGAATCTGCCTTCGTTTTCGGGCGGGCGGTAGCCCGCGCTATCTGAGTGTCCTTCGTTGATTGTCCTTGCCGCGTCTACTTGGGCAGGCTCCTTCGTCGGTGTCCTTCG
>JBEKTY010000059.1:0-41554 GCA_049515555.1 Thermoguttaceae bacterium
CCTCACCCGCGATGTTACCACCGCCGGCGCATGACTCGGGGTTAGGATGGTTCGCTACTCCTTTCCTATGCGGCTCTTTCATCCGCTACTCCATGCCGGTCTATCCCGGCGCTTTCCCCCCGCACCCTCCCGTCCGGTTGACCGCAAGCCCCCGGGACCCTATCATAAACCGCTTTATCGCCGAGGTTCTTCTGCCGCCATGTCGTCCACGATCCAGCAACTCCGCAATATCGGCGTCATTGCCCACATCGACGCCGGCAAGACCACCGTCACCGAGCGGATGCTGTACTACTCGGGCTTCACGCACCGCGTGGGCGCCGTGGACAAGGGGACCACCGTCACCGATTACGATCCGGAGGAGCAGGAGCGGGGCATTACCATCCAGTCGGCCTGCGTGACCTTCCCCTGGCACGCGGCCACGATCAACCTGATCGATACGCCGGGCCACGTCGATTTCACGGCCGAGGTCGAGCGGAGCCTGCGGGTGCTGGACGGCGGCGTGGTGGTCTTCAGTGCCCGCGAGGGCGTCGAGGCCCAAAGCGAGACCGTCTGGCGGCAGGCCGACAAGTACCACGTGCCGCGGATCGCCTTCATCAACAAGATGGACCGCGAGGGGGCCGATTTCTACGGCACGCTGACCGAGATCGGCGAGCGGCTGCATTGCAAGCCGCTGGCCGTCAACCTGCCCGTGGGCGCCGGGCCGCCGCACCTGCGCGACGCCTTCCAGGGCCTGCTGGACCTGGTGGCCATGAAGATGCTCGTCTTCCTGCCCGCCGGCCAGGGGACCGAGATCGCCCTCGAGGAAGTGCCCGAGACGCTGCGCGACTTGGCGCACCAGTGGCGGGGCCGGCTGCTCGATCAGCTCTCGCTCTACGACGACGAGCTGACCGCCTTGCTGCTGGGCGAGGAAGAGGTGCCGGCCGAGCTGATCCACAACACGCTCCGCAAGGCGACGCTGCACAACCTGGTCGTGCCCGTGCTGTGCGGCTCGGCCCTGGACGGCATCGGTGTGCAGCCGCTCTTGGACGCGGTGGCCGCCTATCTGCCCAGCCCGGCCGATGTGCCGCCCGTGGAGGGCTTCAGCCTCAAGACCAAAGACAAGATCATCCGCCGCAGCGATCCCAACGAGCCCTTCGCCGGCCTGGTGTTCAAGATCCAGGCCGACCGGCACGGCGACCTGTTCTATGTGCGCGTCTACTCGGGCCGGCTGAAGGCCAACAGCCGCGTGTACAACCCGGGCAAGGACAAGCGGGAGAACGTGCCGCAACTGTGGCGGATCCAGGCCGATCACCGCAGCCAGGTCGAGGCGGTCGAGGCCGGCGATATCGTGGGCATCGTCGGCCTGCGGCACTCGATCACCGGCGATACGCTGTGCGACCCCCACGCCCCCATCCTCCTGGAATCCATCACCTTCCCCGAGACCGTCATCGCCATGGCCATCGAGCCGGAAAGCTCGACCGAGCGCAAGAAACTGGCCGACGTGCTGGAGATGATGAAGCGCCAGGACCCCACCTTCCGCGCCCGCGAGAACGAGGAGACCGGCCAGACCATCATCAGCGGCATGGGCGAGCTGCACCTGGAGGTGATCAAGCACCGGCTGCTGCGCGATTACCGCCTGAACGTGCGGGTGCACAAGCCGCGGGTGAGCTATCGCGAAACGATCCAGCAGGCGGTCGAGGTGGCCGGGCAGTGCCGGCGCACCATGGCCGGCCAGTCACTGCGGGCGCGGCTGGTGGTCCGCGTCGAGCCCTTCGCCGCCAGCCCCAAGCCCATCGTGATTGCCGCGCCCGAGGCGATTGAGGGCCTGCCGCCCCCCTTCCTCAACGCGGCCCTGGAGGTGCTCGACGAGCACGGCCAAGGCGGCGGCACGCTGGGCTTCCCCCTCATGCACGTGCGGACCACGGTCCTCGGCGGCGAGGTGCACGAGACCGAATCCAACGAGCTGGCCTTCCGCCTGGCCGCCGCCGATGCCTTCAACCGCGGCCTGCGCGAGGCCGGCATCGTACTGCTGGAACCCATCATGCGGCTGGAAGTGACCGTGCCCGAGGAGAACCTGGGCGACATCGTCAGCGACCTCCAGCAGCGGCGGGCGGTGATTACCCGTACCCAAACCCGCGGCCGCAGCACGGTGATCGAGGCCCAGGCCCCCCTGGCAAATCTATTCGGCTACTCCGGCGCCATGCGGGGCCTCAGCCAAGGCCGCGCCACCTGCACCATGGAACCCTCATCCTACGGCCCCGCCCCGCCCGAAGTGCTCGAAGGCTTCTTGTAATGACCATCGAAAACGCGCCTTCCAGGGCTAAACGAACATGGAGGATCCAATGAATGTCGATCATATCTCGCTGTTAACGACGCCGGTCAAACTATTTAGGGGAGCCGACCTTGTGTCACAAGGCACTGGCTTTTACTACGTCCGGAAGATAGAAGAAGGAGACATCGTCTTTCTCGTTACTAACCAGCATGTCCTGACGGGTTGGGCTCCGCTGGAGAAGAAGCCGCCGATCGGTGACCAAATCACTTTCCAATTCCACCAGTCCGACGAGGAGACAGGAAAAGTAACGACAGTGACGTTGCCCCTCTTTACGAAGAGCGGCAAACAAGTCTGGGTTGGCAGCGTGATGTTCCCCGAGGCTGACCTAGCCGTCATACTCGTCAACGGTCAGCTCTGTCACGGCTGCACGGTGCGCGGGATCGCGAGCCACTGGGCGGACCCAAAGATGAAAGTTCGCCCAACCACCACTGTCACCCTGATCGGTTATCCCTACGGTTTCTACGACGCGAAGAACGCCCTACCAATCTGGAAGACTGGATCGGTTGCGAGCGAACCCGAGATCGACTTCGAGGGAAAGCCGCTCATGCTGATCGATGTCGCGGCATTCCCGGGTATGTCTGGTTCCCCGGCGTTTGCTACCGCATACGGGATGTACGAAATGCACAATGGAACCGGAGTCACCGCTGGTGCAGTCCAGCAATTCATTGGCATCTACGCCAGTAATGTCGTGCGTCACAAGGAAAGGTTCCTCGAATACATCCCCCATGCAGCATCGCTGGGAATAAGAGACGACGAATCGCTTCAGATTGGCCACATATGGAAAGCGAAGTTGATTCTGGGTACGGTAGAGGCCATAGAGCCCAACCGCTATATAACTGAGATACTTCAAGACCTCCCTCCAATTCCGCAACCCACGCCAACGTGATCGGTTCAGCCCCCTGCGCCTCTCGGACGCGGAAAGGTGCATGAAAAAGGGAACCCCCGTTTACGCCTCTTCCATGCTTGTTCGCCCGAATATCAGCGGCCCCTTTGTCCGCTTGCCAGAGATGAGCGAGTTGCTACACTTCATCGAGGCAGCGAGGAAGGCGGGAGTTCGCCGCCCCCTGGTAAACGGCAGCTTTGTGACCGGCAAGCTTTCCCCGAATGATGTGGACATTGTCGTCTTGCCCGACCCCGATCATCATCGCCAGCGTCCGGGGCTGGGCTCAGATGAATTGGTTTGGCCGTTCCTTCAGATCATCGTGGCGGCGGACGACGCAGATTTCGAAGCATGGGCGGCTCGCCAGTTTGGTACGGACCGAACAAGACGCCCCAAAGGAGTTGTGGAGGTGATCTTATGACCGAGTTGTTGACAGCCGACGGATACGAGCAGACCAAGGAGAAGCTGCACGATTTGGAAGTGCGATTGGCCGAAATTGAAAAACGCTCGGACCTCGATCCGGAGCATTTGGCGAGCGTTCGGCGATCCTACAAGATGATGATGCGCGAATTCCTGCAAGGCATGAGGCTATACGAAGCCAAGCATGCCAGGCCTGCGTCAAGATAATCCCAGTAAGTCGGGGAGAATCCGCGAATACTGGCTCGTCAACCTGATCGACCGGCGGATCGAGGTCCATCGCACGCCGACCGCTGGGGGTTACGCCGACATTCGTTCGTATACCGCCGACGAAGAACTCCATCCGCTGGCCCAGCCGGAAGCGGTCCTGCGGCCATCCTGGCTGTGGTCTCCAACCTAACCTCACGCGGAGCGTGAGGAATACGGGGATTCCCTCCGCGCAGAGCCGGTTAGCGGCTTCTCCGGCCGCTTTTCGCCGTTGACCTGCCGGCAACGAATCGGTAAGGTTCCGGCCGGAGCGAGAGCAGGAGAACAGGGGAGCAGGGGAAGAGGGGCAAGGGGGCCGCAAGGACGCGGCTGCGAAACCGAGCATTTTCTGGAGGTGGTTACCATGGACGGTACCGCTATTGGCCAGACCAGTCAGGATGGGTCGATACGGGGCGTGCCGCTGTTGGACCTCGGCCGCCAGCAGGCCGGGCTGCGCCAGGAGGTCCTGGCCGCGCTGGGGCAGGTTTACGATAGCGGCGGATTCGTGCTCGGGCCGGAGGTCGCGCGGCTCGAGGAGCGGCTGGCCGGCTACTGCGGCGTGGGCCACGCGGTGGGCTGCGCCTCAGGCAGCGATGCCCTGCTGCTGGCCCTGCTGGCCCTGGGCGTGGGGCCCCACGACGAGGTCATCCTGCCCAGCTTCACGTTCTTCGCCACGGCCAGCGCGGTAACCCGCCTGGGGGCCCGGCCCGTGTTCGCCGATATCGACCCGCTGACCTTCAATCTCGATCCGGCGGCGGTGGAGCGGCTGATCCGGCCGGCCACCAAGGTCATCCTGCCGGTGCACCTGTTCGGGCAGGCGGCCCAGATGGACGCCATCTGCCGCGTGGCCGATTCGGCCGGCGCGGCGGTGGTGGAAGACGCGGCCCAGGCCGTCGGCGCCGAATTCCACGGCCGCCGCGTGGGCTCGATCGGCCAGATCGGCTGCTTCAGCTTCTATCCCACCAAGAACCTCGGCGGGGCGGGCGACGGCGGCCTGCTCACGGCCCGTAGCGACGACCTGGCCGACCGCCTGCGGCTGCTCCGCGGCCACGGCATGCGGCCCCGCTACTATCACTCGCTGGTGGGCATCAACAGCCGGCTGGATTCGTTCCAGGCGGCGGTGCTCAATGTAAAGCTTTCGCATCTGGACCGCTGGACCGCGCTGCGGCAGGCCAATGCCGCCCGCTACGACGAGTTGTTCCGCGCCGCGGGCTTGGACACGGTGCTCGGGCTGCCCCAGACCGCCCCCGGCCGGCGCCACGTGTGGAACCAGTACGTGGTTCGGGTTCCGCACGGGCAGCGGACGGCCCTGCGGGAGTGGCTGGCCGAGGCCCACGTGGGCAGCGAAATCTATTACCCCCTGGGCCTGCACCAGCAGGAATGCTTCCGCTCGTTGGGCTACGCGGCGGGCGATCTGCCCGAGACCGAGCGGGCGGCCCGCGAGGTCCTCGCCCTGCCGATCTTCCCCGAGTTGACGCCCCAGGAGCAGCAGTTCGTGGTGGATCGGATCGCCGAGCGCTTCCGCAGCCGCCGCGCCAGCGGCCGCGCGGTGCTGCGGCAACTGCCGGTCATCCCCTGCGATCTGCCCGCCCCCGCGATGCAGAATGTCGGCAGTTGACAGTTGGCGGTTGGCAGTTGACACTCGCAACTGACAACTGGTCAATCGCGAGTGGCGAGCCGAGAGCTGAAAGCTGACCGCTGACCGCTTAGAACTGACAACCGACAACTGCCCCTACGCCAGGCCCTCGAACAGCGGCGTGGATAGGTAGCGTTCGCCGAAGCTGGGGGCGACGGTGACGATCACCTTGCCGCGGTTCTCTTTCTTCTGCGCCAGGCGGACGGCCGCCGCCATGTTGCCCCCGCTACTGATCCCGACCAGGATGCCTTCTTCCCTGGCCAGGCGGCGGGCCCAGGCGAAGGCCTCCTCGTTGGTCACCGTCTCGACGCCGCTCAGCAGGCTGGTATCGAGGTTCTTGGGGATGAAGCCGGCGCCGATGCCCTGGATCTTGTGCGGGCCGGGTTTGCCGCCCGAGATCACCGGCGAATCGGCCGGCTCGACGGCCACCGCCCGGAAGTCGCGATTCTTGCCGCGGATGTAACGGGTCACGCCGGTGATCGTGCCGCCCGTGCCCACGCCCGCCACGAACAGGTCCACCCGGCCGCCGCTGTCCTCCCAAATCTCGCGGCCGGTGGTCCGCTCGTGGACCTCGGGATTGGCCGGGTTGTCGAATTGCTGGGGGATCCAGCTATCGGGCGTGGCGGCGGCCAGCTCCTCGGCCTTGCTGATCGCCCCTTTCATGCCGTCCTTGGCCGGCGTCAGCACCAGGTCCGCACCCAGGGCCCGCAACAATGCACGCCGCTCCAGGCTCATCGACTCGGGCATGGTGAGCGTCAGGTGGTAGCCCCGGGCGGCGGCCACAAACGCCAAGGCAATGCCCGTGTTGCCGCTGGTGGGCTCGATGATCTTGGTCTCCGGCCGCAAACGCCCATCGCGTTGGGCCGCGTCGATCATCGACCGGCCGATGCGGTCCTTTACGCTGCTGCACGGATTGAAGAACTCGAGCTTTACGAGCACGGTGGCGGCCCCGGGCGGAACAATCCGCTTCAGCCGCACCAGGGGGGTGTTGCATGTGGTCCCGACAATGTCGTCATATATTTGCCCGCGTGTCATCGTGCCACCTTTCCTGTGGGTTCTTCACTAATAGTCATCCGCAAAACGTTATTATACTATAATGATCGGAATAGTCACGATATATCTTGATAGTTCACCAGAACAGTGACAGTAGCCGGTCACTGGTCGGCAGCCGTATTGTCCCCTAGAATCAGCGAGTTGGCAACTGCGGTTGAACGTAGCAGGCACACGCCGTGTGCCGTCCGCCGTTGTGGCCGGTCTCCGACCGAGCCACACCGATGACCGAAGGTCTCCCGAGACCTGGAGACCTTCGATCGGGCCGCGGCGGGGTCGGGAGCCCCGCGCCGAACATCGCGGGCGGCACACGGCGTGTGCCTGCTACCGGGAACTGATGGAGTAAGGTATGCCTACGGTGGGGATGGTTACCGCTTTCTTGGAGCGGTTTGCGCCGTTGCGGTTGGCCGAATCGTGGGACAACGTGGGGCTGTTGGTGGGCGACCCGCGGCGGGAGGCAGGCCGGGTGATGACCTGCCTGACGGTCACGCCGCGTTCGGCGGCCGAGGCGATCGAGCATCGGGCCGACCTGATAATCACCCATCATCCGCTGCCGTTTCAGCCGCTGCCGCGGTTGACGGCCGACAGCACGGTGGGCCGGCTGTTGTTGGACCTGGTAGCGGCCCGGACGGCGGTCTACAGCCCGCACACGGCCTTCGACTCGGCGGCCGGCGGGATCAACCAGCAGTTGGCCGAGGGGCTGGGGCTGCGGGGCGTTACGCCCCTGCGGCCACACGAGGAGGGGCAAGGGGTGGGCCGCTGCGGCTGGCTCCCCGAGCCCGCGCCGCTGGCCGAGTTGGCCGTGCGGCTGAAGAAGTTCCTGGCCCTCCAGCGGTTGCAGATGGTGGGCCCGGGGGAGCAGCCGGTCCGCATGGTGGCCGTGGCCTGCGGGGCGGCCCACGAGTTGCTCCCGGCGGCCCGGCAGGCCGGCTGCGACGCCCTCGTGCTGGGCGAGGCCCGCTTCCATACCTGTCTGGAGGCCGAAGCCTGCGGCGTGGGCCTGCTCCTGCCCGGCCACTATGCCAGCGAGCGGTTCGCCATCGAATCGCTGGCGGCGGTCGTGGCCCGCCAGTTCTCCGGCCTGGAATGTTGGGCCAGCCGCGAGGAGCGAGACCCGCTTCGCTGGGTGGAGTAGCGGTTCAAGGTTCAGGTCCGATGATCGAGCGCGTGCTTACCGCATTGCCGGTGTATAACGAAGTGGCCCACGTCTCGGCGGTCCTGGACGGGGCCTTGAGCTACTGCCCGTACGTGCTGGCCGTCGACGACGGCTCGGACGACGGCACGGCGGCGGTCCTGGCGGGGCGGCGCGACGTCGAGGTGCTCGCCCATCCGCGGAATCTGGGCTACGGCGCGGCGCTGCGCTCGGCCTTCGACTTCGCCGTGGCCCGCGGCTACGAGGTGCTGGTGACGATCGATTGCGACGGCCAGCACCAGCCGCAGTTGATCCCGCGGTTCGTGGAGCAGATTGCCGGTGCGGACATCGTCTCGGGGAGCCGCTATTTGCGGAAGTTCCCGGGCGACAGCGACCCGCCCGCCCAGCGCCGCGAGATCAACCAGCTCATTACGACCGAGGTCAACCGGCGGCTGGGGCTTGGGCTGACCGACGCCTTTTGCGGCTTCAAGGCCTATCGCGTGTCGATCTTGCCGAAGTTCCGCCTGCGCGAGACCGGTTATGCCATGCCGCTGGAGCTGTGGGTGCAGGCGGCGCGGCTGGGGCTGCGGATCGTCGAGGTGGCGGTGCCGCTGATCTACCTCGACGAGCGGCGCTCGTTCGGCGGGGCGCTGGACCATGCGGCAACGCGGATGGAGGTCTATCGCCGCGTGCTGGATCGGGCCGCCGCGCAGGCCCGGGGACTGTCCCAATTTTCGTCCCCCTGTCCTCCCGGACAGGCCGAAAATGGGACTGTCCCCTTCCGAAGTGCGGCCCGCCGGCTGGCTGCCCCCCGCGAGAACCGCGCGCTGCTCGTCGAGCCGCCGCTGGAGGACATCGCAGGGCTGGTGGCCGAGAATGTTCGCCAGCGAGATCGGCATGATTATGATTTCGGCGGGCGGTCGCTGGCCGATTTGCGCCTTCAGGCCCGGGCCGAGCTGCTGGCCGAGGCCCGCCGCTGGACCGCGGCCTACCGGCCGCCAGCCTACCGGCCGCTGGCCGCCGAAGAGCACGATCCACGCGGCCCGATCTTTCTGGCCGGCCACCAGCCCGAGCTGTTCCATCCCGGGGTGTGGCTGAAGAATTTTGCCCTGGGGGCGATCGCCCGGCGGCATGGGGCCGCGGCCGTCAACCTGGTGATCGACAGCGACGTGCTGAAGGGCACGTCGCTGGCCGTGCCCGGCGGCTCGGTGGCCGACGCACGCCTGGAGTCGCTGGCCCTGGATCAGCCGGGCAGTAGGATTCCGTACGAAGAGCGGCCGATCCTCGACCGGGGGCTGTTCGCCGATTTCGGCCGGCGGGTGGCGGAGCGGCTGGCCCCCCTGGTGCCCGATCCGCTCATCCGCCAATACTGGCCGCTGGTGGTCGGGCGGTCGCAGGCCGGCGATCGGCTGGGATATTGTCTGGCACGGGGGCGGCACGAGTTGGAGGGCCGCTGGGGGCTGGAGACCATCGAGGTCCCGCAGAGCGCGGTGTGCGAGTGCGAATCGTTTCGCTGGTTTGCGGTGCACCTACTCGCCCAACTTCCCCGCTTTCACAGAATCTATAACGAAGTTGTGGGGGAGTATCGGCGGGTGCACGGCATCCGCAACGCGGCCCAGCCGGTACCGGACCTGGCCGCGGATGGCCCGTGGCTCGAAGCGCCGTTGTGGATCTGGACGGCCCAGCGCCCCGAGCGGCGGCGATTGTTCGCCTCGGTTTCGGGCGGCCAGACGATAGTTTCCGATCGCGAGGGCCTGGAATTCCGCCTGTCGCCGGGACCCCATGGCGATGCGGCCGCCGCCGTCGAACAATTGGCCCAAGCGGGCCGGCAGGGGCTGAAGCTCCGCTCGCGGGCCCTAGTTACTACCCTTTGGGCCCGGCTGGCCTTGGGCGATCTGTTCATCCACGGCATCGGCGGCGCAAAGTACGACCAATTGACCGACCGCCTGATCGAGCGGTTCTTCGCTCTTCCGCCGCCCGGCATCCTGGTTCTGTCGGCCACGTTGCACTTGCCGATCCCGCGCCGCGCGGCTACGCCGGACGAGGCCCGGCGGATTCGCCGGGAACTTCGCGATCTGACGTTTCAGCCGGAGCGATTTCTGACGCGCCCGTCCGGCCGGCCGGCCGGCGATGCACCAACGCCGGCAGCGCCCGCCGACGAGCTGATGGCGGCCAAGCGGCGTTGGATCGGCACGCCCCAGACTGCCGAGAATGCCTACCAGCGCTGGTCGTCGCTGCGGCAGATCAACGCCGAGTTGCAGCCGTGGGTGGCCCCGCGCCGTCGCGAGCTCCTGGAATTGCAATCGCAAACGGCACGCGCATTGCGGGCGGAGCAGGTGCTCGGCCGCCGCGATTACGCCTTCTGCCTGTATCCGGAAAAAGAATTGCGGGAGTTTATCCAAACCCTACTTCACAAGATCGACTCCGCGCGATAATCTTTCCGAGCAGCGGCTTCACAAAATCGAAGCACCGCGAAAATTTCCCGCAATCCACTTCACAAGATCGTAGAAAGATGGTCTGATATCGTCAGAAAGGATTCACGACGATGAGCGTGGCGGGCTTGTCCAGCAACGCCGCAGGATCGGCGCAAGCCAGCGGCGTCCGGCGGCGGGTGCGAACGCCGATCGTGACGGCCAAGGCCGGCGATCACCAGGCAATCTACTATTTTCTGAGAGAGATTTTCGGCGGGCCGAGCCGGGCCGCGTTCCACGGTTTGGTGGCCGATCCCTTCTACGAGCCGCACGACCGGCTGCTGCTGCGGCGGATGGGCCGCATCGTGGCCCACGTGCATCTGACGCACCGCGTCATGCAGTTCGGCCCGGTGCAGGTCCCCGTGGCCGGCCTGGACTGGCTGGCCGTGGCCGCTAACTGTCGCCGGCAGGGGTTGGGCAGCCACCTGCTGCTGGCCGCACAGCGGCAGATGGCCCGCTCGGGCATCCTGATCGGCCTGCTGCGGACGCGGGCCCCCCTCTTCTTCCGCCGCAGCGGCTGGGCGGTGTGCGGGCGGCACAGCTCGTGCATCGCCGACGCCCACGCCCTGTTGGGCCGCCTGCTGCAGCGCGGGGTCCGCCCCGGCCGCCACCACCGCCTGCAAATCCGCCCCTGGCGGCGATGGGAAGAGGCCGGCTTGATGCGGGTCTATAACCAGAACCTGCCCGGCAACTACGGCCCCCTGGAACGCACCCGCGCCTACTGGCAGTGGCTCCTGCAGCGGCGGGCCTTCGATCAGCTCTACGTGGCCCTGGACGGCCCCAACCTCTGGGACCTCGACGAGAGCACCACGCAACTGGTGGGCTACGCGGCCATCAAGGGCCAGGCCGTGATCGAGTTGATGACCGTTCCCGGCCGGCCCAAGGCGGCCATGGAGCTGCTGGCCCGCATCGCCGGCGAAGCCATCGAGCAGGACCGGTCGAGCGTCGTGCTGCACGCCCCGGCGGCCAGCCCCTTGCTGGCCATCTTCGACGAGGCCGACGGTTGGCGCCGCGATCGGGAAGTGTTCGACGGCGAGGTGTACATGGCCCGGCTGGTCAACCCGTTGGGCGTGCTGCGGCGGCTGAGCGGCGAGTTCTTCCGCCGGGCCGCCGAGGCGCAGCTTCCCCGGCCCCTCGAGCTGGGCCTCAGCGTCGAGGGCCAGCGCTACCAGATCGAGATCGACCGCGACCGCGCCGCCGTCGCCGCCGACCAACTGGGCCGCAGCTACCTGCGGCTGAACGTGGCCGAGTTCACCCGCCTGGTCTTGGGCCAGCTCGATTGGGACCAGGCCCTGGCAGAAGGCCGCCTGGATCCCTCGACGGCCCTGGCCCGCCAGACCGGCCAGGTGCTGTTTCCCCCGCTGCCGCTGTGGCGCCCGCCGCTGGACGAGCTGATGGCTTAGGCTTTAGCAGCCCAGCACCTTGGCCGTGACCAGCCAGCGGAGCTCGCCGCCGCCGGCCCGGGGCGATGCCTCGAAACGGATGGCGGCGATGGCCCCCTTGCTGAAGCGGATGCTCCCGCCCGGCATGCCGATGGCCAGGGCAGCCAGTTGCTCGACGTCGGGGGCATGGCCGACCCAGGCGATCTGCTCGCTCCGCTGGGCCTGCTTGGCCGTCCACTCCAGCAGCCGCTGGTGATTGCCGCCGGGCAACAGCTCGCCATGCTGGACGAGCTGGGCCCGGCTCGGCGTCCGCTCGGCCAGGATCTCGGCCGTTTCAACACAGCGGACCATCGGGCTGACGGCGATGACCTGCGGGGCCAGCCCGCCGCCGGCCAGCTTGTCGATCAACTTGGCAAACCGCTCCCGGCCCTCGGCCGAAAGCGGCCGCTGGGTGTCGTCGGGCCACTGCGGGTCGCCCATGTGACCCGCCCACGCATGGCGAATAATATAAAGGTCCATGACATTACCCTCCGATTCCCGCGCCGCCGGCCTCTCTTGGCGCGCGGGCCAGCGGCGTTGTACTGCGTCATCCTGCACTCTCCCGAAGGGAAAGTGAAACACTATTTCGCCCTCCAGATCACGCGATCGTCGATGGCCAGCCGTCGCTGCAACGGGGTAATCTCGGCCTTGAAACGGCGGGCGTCTTGCGGATAGCCGGCCGTGGGCCGCAGGCCCGGCAGCCGCTCGTGCCAAAACAGATTCAGCGCCCGGACGGCCAACTCGCGGAGATACTTCGAGGCCATCGAGGCCAGGGCCGCGGCCAGATGCGACTCGGCCCGGGCCTGGAAGCAGATTTCGGTCCGCCGCTCGGGCGGGCCAAAGCGGTACACGCTCCGCTGCCGCCCCTCGCCGTGCACCTCGACCAGCACGTCGGGAAAACACTCGGTCAGCACCGAGCCGTAACGGTCTCGCCCCCCATGCTTATCGCACACGACGGAAAACGTGACAGGCGCCGCGTGCCGCAGCGGCCCGGCGGGCGCCGGGGCGCCACGGTTGGCTTGCCCAACCGTGCTGCCGGCACTGCTGGGCAAGCCAGCAGTGGCACCCAGCACCGCCATCGCCCGGGCGACCAGCCCCAGCGTCCAGCGTGAAAGGGCCAGGCCCTTCGAGCCGCACTGCTCGACCGTGCGGTTGAACTCCTCGGGAAAGACGGCCCGGCTTTCGAGACTCACCAGTTGGATTTCGGCGTCGGCCAATGCCTGGCTGAGGGCCGGCCGCAGGCGCTCGAGCTCATCGCAATCGGCTTCGCCGGGCAGGGGGGCGTCGTCGCAGCCGTCGCACATGGCCGCCCGGCGGTCATCGGCCGAGCCGGGGGCCAGCCAGTCCCAGACCTCGGCACAGGTCCGCGGTTGACGGCCCAGCAGGCCGCAGGCCGCCCACAGCCCCCGCTCCAAGAGCCGCAATCCCTTGCCCGAGTGATACAGGGCCTTCGAATCGGCGATGGCCACGCGCGGGAAATCCGCGGCCGAATCGGTCACCACGGTCCGCAAGCGGCCGTAAAGCTCGGCGCTGGGCAGACCGTCGGGCACGTGCCACACACTGGCCGAAATCACCAGCGGGCCCAGGTTGGGCCCATAGCCGGCCTCGTCAGTTCCGATAAGATAGCTCATAGGCGGCGTCCGTCGCAGACCAGCCTACCAGGCAAAAAGGCAGAAGGCCAGAGGGGGAAGGAAGGAAGGAGAAGTCAGGAGTCAGAAGTCAGGAGTTAAAAGTCAGGAGTTAGAAGTTAGGAGTTAGAATGGCGGAGTGGCTGGCGTTCTCCAGGCATCGTGAGCGATTCCCCGCTTTTCCCTCCTGACTCCTGACTTCTGACTCCTCACTCCTAATCGCTTATGTCCGACGCTTGTCGCCTGCGGCTGGTCCAGCTTACGCCCCCGGGGCGCGGGGCGATTGCGACGCTGCGGATCGAGGGCCCGGGGGCCCTGCGGGCCGTGGCCGCACGGTTTACGGCCCGCAACGGCCGGCCCCTGACCGAGTTGCCGCGCGACCGGCTGGCGGTTGGCCATTTCGGCGGCCCCGGCGGCGAAGAGGTCGTTGTCCGCACCCTGTCCGACGAGGCCCTCGAGCTGCATTGCCACGGGGGCGTCGCCGCGGTGGCTTTGATCGAAGAGACCCTGGCCGCCGCCGGTGCGTCCGGGGGACTGTCCCAGTTTTCGTCCGACGAAAATGGGACTGTCCCCTTTTCCCGCCGCGTCGCCTGGCAGGAGTGGGCCGAGGGTCAAGAGCGGGACCCGATCGCCGCCGCCGCACGCATCGCCCTGGCCGAGGCCCGCACGGAGCGAACCGCCGCCATCCTGTTGGACCAGTATCACGGCGCGTTGCGCAGCGCCATCCGGCAGATGCAAGCCAGCCTGCGGGCCGGCGACCCCGTGGCGGCCGCCCAGGAGGCCGATGCCCTCTTGGCCCGGGCCCCGCTGGGCCTGCACCTGGTCCGGCCGTGGCAAGTGGTCGTGGCGGGCCTGCCCAACGCCGGCAAGAGCAGCCTGATCAACGCCTTGGCCGGCTACCGCCGAGCCATCGTCCACCCCACCGCCGGCACGACCCGCGACGTGCTCAGCACGCCGATCGTGGTCGACGGCTGGCCGGTGGAGCTTTCCGATACGGCCGGGCTGCCCCCAGCGGAAGAAGCGGCCGGCGGCGACCCGCTCGAGCAGGCCGGGATCAAGCTGGCGCAGGCCAAGCTGGCCGCAGCCGATCTGGCGCTGGTGGTCTTCGACCGCTCGCGGGCCTGGTCCGCCGCCGAGCAGCGATTGCAGGAAACGCTGTCTGGTACGATCCGGGTGCACAACAAATGCGACCTGCCGCCCGGGCCCGGGCCGTGGCCGCCGGGCCTGGCCGTCAGCGCCCTCAAGCAAGAGGGGATCGAGGACTTGCTGCGTGCCGTCGCCGACCGTCTGGTTCCGCAGGCTCCGCCCGCCGGCGCGGCCGTGCCGTTCACTCCCCAACAGATCGACGAGATCGCTCGCGCAGCCACAGGCTTTCGATCTCCTCCAGCGTGCGGCCCTTGGTCTCCGGCACCATGAACGCCACGAACACGGTCGTCAGCAGGCTGAACCCGGCGTAGGTCCAGAAGGTGTTGGCCGGGCCGAACGTCTCGCGCAGGCGGGGGAATGTCTGCGTGACGACGAAGTCGGCCAGCCAGAGCATCAATATGGCCAGCGACATCGCCCGGCCGCGGAGCTTGGTGGGGAAAATCTCGGAGGCGATGATCCAGGGGATGGGCCCCATGGCCAGGCTGAAGGCGCCGGTGAAGAGCAAGATGCTGCCCACCAGCAGCAGGCCCTGCTCGTGCCGGTAGAACATCAGGCCCACCAGGCCCAGCGCGATGGCCTGGATCAGCGTGCCGGCCAGGAGCAGCGGCCGGCGGCCGGCGCGATCGACCAGCCAGATGGCCCCGAAGGTGAACAGCAGATTGATCAGACCCACGCTCACCTGGTGAGTGAAGGCCGCATCACGGCCTACCCCGGCGGCCTGAAAGATGTCGGGGCCATAGTAGATAATGGCGTTGATGCCGCTGAGCTGTCCCAGCACGGCCAGCCCCGCGCCGACGACCAGTGCCCGGCGGTAGCCCGTGTTGAAAAGTTCCCGCCAGCGTCCTTCCTCCTGCTGCAGGGCCTGGTCGATGGCTTGGATTTCGCGCTGGGCGGCGGCCGGGCCGCTCACGCCCTCCAGGATCCGCCGGGCCGGCTCGCGGCGGCCGATCTTCATGAGCCACCGCGGGCTCTCGGGCACGACCAGCATCAGCAGTCCGAACAGCAGCGAGGGCAGCACCAGCGAGGCGAACATCCACCGCCAGCCGGTCTCGATGTTCCACGCCTCGTCGCTCAGCCGCTGAATCTGCAGGTTGACGAAGAACACGACCAGGATGCCCACCACGATGGCCAATTGATAGAGGGCCACCAGCGTGCCGCGGAGTTTTTCGGGTGCGATCTCGGCGATGTACAGGGGCGAGAGCATCGACACGCCGCCGATGGCGATGCCGCCGGCGAAGCGGGCCCAGGCGAACTGCCCGATCGTCTGCGGCACGGCCGAGACCAGCGAGGAAACGGCGAACAGCCCCGCACAGGCCACGAGGGTCCACTTCCGGCCGAAGCGGTCGCCCAGCGGCCCGGCCACCGCCGAGCCGACGACGCAGCCCACCAGGAGGCTCGAGGCGGCCCAGCCGGTCAGGTCGGCGCTGAGCTGGAAATGGCTCTTCAGGAAGTTTATGGCCCCCGAGACCACGGCCGTATCGTAGCCGAACAGGAACCCGCCCAGCGCGGCCGTCAGGGCCAGCGGCAGCAGGTAACGGTAGTTGTAGTGCGAAGCCATGGTGCTGTATGGTAGCCTAACGGGCCGCTAAGGGCAACCGTACCGCAACGACGGGCGACGGACGACGGGCGACGGGCCGGAGCGCTTCCGTCCGTCGCCCGTCGTCCGTCGTCCGTCGAAAATGGTGGGGCTCGCTCGCGCTCGTCCCACCCCACGAGCCTCTGGCGGAAAGATGTATGGCGGACGGCACACGGAGTGTGCCGGATACTACCGGGCCAGAACGAACGGGGTCGAGCGCGTCGGATCGCCGAACATGAGGGACAGCGGCCAGGCGACTTTGAAGTCCTGGGCGTGGCCCCAACTGAGGATGCCGTCGAAGTCGACGCCCAGGCGGATGATGTCGCCGGCGCCCTTGAGGTCCAGGATATCTGTTCCGCCGCGGCCACCGATGCCGCCCACGAGTTTGATGTCGGCGAAAGGAATTCGACCCATGACGGCATAGCCCCGTTTTCCCTTCATCGACGCGCCGGTGATTTCCGCCAGTTGCCGCCCCAGCGGATCAGCGGACAGGTCGTCCAGGCGCGCGCCCCACACGTTCTCGCCGGGCAGCGGATAGCCCTGGGCGTAAGTCTGGCCGGCCCGGTCGTGGAAGCGGTACTTGTAGAGCCGCGGCGCGCCGTCCCTGGTGAATCCCAGGCCGAATTGCTCCTCTTCGGCCCAGAATTCGACGCCGTCGTACATGGGCATTTCGCCGGGTTGATCGGCGTCGAAGTGCATTCCCTCGCAGGCCACGACGAAGTAGACATACAGGCTGCGGCCGTCGTGGGCCACCGCGCCCATGGCCGTGCCCGTCTTGAAGGTTTGCCACAGGTCGTCGGGCATTGCGCAGTGCTTGAAATTCGGCACCGGCAGGGCCACGATCTGCGGGATCACGCCGGCCTTAACCCAGGCGTTCCAGTTGCCGTCGACTTTCATCTCCGGGATTTTCGCCAGTACCAGGGTCTTTGCCAGTCCCTTTCCCTGGACGACTTCCGCGAGCGGAATGCGGCCCGGGGCAATACCGGTAGGCTGCCACTGCATGGGCGCGGATGTCTTGCGAATCGATTCCACGCCATCGACGCGAATGCGGTTCAGGCGGCCGACGGCGTCGTCCTCGACATAGGCGCCTATCTTGCCGTCGGCGCGGAGATAGGGGCTGACGCTGTGCGAGCAGTCGATCCACCCGCAGGTGTAATTGGTGGGCCAGGACCAATTGCCGGTGGCCAGGCGCAGGCCGTCGGCGTCGAACAGATCGACCTGCCCGCTGAGTATCTTGGTTGCCAGCACGTAGGTACTCTTGCCGTCGCTGATGGCGCTTGCCCAGAGGTAGTTTCCGCCGCTGGAGCGCGAGAACCAGAGGGGTTTTCTCCGGGCGTCGAACTTGCCCACCCCGGTTGCGCCGCGGAAGAAGACCGGGATGCATTCGTCGAACTGTGCGGTCATGCCGCCGAAATAGATGTCGTCGTTGGTGCGATCCACCGACAGGCCCGCATCGGTGAAGGCCATCTTCTGCCGGGTCGTTTCGGTTCCCGGGCGGATCAGAACGGGATGCGCCCAATCGAAGGTCGGCCTGTGGCCGGCGTCCAGCCCCAGGAAGGGAATCCGCCGCACCGTGGGGATGTTGCGCTTGTCGCCGGCCATGAACACCTGCACGATGCTTCCGTCCGCGGCAAACGCCGATGCGGGACCGGCCAACGGCGCCTCGGCCCTGGACAGATTGACCGCCAGCCGCGGGTTGAGCGGGTCGGTGACGTCCACCAATTGCATGCCGGCCTCGATGGGCCAGTAGGCCACGAATTGCCGACCGCCCAAGGTGACCACTTCCATCGGATTGCCCAGCGCCCGGTCCTTCATGCCGCGCGGCGCTTCCACCAGCCACCGCCAGGCGCCGGTCTTGGGGTCCACGCGGAAGACCCCCAGGGCGGAGATCACATACTCGCTCTTTACCGGGTGGACGCGCACGGTGTCCACAAAATCGCTGACGATCTCGTTGAGCACCTTGCCCGTGTACGGATTCATGATCCGCGTGCGATAGTATTCGCAGACCACCAGGCGGCCGTCCTTGAGGAAGCACGCCCCGCGCGGCATGCGCCAGTAGTCGGTGCTGACCGGCACGAACTCACCCGGGGCGCGCGTACGGCCCATCGAGAGCGTCACCTTGCCGCTGAAATCCAGCACCGCCACGCGCTCGGCGGCCTGGTCCACGACACACAGGCGGTCTTTGCCGGCCGACAGGTACTTGGGAGTCGCCAGGCGGCTGGAGAATTGCCTTTCTGTCTTGCCTGAGGGCGAAAGGGCCAGAATCCGCTCGCCGCTGAGGACCCAAAGATTGCCGGCGGTGTCGGCCGCAATGTCGGCGACCTTCGAGACGAGCAGATCGGCGGTTTTCCTGCCCGTGGAAAGGTCGATCAGGCGTACCACATTCGTCCCGGCGACGGCCACGCAGGCCGTGTTGCCCGCCAGCGCCAACCCGACGGCCGACACATTCTTGTCGGCCTTTTCCGCGGCGCTCAGGACCTCGTAGAACTCGCCGCCGGAGGGCATTTTAGCGCGCTCGCCCGGCAGCGCGAGGCGGATCAGCCGCACCGCGGCGCCCTTGCCGGTCAGGGCGTAGCAGTCGTCCTGCGGCGTGGTGGCCAGCGCGATGAACTCGGAATCCAGCAGGCCAACGGCAAACGTCGGTTGGCCCGAAGCACTGTAGCGCCGCAGCGGATACAGGCCCTCGTCGTAATAGCACGACATCATGAACCCGCCGTCGCCGAGCGGGGCAACGCGATTGGCATTGTCGGCGTTGTAGTTTCCCGCCGCGTTGCCGTTGTCGCCGAAATGACCGTCATCGACGACCTGCACGTCGTGCGAAACAACCTTGGCCACGTACTTGCCGGCCGGGGCGACGTCGCCCACGTCGTCCAGGCCGTCCCAATACAGCTCCGCAACGCCGGCGGCATCCGCCAGCAGCATTCGGATCAGCTTGCCGCCCTCGTTGTAGATGCCGGCCGACTGCCTTGCGCCGCCCGGGGCGACCTGTATGGCCAGGCGGGCCCATCCGGCTGCGGGGACGGGCTGCGGATATTCGTAGGCGCCGGCGCACACGTGGCCATCGCGCATGGCAAAGGGCACGCCGTCGCGATCGGGGATCGCGCCGTCTTCGGCCGATGCAATGCCGATATGTCTGCCGGGCAAACCGCCGGGCCAAGTGATTTCCGCTGACGGGTGCAAGTCGAAGTTGTCAGGGTCCTTGAAGGCCGGGGTGACGTACACGCTGTGGCGGTCCTGTCCGCTGGCCGCATTCCACTCGTAAATACGAGCCTGGGCCGGCACTTCGCCCCAGCTTCCGCATGTCCCGCTGATCGCATTGAAGTCGCTGGTCCAGGCACTGGAGGAGATGCCGTCGGCGACCATGTTGGAGTTGTTCGCCGCCAGCAGGCAGTTGCGGATCTGCCCTTGCCCGCAGTTGAGGATCAGCATACCGGCCGAGGTGCTGCCGGCCACGGTTGTCTGCAGCACCTTGCTGGCCACCGATTCGCGGAAGTACAGACCGACCGCGCATCGCGAAACCACGCAACTGCGCACCACAACTGCCCGGCTGGTATTGACCGCCGCCCCGCGCGTCAGTCTGTCGAAAGTGCATCGTTCGATCGTGACATTGCGGCAATCGTCGAGCCGTAGCCCCTGACCGGGGCCGGCAAACGTCAGCCCGCGGATCGTGAGATTCGCCAGCCGCCGGAACAAGATGGCCGCATCCGAGGCGTTATCGGCTGTGATGATGACGGGGCCGGGGGCATCACCCGTCAGCTGGCCGTTCTCGTCGCCGACAACGGCCATCTGCGTGCCGTCGGCGCTGAAACGCTCCGCGATGAGCGTCGAGGCCGTGTTGTACTTTCCGGGTCCGATGATCAGACTGTCGCCGTTGTCCAGCGCCTGCCCGCCGCGGAGAATGGTCTTGAATGCCGTCTGCGGCGTCTTGCCGTCGGCATCATCGTTGCCCTGCGTGCGTATGAAGTAGGTGCCGGCTGCCAGAAACTGCGTGGGCACGCACGTCAATGCCGCGGCCACAATTATCCGGGAAAGAAGCGGATTCATTATTGTACTTCTCCAAATCGCTGCGATGTCGAACGACTGGCGGCATTCACAGCGCCGAGTATAGTAGGCTGTCGTTCGATTATCAACGCTGTGCCGGCCGGCAACCTGTAGATCCTTGCGTCCTGCGGATTCCTCTCGCATAATGGCCCAGAACCCGTTGTGGCCGGTCTCCGACCGAGCCACACCGCCGACCGAAGGTCTCCCTGGCTCCGGAGACCTTCGGTCGGGCCGCGGCGGGGTCGGGAGCCCCGCGCCGAACTGTGTCCTTACCACCGCGAGGGTCCCATGCTTCTATCTTTGCAACCAGCGGCAATTGCGATCTTGATGCTCTTGGGGCCCGCGGCGCCGGCCGCCGGCGATCGGCCGGAGCGATTGGTCTACCGCTCAGGCGGCGTCGAGTTTGAGGTCACCTCCGACGGCCTGTCGGCGATTCGCGTGGGTGGCCGCGCCCTGGCCACCGGCGGCTGGCAGGTGTTCAACGCCGAGCCGTGGTTCAAGGACCAAGGCAGCGGGGCGGTCCGCAGCGAACCGATCCAGGAGCGGTCGCTGGCGGTGCTCGGCCCGCGGCGGGCCCGGGTCGTCCACCGCGGCGGGCAGCTCGTGGCAACGGCCGATTACCAGTTCGACGGCGAAGACCTGACGATCTCCACCCGCGTCGAGAACAACCATCCCGAACTGCCGATCAACGTGCTGGGCTTCTCCGGCCTGCGGTTCGACTTCGACAGGCTGCCGCAGGGCCTGATGCCGGTGCAGCACATCAGTTATTTCCAGGCCCATGGCATAGGGCTGTGCCATCCCAGCTTCTGGTCGAAGATCGGCGGCAGCTACGCCACCGACGGCACGGCCGGCGTGGGCGTGTCGCCTTGGCGGACGGGCTGGACGCGGACCCTGATCCTGTGGGACTACGCCAGTTGGGAGGCCGACCAGCGGGAGAAATCGCCGTCGCGGCGGCTGCTGTACTTCGCCGGCACGCCCATCCCGCCCCGCGGCGCGCGGACCATCGACCTCCGCTTGCGGGTCAGCACGCGCCGCGAGTGGCGGCATCTGCTGGCCCCCTACCGCGAACATTTTCGGGCCACCTTCGGACCGGTGCGGTACGACGCCGACTACCGCTGGATCGCCTCGGACTACATGAACCATAGCCGGCAGGCCATCTCGCCGGCGAACCCTTACGGTTATCACGGCGGCCCGCGGCGGCTCGACCTGCCCGAGGGCGTAGATGCCTTCTGCCGCACGGTGGCCGCCGCGCTGCGCTCAGCCGGCGGGCAGGGAGTGATTTTGTGGGGCCAGGGCGGCGAGGAGCCCCGCGGGGCGATGTACCGGCCGGATTTCGACATCCTGCCCCCCGAGGTCCAGCGCAACTGGCCCACTTTGGCCCGGCGGTTCCGCGAGGCGGGGCTGAAGCTGGGCGTGGCCACCCGGCCCGCCGACCTGGCGCTGCGCCGCGACTGGAACGAGGACCAGGTGATCCCCATCAACGCCGACGACCCGGCCCATTGCGACATGCTCTGGCAGCGGTTCCAGCGGATGATCGATTCAGGCTGTACGCTCTTCTATCTGGACAGCTTCGGCGCTGACCTGGAACACGTCAAGCTGATGCGCCTGCTGCGCCAGCGGATGGGCCGCAAGATCCTGTGCTTCGCCGAGCACCAGTGCGACGCCATGTTGCCCTACTCGGGAGGCTACTCGGAGACGAGCTTCCAGGCCGCCGCCCCCGGCGGCCCAAGCTATCGCGTGTGGTCCGGATTGCGGGAATGGGAGATCTACCAGTGGCTTGTGCCCGGGGCGCAACTGGTTTCGCGGTTGTACGAGGCCACAGGGGCAATGCCCGCCGACTTCGAGCCGGTAGACCGCTTCTTCTATCGCCACCGCATTACCCCGCTCGTGGCCGTATCGGACTTTCGCCGCGTGGCCGGGCTGAAAGACCTCCAGCCGGGCTTCATCGACGCCACCGGCCAATGGAAGGAGTTTCCCCCCGGCAGCCCGCCGGTAAAATAGCATGTGGCCGCTCAAGCGACTCGCCAAAGTAGCAGGCACACGGAGTGTGCCTGCTACTTTCCATGCCGTGAACGGCTACAATAAAACGATGCGAGTCATTTCCCTCCAGTCCGGCAGCAACGGCAACTGCATCTACGTCGAGGCGGGCCCGCTGCGGCTGCTCTTCGACGCCGGGATCGGCGGCCGGCAGCTCGAGGAGCGGCTGGCTCTGTACGGCAGAGACAGCGGGAGCCTGAGCGCGTTGTTCATCTCGCACGACCACGTAGACCACAGCCGCAGCATGGGCGTGTTCCATCGCATGTTCGGCCTGCCGGTCTACGCCACGGCCAAGACCTGCCAGGCGGTCCGCCGATACGCCGTGGGGCCGATCGACGATCTGCGGCACTTCGTGGCCGGCGAAACGGTGCGGCTGGGAAAAGTGGCCGTCGAGACCTATCCCACCCCGCACGACGGCGTCGACGGCGTGGTGTTCGTCGTGGACGACGGCCGGCACCGGCTGGGCGTGCTCACCGACCTGGGCCACGTCTTCGCCGACTTGCACACAATCGTGGGCTCGCTGGATGCCCTCATCCTGGAGAGCAACTACGACCCCGACATGCTCTCCGGCGGCTCGTATCCCGAGTGGCTCAAGCGGCGAATCCGCGGTCCCGGGGGCCACATCTCGAACCTCGAGGCCGCCGAGTTGGTGAGCACCGCCTTGCCCGGCCGGATGAAGTGGCTCTGCCTGGCCCACCTCTCCAAAGAGAATAACACCCAGGCCCTGGCCCTGAAGACCCATCGCCGAATCCTGGGCGAGCGGCTGCCCCTCCTGGTGGCCACCCGCTACGAGCCCACCGACATGCTGGAAGTGTGAGGGGGGGAGGGGATTAGGGATTAGGGATTAGGGCGGAAGGGGGAAGGGGGAAGGGGGAAAGGGGAAGGCGGAAGGGGGAGGGCACACGCGGTCCGCCAAAACGGCCGAAAACACCGCTTGCGGTTTCGCCGCCCGTCGAGACAAGCTGTCCCGACCATCCGCGGACGGAAAGCGGCGGGAGGGGGGCTTTTGCCGTGCGCACCGGCCGCGAAATGGGGTTTCCTGTTTCACGGCCTTAAGGTACGATCTTGTGTATAGAGGCCACGGTGCCAGGGGCCCTCAACCCCTGCCCATCCCCAACCAGAGGCGGGGTTGCGCAGGATGCGCGGGGCTATCGATCGCCGGGTTCAGAGGAGAACTTGCAATGAGTAGGAAAATCTTACTGCTGGTGGGTGTCGCTTTGGTGGCGTTGGCGCTCGGCTGCCCGTCGGCCCAGGCGGGTGGCGTCAGGCTGGGCATCGGCATCGGCATTCCGCTGGGCGGCCCGGCCTATGCTCCCTATCCGTATTATCCCTATCCTTACCCATACCGGTACCCATACCCATATTACTATCCCTATCCGTATGCCTACGGCCCGCCGCCGGTCTACGCGGCCCCGCCCCCGGTATATGCGGCGCCGCCGGCGTACTACACGCAGCCGCCGCCGGGATACCAGCAGCCGGCCCCGACGCAGCGGAATTATATTGCGCCGTCGACGGCCCCGGCGCCGTCGGCCCCCGCGCCGTTGGCCCCCACGCCGGTGCCACCGCCGCCCCCGCCGCAGACCTTTGCCCCCGGCCCTGCCCAAACACCGCTGCCCACTCCGTCCGATCAGCCGATAGGCATAGAACGATAGAACAGGGGTGGCGAGTGGCGAGTGGTGAGTCCCGCCCCTCACCACTCACCTCCCGCTACTCACCCCTCGCTACTCACCCCTCGACTCGCCCGTGCTCGGGAAAGTCGGCCGCGTAGCGGCGCAGCAGGGCCGGGACGTCGGCCGGCAGGAAGTACATCTTTCCGCGGATGTGCCGGGTTTGGCCGGCTTGCAGCCCGCCCAAGCGGAAATCGGCGTGCAGGCAGCGGATCACCCCCTGGAACAACTCCTGGTAGGGCTCCCAAGCGGTGGCCCACAACTGCGTCTCGTCGCCGCTGAAGCAGCCGATCAGCCCGTTGCTGGGCACCAAGGGGCTCAAGGGCCGCGGGTTGACGTCGGTGCGCGGCACGTGCCGGGGGCACCACACCTGGCCGGGCGTGTAGCGGGCCCGCGTGGCCCACTGCGGCGTCGGCATCCGCCGCAGCTTCCCCTCCAGAAAAATAAAGCACTTGGGCAGGTAGTCGTCGATGTTCGGCCCCTCGGCAGCGAACCCGGTGAAGGGGCCCAGTCGCGGACAAGCCTGTGCCCAGTGGGCCTCGGATCGCTTCGGGCCAGGATTGTGCGCCGTCAGGCGGAAGTCCACTTCGTCCGGCCCGGCCGTGATCGTGTGCTCCACCGTCAGGCCGTCGGCCAGCGTACACTTGAGCTTCACCACGCGCTGGTCGGCGCTTTGAGAAACTAGCGCCGTCCGGTGGGGAATGACCGTGTGCCGGCCCCAATCGGCGTCGGTCGAGCCGGCGCGGCAATAGGCCTCGAGATAGTCGACCTGCAGTTGGCCGTCGGGCAATTGCCCGCCCCGAATGATCAGCCAGTTATCGCGGCGTACCAGCGTCAGGCCGGCTGTCGGGACCTCGGCCCGCGCCGGCCGGCGGGCCAAGGCCCACGCCGCCGCGCCGCCCGCCAGCTTCCCCAGAAACCCCCGCCGCCCCTGCGAGATCTCCGACATGCTACGGCCCTCCTGTTTCCTGCGGAATTACGCCGGCCCGGGCGCCATGCCGCGGCGCTTGGCCTCTTCGAGAATGGCTGCGGTGGCCGTGGCGCCGATCCGCGCCACGCCCAGGGCCCGAACCCGCAGCAGATCGTCCAGCGTGCGGACCCCGCCGGCGGCCTTGATGCGGACCGATGCGGGGCAGTGCCGCCGCATGAGGGTCAATTGCTCTACGGTCGCGCCGCGGTAGTTGTACGATCCGTCGGGCTGCTTGACGAAGCCGTAGCCGGTCGAGGTCTTCACGAAGGCCACGCCGATCTGCGAGCAGATTTCGCACAGACGGATGATCGGCGCGTCGGTCAGGTAATCGTTCTCGAAGATGACCTTGAGGATCGCCCCGCGGGCGAGCACCGCCTCCTGCACGGCCCGGATCTCGGCCTGGACGTAGGGCCAGTCGCCGCCCAGGACCTTGCCCACGTTGACGACCATGTCGATTTCGCTGCCGCCCGTTGCCGCCGCCTCGTCGGCCTCCAGCACCTTGATGCGCGTCGTGCTGTTGCCGTGGGGGAAGCCGATCACCGGGCAGACGCCGACCGCCGAGCCGGCCAGGACCTCGCGGGCCAGGCCCACCGCATAGGGCTTGACGCAGGCCGTGGCCACGTCGTAGCGCCGGGCCAGCTCGCAACCGCGGCGAACCTCCGCATCCGTCATCGTCGGATGCAGCAGCGAGTGGTCGATCATCTTTGCCAGCTCGTGAAGCGTAACGGTCTCGGTCATGGGTGGTCTCAGCAAAAGTTCTCCAGGAATCGTTTGGCCTGGCGCAGGGCGTGCTGCCGCGCGGCCAGCGTCTGCTCGTAGGCGCGGTCTTCGACCTCGATGCACACGGCGCCTTGGTAGCCGATATCCGTCAAAGCGGCGAACAGCTCGCCCCAGGGCACGTCGCCCAGCCCGGGCAGCTTGGGCTCGTGGAACTCCAGCGGCGCGGCCAGGATGCCCACGTCGCCCAGGCGGTCGCGCAGCAAGCGGGCGTCTTTGGCGTGCACGTGGAAGATGCGGTCGGCGAACTCGCGGACGTGCCGCGGCGAGTCCATGAGCTGCCACACGGCGTGCGACGGATCGTAGTTCAGCCCGAAGTGCGGGCTGGGGATCCGCCGGAACATCTCCCGCCAGATCTTGGGCGAGATGGCCAGGTTCCTGCCGCCCGGCCATTCGTCGCCGGTGAACAGCATGGGGCAGTTCTCGATGCCCACGCGGACGCCGCATTGCTGGGCGTGCTCGATGATGGGCGGCCAGAGGCGGTCGAACCGTTTCCAGTTCTCCTCCAGGGGCAGCGCCGGGTCGCGGCCCACGAAGGTGTTCACGCCCGCCAGGCCCAGCCGCCCGGCGGCGGTGATCATCTTGCGGATGTGCTCGACGGCGGCGGCCGACTCGGCCTGATCGGCACACAGCGGGTTGGGGTAGTAGCCCAGGGCCGAGATTTCCACCCCCTGGCCGGCGAGGATCGCCCGCACCTCGTCGGCCTGGGCCTGGCCGAAGTCGCCCACGTCCAGGTGCGTGATGCCGGCGTAGCGGCGGTCGGCCTTCATCTTCGGCCAGCAGGCCACCTCCAGGCACTGGAAGCCCTCGGCGGCCGCAAACTCGACCACCTGCCGGAAGCTCAGGTCCGGAAGAATCGCAGTGAAAAAACCCAGCTTCATGGTTGACTCCTGCGAAGCCGCAAGCGGCTCGTAACTCATTGCTCAAAGTCAAGGCTCATAGCTCATAGCTCATAGCTCACCGCTTGACCTTGACCCATTTCCCCTGGCGATGGCTGTCGAGGATGGCCTCGCACAGCAGGATTTCCCGGTGGCCGTCGGCGAAAGTGGCGAACGGCGGCGGGGCCGAGAAATCACCCCCGGCGATGTAGCCGTAAAACGCGCGGAAACACTGCTTGAACGTATCGGGGAACCCCTCGGCGTGCCCGCCCGGGTAGCTGATGTACTGCCGCGCCGCCTCCGAGACTAGCGACGGGTCGCGAATCAGCGATTCGTTGGACCGGCCGCGGTGGCCGATCCACAGCGTGTTGGGCTCCTCGCTCTGCCAGGCCAAGGCCGCCTCGGCCCCGGCGATCTCCAGGCGGAGGCAGTTCTTCCGCCCGGCCGTGGTCTGCGAGACCCACAGCACGCCGCGGGCCCCACCGCGAAACCGCAGCAGTATCGACCCGCAATCCTCGGTGTTGATCCGCACCGGCTCGGTGGCCACGGCCCGCTCCTCCTTACCCTTGAACGTCTGCACCTCGCCCTTGGGCCGCTGCCGCACCGCATGCACCGTCAGCAGGTCGGCGCACACCGCGTCGATCTCCAGGCCCGTTACGGTTTGCACCAGGTCCAGCCAGTGCGTGCCGATATCGGCCACGGCCCGCAGCCGGCCGCCTTCCCGGGCCAGCACGCGCCAGTTGTAATCGGTCGGGAGCAGCAGCCAGTCTTGCACGTAGCTGCCCACCACGCTATGCACCTTGCCGATCTGGCCGGAGCGGACCTTCTCGCGGGCTTCCAGGCAGAGGGGATAGAATCGCAGGTTATAGTTCACGCCGGCGGCCAGGCCCGCGGTCTTGGCCAACTTCACCAGGGCCGCCGACTCCCGCGAGTTCATGGCCAGGGGCTTCTCGCACAGCACGTGCTTGCCGGCCTCCAGGGCCCGGCGGGCCATGTCAAAATGGTAGCGGTTGGGCGTGGTGATGTGCACGGCCTGCACCCGCTCGTCGGCGAGCACTTCGGCCAGGCTGCGATAGGCGCGGGGCAGGCCCAGCGCCACGGCGGCCTGCTCCGATTCGGCGTCGTCGACGCCCAGAATGCCCGTCACCGTTACGCCCACCCGCCGCAAGGCCTCGACGTGCACCGGGCCAATGAACCCCGCGCCCACCACGGCCGCTCCGATCTGCTGCACGAGATTGACTCCTCTGTGCGATCTTGCCACCCCGCGCAATCAATATAGCCATGCGCTGGGGGGCTTGCCAAGCGCCGCCCGTGGTTTCAAAATGTCGGTACCGAATTGTTCGACAACCAACCGCGGCACCCCCAATCCCTAAATCCCTAAATCCCCAAATCCCTTCCCCCATGTCCCCCGACAACGTGTTCCAGACCATCGGCCGCTCGGGCGTGGTGCCCGTGATATCGCTGGATTCGGCCGAGTCGGCCCTGCCGCTGGCCGATGCCCTGCTGGAAGCCGGCCTGCCGTTGGTCGAGATCACCTTTCGCACCGCGGCGGCGGCCGAGGCCATCGGGCGAATCTGCCGGCACCGGCCGGAGCTGCTGGTGGGCGCCGGCACCGTGCTGACGGCGGCCAACGTCCAGGCGGCGGCCGACGCCGGGGCCCGCTTCGCCGTGGCCCCCGGGCTGAACCCGGCGGTCGTCGCCCGGGCCCGGCAGGCCGGCCTGCCCTTCGTGCCCGGCGTGTGCACCCCCAGCGAAATCGAGCACGCCGTGACGCTCGATTGCAAGGTACTAAAATTCTTCCCCGCCCAGGCCCTGGGCGGCCTGGCCACGATCCGGGCCGTCGCCGGGCCCTACCAACACCTGGGCCTGCGGCTGATTCCCACCGGCGGCGTGAACCTGACGAACCTGGAGAGCTACCTCGCCGCCGACGTGGTGCTGGCCGTCGGCGGCACCTGGCTCGCCAAGCGCGACGATCTGGCCGAGGGCCGCTGGGCCCTGGTCCGCGATCGCTGCCGGCAGGCGGTCGAGATTGTGGCCAAGGTGCGGGGGCTGCAAAGCCCAGCGGCCAAATTGTAACCGGCACACGCCGTGTGCCGTCCCTTGTTCACGGCACACGGCGTGTGCCGACTACATTGGGTGAGGACTCCACCATGCCATTTCCCCAGTTCGATCGCAGCCGGCTTATCCTGCGCCCGCTGGCCGAGCGGGTGCACGACATCGACCGCTCGTGCCTGATGTTTCCCGATACGCCGCGGGAGCCTTTCGTTCACAAGGACCTGGATGCGCTGGCCGGCCGGATCGTGGCCGCGGCCGGGGCCGGCCGGGCCGTCATCTTCGCCTGCGGCGCGCATGTGCTACGCAAGGGCAACGGCCCGCTCTTGATCGACCTCATGCGCCGCGGGTTGCTAACGCATCTGGCCCTCAACGGGGCGGGGGCCATTCACGACTTCGAGCTGGCCCTGCAGGGTGCCACCTGCGAGAGCGTGGCCCGCTACGTGGCCGCCGGCCAGTTCGGCCTGTGGCACGAGACGGGCCGCATCAACGAGGCCGCTGCGGCCGCCTATCGCCAGGGCATCGGCTTCGGCGAAGCCCTCGGACGGATGATCGAGGACGAAGCCTTCCCCTACCGCCAGACCAGCGTGCTGGCCGCCGGCGTGCGGCTGGGCGTGCCGGTCACGGTACACGTGGGCATCGGGCAGGACATCGTGCACGAGCATCCGAACTGCGACCCGGCCGCCACCGGGGCCGCCTCGTACACCGATTTCCTCATCTTCACCCACAGCGTTACCCGCCTGGAAGGCGGCGTGTTTTCGAACCTGGGCACGGCCGTGATGGGGCCCGAGGTGTACCTGAAGGCCCTGGCCATGGCCCGCAACGTGGCCCACCAGCAAGGCGAAGTGATTCGCCGCTTCACCACGGCCGTGTTCGACCTGCCCGAGCTAGGCGCGGGGCTGGACCGCGAGGCCCAGAAGACCGAACCCCGCTACTACTTCCGCCCATACAAGACCGTGCTGGTGCGGACCGTAGCCGACGGCGGCACAAGCTACTACATCCAAGGCGACCACCGCCAAACCGTGCCGGCCCTCTACGACCGCATCGTGCGGACGGGGCCCAGCCAGACATAGGGCCCACGTGAGGGGCTGCCAAGCAATAGCGCGGCGCGGTCTTGCCCCGGAGGGGCATCTGAGAATAGCCCAGCGATTTATCGCTGGGAGATCGGTTGCCATAATTCTGCCGAGAGTCCCGTAGGGACGATTGAAAACGAGAACCAGTCTACGAATTCAGTCGTCCCTACGGGACTCTGGAAATCTCTACGCTTCCCGACTTCCCAGCAGTAAACTGCTGGGCTATTTTCAATCGTCCCTCCGGGACGCCCAGCCGATTGTTGGCAGATGCCGGCAGATGCTGTAGAATCGAGCGATGGTCCGCCACGCATATCGAGGGAGGCCCATCCCATGAGCAGCAACCTGCTCCGCCGTGCCGTTGCGATCTCGTTCCCGCTGGTTATCGTGGTGTTACGGGTCGTGGGAGCCGGTCCACCCTCCGCGACAAAGGACGAAGAAGAGGTGGGCTATGCCCTGATCAGGGCTGCCCGCCAAGGCGACACGCAGGCTGTCCAGCGGATCGTGGCGAGTCATCCGGGGGTTATCAATGCCCAACCGCCCACGAGCGCGAAGGGGATGGAATCACACCTCGACCAATGGAGCGCCTTGCACTGGGCCGTGGGTCGTAACGATCACGCCATGGCCGAGTTTCTGGTGAAGCACGGCGCCGATACCAATGGGAAAGTGGCATGCGAGCACCGGCCCCTGGGAATTGCCAAGGACCACCGGATGGCCAAAGTCTTAATCGATGCGGGGGCGGACGTGAATGCAGCAGATGAATTCGGTCACGAACCGCTTGACGAAGTACGTGACGGCGACGTCGCCCGCCTGTTGATTGAAAAGGGGGCGATGATCGACGATCAAGCGAATCTGACGGAGGGGACGCCGCTGATTCGCGCCGCAGAGGACGACCGGCTTGATGTGGCAAGAGTGCTGGTAGAGCACAAGGCCAACGTCAACGCGAGGAATTGCGTAGAGGAGACACCGCTGCATTTTGCATGCCGGAACGGCGACTTGGCCATGGTGAAGTTGCTTGTCGAACATGGTGCCGACCCGCTTGCGGCCGACAGTGAGCGCGCAACACCGCTCTGGCATGCTGCCGGTGGCGCGTTCTACGAAAACCCGCCAGAGAAACAACACGCGGCCATCGCGGAATTCCTGGCCACACACGGCGCGTCGCTCTCGGCCAAGAATGGCGAAGGGGAAACGCTCCTGCATCTTGCGGCGAAGACAACGCGCGTCGAGGTAGCCAAGTACCTGCTCCGCGCCGGACTGGACGTCAATGCACGGATGCGAAACGGGATCACACCTTTGCATTATGCCGCCGAAGTACCGGGAGGCGGCTGGGGATTCAGAAGCGACGGGACTGGCGAGATTGCGATGGTTAAACTGTTGATCGAGCACGGCGCAGATGTCAATGCTGAAGCTCTAGCCCAGATCGATGACAGCACCGAGTCGCAGACCCGTTACAAGACAAGCAAGGTCACTCCGCTAGCGTATGCGATGGTTGTGGCGCGCGTCGTGCCCGTGCAGTGTGGGGACCCCGAAAGGATCAAGGAGAACGTTGATCGCACAAATCGCACCCGGAAGGTGATCGCCGATCTATTGCGCCAGCACGGTGCGAAATGACGGCGCGGGAGCCCCCAGGACGGTCTAGCCAAATCGCAGCACAATGCCGGCGGCGCCGCCGGCCAGTAGCAGCCAGGCCGGGTTGGGGCGGAAGCGGACGAGAGTGATCCCGGCCACAGAGGCGAAGAGCACGGTGACGGGGTCGATCTGTCGCGTGCCGGGATAGGTGAACGCATCGCAGCCGAGCTGGACGGTCACCACGGCCATGAGGGCCACTGCGGCCACGTTTACGCCGTCCAGAAAGGCGCCCGCCAGGGGCGATTTGCGGAGGCGGGGAAAGAGCGGCCCGCCCACGGCGATGAACACGAACGAGGGCAGGAAGATGCCCAGCGTGGCCAGCAGCGCGCCGGGCAGGCCGCCCAGCAGATAGCCGATGAAGGTGGCCGTTGTGAACAGCGGGCCGGGCGTTACCTGGCCCACCGCCGTGGCGTCCAAGAGTTGCGTGGCGGTGAGCCAATGCCAGCGCGTGACCAGGTCGCCTTGCAGGAAGGCCAGCAAGACGTAACCGGTGCCGTACAGCACGGCCCCGATCTTGAGGAAGTAGAGGAAGATCGAGGCCAGTCCGGGCGCGGTTTGTGCGGCCGCCGCCTCAGAGGCGAAGTGCAGTCGGGGCACGATCTGGATCGCGGCCAGCACTGCGGCCACGACCACGAGCACCAGCAGGCTGGCCATGGTCCGCCGCGGGCGCTCGACGACCAGCCCGCACCACAGCAGCACCGCCAGGCCGGCGGCCAGGAAGACCGAGAGCGGGTCCAGGCCCAGCAGGTTGGCCGCCAGGGCCCCCACGGCGGCCAAGGCCAGCAAGCGGGTTTTGACGGCCCGGCGGCCCAGGCTCCAAATCGCCTGGGCAATGACGGCGATGACGATCGGCTTGACGCCGTACAGCAGGCCGGCCACCTGGGGCAGGCTGCCGTAGCGCTGGTAGGCCCAGGCCATGGTGGTAACGATGGCCATGGCCGGCAGGATGAAACACACTCCGCCCAGTACCAGCCCCATCCAGCCGGCGCGGAGATAACCCAGGTAGATTGCCATCTCGGTCGAGTTGGGGCCGGGGATGAGGTTCACCGCCCCCAGCAGGTCCAGGAACCGCTCGTGGGTGACCCAGCGGCGGCGGCGGACGAACTCGTTTTCCATGAGGGCCACGTGGGCGGCCGGACCGCCCAGGGCCGTCGTGCCCAGCCGCAGGAAGACCAGGGCCACTTCCCACAATCCACGGCCGCGGGAGGGCGCAGGGCCGGCAGTGGGCGACGGGCATTGCATGGGGAAAATAGGAGTTAGGAGTTAGAAGTTAGGAGTTAGAAGGGGAGCGGCGAAGCCGCATCAGAAGCTGTTTGTGCCGTACTTCACGCCGGGACGTGACGGATCGGGCTCGGTCGACCAGCACGCGCCCACCACTCTACCATTCTAACTCCTAACTCCTAACTTCTAACTCCTTCCTCCCTGCTCCGCAGCCCGACCAGCGCGGCCCCGGTCAGCAGGCTCAGCCAGAGCAGGATTCCCACGGCCCGGACGACCGGAAAGCACAGCAGGCCCAAGGCCGTGAGCCAGGCTGCGACCAACAGTGCCGTCGCCAGCCGGCGGTTGCGGCAGCGCGCCAGGACGATGGCCAAGGCGGGCGTGGCGGCCGTTAGATGGTAACTCCACACCACCGGCGAGAACCACAGCGTAGCCAACACGATCATGGCAATCTGGGCCGATGCCCGAGGGGGCTCCGGGCCGCGTGGCCAGCAGAAAAGGCCCACGCCCAGGAGCAGGACGGCCATTAGGACCGAGAAGGCCAGCTTCAGTTGCGGGCCGCTCAGGTCGGCGATCCGCACGCAATTGCGGGCGGAGCCCGGCTCGCTGCCCAGCGACGAGAGCAAGCGGCGAACGGTCACGGCCACCGATTGGTTGGTTAGTCGATCTTCATCCACGTATCCGGGACTGGTCAACTGCCGATCGGCGGTGCCGGCGGCCCCGCGCTGCCACCAGATGACGTGCTGGCGCCATGCCTCGTTTACGCCGAAGGCCCCCACCGAGAGGACCACGTCGATGGTCAGGGCCGCCAGGATCGCCGTCAGGGCGGCGGCCGGCTTGCGGTGCAAGAAGAGGAAGGCCGCGCCGAGGAAGGGCAGGAGTTTGAGCCAAGCGGCCACGCCCAGCAGGAGCCCGCCGCGGACGGTTTGCCCCCGCAGCGCCCGGCACAGCCCGACGAGCATGAGCCACACCATGAAGGTGTGAAAGCTGCCCAGGCACAGGCCGTCGATGGCCAGGGGCATCACCAGCAGCCCGGCCGCCAGGGTGGCCTGCCGGCGAAATTTCAAATCGGCATCGGTCAGCACGTAGCGGTAGATCGCGTCCAACAGCGCGATCCAGCTCAAACATCCGAGGAGATACCACAGGCTGGCCGTAACCGCGATGGGCACTCGGGCGACGATCATCCAGGGCACGTCGAGCGAGGGCCAATAGCGGCCGAGGTTCGACTTTGGGTCGCGGGTGCCGTGCTCCAAGATGTACCTGCCGGCCGAGCAGAACCAGCGGAGATCGGCGCCCCCCCCATGTACCGCCCGGTTAACGGCGACGGGACACCCAACCAGCAGCATCAAGGCGAAGAGCAGCGCCCCGGCCCGCTCCCAAGGCGAGCCGTCCGGCGAGCGCCAGAGCATTCGCAGGGGCCGAAACGACCAGAAACTGGGCGTGGCGGCCGAACCCCGCCAGTCGATGGCTAAGGCGCCGGCCGGGCCGCTACAGGCCGCCGCATCGCCAATCGCAAACAGGCAAGGTCCGAGATCATCCATCTGGGGCGGGATCATCGCCAATAACGCCGCCCCTGACAAGAGCGGTTTATACTGCGCATGTTTTGAAACGGCGCACAACGTAACAATCGGGAACGGGTCGCATCACGCCTGGCCACTCTCAATATGGCGGGAAGCTGGGGGCGATGGGTCAATTGGGAACCCTGGCGGCCACGCTCTTTTCGCATCACTTGACGACGCAAGAAAAGGCACAAGAGGTCCTGACGGAAGCCTCTTAGCCGTTCAGCCTCCTTCAGCACCGAGGTGAACTCGGCGGGGTCGCTGCTGTTAATGCGGCTTGGATAGGCAAAATATCCGGCCAATCGACGGAAATCGAGACGGTCGCCCGTGAACGTTCATGGCTAATCCGGCCTAATGTCAGCCCATCCGGTCAACCGATCTGGTAAAAGTGGCATAGCCGTTACGACCCATACGGCTGTTAGCATCCGCACAACCTGCAAAGTTCGAAAGGGGGGCAGGAATGAGAGGCTTGAGAAATTGGGCGGCGGCATGGCCGCTGCTGCTCATCACGTCCATTGTTGTGGGGGCCTCGTCGGCGGGCGCCGGCGAATACTTAGCAGGCGCCAATCTGAATCGGCCCAGCGGCGACCTACTTGTTTCAGACGGCGATACCGGCATTCCGGAGCCGCCGATGTCCGGTTTGCCGCCGCGAGCGGGCGGAGATAAGTCGGGAGTTCGGGCCCCCGCCGCGCCGCCCGAAACGAAAGACTTCGTCGCACCGCCCGAGAAGAAAGACAGCGCCGCGCGGAAGGATAAGAAGGCCGCCGGTGCGTCGCTCGACAAGACTGGCGCCCTGCTGTTGCCCGATAAGAATGCGGGCGAATCTTCAAGTCGCCCCGTAGCGGCGAAAGCCGCGCGGGCAGCGGAGGCCGTATCGCCGGGCGTGCCCAACTCGATCCGTCTTCCGCGACCGGCGGCGGCCAGTGAGCCGCCACCCCGGGACGGCGACGAGGAGGATTGTGTGCTGCCCCCGGTTGGCGACTGCCGGGCCTGCCCGGCCCTCGACGGATGCTGCCCGCAGTGCGGCATACCGGGCCGGCTTTGGTTCCAGAGCGACTACCTGCTCTGGTGGAGCAAGGGCGATCGACTACCGGCCCTGGTGACGGTTCAGGAGGCGAGTGCGGGCCTGTTGCCGCAGACGGCGTTCGGCGATTCCGTCGTCGAAAGCGGCCATCACGCGGGCGTCCTGTCTACGGCCGGGCTGTGGCTGGATTGCTGTAAGACCTGGGCCCTGGAGGGCGGGTACTTCGAGCTGGCCCGCAGAAACGAAAACTACGACAGCGGCCTTTCCAACGGCTACCCCGTCATCTATCGGCCGTTCTCGGATCCCGACGGCACGCCGGATCAGCGGTACATAGCCTATCCCACGGGCGATGGCATCATCTCGGGGACGGGCCGGGTGACCGTGGCGACCAGCGACTATTTCCAGTCGGCCAACATCGCCTTCCGCCGCGCGCTATATCGCTGTGACGGCGTATACGCCGGCGACGGCTGCGACTGGGCCTGCTGCCCGCAGCGCCACGTCGAGATCAACGCCATCCTGGGTTATCGCTTCGCCCGCCTGATCGACGGCGTGGACATACACGACGCCACGACCTCCACGGCCCCCGACACCCTCAATAACTATTCCGAGGCGGAGGACAGTTTCAAGGCCAATAACAACTTCCACGGCGGCGAGCTGGGGTTGGACACCACGTTCAACTTAGGTCGCTGGTCCCTGGACGTCGTGACCCAAGTCGCCATGGGCTCCAATCATGAAGTCGTGGACATTGTCGGCCGGACCACCACGGTGGACAATACCGGGGTGCCGGCGGTCGTGCCCGGCGGCCTGTTGGCCCAGACCGTGAGCAACATGGGTGGCCACTCCCAAAACCGGTTCGCGGCGATTCCCCAGCTCACGGTCCAGGCCGGCTTCCAGGTCACGCCGCACCTCAAGATTTCCGCCGGCTACGATCTGCTGTACTGGACGAACGTGGCGCGGGCCGGGGAACAGATCGATACGACCGTCGATCCGGGGAACGTACCAAATTCGGGGGTGGCGCCGACGACCACGCACCCCGACTTCGTCTTCCGCGAGACCAGCTATTGGGCCGAGGGCCTGCGGCTGGGCGGGGAACTGCGCTACTAGGAGTCAGAAGACAGAAGTCAGGAGTTAGAATGGCGACTGGTGGCACTGGCATCTTGCCAGTGCCCACGCCCTTGCAGAACGTGCCACCCCCCGTACTCCTCTCGCTCCGCGAGAGGAAGGGCATCACGCGGAGCGTGATGAGTACGGCCGTTGCTCGTCGGCCAATGCTAACCGGCGGCTTCTTCCCACTGCCGCTTGAGGAAGGCGAAGGCCCTGGGGATTTCCACGTCGGGCTCGGCGACCAGCTTGGCGCGGCCCGCGGCGTCGAGGACCCGCCGGGTGGGCTTCACTCCGCATTCCAGGCTGCAATAGTCCTGGTAGCCGATCCGCTTCAGGCCCCGGAATCCGGACACGTAACTGTGCGGCTCCTGGCCGGGCAGGATGCGGCTCCGGCCGGTGGCCAGGTGCACGTGATGCACCCATTTCCCGCCGGTCACGAACGCCTCTTCCTCAGACTGTTCCTCTTTGGCCATGTGGTAGAAGTCGCCCATCATGCACACGCCCGGATGGTTCAGCCGCTTGCAGAAGGCGGCGGCCTGCTCCAGGCGGTTGATGTAGAAGGTCTCGCCTTTATTGAGCGGCTCCAGCAGCGAGCGGCTGTGGGCCCGCACGGCATGGTCGCCGATCTCGGGCAGCAGATCGGCCATCATCTTGTCCAGCTCTTGGGGGCTCTTGTGGCTTTCGTTGTTGAAGCAGGGGACCCAGATCACGCCGGTGGCGCCCAGCGCCCCGGCGGCGTCGAGGACCGCCTTGAACTGGGCGCGGGCCGCCTTCCGCTTCTCGGGATCGGGCGAGATCAGCGCGCCGCCGCAACTGCCCCAACACAAGGCGGCGGGGCCGATGCCCGTGCCTTCCAACTCGCGGCGGGCCCGCTCGGCCTCGCGGACGTCGATGCCGTGGAACTCCAGGCCGCAGCCCCCCCACTTGATGATCTTCTCCGCCTTCTCCTTGATGCTCCGCCCCGGCACGATCCACTCCTGGCTGCACAGCTTCAGGACGGCCGTGGCGGGCGGTGCGGCCGGGCCCGCATCCGCCAGGCGAGCCAGTTTCGACGCCCCGGCCACCACGCCGGCGCCCAGCAAAGAACCCTTCACGAAGGTGCGACGGTCCATGGGTAAACTCCTCTGCAAGCGGCTGAGAACTTTCGACAACGGTCTCATTCTCGCTCGGCGAAAAGGCCGACGCAAGGGCCGACCGTAGGGGTTGAGGGGCTGAGGGGTTAAGGGATTAAGGGGTTAAGGGCTCCCCGCTCACTCGCCCCTCATCCCCTTATCCCCTCATTCCCTCATTCCCTTATTCCCTCGACCCGTACAGGGCGAGGATGTTCTCCGGCGGAACGTCCGGTTGAAAGAGGTGGGCGGGGGCCAGGATATAGCCCCCTCCGTCGCCCAGCACTTGGCAGTAGTGCCGCGCGGCGTCGGCCACCTCGGCCGGCGTGCCCGAGGGCAGCAGGTGCTGCATGTCGATGCCGCCGTGGAAGCACAGCCGCTGGCCGAACTCGGCCTTCAGCCGCTGGGGGCTCATCTCGGGCGTGACCGGCTGGATGGGGTCGAGGATGTCGATGCCCAACTCCAGCAACTCGCCGACGAGCGGGTACACCGCCCCGCAGCTATGATACATCACCTTTCCGCCCAGGCCGTGGATCAACTCGACCATTTCGCCCACGTACGGGGCGACGAACGTGCGGAACATATCGCGCGAGATCAAGGGCCCCCGCTGGCCGCCCAGGTCGCTGAGCAGGAGATAAATGTCGATCCGTCCCCCGCTCACCTCGGCGGCCCGGGTGTAATCCTGGCGATAAAAATCGGTGAACGTGCGGCAGAGGAAATGCACCCAGTCGGGCCGCTCGATCATGTCCAGGAACCAGCCCTCCCAGCCGCGGACCAGGGCCGGCCGCTGCCACACGTCGGCGAAGCCATACAGCAGCGCATAGCGCTCGTGGCGGCGGCACAGCTCGCCCAGCAGCGAGTAGTCCAGGCAGTCGGGCCTGGGAAAGGCGAACGACTCCAACTCCGCCCGGCTGCTGGCGGCGGCCAGCGCCCCGGCCACGTCGCTGCGGAGCGGCCCCCACGGCGTGGACTGGTAGCAATAGCGCTCGCCCCAGAAGTTCTGATAGAGGCCGTCGGGCATCCGCCTCTCCGCCGGCTCCTGCGCGTTGAGATGACGCAGGTCGATGCCCAACTGCCGCAGCAGCTCTTCCGGATCATCTTGCCGCAGGTGGGCCAGCAGCCGCGCGAGCGCCGGCGGCTCGGCCCAGAAATCGCGCGGCGTGCGATCGGGCTGCTCGTGCCCGAGGGCCGTCAACACCCGCTCCCGCGGCGACATGCGTTCCATAACCCCTCACTCGTTCCCGCCGCAACCCGCAACGCACCGTAATGCTAGCCGGCCGCCGTCGGCCACGCAACCGTGCGGCGGAAGGGGATAGTTTTGAGAGCGTGTAAACCTGGCCACGTGGATCGGAATCTGAGTTTTCCGATATCAGTGCCGGGCTTGGGCGCCACTGCTGGCTTGCCTAGCAGTGTGAGAAGCACTGCTGGGCAAGCCAGCAGTGGCACCCCGCGCGCAAGGGTCCCCGAAGACCAAAAACCCAAGACCTAAGTCCGAAGATGGCGCCCCGCGCGCGTAATGCCCCCCCGGCGACGGCGGAAACCCAGGCCGCGAAAAGGGTTCCCGCTCGTCTGCGGCTGAAACTGCGGCCGCGGAAAACATGGGTCAATTTGGGGGGGGCCATGGTGGGCCCCTAAATTCCTGCCGACCGCCTCCCCATCCGCCGGAGACGCTGCTAGAATATGTGGATGGTGGCGCCCGAACGGGATTGTGCCCTGTGAACGTTTACGGTGCCTATTTATCCCGGGAAATGCCGTTGCCTGTGCAGAAGGCCCTTTTCCCCTGTTCTCATGCGAGGAACTGCCAATGTCCCAGCCGAACAAAATCAAACTGTTGGTTGCCGACGATCATGAAATGCTCCGCGCCGGCCTGAAATGCATGCTGGAGGGCACGGAGATCAAGGTGGTGGGCGAGGTGGCCACCGGGCAGGCCGCCGTGAAGTATTGCCTCGAGAAGGAAGTGGACGTGGTGCTGTTGGACGTCCGCATCCCCGATGGCGACGGCCTGACAACTTTGGGCCGCATCCGCTTGGACAAGCCGGACCTGCCGATCCTGATGTTCTCGGCCTTTGACAATCCGACGTATGTTGCCCGGGCGGTCGCCCTGGGCGCCAACGGCTATCTGCTGAAGGGTTGCAGCCGGGCGGCGCTGCTTACGGCGATCGAGGCTGCGGCCAAGGGCGAGCATGTCTGGGTCCGCCAGGAGCTGCGCCGCATCACGGCGGCCTTGGCCACGCCGCGCCTGGCCGCCGAGGTCGAGGCCCCCTTGAGCCAACGCGAGGGCGAAGTCCTGCGGCACATGGCCGCCGGCCTGACCAACAAGCAGATCGCCCTGGCGCTGCACATCGGCTGCGAAACGGTCAAGGAGCACGTCCAGCACATCATCCGCAAGATCGGCGTCACCGACCGGACCCAGGCGGCGGTGTGGGCCGTCCGCAAGGGCCTGGCCTGAGCGCGGCCTTGGGTCAAATGACCAAGTCCCAATGACCAAGAACGACGGCCGACCGAGCGGGGGGAGTTCCCTAGTCATGGGTGCTTGGTCATTGGTCATTTTCGCCGAACGTGATATAAATGGGCCCCGCACATCCGTCGCTCGGGCTGCCTCATTCCACCCGGATCATTGACTTTCAAGAAAGGGGCGGTTATACTGAAAGCGTCTAACGAAACGAGCAGTTTCCCGGGGCAGTGTACGGCCGGCGGCCGCGAAAGGCCCGCTGGCACGCCGAGGGCTTCGTTTTGATAGGGGCTCTTGAATCGAGGCCTTGACGATCTTTTCGGGACAGGTGCTCCATGTCTTCGCCGTCCTTCCATGAACCTCGGAAATGGCTAGGCGGGTTTTGGCGCGCCGCCGCAGCGCCGCCCCGGCATGGGTCGCCCCGTGCGGCCAGGTCCCGGCGTAACCCACTTGCCCGCAGTCTGGCGATCGAGTCGCTGGAAGACCGAAGGCTGTTGACGCTCAGCCTGGCCGCGATTCCCACCGTAAGCGTGCCCGCCGGCACCGCCGTCTGCGTGGCCCTCAACGGCACCGATCCCGGCCAGACGGTGAGCTTCTCGGCCACCGGCACGAACTATTCCCTGCTCACCCCCGCCCTGATGCCGCAGACCAACAAGAGCGTGCAGATCAACGCCGAGGTGAACGGGGCTTCACGGAGCATGACGTTCCAGTTGTTCGATAACCTGTTCCCCCTTAACGGCAGTAGTCCCAACGCCGCCCTCAGCGCCATCGAGAACCTGTTCTCAAGTGGTACCTACACCAACAAGACGTTCTATCAGGTCGCCCAGGATTCGAGCAACCAGCCCCTCTTCGTGCAGGGCGGCGTAGACCCGACCTCGAGCACTCAACAGACGACCTTCAAAGACCAGTTCGATCCGAACCTGCAATTCACCGGTGCGGGCGTGTTGGCCATGGCCAACAACGGGTCGGACAGCAACACGACGGAATTCTTCGTCACGAATGAAGCGAGCCGGTCTCTCGACTACAACCACACGATCTTCGGTTTCCAGACGACCGGTCAGGCGGTGCGGCAGCAGATCGCGGCCATGCCCGTCAACACGGCAAACAACGACCGTTTGATCGCCCCGGTGACGATCAACTCCACCTCGATATTTACGGATACGCAGAACGGCGTGCTCATGTTGCGGGCGGCCCCGGGCACCACCGGCACGCTCAGCGTCACGGTTACCGCCTCCGACGGCACGAGCGCCCCGGTCCAGCAGACGTTTACCGTGAATGTCGTCGCCGATTCGGGCCTGGTCACCGCCGACCCTTGGGCCTCGGCCGTTCCGGCGGCCCCCGCCGTTACGTTCGGCAATGGGCATTCGAGTCTTACGACCACCGCCAACAATAGCAGCCCGCAGAAAGGAATCTCTTTCAACCTCGCAAACCTTACGGCCGGCGATTTAGTCACCGTCTACGCCAACGGCAACCCCATCTACAGCGCGTTCCCCGCCGCATCGGTTCTCAACTTTACGACCGACGGCACGAAGACGCTGGCCGACGGCATCTACGACATCACCGTGACCCAAACGCTCTTGAACAACACGGTGACGCTGGGCGCCCGCAGCGAGAAGGCCAACGTGCCGAGCCTCGAGTCGCCGCCCGCCACGCTGACGGTTTCCACCACGCCGCCTCAATTCACCTCCAGCGCCCCGACCGCCGCCACGGTCAACACACAGTATACATACCAGGTACAGGCCAGCTCCGTCGCCACCCCGCTCAGCTATAGCCTGGTCACGTCGCCCGCCAACATGAGCGTCTCCGCCGCGGGCGCGGTCACCTGGACCCCCAGCAGCAGCCAGATTGGGCCGCAGGCGGTCGATCTCCGCGTGACCGACCAGGCGGGCCAGACTAACGATCAGACGTTCACGATCAGCGTGAATGCGGCGGCGCCGTATGTAACCGGCGGCACGAGCGGCATGAACTCTTACGGCGCTCCGCTCTCGATTCCCATCTCCGCCGGGCCCTACGGCGGAATCGGCAGCTATGACGGGCCGACCGCCGCCAATGC
>JBEKTY010000060.1:0-78151 GCA_049515555.1 Thermoguttaceae bacterium
GGAACGAGGTCAACCATTTTATCGTCTGGGTTGACGCTAATTCTATGCCCGCAAATAAGTTGCGTTCATAGAATTAGCGAGGTCAACCATATCAGGGTGGGACAAGCCCGGCGCAGTCCCACCAGAACGCGGGAACGAGCATTGGTGGGACCGCGCTGGGGCTTGTCTACCGCTTTCCCTGAGAGAGAGGGGGCCGGGCGACCCGCCCTACCGCCCAGGCCAAGCCTATTTTTCCTTCTTGTCCGCCGGCCGGGAGGGGTTGCTGAGTTCATCGGGCGCTGGGGGGGCGTCGACCTTAATCTCCAGCGGCAGCGTGAAATCCGCCGGCCAATGATACTCGGGCATGGGGCTGGCCTTTGCCCCGGGGGCGTTGCCCGCTCGGGCCCGGGGCGCCTCGGGGGCGTCGGGGGCCGGCGGCGAGAACCCGGCCGGCGGCGAACTGCTGGCCAAAAGGAACCAGCCGACAACGATAACCACCGCCACAAGTAGCAATCCAACCCCCAGACAGAGCGATTTCTTGACCTTCATCACCCGAACCTTGGCCTGCTCCGCACTCTCGATTGTCCTATAGATCGGCCTGATCGATGCGGTACAATTGTACTAAATTAATCGGCAGGAGAAGACACGACCCCAAAAAAGCGGGCCCCGCGGGCAGAGTCCTTCTGTCCGGGGGGCCCTTCGCTGCGCAACGAAACAGTGCAGGTGGACGAAGGGGACGTTCGTCCTCCTGCATTCTTCGAGCCGTGAGCTTTAAGCTATGAGCCGTTCACTGCTTGCTCACCACTCGCCACTCACCACTTCTACCTCACTTCGTCCAGCTTGACCGGGCGCCGCTGGTCGGCCGAGATCATGGCCGCCTCCAGCACCCGTTGAGTTTGATATGCGTCGTTGAAATCGGGCAAGGGCAGGGTCGGCGGCTGGCCGGCGAGCACCTTGAGGATATCGTAAGCCTGGTTGACGAACCCGTGCTCGTAGCCGATCAGGTGCGCGTCGGGCCACCAGTTGCCCACGTAGGGGTGATCGCCGCCGTGGGTGCAGATGATGGTGGTCCAGCCTTGGACGGCCCGCGGCAGCGTGGCATCGTAATATTGGAGCTCGTTCATCCGCTCGAAGTCGAACTTGACCGAGCCTTTTGTGCCGTTGATCTCGAACGTATTGCGGTTCTGGTTGCCGGTGGCCTGCCGGGCGGCCTCGAAGCTGGCCACGGCGCCGCCGCTGAAGCGGGCCAGGAACAGCACGGTGTCGTCGACGGTGACCTGGCCCTTGCCCGCCGTGCCCTGCCGCCCGGCGGCGATCCCGCCCGCGGCCACGCCCGCCGGCAGCGTCCGCTCCTTGATGAACGTCTCGGCGATAGCCCCGGCCACCTCCACGATCTCCTGGCCGGTGACGAAACGGGTCAGGTCGATGATATGGGCATTCAGGTCGCCGTGGGCCCCCGAGCCGGCCAGGTTCTTGTCGAACCGCCACAACAGGGGCACCGCGTCGCCCGCCCAGTCCTGCAAGTAGCACGCCCGCACGTGCCGAATCTCGCCGATGCGGCCGTCGCGGACCAACTGGTAGGCCAGCCCGACGGCCGGGCAGCGGCGATAGTTGAACCAGACGAATGTCTTGACGTTGGCCTTCTTGGCCGCGGCCGCCATGTCGCGGGCGTCGGCCAACGAGCCGGCGATGGGCTTCTCGCAGGCGCAGGCCTTGCCCGCCGCGATGGCCGCCTTCGCCGGCGGGGCGTGCATGAAGTTCGGCGTCACCACGTCGACCAGCCCGATCTCCGCCGCGCCCACCACTTGCTGCCAATCGGTCGAAAAGTGCTGCCAGCCCCAGTTCTCGGCGAAGGCTTGCGGATTCTCTTCCGGCTGGCCGAAGACCGTGTGCATCACCGCTTGTAGCGGGGGCTTGAAGAACTTGTTCACCTGGCCCCAGGCGTTGGAATGCGTTCGGCCCATGAAGCCTTGCCCGATCAGGGCCACGTTCAGCTTTGCCACGATGATCTCCTTGCGGACTTGCGAAGGGCACAGTCTCACGCTGGCCGCGCGAGAATCGCGCGCCGCCGCCAACCCCTCTGCCACGCTTTATAAAACGATTCTGAATTCTTTGCAAGGGGCCGGTGAAGAAAATGCAAGACGAGAATTTTTGGGGCCGTGTTTTTCCAGGCCGCAGTGGTAAAAAGCTGTGGCCCGCCGGCACGGGGCATCTTGCCCGACGCATTGAAATGTAGGGGTCGAGCGCAGTTGTAGGGTCGAACGCTAGCGAGCCCCACCATTTTCGACGGACGACGGGAGACGGACGACGGACTGTAGTGCTTCCGTCCGTCGCCCGTCCTCCGTCGTCGTTCCGGTGGGGCTCGCTCCGCTCGACCGAGCCCCACCATCAGGTTCTCGCGTATTCTGGTGGGGCTCGCTCGCGCTCCGGCCACGCGGGCGATTGCGCCAGCAGCTTAATGGCGCCCATCTGGTCATTCCAACGCAAAACGGATACGATAGCAATAGTTACCGCGATGGCACCGAAACAGAAGCTCGCGAAAGACAGGAGTTTTCTTGCCATGCTTTCCAGAGGGGGATCGCTCGGCCGACTGGTCGCCTTGGGGCTCGGTCTGGCGGCCGGCCTGGCACTTACGGGCTTCTGGCCCAACACGCCGCTGCACGCCGTCTCGACCGATCGCATCGACACCTTCGCCGTCGCCACCGGCTACTGCGACGACTCGGTCGAGGCCGTCTACTTGCTCGACTTCCTGACGGGCAACCTGCAGGCGGTCGTACTCTCGAAGCAGACGGGAAAATTCAACGCCTTTTTCGTCCGCAACGTGGCGGCGGATCTCGGCGTCGATCTGGGCCGGCGGCCGCGATTCCTGATGACCACGGGCCTGGCCGAGCTCCGCCGCACCGGCGGGGCCCGGCTCTCGCCTAGCCGTTCGATCCTGTACGTCGCCGAGGTCTCTACCGGCCAGGTGGCGGCCTACTCGATCCCCTGGTCGTCAGCCGCCTGGGTCGCCGGCCAGCAGATGAGTGCCCAGATCCTAATGCTGGACAAGGCCTCATTCCGCTCCGCCGCCCAGGCCGCCGCGGCAAGGGATGGCAACTGATGAGTTTCTGTTGCAGAATCGCGGGAACTTGTTGGGTGGGTCGAGCGCAGAAAAGCCCCACCATTTTCGACGGACGACGGGCGACGGACGACGGGCTGGACTGCTTCCGTCCGTCGCCCGTCGTGGTTCTGGTGGGGCTCGCTGCGCTCGACCCACCTTACTTCCAAATCCCTAAATCCCCAAATCCCCAAATCCCTGCCCCCCTACTCCCTTGCAGATCGTCCTGAACGACCAGCCGCATGAGATCGCCGCCGGCTCGACGGTGGCCGATCTGCTGGCGCTACTTGGTTTGGCCGGCAAGCCGCTGGCCGTCGAGGTGAATCGCCAACTGGTGCCCCGCCATGAGCACGCCGGGCGCGAGCTGGCCCCCGGCGACCGGCTGGAGATCGTAACCCTGGTCGGCGGCGGATGACAGCCGTCGGGGCCCCGTCCCCGCCCTCGTGAACGACGCAAGAGCGATTGCCGTGAACTGCGAGTCCCAAATCTCCGCGTATTGAAGAGTAATCGTCATGAATGCCGAGTCCCAAACGTCCGCATATTGAAGAGTAATCGCCATGAATTCCGAGTCTAAGACGTCCGCCCCGGACGATAGCCTGCGGATCGGCTCGCACCGGTTCGGCAGCCGGCTGGTGGTGGGCACGGGCAAGTATTCCAGCTACGAGCTGATGAGCGAGGCGTTGGCCGTCTCGGGCAGCGAGTGCATTACGGTGGCCGTCCGCCGCGAGCGGTTGATCGACGCGGCGGGCAAGAACCTGCTGGATTTCATCGACACCGCCCGCTATACGATTCTGCCCAATACGGCCGGCTGTTTCACGGCCGACGACGCGGTGCGCGTGGCCCGGCTGGGACGCGAGATCCTGGCCCAGATGAACAACCCCGGGGCCGACTGGGTGAAACTGGAGTGCCTGGGCGACGCCAAGACCCTGCTGCCCGACCCGCTGGCGACGCTCCAGGCCACCGAGCGGCTGGTGGCCGAGGGCTTCCAGGTGCTGGTCTACACGAGCGACGACCCGGTCATGGCCCGGCGGCTGAAGGCGGCCGGGGCGGCCAGCGTCATGCCCGCCGGCAGCCCCATCGGCTCCGGCCAGGGCGTGCTGAATCCCAACGCCATCCGCATCTGCCTGGAGTATCTGAAGGAGGGCGACCCGGATTATCCGGTCATCGTCGATGCCGGCGTGGGCACGGCCAGCGACGTTACGGCGGCCATGGAGCTGGGCGTCGACGGCGTGCTGCTGAACACGGGCATCGCCCATGCCGGCGACCCCCGGCGGATGGCCCGCGCCATGCGCCTGGCCGTTGAGTCGGGCCGCCTGGCCTTCCTCGCCGGCCGCATCCCCAAGAAGCTTTATGCCACGGCCAGCAGCCCCATGGAAGGCCGGATCGGGACAAGTTAACCTGATGTCGTCTGCCCAGGAAATTCTCGGCCCCGGCGGCCGCATCGCCGCCCGGCTGACCGGCTACGAACACCGTCCGGAGCAGTTGGCAATGGCCGACGCGGTGGCCGCGGCCATCCAGGGGGGCCGGCACCTGGTGGTCGAGGCGGGCACCGGCGTGGGCAAGAGCTTCGCCTATCTCGTGCCGGCGATCCTCGCCACGGCGGCCGAGGCCCCGGCCGATTCACCAATGGGGACAGTCCCATTTTCGTCGGACGAAAATCGGGACAGTCCCCGTGAACGGTCGCCCGACGCCGCCCAGCCCTCGCGCCGCGTGGTAATCTCCACGCACACGATCAGCCTGCAAGAGCAGCTCATCGAGAAAGACCTGCCGCTTTTGCGGAGCGTGATACCGGTCGAGTTCTCGGCGGTGCTGGTCAAGGGGCGGCGGAACTACCTCAGCCTGCGGCGGCTGCAAACCGCGCTCTCGCGCGCCGCGAGCCTCTTCAGCGAGGAGGCCGAATTCCGCGACCTCCGCCGGATCGAGGCTTGGGCCCGCCAGACCGCCGACGGCTCGCTCTCCGACCTGGACCACCGCCCGCTGCCCGCGGTTTGGGACGAGGTGGCCAGCGATCACGGCAACTGCATGGGCCGGCAGTGCCCGCTGTACAAGAACTGCTTCTACTACCAGGCCCGGCGGCGGATGAGCCATGCCCAAATCCTGATCGTCAACCATGCCTTGTTCTTCAGCGACCTGGCGCTGAAGCAGGAGGGCGTCAGCCTGTTGCCGCGCTATGACGTGGTGATTTTCGACGAGGCCCACACCCTGGAGGCCGTGGCGGGCGAGCACCTGGGGTTGCGGATCACCAGCGGCCAGATCGAATACACGCTGCGCAAGTTGTACAACGACCGCAGCAACAAGGGCCTGCTGGTGCGCTGCAAGGGTCGCGAGGCCCAGCGGCAAGTGCACGAATGCCGGGAGCGGGCGAGCGATTTCTTCGACGCCCTCCAGCAATGGCTGGCCCGGCAGACCCGCGGCAACGGCCGCGTCCGCCAGGCCCGCATCGTCGACAACGCGCTTAGCCCGGGCTTGCTGAAGCTGGCCGGCCTGGTCCGCGGCCTGGCCGAGCATATTCCGAAGGCCGAGGAGCGGCAGGATTTCACCGCCGCCGGGGGCCGCCTGCGGGCCTTGGCCGAGGGCATCGACCAGTGGCACACCCAGCAGTTGGCCGGGGCCGTGTATTGGATCGAGGCCGCCGAGGGCCGCCGCGGCCGGCGCGTCGCACTGGCCGCCACCCCCATCGACGTCGGACCCATCCTCCGCCAGCACCTGTTCGACCAGACCCCCACCGTGATTATGACCAGCGCCACGCTGGCCACCGCCGGGCGGTTCGACTTCTTCCAATCGCGCCTCGGCCTGGGCCAGTCGCCGTCGCTGTGCCTGGGCAGCCCCTTCGACTACCGCCGGCAGGCCGAGCTGGTCCTACTGGAGGGCATGCCCGACCCGGCCGACGACCCCCAGCGCTACGAGCGGGCGGCCGTGGCGATGATCCGCCGCTACGTGGGCCGCACCGCCGGCCGGGCCTTCGTCCTGTTCACCAGCTATGAAATGATGAGGCGGGCCGCCGCCGCACTGGCCGGCTGGCTGGCCGAGCAGGACCTGACCCTCTACAGCCAGGCCGACGGCCTGCCCCGCACCCAAATGGTCCAGCGGTTCAAGGCCAACCCCCGGGCGGTGCTCTTCGGCGTGGATAGCTTCTGGCAGGGCGTCGACGTGCCGGGCGACGCCCTGGTGAACGTGATCATCACCCGGCTGCCCTTCAGCGTGCCCGACCGGCCGCTGTTGGAGGCCCGCCTGGAGGCCATTCGGGCCGCCGGCGGCAATCCCTTCCGCGATTACCAGCTTCCCGAGGCCGTGCTCAAGCTCAAGCAGGGCTTCGGCCGGCTGATCCGCAGCAAGAGCGACACGGGCATGGTCGTCATCCTCGATCCCCGGGTGCGGACCAAGCCCTACGGCCGGCTGTTCCTCGCCTCGCTGCCCGACTGCCGGCAGGTGATCGAGCGGGCCGACGCCGGATAGCACGAGCAAGCGAACAGGCAGGCGGATGGCAGCGGGAATGATCCCAGTCTACCTCCTCGGCCCAAACTGCCCCCCCATCCCCCCGCAGCACATCGAGGTCGAGATGTGCGGAAAGCGGGGTTCAGTGTGTTTTGCGTGGCAGTTGCACGGAATTCTTGTGCGAACGTGAAGGTCCCAAGGTCCACCAGACCGCGGAACAGGCGGGAATCGAGATTCGCCGGCAAAATCCTCTTGTTTCAAACCCCCGGTTTACATAGACTCCGCGCTCATGATCGCCTGCTGAACCGATCAACTGCGGACATTCCCTCATGGAGAACCACCCTCGTCGTCCCCGACTCGTGAGCGTTGTCTGCCCGGTGTTCAACGAGGAGGCAGGGATTCGGCTGTTCGCCGAAAGGCTGCTGGGGGTGCTGGACGGTTTGGGGGTGCCCTACGAGGTCCTCTTCGTGGAGGACGACTCGCCCGACGGGTCGCTGGCCGTGCTCCGCCAGTTGAGCGCCCAGTACGGACCGCGCGTCAAGGTGCTGTCGCTGTCGCGTCGGTTCGGGCACCAGGCGTCGCTGGCGGCCGGGTTCCATCACTGCCGAGGCGACGTGATGATCTGCATGGACAGCGATCTGCAGCACCCTCCCGAGATGCTTCCCGAGATGCTGGAATACTGGGCCCAGGGTTACCAGATCGTGTACACGTGCCGCCGCCGCCAGGCAGATCGGGGCCGGCTCAAGGAACTCGTGTCGCGCAGCTTCTACCACGTGCTGGACCTGCTTAGCGAGGTCCGCTTCGAAGAAGGGACGGCGGACTTTCGCTTGATGGACAGGACGGTGGTCAACGCCTTGGAGCAGTTCGAGGAGCGGAGCCTGTTCATCCGCGGCCTGATCAACTGGATGGGTTATCGCCGCAAGAAGCTGGAGTACGATGCTCCCCCAAGGGTCGCCGGCAAGTCGCAGTACTCCTTCGGGCGCATGCTGGGCATGGGCCTGGAAGCGATTTTCTCGTTTTCCCTCTTGCCTTTGCGGCTGAGCCACGTGATTGGGGCAGGGGGGATGCTGGCGTCGTTGGTCTATGCCGTCTGGGTGCTCGCCGAGTGGTTGTCGGGCCGCCTGGAAACGCCCGGCTACGCGTCGCTTTGCATGCTGATCACTTTTATGGGCAGTCTCAATCTTCTGTGCCTGGGGATCACAGCCGAGTACATCGGCCGGATCCATCGCCAGACGCAGAAGCGACCGTTGTACTTGATCAAGGAGCAGATCGGCTTTGACTGGACACACGCAAACGCCAACGCAGATCGCGGCATGCGGGAAATACACGCCGCATAGCCAAGGACCGGCGCCAGCCGGCAGCCCCGCCTGCATCTCCTGCGGCCACGGGCGCTGGGAGCCGCTGTTTGCATGTTTGCAGCAATGCGCGCGGTGCGGCTTCGTGCGGGCCGACCTCGAACTCGGACCCGACGAGATCGCTGCGCTCTACGGCGAGAAGTACTTTCGCGGAGACGAGTACGGAGACTATCTCGCCGAGAGCGACGTCCACCGCCGCAACTTCGTGCGCCGGGTCGATGAAATCACGGCCGTGGCCGGCCGGCTCGAATCGGTCTTCGAGGTGGGTTGCGCGTACGGGCTGTTCCTGGACTGCCTCGCCGCGCGAGGCATCCGCTGTGCGGGGAGCGATGTTTGCGAAGCGGCGGTCGACTACGCCCGGCGCGAGTTGTGCCAGCAGGCCGCAAGCGGCGATTTCCTCGCCATGCCGATCGCACCGGGCGAGTATCATGCCTTTTGCATGTGGGACACGATCGAGCACCTGATGCGTCCCGAGCAGTTCGTCCAGAGGATTTACGACCTTTTGCCCTCCGGCGGCTGGTTCTTCGCCACCACGGGCGACATCGGCTCGCGCCTGGCCCGCCGGCGCGGGCGGCACTGGCGCATGATCCACCCGCCCACGCACCTGCAATACTTCTCCGCGGCCACGATGCGGCAATTCCTGGCCCGATTCGGCTTCGAGGTCCAGAGCATCCGCTCCGTCGCCTACTATCGGAACCTTCGCAGCATACTGACGAACATGCAGGTCCTCAGCCGGGGGCCGCTGCGGTTGGCCGCCCGGATCGGCGGCCGAGTGATCCCTGAAAAGATCCAACGGCGGGCGGGCATTTCGCTGGACTTGGGCGACATCATGCTCGTCTGCGCCCGCAAACCTTGATTCACGGAACCCACTCTATGGCTGATAATCCGTCGCTGGTCACCGGGGCCGGCGGTTTCATCGGGAGCCATTTGGTCGAACAGTTGCTCCGCCGGGGCCGGCGGGTGCGGGCCTTCGTGCGCTACACGTCCGGCCGCGGCATCGGCTGGCTGCGCGACGTCGATCCCGAGCTTCGCGCGGGCCTGGAGATAGTTTACGGCGACATCCAAGACCCCCGCGCCGTCCGGGAAGCAGTTGACGGCTGCGAACGTGTCTTCCACCTGGCCGCTCTGATCAGCGTCCCCTACTCGTACGTGGCGCCGATCGCCTTTGCCGAAACAAACGTGAGGGGCACGCTCAACGTGCTGGAGGCGGCCCGCGATCGCGGCGTGTCGCGGGTGGTGGTCACCTCGACCAGCGAGGTGTACGGCACGGCCCGCTACACTCCCATCGACGAGCAGCACCCGCTGCAGGCCCAGTCGCCCTATTCGGCCAGCAAGATCGGGGCCGACGCCCTGGCCTACAGCTATCATTGCGCGTTCGGACTGCCGGTGGCGGTCGTCCGTCCCTTCAACACCTACGGGCCGCGGCAGAGCGCGCGGGCCGTGATCCCCACCGTCATCACCCAGGCCCTTGCCGGCGACACAATCCGCATCGGCAACCTGGCCCCGATCCGCGATTTTGTCTTCGTCGACGATACGGCCGCCGGCTTCATCGACATTTCGCGGAGCGACGCCTGCGTGGGCAAGGTCACCAACCTGGCCACGGGGGTTGGCGTGACGGTGGGCGACGTGATTGCCCTGGTTTCCAAGCACCTCGGCCGTTCTTTTAACATCGTCGAGACCGACGAGCGGAAGCGTCCCGCGGAGAGCGAAGTCTATGAGCTTCGCGGCTCGGCGGCAGCCGCCCGGCAGCGCGCCGGCTGGGAGCCGCGGGTGAGCCTCGGCGAGGGACTGGCCAAGACGATCGACTGGTGTCAGGGCCATTTGAGCGCGTTTCAGATCGGAGGATACGACATATGAGAGCGGTTATCCTTGCCGGTGGACGCGGCACGCGGCTTGCGCCCTATACGACCGTCATTCCCAAGCCGCTGCTGCCGGTCGGCGACATGCCGATCCTGGAAGTCTTGATCCGGCAGTTGGCGCACTACGGTTTTACTCGGGTGACGCTCAGCCTGGGCTACATGGCCGAGTACTTCAAGCTGTTCTTCGCACATCGCAAATCGCTGTCCCAACTGGTCGAGATCGACTTCGTCGAGGAAGAGCAGCCCACCGGCACGGCCGGATCGCTCTCCGCCATCCCTGATCTGGAAGGCACCTTCCTGGTGATGAACGGCGATTTGCTCACGAACATCGACTACCGCAAACTGATCGAGTTCCATCGGCGCCACGGTGGCATCCTCACCATCACAACGCAGAACAAGGATGTCGGCATCGACCTTGGGGTGATCGAGAGCGACGACCGCGGGGTCGTGACCGGCTACCGCGAAAAGCCCACGCTCCACTACCAGATCAGCATGGGAATCTACGTCTACGACGCCGAGATCCTCCAGTACATCCCCAAGAACGATTATCTCGACTTCCCGGATCTGGTCTGCCGGTTGCTCCGCGCCGACGGCAAGGTCCACACTTTCTTCAGCGATGCTTGCTGGCTGGACTTGGGGCGGCCCGAGGATCTCGCGCAGGCCACCGAGGTCTTTCTCTCCCGCCGGCACGAGTTCCTGCCGTGCGGCGCCGGGAACCTGGCCGCTTGTCGGCCTGCCGCCTGAGCGCCCCCGAGGATAGCAGATGGACGAGAAACGTTACTTGGTGACGGGTGCGGGCGGGTTTACGGGCCGGTATCTGTTGGCCCGGCTCCGCACGCAAGCGCGGCCTTGGGTGGCCGGGACCGACGTTTCGGCCACAGGGCCCGAGAACCTCGACGCGTACCATCCTTGCGACCTGACCGACCCCCAGGCGGTCGCTGACTTGGTCTCCTGCACCCGGCCGCGGATGGTCTTTCACCTGGCCGGACTATTCGGCAGCGCCCCGGAGGAGTCCATGCGGCGAGTGAATATCGACGGTCTGCGCAACTTGTGCGATGCGCTCGCGCGCCAGGCCGTGGAAACAGGCTCGACGGTGCGGTTGCTGGTGGTCGGCTCGGCTGCCGAGCTGGGTACGCGAGGGGCGGCCTCGCTGCCGGTGACCGAGGCGGCGCCCTGCCAGCCGGAAAGTCCCTACGGCTGGACGAAGTGGGAAGCCACGCGATTGGCCCTTGCCCAGCCGGTTGGCGGTCCCCTGGCGGTCGTTGTGGCGCGGCCGTTCAATCTCGTGGGCCCCGGTCTGCCCGAGGCCCTCTCCCTGGGCCGTTTCGCGCGACAAATCGCCGACGTTCTCCGCGGTCGCATCGAGGCCCTGCGGTGCGGTCCCCTCGACGCGCGGCGGGATTACGTCGATGTTCGCGACGCGGCCGATGCCTACGTGCGTCTGGGCCTCCTCGGCCGCGCCGGAGAAATCTACAACGTGTGCGCCGGCCGGTCTTATCAACTCAGGGACCTGCTCCAGCAGATGATTCACCATGCCCGTGGGCCGGTTCAAGTGCTCTCAAACCCGGCCCGGCGCCACGCCGGCGATCTGGCCGATATTTACGGCTCCTACGCGAAACTCCACTGCGAGACAGGATGGGAGCCGCGGATCCCGATCGAAGAGAGCCTCGCCGATCTCGTCGACGAGGCAATGCGGGAGCCTGTCCCGGCCGCGGAAACCGGGCTAGACTAGACCCAATTCTGCCCGCTCAACAGCAATCCAGTTCTTCCTTGGGGCTCCCCCGGGCAAGCAGTCGTTGAACTTTGGCACTCTAGCGAGCGTCTTCTTCCACCATGAGCTTACTCAAGAAAAACCCGAGAAACCGATCGCCGGCCCCAATTTCCTGGGGTGTTGCGGGCTGGGGGATGGACAACACGATTTGGTTGTCCCCTTGATCCACGGTCACCGGGGCGGAAGGAACATCATAGGATAAGTCGAGGGCCCTCGAATCCTTGCCTTCAAAAATTTCCCTTCCGATCCGCTGTCCGTTCAGAGAAACGACCATCTCGAAATGTTGATGGGCTGGGTTCAGATAGGCGACGCCCCACAAATGGACCTTTCCTATCTTCTTGGAGGGATTCAGGGTGAACCGAATGACCGCCGAGGTTCCATCGGTCCAGGTTCCGTTAGGTTCGTTTCCCGAGAAGCCTGAATACAGGAAAGGCCCGATAGTTCCCTTGTCGGAGGTGTACCAGTTTTCCGGATCCAAGGAAGGGGAAGTCTTCTCGCCATCCTTTTGAATCAGTTTCCCTTTGGGACCAAGAAGGAATTTGTAAAGGGTGAGGCAAACTCCCTCGACCGGCATGACGCCCGTGAAGGACAACTCATTCAGACCGTCCTTGATTATTCCTTTGGGAATCGACGCTTGAAGGACGGCGGGTGCAACAAAGTCCAGTTGCACCGGCTTACCATTCAATGATGCGGTCAAACCGGTTCTGACCTGTCTTGGAATGATTTCGCCCGAATAGAGACGGAAGAGGTAATCGGTGTCGCCAGGATGTCCCAAATCCACCAGCAGGGTCGCCGAGTTGGCGGTGGGGAGGATGATGCTCTCATGCGCAAAGTGGTGCATTTGGACGATGCCTTCCGCCCACCCGTCGCCCCTTGGAAAATCAGAATAGCCCCACATGGAGTCCGCGTTGAAGATATACAGTTCATCATTGAGATGCGGGTCCCTGAATGGGGCCCATCCCCGGTTGTAGGTGTTCAGGTTATTCCAAAGGGGCTGGCCCGCGGCCCGAGGGAGGGAAGTCTTGGGGATGGTGATGACATCCACATCCTTCTCGTCGAAAACCATGTCTTGGGCACCGAAGGCCGAAACCGCGACTTTCCCTTTGCGAATCGAGTATCGATAGAAGATGGCCATATTGGTCAAGGGCAAGTCCTTGCACAGGAGAAAGAGGTCCTTTGGTTTATGGAGGATAACCGCAGGGCCATAGCAGACCTTGGTGCTGTATAGACCATTCAAGTAGGGCGAATACCCGGAGTGATCCAAGACAACGTGGATCGTCTTGTTCGGATCGGCCGCGGAGGCCACATAATTCAAGTAGGGGCCGATGGATTGGGTGTAGAACTCGGTGTAGCGGAAATGCTGATAGTTCTGGGACACGAGGCCTGAAAAAACAAAACCGACCAGAATGGTGAGGAGCGCGGGCTTGGAAAATCGGAAGCACAGGAGCAGGAGCGACCCCAGAACGATGACCGCGCCGGGGACCACGTACAAGAAGGTTCTTTGTGAAATGCTGAGATGGGCCGGCGTAGCCAGGACGGGAATATAGCCGATGACAAAGAGAGCGAATCCAAAGGCCAGGTAGCGGATGAGCGACCGGCCGTTCGGGCCCTTGATCGGCCCGTCCTTCCGAAGGAAGAACACGGCAGACGCCAGAACGGCGAAAAAACCCAGGAAGATCAGCGGATTCCTGAGCTGTGTAAAAAGGATGGCAAAGGAATCCACCCAGCTTTCATAGAATGTCCGGTAGGCCGCGGAATGGAAGAGGTATTTGAAATTGTGGAAAATCTCGTGCACGACCCCTCTCGGCGCCAAGGACACCTGGTATGTCCCCGGGTTGAACTTCATCACAAGCAGGATGTAGGTCAGGCTAAAGATCGGGGCAATCAGCCAAATCAGAACCGTCTTCTTCTTCATCCAGGTGGTCTTCAGGGCCCCGCGAAAACCAAACCTCATGATGATCAGGGAGGGTGGGAGAGCATAGATAACAACGCTGAAGTCGTACATCAGGGTTGAGAATATAAACAAGAAGGCCGAACCCGCCAGGGAGAGGACTTTTGGCACTGTTCTTCGGCTCAGGTAGCCCTTCAGAAAGAGCGCCGTTCCGACCAGGGCCAGGCCATTGGCCAGATTGATGTGCATGGTCCTCAGGGTGATTTGTTCCGTGTCGCCGGGGTAAACCAAGAAAAGAAGGCCAAAACAGAGGGCGACGGCCCTGTTTCTGAACAGGAAACGGCCAATGGCGATCCCCGCCAGGATCTTCATGCCGGAAGCCAAGAGGAGGAAAATGTGGAACCCAAGGAAGGAATTGCCGCTTAGCCAGGCCGAGACTGCGCTGGGGAAGATCAAGAGTGGCCGGACGCCAAGAAGGTCGCCGTAGGGCTGACCTGGAAAGGTGCTCCAAAGGCCGGGGTGGCTCTGTCCTATGAACAGGAGGTCCCATTCTTCCAGGATGCCCCCCATGGAAAAACCGTAGGGGAGCCAAATGGCCGCCAGGCAGGCCACAGTGCAAAGGAGAATCCAAAATGTCCTTTGTCGGTTCGTCATGGGATTCGTCTTCCAAGGATTCATCGTTCAGAGGCCGCACGGCCGGCCGTCACCTGGACAGCAGAAGGTTGACGCTGTACGCCGAAAGAAGCTCCTCGTCGATTGCCGGCGCCAATTGACCGCTGGTTTCATCGATACGGCGTATCGAGAAACCGAGCGCGCGAATCTTTCGGATCAAGTCCTCCGGGCGTCTTCCCGCGCGAACGATATTCGTAGGTCCGAACTCAAGGATGATCTGGATCGCCGGGTTTTGCGCGATGATGCGCTGCATCCCGTCGAGGATGCCCAGTTCGGCCCCTTCGGCGTCGATCTTGACAAGATCAACCTTCACGTCGATTGGAATTACGTCGTCCAGGCGGGCCGTCTCCACGCTCACTTCCGTGCAGGAGTCCGAGTTGGCTGGCGGGTACATGGAGCTCCAGGTCAGCTCACGATCATGAATAAAGAACTTGCAGGTCCCAAAGTAATCCGAAATTGCAATCTGACGAACGGTTGCGTTCTTGCAGCCGTTGGTGAAGAGGTTATTTCGCAGAATATTGCAGGAACGTTCGCAGGGTTCGAAGCAATAGACACGACCTTGTGAGCCAACGCGGTCGGCAAGAACAAGAGTGTGCAGCCCCACATGCGCGCCGATATCGACAGCCGTCATGCCTTGCTGGCAGAGCGATGCCAGGACGGACATCGTGCCCCGTTCAAACCCGTGGCCGAAGGTGAACATTTGGACGAATCCCCAATTCTCGGCGGGAACTCCGAAAATGCCGCCGTTGGGGTGCTCTACCAGGATCACGTTATCATTCACCAGTTGGCTTTGCCCCCACCTGCTGGCTGCCACTCTCTTCTGCTCTTCCTCTTGGAGTTGTACGGAGCGGCAGATCACTTCGGTGCGGTTCTCCAAACTATCCTGCCGCTGTTGCAGATTGGCCAGTATCTGACAGATCGCTTCGCATTGCCCCCCCAACGACCCGTGCCGCTGGTCCAGGTTGGCCAGCGCCTGGGAGATCGTTTCGTATTGCCCGCCCAACGACCCATGCCGCTGGTCCAGGTTGGCCAGTGCCTGGGAGATCGTTTCGTATTGCCCGCCCAACGACCCGTGCCGCTGGTCCAGGTTGGCCAGCGCCTGGGAGATCGTTTCGTATTGCCCGCCCAAAGCCCCGTGCCGCTGGTCCAGGCTGGCCAGCGTCTGGGAGATCGTTTCATATTGCCCACCCAAAGCGCCGTGCCGCTGGTCCAGGCTGGCCAGGGCCTGGGAGATCGTTTCATATTGCCCACCCAAAGCGCCGTGCCGCTGGTCCAGGCTGGCCAGCGTCTGGGAGATCGTTTCGTATTGCCCACCCAAAGCCCCGTGCCGCTGGTCCAGGTTGGCCAGCGCCTGGGAGATCGCTTCGTATTGCCCGCCCAAAGACCCCTGCCGCTGCTCCAGGTTGGCCAGCGCCTGGGAGATCGTTTCATATTGCCCGCCCAAAGGGCCAAGCCGCTGCTGTATGTGCTGCTCCACGTTGGCCAGGCCCTGGCAGATCGCTTGGTATTGCCCGCCCAAGGCGCCGAGCCGCTGCTCTATGCGCTGCTCCACGTTGGCCAGTGCCCGGCAGATCGCTTGGTATTGCCCGCCCAAAGGGCCGAGCCGCTGCTCTATGCGCTGCTTCACGGTGGCCAGGGTCTGGCCGATCGCTTGATATTGTCCCTCCAGGGCCCGGTGGCGCTGCTCCACGTTGGCCAGGGCCTGGGAGATCGCTTCGAATTGCCCGCCCAAAGACCCCTGCCGCTGCTCCCCGCGTTGGTCGACGCTGGCCAGTGCCTGGGAGATCACTTCGCATTGCCCGCCCAAAGACTCCTGCCGCTGCTGCAGATTGGCCAGCGCCTGGCAAATCGCTTCATATTGGCCGCCGAGCGACTGATGTCGCTGCTGCATGTCAATCGAGCGCTGCCGCAGATCCAAGAGTGGGTGCAAGATCGAGTCCATTTGGGCGGTGAGGGCCTGCTGGCCACAAGCCAGCCGGTGGGACGTGGAGGCCATTCTGCGCACCTGGTGGAACTGCAACAGGCGGCAAAAGTGCCATCGCCCGATCGTCAGCGGATGACAAACGGACTTCCAGAGAATTCGTTTACGGCTGCGGAAGTTGGCGGTTCGGTTTCGCGAAATGGTCTTCCACAGGGCGTCGGACTTGGGCCAACTCTTGGCGATCTGTTGGCAGTAATAGGATTTGTCGTCTTCCCGGGCTTCGCGCTTGAGGAACATCTGGCATCCGAGCTCGAGCTGCGCGTTGCCGCTTAACAACATCAGTTCCTTGAACGTTGCCGTTTTGCGAACGATCTTGACGAGTTCCGGCTCTCCCGCGGGAATCACCGGGTTCTTTCGCAACCGCTCTTCGCTTTGGACGATGCCCCAGAGCAGTATCACGTCGCTTAGCCCGCGCTCTTGTTGCCGCATCCAGCCGTCGATTTCCTCTTGGACGGCCGGCCGCTTGAGAATCGCCTGGTAGAGGGCTTGGATCATTGCGGAATGATCGCCGGTCGGCTCGTCCAAGAGTTGGAGCAACTCCGGCGCGGCCTCAGAAGGGCACAAACGTCGCTTGTTGGCGAGCAGCTCGGAGTGCAGGGAGGCGACAAGTGGCCGATTCATGCACGCCTCCTTGGCCGCCAGCGTGCTGGCCAGCCAGTATCGAATTTCCTCCCGCGTCTTCCCCTTGCGAAGCTCCCGCAAACCGTCGGTCAGCTCCTGGGGCGCCGGGCAGCGGGAGAGAATGTCGATGTAGCAATTGCGGAGAAAGACCTCCGCCGCGGCCTCGTGATCCGGCCGCAAACCGCCGTCGGGCAGGGCCGTTTCAAGTTCTTGTCGAATCCGTTGGCAGGCTTCCAGTGAAGTGTCTTGGTTCATGGTGGACATAGGCTGCAATCAGGCGGCAATGCGGATGGATTTGGACTTGCACGCGGAAGCAAGGGCATTTTTCACCGCCACAGTGATAATGCCGACCTCGCTCCGGGAAAGTGCCGGCCAGCTCGGCAGGTTGATTCCGCGGCTGGCCAGGTCCTGTGCGTTCGGAAGGTCCAGATATCGTCTCTGGTACATCGGCATCGTATGGACCGGATTGAAGAAGGGACGCGTTTCGATCCCCTGATTCCCCAAGTGCTCGCGCACAAGGCTCTTGATCCGCTGATCCTCGAACAATACGGAAACCATCCAGTACGTGTGAAACAGTTCGGCCGGACAGGCCTGAAAACGCACGGGCTCCCCCTGGAGGTCTTCTTGATACCACTGGGCGAGTCTTCGTTTCTTGGCCAGGGTGTCGTCGATTCTTTCGAGCTGTGCCAGACCGATCGCGGCACAGATGTTCGTCATGCGGTAGTTGAAGCCGAGCTGGTCGTGCCAATACTCGCGGTAGTCGGCCAACCCCTGGCCTTTGTATGACAGCAGCCGTTTGTGAATCGCCGGGGAGGACGTGGCGACCAAGCCGCCTTCCCCGGTGGTGATCGTCTTGTTGCCGAAGAAACTGAAGCAGGCGACGTCGCCCAGCGTGCCGGCAACCCTGCCGTGCAGTTTCGAGCCGAAGGCCTCGGCGCAATCCTCGATCACCAGGATGCCGCGATCGCGGGCAATCTGCATGATCGCCCGCATGTCGCACATTCCCCCATACAAGTGCACGGCCATGATGGCCCGGGTCCGCGGCGTGACCTTGCGGGCGACGGCCGCCGCGTCCATTTGCCACGTGTCGGCGTGGCTATCCACGAAGACGGGGGTTGCGCCGGCGGCAACAATCGGATTCACCGAGGCAATGTACGTCAGCGTGGGCACAATCACTTCGTCCCCCGGGCCGATCCCCAACCCTCCCAAGGCGGTCTGAATCGCCGTCGTGCCGTTGCTGACCGATGCGCAATGGGGAATTCCGAGGTAGGCTGCCAGTTCCGCCTCGAACTTGGCGACATACCCGCCCTTGGATGAGATCCAACCGCTCTCGATGCAATCGAGAACGTACTGCTTCTCGTTGCCCGACAAATCAGGCCGATAGACCGGGATCTTGACGTTCATACGGCGATCTCTTCCGTGAGAAGTTCCGTGTCGTCAATATATGCACTTGGCCATCAATATATACACTCAGGAGAGAATCTCAAATGGCAAATCTGGCCCTCGAAAGAGCGTGAAAGCGGATGTGTCAAAGGTAGGGGTCTTCAGCCGAGCGGCTCCGCACGATTCGAGCCGGTGTGCCGTAGGCCACAACGTGGGACGGCAGGTCGCGGAGGACCGTGGCTCCCGCCCCGACTACCGTATGGGAGCCGATCGTCAAGCGATCAATGATGTTTGCGCCGAGGCAAACTGCCGTAAACTCTCCGGATTCGACAGCCCCGCCAGCACACGAATTTGGTGCAAAACTCGCAAAACTCCCCACTTTACCGTCGTGATCGACCGAGCAGTTGGTATTCAAGATGCAAAAATCGCCGATCACCGTATCACTGTTGACGACGCAACCGGCCATGATCACATTTCCCACGCCGAGACGGACGTTTTTTGCCAATTGTGCTCGCGGGTGGATTGCATTCGGGAACTCGATCCTTGGGCAGCGGGATTGGACCGCGGCAACGATTCGCGACCGTCTCCAGTTGTCGCCGATTGCCACCACCACGCCCTGAATGCCGCAATCGGAGGCAAGCCGGGGCAAGTCGTCGTCGCGGCCCAACACCGGGTACCCGAGCACTTGTTGGTCCAAGGGCAGGACGGCATCCACAATGCCGGCGATGCGCATTCCCCCCATCTTTTCCAGAATGTCGATAATGACCTTGCCGTGGCCGCCACCGCCGATCACCGCGACGTTCATGACTCTCATAATTCAGATTAAGGCCAGAACCGCGATATTTCCGAGGCGATCGGCCCGATAGCACTGCTGCCGCGGACATGGCCCATCTCGATCAACTCGCGCTTCACGCGCCCGAGGAACCGCGTTCGCACGTCGCCATCGTTCGGCAACAGATCCAGAAGCCCCAGCAACTTCTGGGCGTAGATCTCGGCCGTGCAGTGTCGTCGGACGTGCTCGCGGGCATTTTGCGAGAGCTGCCGTCTTCGATCGGCATCGGTCACAAGACTGCGGATCGCCTGCTCCAGGCTCTTTTCTTCGTCTTGCAGAGGAATGCGAACCAGGCTCGATTCGGGCATGTCGCGGTAGGCCCCGATATCGCTGACAATCGTCGGCAGGCCGAAGTACATGGCCTCGATCAGCGAGGCGGAACCCGTTTCAAGCACCGGGTGCCGCAGATTGACGCAGATGTTGGCCTTGCACAGATACTCGTAGAGCACGTCGTCCGGTTGATGTCCGAGGAACTCGACGGTCGAGCCCAGACCGTAGCGGGCAACCCGATCATGGAGTGATTGCGCGTATTCCCGATGAGTCAGCGGGCCGATGAGGTGAAAGACGACGGAGTTCTTCAGATCGGGGTTTCTGCCCAACACGTCGAGCACCGCATGCGAGCGCTTGTTGGGATTGACGTGTCCCAGCGTCAGCAGGTGGACCTTCCCGTCGTCGCCCGGGCGGCCTCGATCCAACGTGGGGATGATCTTATCTAGCTCCCCGTATTGGAAGTGGGGAAGCATTGGGGTGGCCATCGGCAAATGGCTCTTGGCCCGCACCAGGACCGCCGCGAATTGTGAATGCACAACCACTGCCTTGGCGTTGGCGGCACACGGCTCCCAAAACGGGTAATCGACCACTTCATCGGTCTCGTGCAAGAGGCTGCCGCCCGTAAGGCCCTGACTCGCCTTGTCGCGGACCCCGGGACCATAGAGTTCCTCGAGCGCAGCCAGGTACTTCGCCCGGCTGCCCAGATGGTTCAGGTAATAGCCGGCAAAGAAATGATGCATGCAGTAGTCGTGAATAATGGCCACGCCGGGGTTCCGCCGGGCAACTTCAAGAATCGGCAGATGGAAGGGAAGATAGTTGCCAAAGTTGTAGATCAAGTGGTCATAGCCGGCGAGGTCTTCGGTGGAAGTGCCGGCAGAATCGAAATGCCGAACCGTCAGCCCGGTCGAATGCAGGCCTTCCTGATGGTGGGTCCAGATGTCGACTTCGCAATCAAAGACCTTAACGAGGGCCTCGGCGACGACTTTGCCGACCCTGCCGATGGCGCTGTTCTTGCAGAAGGGGGTGAACCAGGCGAGCTTCATTGCGTCAACTTTGTGACAACGTTGTCCCAGGTGATATTCAATCGCCGCACGGTCTCGAGCCCGGCCGCTCCCATGGAACGGGCCTTGTCGCGCGCCACGAACAAGTCGTCCATAGCCTCCGCCAACGCCTCCGCGGCAGGTGCTACAACGCGGCCGCTGCGGTTATCCTCGACAAAGGCCAGCACTCCGCCGGAATCCGACGTTGTGATCACCGGCTTGCACGACTGATAGGCTTCGAGGGTGACCAATCCGTGGTCCTCGTTGGAAGGGACGAAAATGCATCCCAGCGCGTTGGCGAACAATTGGACCTTCTCTTCTTGGGGAATGAACGTTCCCCGCAGCTCCACCCGATCCTTGAGCCCGTAGCGGTGGATCAGCGATTGGCACTCATTGAGATCGTCGGGGCTATCCGGAGGGCCCACGAGGACCAGACGCGCATCGGTCTTGCAGTACCGCATGGCCTCGATCATCAGCGACTGCCGTTTGCTACGGTTGATGCGGCTGGGGCAGAAATAGTAGTCTCCCTGCCCGCCTTCGTGGAACATCGCGATGTCCTGCGGCGGCGGGTAAAGAGGCTCGGCCAAAATCTGGTTGTACCGTTCCAGCCGCTCGGCCACAACCGGATTGTTGGTGAAGATCTTCCGTGCCTCGGGAATAAAGGCGTTGTCCGCCTGGATAATGACACGACGCACGGTCACTCCGGCGGGGGTGTCCGGAATGCGCTGGTGCTCTGTGCCCCAGAGATCATAGGCCTGGCGGAACTGATGGATCAGCCAGATTATCTTATTGGGATGCTGAATATAGTAGGCAGGGAACTTCATGGCAATGACGCGGTCAACATTCTCCAGCCGCATCAGCCGCACTGCCAGAATCTGGTGGAGAATCAATTCCGGCGGATCCCATTGAAATGGTATTCGGATCACCTCCACGTCGTGCCCCGCATGGAGCAAACTGTCTTTCAAGGCGTCGGCGTGGAACTCGGCCCCGCCGTAAATGAAAGGAACCGCGTTCGTGACAATGGCGATTTTCACTTGAGCAGCGCCTCGATGACGTGGTCCCAGGAAATACCCAATTCATCGACGCGCCGCCGGGCGGCCTTGCCCATCCTCTCGGCGGCGGCCCGGTCGTCGTAGAGTTGATCCATGGCCTGGGCCAGCGACGCCGCGTCGGGGCTCACGACCAGTCCGTTCGAGCCGTGCTCGACCAGTTCCAGGACGCCGCCCGCATCCGTGGTGGTAATGATGGCCTTCTCGGAATAGGACGCCTCCAGCCCGACGTAGCCGTAGGAGTCCTCGCCCAGGGGGAAGTACAGGCAGCCCAAGGCGTGGGCCAGCAGCTCCTGTTTCTCCCGCTCGCTGACAAAGCGGTCCAAGACCGTGATCCGGGCCTCGGCCCCGGAGCTCGCCACGGCGGTCTTGATCCGCTCGCGATCCACCGGGGTGTCGGGATTGCCGGCAATCAGCAGCTTGACGCCGCTCTTGACGTGCTGCATGGCCTTTACGGCGACGTGCTGCCGCTTGATCGAGGCGATGCGGCTTATGTAGAGCATGTAGTCGCCGTAGCGGTCGCAATAGAACCCCTGGGTGCTTTTCAAAGGCGGGTAAAGGACGCCTGCCTTGATCTGGTTGAACTTTTCCAGGCGGTCGGCAACGACCCGCGAATTGGCGTAGACCCGCTTCGCCGACGCCAGTCCCTCGTTGTCCGATCGCGCCAACAAGCGCCGCACGGCGAGCCCTTCCGGCGTGGCCGGTATGCCTTGCATCGGGGTGTTCCACAGGTCGAACGCCCCGCGATGGTGATGGATGAACCAGCACGCCTTGTTGGGGTGATTCACGATGTAGCTCGGCGTGCGGACGGCGATCAGACGATCGGCGTAGTCTTCCATGTGGAGCAGCTTAAGGGCGACGAGCTGCTTGGGGATCTGGGCCCAATCGTCCGAGAACGGCCAGAGGAACAGGTCCACTTCATGCCCGTACTCACGGAACTTGACCTGCAGCGAATCCACCATGTGCCGATCGCCGCCGCGCGTGAAGGGGACCATCGTCGTGACTATCAGCACTTTTTTCGAGGAACCGGCCACGATCGCCCTGCCCGGCCTGGCTGGAAGCGGCGACTGCCCGGACTTCACGGCTGCAGGCTTGCCGTTGCCTTTGTTGTGCAATGCTAGCAATGCTGTCATTATTCGTGGCAGTGGCTGGAGCAGCGTCGTTCAAACTACAGGCCATTACCGTTCGCCGCCGGATTGACGGCAACGGGCGGCAACTATAACCCAGTCCTGCAATTTATACAACGCCAACAAGGAGTACCACCAGGACTGCAAATGCCACCAGTGCTAGCACTCGGCCGGCAAAGTGCTTACGGGACAATCGACAGCCCGGCTTCGAATGGCCTCGGCTCACTTGCTCCGCCGCAGGCAGAAGTCGACTTCCACGCCGGAAGGCTCCATTTCTTGCTTGGGGAGCGAATCACCGGTGTACGACAAGTCGTAACGGGCCTTGGCGCCTTCAGCCGTCAGACGCAGCACGATCGGGCCGTCCCGCTGCCCGCGAAGATCCAAGACGGCTTCGGTCCCCTGGAGGCCGCTGGCGACGGTCTTCCCGTTCAGGGCGACAGAATCGATTTCCCCTTGCGAAGCGCCTTCCATTGCTCGGCGTCGAAGGGGCCGGGGCCCGCGGCCGGCGCTGATTTTCCCAAGCGAGCCACGGGCACGCAGATCCCGGCGGCGTTTGCGCACGCATAGCGGAGCCGGCCGTCGGCGGCGCTGAACGCGGCTTCCATCGGCGCCGCCGCCGACCGCCGGTCCTGGCCGCAGTTGGCCTGCCACGTGCCCAGACGCGGCTTGGGATTCGGCGCAGGGTCTTGAACGTCGAACAGTCCGTCCTTCTCGCCAGCGTCGAACAGGTTGCCGTCGCACAGGTTGCTTTCCATGCGGCCGAGGTAGATCCGCCGGGGACAGGCGAAGAAAACGTTGTTGAGCACCTGGTTCCCGCGGCAGTCGCCCATGCGCCCGTCCGCGATCATCCGGCCCGCCTGGAGGTTGTTCACGCAGGCTGCGAAGCCGCGGACGTTGCCGAAGAAATTGTGGGCCACGACGGTGTCGTTCGAGCTGTCGGCGCAGATCGCCGAGCCATCTTTGGGGTCCGCGGAGTCTGTGCCGGCGCTGGGCCGGATGTTCCAGAAGACATTATGGTCCAGGACGTTGGGCGCGTGGCTGACTTCGACGAACAACGCCCCGTTGCACGAAGTGATGTCGTGAAACAGGTTGCCCGTCACGCGGCAGTTCACATTCAAGTAGTCGAGCCAGACTCCCGCGGCGCGATGCAGGTCGCGGAACGTGTTGCGACGGATGAGCACGCTGTGGGCGGTGTGGAACTTCAGTCCGGCGACCTCCCACATCCGCTCGATGTCCAGGCCGCCGATGCGCTGGACGAGGTTGTCCTCGACGAGCGTCTGGTCGACGCAGGTGCAGCCGGCAATGCCGCAGACGCCGCAGTCGCTCACCCGGTTGCCGCGGAGGATGTGGCGGCCGCACTCCGCCGGCTTGGCCGCCTTCCAGTCCTGGTTGCCCACGTCGACGCCGCAGGCATTGGCCCAGCGGACCTCGTTCTTCTCCAGGATCCAATGGTGGCCGCGGTTGGTGCTGACCATTCCGCGCTGCGGCACCGGGACCCCGTCGGCCGCGCACTGGAAGCGAAAACCGCGGACGCGGATGTAGCCCAGGCCCCGCTCGCGGGGGGCGAACGCCTGTTCCCGCACGCTGATCTCCAGCCCGGCCCGCCGCGGATCGGCATCTCCGGGAAGCCGGAAGTGGATGCGCAGGCCGGGCTCCTCGACCCAAAAAGCGCCGTCCCGGCGGGCAAGCTCGGCGTAGCGAAAGACCTGCTCGAGCGGCTTGCCGTCGACGAAGACCCGGCCGCGCCGCAGCAGGTACTTGGCAGCGTCGTCCAGGTTGCGGTAAATGACGAACTCTTCGTGGATGTTCCTGGCCGAGAAGGGGTTGTAGCCCGCGAACGTCTCCGCCGGGAGATCGGCCATCCAGGCGGTCTTCAGCGGCGGTTCCCAGCCGGAACTCGGCTGGCAGCGAGGCTGCCAGGGGTCGGCCCCCGTGACGACCACTCGCTCGCCGTCGGCGGCCTCGTAGGCGATCATGCCCTGGGGCCCCTTGCCGCCGCGTCGCGGGCTGACGCACTCCCGGTAGACGCCCGCGTGGACGACGACTTTCTCGCCGGGCTGCAGGATCTCCGCCGCGCGGCCGATCGTTTTCAGGGGTTTCTCCCGCGTGCCGGGGTTCGCGTCGGAAGATTGCGGATCCTGGCAGGCAACGTGGTAGGTCGTCCGGTAGTCCGTGCGGTCGTCCCAGAACGGAAACGCCGTCCCGTCCGGGAGAAGCACCTTCTCCTCGGCCGCCAGCGGCCCGGATGCTGCAAAGGCGGCGCAAACCGCTAGCGCTACGGCCGACAACCGCCTCCTCGTTCCGGCACCCGTCCTCTGCTGCGGTGTCTGCATGTTACTGCTCCTGCCGTAGTTCCTCGTTAACTTCTCCGGTACCCCCGTGTGCCTGCGATCAACCCAGGAACGCAGCGAGGTCGCCGATCGCATTGCCGTGATTGCGGACTAGCGCTGCTGGGCCAAACGCCCGAACACTTCCCGGACGTAGCCAGCGCTGCGCTGATGCACGGCGGCGGTGCCCATCGTCTGTGGCGTTGTTCCCTCGGGACCTTGCTCGAGCACGACGAGCGGCCGGACGCCGGCCTCCACGAGCCTCTCGACCAGCTCGCGATAGTCGATGTCTCCGTCGCCGAAGGTCTCGCTCCAGACATTGCCCGTAGACTGCCGTAAGTGCAGTTCCGCAATGCGCGGCCCGTAGAGCTTGACGACGTCGAACAATGCCACCTGAGAATGGCCGGCGCCGCGGTAGACCCAGTGGGCGTCCAGACACAGGCTCAGCGCGCGGGGGTCGGTCCCCAGCATCATGTGATGGAATTCCCGAGCGGCGTACTGGAGCTCGACGTCGTGGTTGTGGTACGCCAGGGTGATGCCGACGGCTGCCAGCTCGTGCCCCAGCGTGCCGAGGGCGGCGGCCTGGGTCTTCAGTTGCTGGTCGCTCTTCCCCTGACGATTCGGAAGCGGACTGGGATTGGTCACGATGATCCGCGTGCCCGCCTCCTTGGCGCTCTTGGCCAGCGCGACGACCCGCTCCACTTCCTTGCCGACTTTCGCGGGGTCGACCAAATCGCTGCCGGTATAGATCGACCGCAATTCCAGGCCGTGCTTCTTAAGTTGGGCGGCCAGAGGGGCTACTTGACCGGCCGAACCGAGGCCGGGCTCCAGGCCGTTGATCCCGCTGGCAGCCAGCTCGGCAAGCTCCTCATCGAACGAGAGTTTGGCCTTCTGCTTGTCGCGCCCGCGGACGGCGCCGACCGACCACTGGTTGATCGCCACGTGGAGCCCGGGGGCCGGCTCCGCTGTGTACCCGACAGTTGCCCCGCCACACATCAGCGCCGCCGCGGCGAGCCCGGCGTCGGCCAAGAATCGCCGGCGGTCTTGTGCCGTTTTCTCCATGAAATGTTCCTCCCACAATGAATCTTGAACGGTGTGATGGTTCTCGTCAGCATTTCGCTCCGAGTTGATCGAATGGCGCGTATCATCATAGCAGGTGGTGATTCCGAAAGCAAAAGGAAAGTGTATACTGTGAGCGGCCAGGAATGGTACGACCGCTTTCGTGTTGTCGCGATTCGCATCATTTCACACCGTGCGGAGCATGAAATGATCCACAGTACTCTCTTAGTGTTTACAGCCGCCCTGGCGGCATGGGGTACCGGCGCAGAGCCCGCCGCCGAGGACATCACGGCGGCGGCCTTCGGCGACATCCACGACACGAGCGACGGCGGCCGGCCCATGGGCAAGGGCGGCGGGTTCGGCGCGCCGCCCTCCGGCGACACATGGTATAGCACCTGGGCCGGCGACGACACCCTGTACGTCAATGTCGACGACGGGCTGGGCTTCGAGGACCCCGGCGGCAGGCACATCATGCTCCGCAATTGCCTGTGCATGCTCAAGGGCAACCCCAACGAGTCGACCGACGGCTTCCGCGGGGTCAACCTCAATCCCGGCGCGCGGGGCGCGACCATCCCCAACCACAATTTCGAGGGGCTACGGGGCTATACCTCGTCGCTCTACGAGCAGGACGGCGTGATCTATCAGATCCGGCACGCCTGGAGCCCGACCCCGGCGCTGTGGCCGCCGCTGGACTCCTCGATCATCAAGTCATCCGACGGCGGGCGCAACTGGGTGGACCACCTCGGCCGGCGAAACGCCCCGCTGCCCGGCGGGGCCAAGGTCATGTTCCCGGCCCTGCCCTGGAGCTGGCTGACCTTCGTGCAGTACGGCAAGGGCGGCGCCGCTCCGGCGGTGGATCGTGCCGGCCAGTACGTATACCTCACGGCCGGCGAGTATCTGGCACGGATGCCGCGGGCGAAGCTCGCCGAGCTGAACAAGGCCGACTTCCAGTATTACAAGGGCGCGCCGCTGGACGGCATGCTCGACTCCAGTTGGTCGAGCCAGCCGGCCGATGGCGGCAAGATCGGTTTCGCCGGGGCGAAGGTGGGCTTCATGAACGTCGTCTACAACTTCGGCCTGAAGCGCTACATCGCTACCGGGGCCCAAATGTACAAGGCGGCCAAGAGCCCGGAGAATAGCGAAAAGGCACGCTTCGAGATCTACAGCGCCGCACACCCCTGGGGGCCCTGGAAGCAGGCCATGAGTTACGGCCTGTGGGGCCGCGCGGGCTGGAACATGCTGATGGCCAACAAGTTCACCTCCGGCGACGGCCGGAAGATGTGGTACAACTTCAGCGGCGAGTACAAGGGCGACCTGTGGTACTATGGCTTCCTGTACATGCCGCTGTACCTGTCCAGCGGCGCGGTCGACGTCTACGAGGCCGAGGCCGCCGGACTGACCGGCCCGCGGAGCGCCTCGGGCTATCCGGGCTGCTCGGGGACCGGTTACATCGAGAACTTCGCAAAGCCCGGCGACCGGGCGGTCTTCGCTCTCGACAACGTCCACGGCGCCGGCTGGCACATCGTGCGCATCAGATACACGTCGCCCAAGGTCAACGGCAACGTGATGAGCATCTACGTCAACGGCCGGAAGGCGCGGCGCGTGAAGTTCTCGGAGAACGGCAGCGACTGCTCGCCGGGGCTCAACTGGACGGACCGCAGCGACATCTACTTCTTGAACAGTGGCTCCAATACCTTCGAGATCCGCCAAGACCAGGGCGACTGCGGCGCCGGACTGATGATCGACTACCTGGCCGTCTCGCGCGAGCCGACCTGCGACGAGGGCCTCAACATTGCCCCTGAGGCGACCGCCACTGCCTCGTCGGGCCAGCCCGCCGGGGCCACGAGCGGCTGCGCGCTGGACGAGGCCAGACAGTGGTCGGCGACGGGCGCTAAGGACGAGTGGATCAGGCTCGACTGGACGGCGCCGAAGACCATCGGCCAAGTCCGGCTTTACGACAAGCTCAACCTGCGGGACCAGGTGCTCTGGGCCACGCTTCGTTTTAGCGACGGCAGCACCCTGCCCGTGGGCCGGCTGCAGAACGACGGCCAGGCCGGGACGGTGATCGCCTTCCCGCCCAAAATGGTGACTTGGATGAAGCTGACTATCGACAAGGTCAGCCCTGGAACCGTCAGTGCCGGGCTCGGCCAGTTCGAGGTCTACGCGGCGCGCGGGCGGTGAGGGGCGAAGGGCTGCGTGGGCTGTAACCGTTGAGGCATGGAAGGTAGCAGGCACACTCCGTGTGCCGTCCGTCATGCTTTGTCCGCCTCAACGGACGGCACACGGAGTGTGCCTGCTACTTTGGGGCGGCCCGTGAACGGTTGCCTTCTCAAAGGCGTTGTCCGCCTCAGCGGACGGCACACGGAGTGTGCCTGCTACTTTGGGGCGGCCCGTGAACGGTTGCCTTCTCAAAGGCGTTCACGGTGTGGCCCCTTTCGGATCGGGGCAGATTCCCCCGCGAGCAAAGGTCTTAAGCGCGGGATAGAGCGACTCGTACTGCGAATACAGTTCACGATAGCGGGCCTGCGCCTGCGCATCGGGAACGTAAGTCGTACCCGTCCGGTAGACCCGGCGAAAGGCGTCCTGCTCATCGCGAAATACGCCGGTGCCAATTCCGGCGAGAAGGGCTGCGCCCAAGGGAACCGCCTCCTCCACGTCGGGGATCTCCACCACGATGCCGGTCACGTCGGCCTTGCCCTGCATCCAAAGCCGGTTCTTGGTCGGCCCGCCGATGGCCGCGATCCGGTCACTGTTTGCGCCCAGTCCGCGCTCGAAGGCCCGGATGATTTCCAGGAACTGATAGTTCAGGCCCTCGATGACCGCCCGGAACAGGTCGCCTCGCCCCGCGATGTTGCGCAGCCCGACAAACGCGCCGCACGAGGCCGGATCCAACACCGGGCAGAAACTGCCCGACATGTGCGGCAGGAAGAAGACGCCGTTGCTTCCAATCGGCGATTGCGCGGCGAGAGCCACCAGGCGGGCCCACTCCGAGTCGCCCTCCGCGCCGCCCGCGGCCGGAGGGCCGATCTCCCGCTTGAACCACTCCAGCATGTCCGCGGCCACCGTGGCGCCCATCGCGGTGTAGCGATCCCGCGCCACGTGCGAGTCTACCAGTACGCCCATTTGCTGCACCTCGGGCGTCAGCACCGGCTGGCGCAGCGCGGAGACCACCATCTCCCACGTCCCGAGCACGTCCAGCAGCACGCCCGGCTCGAAGGCCCCCGTCGGCAGGCAGCCGCAGCAGTAGTCGTGCCCGCCCAAGACAACGGGCGTCCCCTTCTTGAGCCCCGTGGCCTCGGCCGCCGCCGCATGCACCCGGCCGAGCAGCGTGCCGGCCGGCAGCGGATCGCAGAGCAAGGCGCGGTCGATTCCGGCCCGCTGCAGGAAGTCGTCGTTCCAGGAGCGCGTCCGCTGGTCGAACAGCAGCGTGGTCGAGGCCATGCTGTAATCCGTGGCCGTTTCGCCGCACAGCATGAAGTTGACGAAGTCTTCGATCAGCAGCCACTTGCGGGTCTTGTCGAGGATGGCCGGCTCGTGCTCCCGCATCCACAGCAGCCGCAGCGCCGTATTGAAGGTCCAGATCTGGTTGCCGCCCCGCGCGAACTGTTCGTCGGCACCGACGTGCTCGAGCCACCAGGCCTGCTGCGGCGCCGTCCGCGGGCAGTGCCAACTGATGAAGGGGTAGAGCCAGTTGCCGGCCTTGTCGATCGGCAGGCCGTCCATGCCCATGCCGGTCACGGCCACACCCAGAATCTCGCCGGCGACGGCGGCCGCCACGGCGCGAACCGACCGGGCGATGCCCGACCAGATCTGCTCGGGCTGCCACACGGCCCACTCCGCGTGCGCCGGATCGGGATGGCAGCACTCGGTCGGCGTCTCCGACTTCGCGGCCAGTCGGCCGTCGGTATCGAACAGCACCGCCTTCAGATTGGTCGAACCGACGTCGATGCCCAGTAGATAACCCATACGACCTCCGAATGTATCCGGCACACTCCGTGTGCCGCATTTTACCAACGGCACACGGAGTGTGCCGGATACAAGTGGCTCAGGAAAACGCCTCCCCCGCGCCCAAAGCGTCGAAATCGAGCTTGATGGGATAGCGGCCGTAGGCCCTGATGGTGCTGAGCATGGCCAGATAGTTCAGCGGCGCAACGGAGGCGTGAATGCTGTTGCTGGAGGAGACGATCAGTCCGCCGCCTTCGGCCGCCGCCCGGATCACGCCCAGCGTCTCCCGCACCACCTCGCCGGCCGATCCGCCGACAAGCGTCGTGGCGCAGTTCACGTTGCCCTTCAGCGCGACCAGGTGGCCGTAGCTCCGCTTCATCAGTGCCATGTCCATGCGGCCCAGCGGATCGATGGGGTCCAGACATTCGAATCCCGCATCGACGATCATGTCCACCAGCGGCATGATGTTGCCGTCGGTGTGTTTGATCGCGGGCAGTCCGTGGTCGTGGAAGCCTTTGACCACGCGTTTCAGCCCCGGATACAGCAGCTCGCGGAAGGTGTCGGGCGCTATGAAGGGCGCCTGTCCGGAGGAATAATCGTCGCCGGTGAAGACGAAATCCGCACCGTACCGCGCGGCCTCGCCGGCCAATTGGACGTTCAGATCCACCGACATCTCCACCAGTTTCGCCACCAGCCCCGGCTGTAGGCAGAAGGCCATCATCAACTCTTGGAACCCCATCAGGTTGCGGGGGATCGACAACACGTCGTTCAGGTGCACGCCGATGGCGTACTGGCCTTTGTAGCGCGCGACCAGTTTCTTCAGGCTATCGAAGCGATAAGGCGCAAAGGCGTCCGGCGGCTGGTACTTTTCAAAATCGGCCATTGACCGGATCGCGGCCTGCACCACCGTCGAGTGCTGTTCCTCGCCCTTCTCGACCACGATCCCCCATTCGTTCTTAAAGCGGTTGGGCGCGATCTGCTCGGCCTTGAAATCCGGGGCGGTCAGCATGGCGTCCAGCCCCATCCGGACCGTGAACTCCTCCGTCGACGCGCCGGGGCACAGCGCGTGCCTGACTTTCTTGTCGATGATCCACTCGAAATGCGGGATGCGGTCCGGCTCGCCGCGGCGCAGCACCGTCATCACCCGCTCTGCCGAGGTCATTTCAGCCATGTTCGCCGTTCCTTAACCGTTCACGGGCCGCTCCAAAGTAGCAGGCACACTCCGTGTGCCGTCCGCCAGACCTTATTCCGCTTCAGCGGACGGCACACGGAGTGTGCCTGCTACCTTTTATGCCGCGAACGATTACGTTGTTGCTTTTACTTCCTTCCCTGGGCCTCGCGAAGCGCCGAGGCGACTTCCTGTTTACGGCGCTCCGCATCCCATCCCAGCACGTCACCGACGATCGGGGCCAACTCGGCCAGGGCGGGCGGGCTGGCCCGGCCCAAGAGGGTAATCACGCTGCGGCGCCGCACCAGGTCCGACAGGTGCAGCACCTGCTCGCACTCGACGATCATGCGGATTTCGCCCACGGTGTAATCGGGCAGCGCCGCAAGGGGCGTGCGCCATGGGGGTTCCCGCCGCTGGGCCAAACGTTCGGCCTCCGTCCCGTAGCGCTCTAGAAGCGCGGCGACACGCTCCGCCGTAAGCCCGCTAGAGGCAGCCACGCGCGCGATCCACTGCCGCTTCTCCGCCTCGCCCGCGGGATAGCCTTCCGCCCCGGGATAGAGCCTTTCGCGCGTGGACAGCACGCGGCACTTGCCGAGCCGGGCCAACAGCGTGTCGGCCACCTGCTGGGCAAACGCCCGGAAGGTCGTCAGCTTGCCGCCGATCATGCTGTAGATCGGGAAGCCGCGCGCGGCGTCCGATTCCGAAAGCGCCACCTGGTGGGCGCGCGGCACGCGGCTGGTGTAGTCCAAGCCGGAGGCCGGCAGCGGGCGCACCCCGCAGAACACGTGCACCACGTCGGCGGGCGACAACTTCAAGTCGGGGAAGACGCCTTTGAGGGTCGTCATCATGTAGTCGCGCTCCGCGTCGTCGCACACGGCGTCGTCGGGGTTCGCAACCCGGATATCGGTCGAGCCCATGATCACCTTGTCCATGAAGCGAAAGGTGATGCAGATGCGGCCGTCGGCGTGCTCGTAGTAGACCATGCGGTCTCCCAGCGCGTCGTACAGCGCCTGATTGTCGATCACCAGGTGCGAGCCTTTAGTGCCGCCCATGAAATGCGTCTCGACACCCAAAGTCGCGTTGGCGAAATCGACCCAGGCCCCCGTAGCATTCACGACCACCGTGGGACGGACGGTCAGCGTCTGGCCGCTGGCCGCGTCGCGCAGCAGAACGTGGTCGCGATCCGCCTTTTCCGCCGTCACGTAGTTCAGCGCGGCACAGGCCGGCATCACGCGGCAGGCCTCGCGGGCCATGTCGACGCACAACCGCTCGGGCTGGCTGATCCAGGCGTCCCAGTACGTGGCCGTGCAAACGATCCCGCTCTTGAGGCCCGGAATCTCCGCCAAGGACCGGGCCTTGGAGAGAAAGAAGTGCCGCGGCGTCTGGCGGTTCTTGCCCGTCAAGAGATCGTAGAAACACAGACCGAGTTTGACGACGATGGCGCCCCGTCCGCCGGGCGTTACCGGCAACCCGAAAAAGACCAACGGCGATTTCACCAGGCCGGCGAACCAGGAGGTGATAGGAATGGTGGTCCGCAACGGGGCCACGTAGTGCGGCGCATACATGAGCAGCCGATTGCGTTCATGCACCGCCTCGCTTACCAGTTTGAACTCTGCGTTCTCCAGATAGCGCAGGCCGCCGTGGATCATGCGCGAGGATTTCGAGCTGGCGCCCGCCGCGTAATCGTCCTTGTCCACCAGAATGCAGCGCACGCCCTGCAGGGCCAGCTCGCGCAAGAGACCGGCCCCGTTGACACCACCGCCCAGAATCAGTACATCGCAGACCGGGTCTGCCTTGACCCCGCTCCAAATCGCTTCTCTGGTTTTCATTTTGATAATGTAGCAGGCACACTCCGTGTGCCGTCCGCTGAAGCGGAAGGACGTAGGGCGGACGGCACACGGAGTGTGCCTGCTACTTCCCATTTCCCGTTGCTACTTGGGCTTCGCTTCCTTCAGTTTTTGTTCGGCGTGGTCCAGGGCCTCTTTGGCGTCCCGCTTGAGGCCGTCGTTCTTGGAGACCTCGATCACCTTCTGCATGGCGTCTTTCACGGCCTGGGGATGATTATTCCAGATATCGCGGCCGATGCGGACGGCGGCCATGGCGGCCTCTTCGCGCAGGGCCTTGTCGCCCATGCACGGCACCACCGCCTGGAGGGCCAGGATGTCGCGGACTTCGCCCAGCGCACCCAGGGCCTGCCACTTCTCGTCGGGCCGCTGGGCAAGCTGCAAGCCCACGACCAGCAGCTTGGCCGACTCGGCGTCGGGCCGGGTGCTGCGAATGGCGCACACGCGGATGTAGCCCCGCGTGGCGAGCACCCGCTGGGTCTCGCCGGCGGAGGTCTTGGCCAGGGCCAGCAGGTCGTCGGCCGCCAGGGCGTCAGGCCACTCGGTCATGGCGCGGAGGGCCGCGTCCTTAACCTTCTCGTCCTGCTCGGCGACGGCGGCCCGCACGCCCTCCAGTGATTTCTTCCCGCCGATCCGCCCCAGCACGCTGAGGAGCGAGAATTTCGCCCCGCCATGGGCAGAGGCCATCGCCGAGAGCAGCGGCTCGGAGCGGCCTTCGATGTCCGAATCGCGCGTGGCGATGTTCACCAGCGCGTTGGCCGCTTCGGCGCGGGCTGCGTCGTCGGCGGCCCGCACGAGCACCGCGGCCAGCGGGGCCAGGGCATCGCTGGGCGCCACGACGCCCAGGGCCCTGAGGGATTCCTGCCGCACGTTGGCCTCGGAGTCCTCGGCCGCCTTGAGCAGCGACTGGGTCGCGGCCACGACGTGGCGGGCCGCCAGGGCACGGATCGTCTCGACGCGGATCTTCGCGTCCCGCTCGCCGATCGCGCCCAGGATCGCGCTATCGACGTCGGCGCCGGGCAGTGCCTGGAGGCTTTGCCGGGCCGCTTCCTGGGCCTTGCCCGACGTGGCGGCGGCCTTCAACAGCAGCGGGGCCGCGCCGGCGTTGCCAACCGTGCCCAGCCCGGCAATCGCCGCGACTCGCACCGCCTCGTCGGCGTCCTGCGCGGCGGCCATGAACACGGGCATGGTGCTCTTCGCGGCGCGGCGGGCGAGGGCCTGCAGCACGGCCAGCTTCGTTTCCGCGCGGGGCGTATCCATCTTGGCAACCAGGGCCGCCGTCGCCTCCTCGCCCTGGAACAGGCCCAGTGCCTCGACGCACGCGCCGCGGACCCGGATGTCCTGGTCGGCCAGGGCCTCCAACAGCGTGGGCAGGTCGCTCGGGCTTCCGCAGCGGCCGACGCCGATCAGTGCGGCGCACTTTAGATGGCCTTCGCGGGCGAGCATGGTCTTGTAAAGCTCTAGCGCGGCGGCCTTGTCGCCGGCGGCAGCCAGCGCGCCGGCCAGACGCAGGTAGCAGTCGGCGGCCAGACGCTTGGCTCGCGGGGAGCCCTTGGCCATGGCCGAGGCGATCGTCGCGGCGGCCGATTTATCGCCCCCTTTGGCCAGCCCCACCAGGGCGGCCATGCGGACGTTGTCGTCGTCGGCAGCGGCCGCCTGCACTAGGAGGCTCAAGTTCGACGGATCGTGGCGCTGCCCCAAGGCGTTGAGCAGTGCCACGCGCCACGCGGTGTCGGCCGATCCGAGGGCCTCTTGCAGGGCCGCATTGGCCTGCTGGGCGGGATTCTTTTGCAGGGCCCGCCGGGCCGATTCACGCACGGTGGCGTCGCCGTCGGCCAGCATGGCGGACAACTTGGGAACCGCCTCGTCACGGCCGATCCGCTCGAGCTGCCTGATCAGCCAGGCGCCGGCCAGCGGCCCGACGCGGGGCCCGAGCACCGCGGCAATGGCCTTCGAGCAGGCGGCCCGATTAGCCTCTGCGCCCGGGCGGCCGGCGTAGAAGGCGATCCGCTCGACGACCGACTGGGCGCCCGCCCGGCGGCCCGCGTCGTCGCTGCCCAGGTCGGCCAGCAGCGGCGTCAGCACCATGGTATAGGCCGCATCGAGCTGGGCGGTGGTTCGCGGCGTCTGGGGTCGCTCGCCGCTGAGCTCCTGGGTCATCTCGCCGATATTGGGTGTCTCAGCCGCTTTGAGCGCAGTGCTTGCCAGGAGGATTCCGGCGGCCACGAGCGCGACGTGATAGAGCTTCATACGAATATCCTTTCACAATGAGAGTCTCGAATGACGTTATTCTTCGCACGGTTTGAAATACTACGGACCGTAATATTGTGGAAAGGCCGGGCTCACTGCCGACCGCCGGCAGTCTATAGTACCCAGGGGGCGCGCCTCGGCCGGTCGATCCAGCGGTTGGTTGCTTCGTCGCCCACGACCTGTTCTTTAACGGGGTCGAACTTCAGGCCGCGGCCGGTCCAGAAGACGATGTTCGCCAGGTGGCAGGTGGCTACGGTGCGGTGGGCAATCTCGATGTCGCGGAAGGGCCGCTCGCGGGTCTTGACGCAATGCAGGAAGTCGCCGAAGATGCCGCCCTGCCCCTTGTAGTTGGGGATATTGATGGCGGGGGGCGCGGTGCGCGGCTTGCGCCGGTCGGGCACTTCGCCCAGCGTGCCTTTGAAGGCCAGGGGGCCGCCGCCCCAGGCCCCGCCCAGGTGCATCTGCACGCCGCTGGCGTACTTGAACGTCAGGCCTTGCTTGCCGTCGGGCGGAACGACCTCGACGGGCAGGCTCTTATTGTACAACTGGCTGGCGTAGAGCGCGCCGCCGATGTGATGGGCGCCCCAGTCGGTCATACCGCCGCCGGAGAAGTCGCGGCAGCCCCGCCAATTGAAGGGATGATAGGCCTTGTTGTACGGTCGCCAGGGGGCCGGCCCCAGCCACATGTCCCAGTCCATGCCTTCGGGCACGGGCTCGGCCGGGCAGAGCATCTCGCCCGAGGGGCCGCCGATGTCCACCCAGACCTCCTGAAGCTCGCCCACCGTGCCCGACCACATCATGCGATGGTACCAGTTGTAGTCTTCCCACACCCGCTGGCTGCCGCCGGAGAACACGCGGCCGTAGCGGCGGGCCGTCTCGACCATGATCCGCCCTTCGCGGATGGTCAGCGTTTCCGGTTTCTCGCAATACACGTCCTTGCCGTTGCGCATCGCCTCGCAGGTCACCAAGGCATGCCAGTGATCGGGCGTGGCGCAGAAGACGGCGTCGATGTCGGGCCGCGCGCACAGATCGCGGAAATCGTTGTAGTCGGTGCAGCCCTTGTACACGCCGCTGGCCTTGTCCTGGGCGTAACGCTGCTCGGCCGATTGCTTGGCACGCAGCCGGGCACGCGAATCGACGTCGCACACGGCGACGTTCTGGACTTCCGGGAAACCCATGAATCCGCCCATGTCGCCGCTGCCCTGGCCGCCCACGCCCACGAAGCCCATCGTGATCCGATTGCTGGGGGCCGGACGCCCTTCGGCGCCGAAGGCCGAGGCCGGGATGACCAGCGGGGCCGCTACCGCTGCCGCCCCTTTCAGAAACAAACGCCGATTTACTCGCGATTGCTGGTTTGCCATGGAAACTCCTCTCTGGAGGGCCCTCGACGCATACCGGGCGCTCGGCCGGGACTGTCTTGGGAATTGAGGTTGGGAGATTGTAGCAGGCAGGACTTGCTTCAGACTAAGTACGCGGCCGGGGCATGTCAAGCGCCGCGACGAAAAATGTGTAAATGACCAAATCCCAATGACTAATGGCCAACGACAACCGATTGACCGATCGCCGGGAGTTTCTTAGTCATTGGTGCTTGGTCATTGGTCATTTTTCACCGGACCGGAGGGTGGCACGTCCCTGAGCGTAGCGAAGGGCGTGGCGGGGCTGGAAACCACGCCCTTCGCTACGCTCAGGGACGTGCCACCCAAACTGATCAAGTTATTTTGACTCGGCGCATTATGGGACGGGCGTCATCTCGACCCACGTCATTTTCGGCTCCTGGCCGGTATCGATCGTCCAGGAGGTGTCCATCTTCGCGCCGGCCGCATAGACATGGGCGGCGGTCTTCTCCTGGCCGGCCTCGTCCCAGCAGTAGGTGACCTTGGTTCTGGCCGTGTTGGGCGTCAGGTAGATCAAGGAGAACTGGCCCATCTGGTAGTGTTTGCCCAGGTTGTTGCTGATGCGGATCCGGGCTTCGCCGGCCGCGTCGGCGGCGATGTCTCGGCTGCCGTAGAAGAACGATTGGGACCAGGTGTCCGGGGCCTGGTAGGGCACGGGTGAAACGATCCGCCAGTCGTCCCGGAGGAGCTTCCACTGCTGGCCGTCGGTGGAATACTCGGCCTTGAAGGCCAGCTCCGGCCTGGGCGGCGCGCCGCTCGGGCTGCGGACGGCCCAACACACGCTCTGGATCTTCTCGCCGTGCGGGGTCCGCAGTCTTGCGGTGAGAGACGGCTGATCCAGCCCGCCGGCCTCGAGATTCTTGCGGATGGCCTTGGCCTGCGGGCCGATGGTCGTCGCCGCCAGGCCCGAAGCGTTGAACGTCACCTGCGTGCCGTTGGGCTTCAGTTGCGGCATGACGTAGCCGCTGGCCATGCAGCGGGTGGTGATGGTGATGTCGTTGGGGGCCAGGCTGGCCGCTGGAGCCAGGAACTTCAGCCAGTATTGATAATGCCCCTTGACCATGTCGGTCAGGTCCAGGCCGTCGCTGAAGTCCGTCGGGGCGGAGAAGGTCTGCATGTGGTCGGTGGAGAGGCACACCCGGCAGCGGGCCTTGCCGTGCAGGACCAGGCCCAGCGTGCCGCCTGGCCGCAGGCAATTCTTGTTCACCGGTTTGGCGGCGATTATGTACGGCGAGCAATGCTCGAAGGTGACCGACTTCTGGTCCTCGGCGGCCGCGCCGGCCTTGTAGGCGCCGCTTTGGAAATCGGGGCGGTAGGTGAAGACGGCATTGCCGAAGCGGGCCCGGCGGTCCGGGTCGCCCTCGGACCGCGGCCGCACGGCGGCGTTGAAGCAGTGCTCCGGATCGTTGAGGTAGGTGATGTGCCGGTTGGGACCCTCCATGCCGTCGGGGGAGATGCCCCAGTAGACCATCGGTCCGCGGGGACCTTCGCCCAGCCCGGGGCGCGGGAAGCGGCGGAGCGTCTCGCCCGGCCGCAGATTGACCACCGGCCCCGCCCCCGCATAGCCGCACAGCAGCGCGTAGAAGCCGATCGACTTGTACGTCCCCGCCCCGTCGCCGGGATAAAGCTCCGGCAGCCAGCCGCGGTTTTCCTTGGCGGTGCGGTTGGTCAGGTACGCCTTGCGGTCTGCGTGGGTGAGCTCCTCGATGTTCATCATCGCCCGCTGTTGCTTGTCGAAGCAGACGGTGGTGATGTCGCTGTCCAGCAGGACCCACTTCCCCTGGCCGTAGGCGCCGCCGGTCAGCCAAACCTCCAGCGAGGTGTGGCCCTCGACGGCCGTGGCCCGCGCGCGGCCGTGGCCCAAGAGGTATTCCATCTCGGCGGTGTACTGGTAATGGGTCTCCTGGCACATCGAATGGCCGTAGGAGAACAGCCCGCTCCAGTAATCGCGGACGACCTCGTTCTCCTTCTGCCCGAAGATGTCCGGCTCGGGCAGGAGCGAGCAGTGAAAGTAATGCGTGTTCCGCCAGAACCAGCTCGCCAGGGCCTTGTCCTCGTCGTTGTCGGTCTTGCGTCCGGTGACGCGGGCATAGAGCTGGGACTGGGTCTTCGCCAGCCGCTCGAAGCTGGAACAGGACAGTTCGCCTTGCCAGAAGGGGTGGTCGGTCATGAGCTGCGGATCGCCCACATTGCCCTCCACCGCCTGGGCGCTGCGCGCCGCGAAGAGGAGCACCAGCAGAACAACCACCGAGAACGGTCGCAAGCAGCGCATGACATCCTCCTGTTTGGTTATGTAACAGCATAACCACAGGCATGCGCCGTTGCCAGAGCCAAGAGCGAGTATGATTATTGTTGGTCTTTGCATTGAAGCGATGGTAGGCTGATGTTCGGCTGGCAGAGGGTGGCACGTCCCTGAGCGCAGCGAAGGGCGTGCTTTCCAGGCCCGCCACGCCCTTCGCTGCGCTCAGGGACGTGCCACCCAAACTGATCAACTTGTTCTGACGCGGCGCCCAACGCGAGCGGCGCCGACAGCGATTTCCCCAGAGAGGACATGCCCATGAGATACATGAAGCTGACGGCCGGCGGACTGGCGGCACTCTTGGTGGCGGCATTGTTGCTGGCGGCATTGTTGCTGGCGGCGGTGTGCCAGGCAGACGATGACGCTACGCAGGCCGGGACCTTCGGCTGGCGCGGCAACTGGACCGGGCTCTATCCGGAGGCCGATCCGCCCGTCGAGTGGGGGCGAACCGCAAGCGGCGTGCTGGCCGGCATGACGTGCCAGGCGGCCAAGCCGGCCGACGCGGCCAATAGCGGCCAGCCCGTCGAGAAGGGCCTCCTGCGCGACTGGCTGCTCATCGGCCCCTTCGCCGTTGCGGACTCGGCCAAGGGCCTGGCCCAGGAGCAGATCCCCGGCGAAGCCCAACTGGCGCCCGCGGCCGGCGACAAGGCGGGCGAGCTGGTCTGGCGGCGCGCCGAGATCAAGAAGAAGCCCAACTACGAACTGTGGGGCACCACCGCGCTGGACTGGCTCGATCCCGGCGAGATCTTAGGCTTCAAGCCCAACACGACGGTCTATGCCTTCACAAACCTGTACGCGGAGCGGGAAGGCACAGCGGTCATGGTCGTAGACCACGCCCACGGGCTGAAGGTCCGCCTTAACGGCGCGGTGGTCTACGACAACCCGGACCGCGGCGAGGCCCTGGGCAGCTACGTCGGCATCAGCCGCCAGAAGCAGGAGCTGGTGCACGGCAAGTCGCCCAAGTTCGAGTTGCCCTTGCAGCGGGGCTGGAACCGCCTGCTGCTGAAGCTATCGAGCTCGCCCCCGAACACCTGGGGCCAGACGCAGTTCGCCGCGCGGCTCTACGATCCCGACCCCGCCGCCTACCGCGAGAAGAACATCGCCTGGATGACCAGGCTCCCCGAGCGCAGCAACGCCTGCCCGCTGGTGGTCGGCCGGCGGATCTTCACCCCCGCCGAGCCCGACGAGCTGATATGCCTGGACAAGGCCACGGGCAAGATCCTCTGGCGGCGTCTGAACACCCTGTACGACGCGATGCCCGAGGCCGAGCGGGCCGTCCACCCCGGCCTCAAGGAACAGATCGAGCCGCTCCTGGCGGAACTCCGCGAGAGCGGCGAGTACGAGAAGGGCCTCGAGCTCCGGCGGAAGATCAACGAGCTGCTGGCCCGCGCCGACAAGAAGAAGTACAAGCTCAAGTGGGACGGGCACTTCGCCTCGCACTTCGGCATCATCGGCTTCACCACGACCCCCACCAGCGACGGCCGGCACGTGTATGCCTTCTTCGGCTATGGCGTCGTGGCCTGCTACGACCTGGACGGCAAGCGGCAGTGGATCCGCCGCCTTCAGGCCAAGGAGGTGGGGTATACCTGCTCGCCGGCCCTAGCCGGTGGGCGGCTGCTGTGCGTCTTCGGCGGCCTGCATGCCCTGGACCCGGCCACCGGCCAGGAGTCGTGGGCCGATCCGGAGGCCGGCTGCATAGCCTCGATCATCCCCATGCGCGTCGGCACAACCGAGGCCCTGACCCTCCAGGGCGGCACGGTGTTCCGCGCCTCCGACGGCAAACGCCTGTGGACCAATCCGGACAAGGGAGGCGGCTGGGGCGCCCCGCTATTCCTCGACAACACGCTCTACATGCTGATCCTCGGCGTCAGCGATCTGCGCCTGGCCGACTTCACCGGCTGCCAAGGCGACGCATGGCAGGCCAAGTGCCGCCGCATGGAAATCGACAGCGTGCACCGCCGCCCCAACGGCGAGTGGCTCGACCGCTCCAGCCCCGCCTCGCCCCTGGTGTGGCAGGGCCTGGGCTACCTCATCGACGAGTACGGCACCCTGTATTGCGCCGACCTGAAGACGGGCAAGACCCTGTATCGCCAGGAGACCGGCTTCGACGAGCTGCACAGCTACAACCACATCGGCGTGGCGGCCAGCCCCACGCTCATCGGCCGGCACATCGCCGTCATGGACAACCAGGGCTCGTGCCTGGTGTTCCAGCCGGGCCCGCGGTTCCGGAAAGTGGCCATGAACCGCATCGAGACCATGCTTAAGCGCGACTGGCCCATCCCGCCGCAGGAGACCATCGCCAACGGCCCCCCCGTCGCCGACGGCAATCGCATCTACATCCGCGGCGAACAATACCTTTACTGCATCGGGGCGAATTAGGGCCCGCGAATCAATAAATGTCGTGTTCGCCAATGTATTCATCTCGCTCCGCGAGATGGGCTTTCATCTCGCGGAGCGAGATGAGTACATTTATTGATTCTGCGGCCCCTAAATGACCTTGCGGGATTCTGGGAAAAAGGGGACAGGCACCATTTGTGCGAAGCACCCTCCGGGCCGTTCCGGCAAATGGTGCCTGTCCCCTTTTTCCCTCCCAAGATCATGCAAGGTCCCACACCAGGAGGCCGAGCAATACGATGCCCAGGCCGATGCTCCAAGCGATGAGCTTCTTCTCCACGGCGAGCAGCGGCTCATGCTCCATTTTCCTGAGCTCGTCGGCAAGCTTGGGTTGGTCAGACATGTCAGCCTCCCGTAATCGGCGGATGCACGCCGTGAAAGAAGATCCAAGAGATGGCCAGGCCGATCCAGATAATGAACCCGAACAGGCAGACGAGATAAACCGCGGCCAACTTTCCGATACCCTCTTCCCACAGCTTTCTGAAGTTGGACACTACGCCGATGGAGAAGAAGGTCATGACGAAGAAGATGCTGCGAAAGACGTTGGCTTCGTCCATGGCGGCCTTGGCTTTTTCCGTCACGTCGGGCCGGATCAGGACGATCGCCAGGATCGTCAAGAAGGTAATCATGTAGCCGACCACGAACTTGGGCAAGCGTTCCCAGATTTCGGCCATGCGCACTCGCTCGCCCGGCCGGACCTCGATCCTGGCGCTCCAGATGGTTGCCAGGACGAAGGCCCAGACGCCGATGAACACGTCGATGAAGACCTTCACGGTCGTGGCGACGTTCAGGATCCAGTCTGGCTGATAGGATACGCCGTCCAGCGCTTGGGCTTTGGCGCGAATCAAGGAATCGGTGATGGCGCCGGCGGCCACCGCTGCGCCGTCGGTCTTCACGGCCAGGCCCATCCATGCGCCGGCGACCATCGGTTGGCGATACAGGAAATGCTGTGCGGCGAAAGGAAGGATAAGCAATTCGACCACGGCAAAGATCACCACCAGGGACGAGACCATAATCGGTACGATGGGTCGAGCCCGGATGGCCGCGCCCGTCGCAATGGCCGCCGAGACCCCGCAGATCGAGATGCCGGAGGCCAGCGGCGCGGCCCATTCCCGGCTGAACCCGAAGAATTTCCGGGCCACGAAGTATACCAGGGCCCAGTAGATCAGGTACGCCTCGACGATGGCGCACAACCCGCGGAACATCACGGCCCTGGTCAGCCCCAACTGTTTTGCCGCGGCTACGCCCAGCAGTCCACCAAGGATTACGATGGCCGTCTTGATGTACCATTCGGGCCGAATGGCCGCTTTGATCCTTTCCGACAGCCAGGGCAGGAAGTTCCCGACGATCAGTCCCGCGATCAAGGCGATAATGAACCCTGCCTCGGACGTGAGGTTCAAAGACCAGGACAGTCCGAGACTTTGCCGCTTGTCCGGCGTTGCGGCAATGTACGCATAGCTCCCGGCGATCCAACACAGATAACTGATCCAGAATATGACCGTGAAGCCCCGTGCGAATGGGCCGATTCTGACGCGGAGCGCCGCCGCACCAAGGGTGGTTACGACGAGCAGAAAGAAGTAGGTTGCCAGCAGCGACAGAAGACCCGGGCAATGGCCGTACGCTTTGGATACGGGCGCCAGCGCGGCGGACAGTTGCAACCATACCTGTGTCTTCACGCCCCATCCCAGCAGATCGCGCCCCGCCAACAGGCTCAAGGACATCGCAAAAATCGCCAGTCCGATCCAAACCGCAAGCGCGTCTTCGCTCAGTCTCGGTCTTTTGTCAGCCATCGGTCACCCTTTCCGAGTTGCAAGCAGACGGATTTTAGCAGCCCTGCCAGCCGGAAGCAACAAGGTCGTGCGGAAACACAGGATCCGTGAAAGAATGGCGTGAGCAAATTCCAGCGAGGGTGGCACGTCCCTGAGCGCAGCGAAGGGCGTGGTCTTCCGGCTCGCCACGCCCTTCGTTCCTCAGGGCGTGCCACCCTAATTGGTCACCTTATTTCTTCGCGGTTCCACTACCGTCCTGCGGAAACCCTTGACCGGGGCGGACCAGGCTGTTATAAGAAGATTGCACTCCGGCGGCCCCTGAAATCGGGAGAACTCTCGCCATGCACGCCAAGCGATGCGGGATCGTGGGCTTCGCGTTCTTTGGTTCCGTGGCGCTGCTGGCCATGGTAAGTCCGCTGGCCGCGGAGACGCCAAGCTTGATGAAAGCCGGCTTTGCCGAGGCTGACATCACGCCCAGGATCGGCATGGAGCAGCCGGGCGGGTATGGGAAGTCGTATCACCGCAGCTTCCACGATCCCTGCAAGGTGCGCGCGGCCGTGCTGGACGACGGCCGGCGTCGCGTCGCGGTTATAGGGATCGACGGCCTGGCCGTTCATCGCGAAATGGTCCTGGAGGCGCGCAAGGAGATCGCCCAGCGAACAGGCATTCCCGCGGAAGCCATTCTCATCTGCGCGTCGCATTCACATTCTTCCGGGCCGATCTTCGGCGTGCGGCGCGGCGAGTACGATCATGCTTCGCCGCTGGTGCAAGCGCTGGCCTACGATCAATCGACGCTGGTCGATGCGGAATACTACGCGCACGTCGAGGAGCAGATCGTCGTCGCGGCCTGCCAGGCCGATGCGTCGCGCGTCGAGGCGCGGTGCGGGGTCGGTCGGGGCAGCCAGTCGCACGTGTCGTTCAATCGCCGCTTCCGCATGAAGAACGGCCGCACGTTCACCCATCCCGGTCAAAACAATCCGGACATCGTCGAACCGGCCGGTCCGATCGATCCCGAGGTCGGCGTGATCGGCGTATGGGACAAACAGGGCAAGCTGCTGGGCTGCATGGTCAACTTCGCCTGCCATGCGACGACGAGCCCCGGCGGCATCTCGGCCAACTACATTTATTATCTGGAGCAAACCATTCGCGGCGTATTCGGCCCCAAGACGGTGGTCGTCTTTCTGGCAGGCGCGTGCGGCGACGTAACGCAGGTGGACAATCGCAACCCCTCGACCAACCCCGACTCCGAGGCGTGGGCCCAGCGGGTGGGCGGCAGCGTGGGGGCCGAGGCGGTCAAGGTTCTCGTGGCGATGCGGCCGGCCGCGATCGCGCCTTTCGATGCGAAGAGCGTAGTCCTGGAGATCCCCCGCCGCCGGCCCGCTCCCCAGCGCCTACGCAAGTGCCTGGCGCTGGTGCAGAAGGATCCGAAAACGGTCGAGCCCGCCGAGTGGCTGTTCGCCAAGGAAATCGTGCTCCTGGAGGCGATTCTGGCCAAGCGGCCGGCGGCCGAAGTCGAAGTGCAAGCCATCCAGATCGGGCCGGCCGTGCTGGTGGCCAACCCCTCCGAGTTCTTCTGCCAACTGGGCCTGGACATCAAGGCCAAGAGCCGCTTCGCGTTCACGTTTCCCGTGACGCTGGCCAACGGTTGCGTGGGCTATGTGCCGACCGAAGAGGCCTTTGGCCCGCACGGCGGCGGCTACGAGACGCGGCTGACGAGTTACAGCAACCTGGAGATCACGGCCGGCCCGCGGATTGTCGCCGCGGCCTTGGATCTGCTCGGCCGAATGACACCCGGCGCGCTGCCGGCCCCGCCGAAAGCCCCGCCGCCGAACACTTCCTGGTCGTACGGCAACGTACCGCCGGAAAAAGAGTGAAGGACCGAGGTGATGATGGAAAAGAACACTCCGTGCGAGAAAAAGTTGCCATCGTTGTGGCCGGTCCCCAACCGCTCGTTGTGGCCGGTCTCCGACCGAGCCACACCGATGACCGAAGGTCTCCTCGGCCGTGGAGACCTTCGGTCGGGCCGCGGCGGGGTCGGGAGACCCGCGCCGAACTTGGGCCCCGCGCCGAACTTGAATGTGTTGCGCTCGCGACGCCGTTTCTTGAAGGGTTCGATAGCCGCCGCCGCGGGAGCCGAGCTGGCGTGGGCCCGCACGGCGCACGCCGCCGGGAGCGACGCAATCAAGATCGGCCTGATCGGCTGCGGCGGCCGCGGCAGCGGGGCAGCCGCCAACGCCATGAACGCCGGCAAGGACGTGCGGCTGGTGGCCCTGGCCGACGTCTTCGACGATCGCTTGCAAGGCGCCCGCGGGCGGCTCAAGAAGTTGTACGCCGAGCAGGTCGCGGTCGACGACGAGCATTGCTTCCTGGGCTTCGACGGTTACGAGAAGCTGATTCACAGCGGCGTCGACGTGGTGCTGTGCGCCGCCGCCTCGCACTTCCATCCGCTGCACCTCGCCGCCGCCGTGGCCGCCGGCAAACACGTCTTCTGCGAGAAGCCGCACGGCCTGGACGTGCCGGGCTTGAAAATGGCCATGGCCGCCGCCGAGGAAGCGCGCAAAAAACGGTTATGCCTCGTCTCGGGCTTGTGCTGGCGCTACGACCCGGGCGTGCGGGAAGCCATGCGGCGCGTCCGCGACGGCGCCATCGGCGAGATCGTGGCCATCCAGGAGACGTACATCGGCACTCCCTACGTGCTCCGCGAGCGCCGGCCCGAATGGAGCGAAATGCAATACCAATTGCAGAACTGGTATCACTTCAACTGGCTCTCCGGCGATCAGACCGCCCAACAATTGGTGCATAGCCTGGACAAGGCCTCCTGGGCACTGGGCGACAAGCCGCCCCTGAAGGCCTGGGGGCTGGGCGGGCGGCAGGTGTGCCTCGAGCCGAAATACGGCGACCAGTTCGACCATCATGCCGTGGTGTTCGAGTATGCCGACGGCGTACGCGTGTTCGGCTTCTGCCGCGACATGCTGGGCTGCTACAACGAGACTTCGGACGTGATCCTGGGCAGCAAGGGCCGGGCCATCCTGCCCAGCCGGCCGCGGATCGAAGGGGCCCATCCTTGGCGCTACGAGGGACCCCAGCCCAGCATGTACGACGTCGAACACAAGGAGCTGTTCGACGCCATCCGCGGCGGGCGACTGATCCACAACGGCGATTACATGTTCACCAGCTCGATGCTGGGGATCATGGCGCAAATGGTCTGCTACACGGGCCAGGAGATCACCTGGGAGAAGGCGATGGGCTCGGAGTCGAGTTTTTCGCTGCCGCGTTACACGTGGGAGGCCGAGCCGCCCGTCAAGCCGCAGGCCGACGGCCGCTATGCCACGGCCATGCCCGGGGTGACGAAGTTCCGGTAGCCCGCTATTTCGCCGTCCAGTTCCGCAGCGATTCGCTCCGCTCCGCCGCCAGCAGGAGCCGCGTTCCGTAGTCGGCGCCGAGCGAGATGCTCAGCTCGCCTTCGGAACCGGCGGAGAGGATTTCCTCCGGCTTCAGCATGTCGATCGCCGCCACGGCCCCGGGCAATGCAACTTTGACCGCCAGCGGCTCTTCGGCGTAGCTCTGCAGCACGAGCAACAGCGCGGGCGCCTCGGCACGTCTGAGCACCAGCCATTTGACGCGGCCGTCGCTGGTCTTCAGGATGGGCCGATCGTCCCAATAGTTGAATACTTGCACGCCGGGCGCGCCGTAGCCGAACTGCTTCATGAGTCTTGAGCAGCGCGCGCCCGTCTCGCCGAAGTTCCAGTCGGCCCCGCGGATCTCGTGCACGCGGTACATGCCCCAGTCGGAGAGCTTGATGCGGTCCGGCACGTTCTTGTACCTTGCATCGCGGTAGTCCATGGTGTTGCGCAGCGGGTACATGCCGTGCGGAATGACTCCGGCCACGCGTCCCAAGGTCATCGTCCGCGTGTAATCGGCCGGGAAGGGCAGGTGGTATCCGTCCTGGATCGTGCCCCAGAACTTGTCGGATGCCGGCAGCGGCCGCCGCTGCTTGTCCAGGCGGTAAGGCTGCTCCAGGTCGAGCGTCGCCGTGAACCACGTATTCATGGGGATGGTCTGGGTGTTGGTGACGTGGCCGGTGAAATCGAGCGGCCGGCCCGCTTGTCCCGTCTCCTGAAGCTCCTGCATTCGCTTCCAGACGCGTTTGTAGTAGGTGCGATAGCCCCACACGGTCGTGTCCGGGCCGGCGAAGCCGTTGATGCGCGGATTGGCGGCCGCCACGGGGAAGCTGTTGTCGAAGTATAGGCTCACGCCGCGTTTCAACCACTCGTTGGCATAGTACAGGCAGAAATCCTGGATGCTGGGGGCCACCGGCTTGGCGTTTCCGCAGGTCCAGATCGTTTCCTTCTGCGCATCGGTGGGCTTGTCGGGCCAGATGTCTTTGGGCGGCCAGCCCGGGTACGCGAAGCGCTCGAATTCCACGCTGGACCACTCGTCGCGGAAGATCTCCCACTCTTCCATGCGCGGATGGAAAACGTGCTCCTCGTAGTACGTGGCATTGCAGGCCGGATTGTTGAACCACTCGATCGACTTGACCCAGGGCGACTCGCCGAAGACCTTCAAGGGCTTCCACACCCGCCCGGCATCCTTCTTCTCCCACCAGGGGCGGTCGAACGTGCCCGTGCGGTGCTGGTCGAGAATCTTGTCGACGACGGAGAAATCGCGGCCATCCGGGTACTTGTCGCTGCAATAGTAGCCGCCCCAGCAGACCACCGTGAGGCCGCCGCCGCCGGGCACCTCGTGGCTGCGCCAATCCTGCGGCAGGGGCTTGGTGGGACTGGCCTGCAGCCCGAAGGTGAAATGCCGCGGACGGTCCAGCAGCGTCGGCTCGGTGAACAAGGAAACCTGCAACAGCACCTTGTCGCCCGCGCGGACTACCCGCTGCCAGGGCTCGAAAGGATTGACGCCCTCGTGCAGGTTGTCGGCGAACCACGCCAGCCCGCGCTGCTCGGCGCCAAGCCAGACGTAGCAGATCGTGTCCTCGCGGAACCAGTCGCCGCCGCCCGCTTGCCGTCCCCAGGGCACGATCTGCCAGGAATTCCAGATCTCGCCGTCGTCGGGGCCGGGCTGCACCTCGTAATCGATCGGCACCCAGGTCTGCAGGTTTTCCTTCTGGTTGTGCCAGGCGATCTTCCCTCCGCGGGGGGTCTGGCCGGCATAATGGTGCCGCATGCTGTTGTTGCCGACGTAGTGGAACAGCGGCGCCTCACGGTCGCGATAAGGAATCTCCAGCCAGGCCCGGTGGATGACGACCGGCTTGTCGGCGGGTTGGAGCGTCCAATCGATCCGGGCACAGCCATCCTCCTCGATCCGCGTGCGTGCGATGAGTCGGAGGCCGTCGGCCGCTGCCTCACCTTCAAACTCCGCCATGTCCGGATGTCTTACCACGCCCTTGGCCGACGGCGCCGCGCGCTGCGGCCAGCGATGTTCCTTGCCGTCTTGATCGGCAATCACAAGCTCGATCGGGCCCGCCAGAAGCTCGCGGCCCTTGCTGACAACGCTGTCGAACACGCCCAGGGCGTTCACCCGGTAGACGCGATCCACGACCTTGACCGTGCCGCCGTCGATTTCCACCGGCTTGAACGGCGCATAGACCTTGTGCTGCGTGCCGTAGTTGCAGCCCTCGAAGGGAAAGTGCTTGCGGTTGAACGTTTTGGTCGCGGGCAGTCGGGTCCCGGCGCAACGGAACTCGACGCGGTACTCGCCGTCGGGCAAGTCGGGCAGTTTGATTCGGCCCTGCCCGCGCCCCTGATTGTTGAGCGGGACCTTCCCGGACGCGACGGGATCGGTTCCGTGGCTGGCGTAAACGAGCACTTCGGCGGCAGGGGTGTCCGGCGGAAGCTTTTCACGCGCGATCTTTGCACGCTCGCAGAAGGCGTCCAGGTCGAAGGCGGCTTCCAGTTCCCGGCAGGAGGGGTAATAACCGTAGGGCAACATCGAGGCCAACGGCGAGACATAGCCCTCGGCCTTGTCCAGGCCGTACTTGCCGCGGAGGCGGCGAACCAAGGCCAGCCGTTCGGCGCCCGCGATCGGCCGGTCAAAGGCGCACAACTCGGCCAGATCCATGCAGGCCCCCGAGGCATTCCCCGTAGCCCCGACGCGATAGCCCCCGAGGAGGAACAACCCCCGGGCCGCCAAGGTGAACCTGTGTCGGAGGCGGCCGACGCGGTTGCCGTCGAAATACAGCTCGGCCATTCCCGATACGGCATCGGCCCACAGTTCGACAATGTGGCAGCCCGTGCCCGGCAGCGGCGACGCCACCGAGGTCAGATTCTGCGAGTATTCTTTGTCTACTTGCCCGCTAAACTTATTGAGCCCCAGGCCCGCGCCCTTGATGCCGTTGTCCGGACCATAATGGCACAACGTGGCGTAGATCGTCTCCTTGTTCTGTTTGACGACGGCGATCAGAGTCAAGCCCGACGTGCCGGCCAGCGGCAGATCGGGCAGCGTCAATCCTTGGGCGACGTTTTGCTCGCCGACGAACCGGACCACCGGCAGACCGTTGACCACGCCGGCCTTCAGCACCGGCTGGAACTCGGCCTTGTCCTGGCTGAGCCGCCGGAGCGTGCCGCTCTGATCTTGCCAGCTTGTCACCTTGCCGTCCGCGCCGGCCGCGACGCCTTTGGCCGCGTCGAGCCAGAGCACAAGCCCCGGAATGCTTTGCGGGTCCGCCGCGCGCGATCCTTTCAGCAGCTCGAGGTTCAGGCCCGTGCGATGGGCCCACTCGGCATCGCGAGCGGAATCGACGGCGAACAACGACAAGGGCAGACCGGCAATCGCCAGGAACGAGGCCAAAGAGAACCTGCGCATCGTAGCTCCTCGAAACATGAACTAGTAAGAGTTGGATAGCGGTGGCGTAACCGTTCATGGCATGGAAAGTAGCAGGCACACTCCGTGTGCCGTCCGCCATACCTTCTTCCGCCTCAGCGGACGGCACACGGAGTGTGCCTGCTACTTTGGCACGGGAACGTGAACGGATAGCGAGCGGGAAACATGTCTTCAATACCGATCGATGGCGACGACGCGGGATTCGCCGGGGTTCAGCCGGACCCAGACGCGCCCCGTGTGGCCATTGTACAGCACGTTGCTGCGGTTGCCGCCCAGCCGATAGTCGTTGGGCTGGGCGTCCTCTTCAAGGTTTTGCACGGCCCCGTCATCCAGGGCCACAATCGACGTGAAATCACGCCATAGCTTCTGCACCTTGATGCCCAGGCCGTCCAGGTCGAGTACGACGGCGGCCACCACGGGCCGATCTTTGGCATTGCTGATTCGCAGCAGGACGCTCTCGGGCCGGGTCCACGCGCGCACCCGGACGCCGGCGGTTTCGCAGCGGACTTTGCCGGCCAGGTCAGGGCCGGCCAGGGCAGAGGCGCGGGCGATGCCCCAATCCAGCACGGCGCTGCGCAGCCGGCCCGGGAAGGCCTCCTTCCAGGCCGCGTCGGCGATCGGCCGCTCGTCCCAGGAAAGCACCAGGTATCGCACGTGGTGATACGGCACGTCAAAGCCGTCGATTGCTCCGGTGCGGGCGTCGAGCTTGGGCCGAATGGCAGGCAACCCCAGCGGCTCGCCCTGGGGGTTTCGCGGCAAGCTTTGCACCCACTTCAGGTGGCCGAGGTAGCGGGGGTTGGGAAGATCGTTGAGCAGCTCGCCCACCCGCAGTTGTTCGCCGCCCAGTCCGTTGGGAACCCCTAACGCCGCCAGATCGAGACGGATGCGGGCCGGCCGGGTCTGCTCTTGCCCCTCGGGATCGGGGCCATGGTTCATCACCGCCATGGCCACCGAATTCGGCCGTTTCCAAAGGCTCACGATCAACCCTTTGGTGCACTCCGTCACCTGGCGACGATTCCGCCAATAAGGGATGAACTGAACGTCTTCGCGGCTGATGCCCCAATGGCGGAACTCGCCGCTCCAGAAGATGCTTCCGCCGGCCCCGCCCGTGCCGGCGTCGTGCATGGCCGCCCACGCGGGATTCATGAACCCCAGGTGGCTGATGTTAACGCCGAAATTGTGCGGGCAAGACAGTGCGATCATCCGGTCGCTGGGATAGACGTCGATCGGGTCCTTCATCGGGTACTCGGAATCGAGGATGGCGTCGGCGAACGGCAGGGCCTTCAGGCTGATGGAATTTGTGGCGTGCCCGGAAACGCCGCCCGGATAGAGGCCGTTCTCCTGTATCATGGCCCAGGTGCGTTTGTACCAGGCGCGGAGGTTGTCGTCGCTGCCCTCGGGTTGGATCCGCCCGTCGGGCAGGACGTAGCCGAAACCGGCCGCCGGCCGGGCCAGGAAATGCCCGGTGAAGCTGATGTCGTAGTAGAAGTGCGTGCATCCGCCCTCGCGGACCTGGCGGTCCTGGAGGTAGATCATGTAATCGGTATATGTCTTGGAGAGAGCCTCGCCCCCCGGCACCCAATCGCCGGCGAAGTAGCCGTAGATGCCCGGCTCGATCGTCTTGTCCATGTAGCCGCGCAAGGCGATCTGGTTGGTCAGATAGGTTTGCAGCCGCGGGGCCAGTTCATAAATTCCGCGCACCGACCGTTTGGCGGCCTCTTCCTTGCAGTAAGCAAAGTACGCCGGCCAGCGTTTCAAATCCTCGAACGGCGGGCTGAGCACGGAGAAATAGTCCTGGCCCGTGTCCCAGTTGACCTTGTACTTGCCGCCCGAGAAACCGTTGGCGGCCGAGATCTGGTTGATCCGCCAGCCGCGCTCGAACTTGCGGAAGGGAGTGGCGTTGTAGCCCAGGCGGATGGTGCGCGGGCCGCCCAGCTCCACTGAATCCTCGCCCGCCGAGCGGCCGACGATGTTGTTGCAGATGACGACGGCCCCGCCCTGGCGGACCAGCGAGTGCGCCGGCACGCGGTCGTCGACGTCCCAGCCGCGGTCGCTATCGGCCGCCCACAGCAGTCCGCGGTGCTCGGTGCCCAGCCACAGGTTGTCGGTAAAGCTGCCGGCGGTCATTCCGCTGCCGGTCAACCCGATGCCGTTAAGCGTGTTCCATACTTCTCCCTGGCCGTCGGGCACGCGGCCGATGGTCCGCGCGCAGTAGTTGCCGCCCTGGCCGATGCAGGCCATGTGCAGCCCCAGGGCGTCGTCGACCGGCCACTCGACGCGCAACTGGTCGAGTTTCACCGGGGCCCCCTCCGGCGAAAAAGTCACCGCGAGGTCCACCAGCCCGTCCTGCTCGATCGATCCCTTGGCCTGGAAGCGGACGCCGGCCGCCGCGCTGGGCGGCCCCTCGAACTCGATGCGCCACGGCCTGGCATCGGTGATCTTCAGCGGGCCGGCCGCACGGACGACCGACTCCTTGCCGCCAACGTCGACCACGATCTGCGCCGGCCGCGCGAGCACCGGCCCGCCGTTGGCATCGATCCGGATCGGCAGGCCCAGGCCGTCCAATTCGTACAGCCGGCCAATGCAGGAAACGGCCGTCGGCGACGTCCGGCCCGGCTGGACCTTCAGCGGCTCGAACGGGCGCAGCACCTTTTCCGTGTCGCCCACGCGATTGTTCCACCATTTGGCGAAAACTTTGGGCTCATCCTTCTTCTCAAACCCGATGTCGCTGCGCGAAGCCAGGGTCTTCCCGGCGGCATCCGCCAGTCGCAATGCCACCTTGTACGTGCCGGCTTCAAGATTGGGCAACTCGATCAGCCCCCAGTATTTGGCATGCGTGAAATGGGGCAGCCGGCCTTTGATTACCGGTCGGCCCTGGCGCGTGATCGCGTACTCCGCCGCGGCCGGCTGCGTGCCGGGCGGGACCTGCGCGTCCAGCGTGTCGGCGCTTAGAAACAGCAGACCCCGCACCGGGTTGAAATCCTGTTCGTACTCGAACACGGTCGTGCGCGGCACGGCCTTCAGATAGCCCTTGTCCGTACCCTGGAAAGTCAGGCTGTGGGAGAACACGGGGGTCGTGCCCGCCGGCTGCACCGGCATCACCCGGTACTCATACATCGAAATCCCCGTGCGCCGGCTGGCCGGCCCGTAGTCCAGGCCGGGAAAAGCCTTGGCCACGTCGAACCGCACCAGCGAGCGGGCCGGAATGGTGAGGGTCTTCTCCTGGCTGACGACAGTGGCCGGATTCTCGATCCGGCCGGCGGAAGCGGCCTTGCCGTGCACAATCTTCACCACGGCCTTCACCGTAACGGGGGCAGCCGCGGGGTTGTGGATCGCCGAACGCAGGTTGATCTTCTCGTCGTGCAGGCCGGAGATCTCTTCGATTTGCACGTAGGGGCGGTCGGCGGTCAGAACCGCGCGAGGGAAACCGGCATGTTGCAGGTGACCCGTGGCGCTGGGCACGTCGAGCCACTGCCACTCGGGATTCTTCAGCGGCGCGGTCAGCAGGATCCCGACGGGATCGCCCGGCTTGTTGGGCGCCGGTAGTTGCAGGTCTTTCAGGTCCAGCGCCATCGCCATGTCCCACCACCGCCGGCCGTCGCGGTCGTACACGCGGTTGGCGATCCTGGGCGCGGGCCGCCAGTTGAACAGGTTCTGTCCGATCGACGGGTAGATCTTCATGTACTCGCCGCAGCCCACCGAGTTCACCACGAACTTCAGGAAACTGGAGGACTGGCCGGGCAACTTGTTGCGGTCGTGCAAGAACAGGCCGAACTCGTAGGAATCGTCGAAGACCACGCCGCTTGCGTACTTCTCGCGCTTGCTGCGGTAGAGCCGATGACCGGGTAGGATGTCGGACCGCGCGGCGAGGTACAAATGACCGGCGTCCCAAGCAACCCAGAAACTGACCGGGCGGTCGCGGTAATCGAGCGAGCCGGTCCAGGCCACGCCCGTCACGCGGACCGCTTGTTGCCACTGGGGGGCATCGATATTGCCGTCGATCGCCGGGGCCTTGCCGGCATGCGGGATGTTGAATCGCGCGATCCGCTCTTCGGGAAAGCTGAAGTTGGCCTCCTGCGCCTGGGCAATGGTCGTCGCGATCAGGACAGCCGCCGTTAGGAGGTAGTGTACAGTCTTCATGGTTCTTTCCAATCTCGGGATTCTTGGTTACCCACTGCCCGACCATCGTCAAACGCCACTGCGCCGATCACTTGCCGCTCGGCGCGAAGAAGCCGACGAGCATTCGGGCCAAAATCTGCCGGCCGCGTTCGTTGGCATGTACGGGGTCGCGAAGGTAGTATTCGTAAGGCTTGCCGCAGTGGGCGATCGAGGTGTCCCAGATCGTGGCCATGTCGAAGTACTCGACGGCCTCTTCCGCCGCCATGTCCCGCAGACCCAGGCGGTAGGGCCCCAGCGCCGCCAGGCGTTTTCGCATTTCGTCGCCCTGTTTGCCGGGCTCGATCATCATCAACGGCCACGCCCGCGGATCGCCGTGCACGCCCAGCGGATCGCTCAGCACGAGAACCTCCGAGGAAATCTGCCGCCGTACCTGCTGGATCACGGAGCGGATGGCTTCCACGTCGAAGCCGTTGGAAATGCCGCCGATCACCAGCAAATCGGGCTTGTGGCGGATGACGTACTGCTCGACGCGATTCTCCTGCCGATAGTACTGGCACCCCGTACCGCCGCGCACCGACGTGATGATCTCGATCCGGGCCTTGGGGTACAGGCGTTCCAAGAGCACGTCCCAGGCGGAGTTGCCCGTGTCGTTGACGATCGAGTCGCCCAGCATGACCACGCGGAGCGGCCGGCCCGCCCGCAGGGCGGTCATGGTCCGCGGCAGGCGCTCGCAGCGGTTAGCCGGAAGGGTGAACCGCAGCGGCGGCAGCTCTGCCAGGATGCGATCGGCCCAGAGTGCCGCTTCCGGTCGCGTCGCCGGCCGCACTTCCACGCGCGACAGCGACAGCTCGTCGTCGGACGGTTCGAGCGGGTGAAACCAGAGCTGGCAGGTCGCCGCATCGTGGCGGGCGCGAAAGAAGAACTCCTGTTGAGTCCATTGTGCCGCAGCATCGAGGCCCGAGTAGTGGTCCGACGTGAGCGGCTGCCCGGCGGCATCGAAGAACACTGCCGCCCACATGCTCGGCGGCTGCCCCTTGGAACGAACAGCCAGGCGGTAATACCGTGACGGCTGGACGGCGAATTTCGGGCTCTGCCAGCGCGGGCCGCGTGTGCGGATCTCGCCGCCGGTCCACGTGGCCGCCGTGCCCAGGGCCGATGGCGGCTCCACAGTCCAGCTCGCCGCCAGCGGGTTGGCCGCAAAATCCGCCGACCAAGGAGGCCTTGTATCGGACGCGGCCGAAGGCGCCGAGACGGCAACCAGCCCAATCGTCAGAATCCAGCCGTGCATGTAATGTCTCCGCGAAGGCGATTAGGGATAGACGCCGGTGTCGTAGAACTCCAGCGATGCCTCCTGGATCGTGATCTTGTCGTGAAATACCACGATCAGCTCGTTGGCCTGGCCGAAGCGGACCCAAGGCGTAACGTTGAGATCGACGCGATTGTAGATGTTCGTGAAACCCGACAGCCAGTGCCCGTTGACGATCACCGCGTCCACGCCGGCCTGGACGTGGACCACGACGGCGCGGGCCGACTGCCGGGCGTCGATGTTCACCATGGTGCGGGCGGCGCCCCCGTTGGGCGTCGTCAGCGGCAAGGCCGACGCCGCGCCGTACTCCAGTCGATCCGCCGCGCAGGACCAGTTGTCGCCGATGGGCTGCTGGGCCACGGGATCGGGCCGGTATGAAATGAAGATCGGCGCCGGTGTTCCCGCCGGGATCGTCGAGCCCCACATTTCGATCGTCAGGCAGTGCGTGCTGCCGGGTTTCAGCACTCCGCCCAGATCATCGTCGGTGGCCGTGACGCGAAGCGGTTTCCCGTCCAGGTAACGCCGCCAGCCCCCCAACACGTCGCTGTGGGTGAACATAAGCACGCGTCCGCGGTCCCAATCCTGCGGCACGCGGAAGGTCTTGCGGAAGACGACGTGATGGGCCTCGGTGTTGTCGGGCAGATTGAAGATGCCGATCCGCATCCGCTGCCACGCCGAGTCGTCCAGCTTGGGGTCGGCCAGCGCGGCGTCCTCCGGCGGCGCCGCCGCGCCCCCGCCGGCCAGAATCTTGTAGGCCCAGTCGTCGGTCAGATCGAGGCTGAGCTTCGACCGGTAGGGCGGCAGGGGCTGCCCGAGATCGGCCACGCCGCTCCACCAACTGCGCTGCAGCGCGAACCAATCGGCGGGCGCCTGGCCTATCCGGCCGCGGGGGCTGAGGAAGGCGCGGGTTTGCCACGACTGAAAGGCCAGACGCGACAATCTCGCGCCCCGGGCGTCGGACTCGACGGGCATAAGCTGGCCCGTGTTCACCTCGCGGCAACCGGCCGGCCGGTACCCCTCGCGGAAGGCGAACGTGGCGGTGGCCGGCTCGCCCTTGGTGTTCCACATGACCCAGATATCGTACAGCCCGTTGTTGCTGACGAAATGCCTCGTCGTGATCGTTCTGTCGCTGCTTTCGATGGGTACCTTCTTCAGTTTGAGCCACTGGAGAATCTGGCCCGGGAGCACCGCCGAATTCGAGCCCAGGTTGAAGACCCGGCCCCGGCCGAGCGTGCGAACCCCGGCGGCGACGGAGCCGTCGTCCCACAGCAGGAGATCTTCGCAGGCCGGATCGGTTCGTTTCAGGGAAAGCCCCGCGCTGTGTTCGGCGTAGCGCCATTGGGGCACGTCGTCATGAAAAACCTTCTGGCCCGGCGCCGGGTGCAGCCTGCGGCCCGGCAGGCCGTCGCCGTTGGGTGAGAGTTTATCGACGCCGGTGATCGTATACCCGGTGAGCTTGCAGATGGGCCACGCATCCTGGACGGCCGAAGTGTGCCGGCCGGTCTGGTGATAGGTGATGAACACTCCGCCGCGGCGCACCCATTTCTCGATCTCGTCTACGACCTCGGGGTCCAGGATGGTGGTGTTGCCGTCGAGAACGACCCGGAACTTGTCGGCCTTGCCCCGCGTGAAATCCTGCTCGAGGACCCCGCCGCGGGGATAATCCGGCACCAGGTTCGAGATCCATTCCCAGAACCGGTTGCGTTGGATCAGGTCGGGCCGCGTCTCGCTGCTGTTCCATGGAAAACCGCACAGCCGAAGATTGCGGTCGCTGTTCATCACCGCCAGCTCCGCCGGCGGAACGTGATACTTGCCGATCAGGTGCCAGAGGTTGAGCGTCTTGCAGAAGTAATCCTTCACGGCGGGCTTCCACAGGATGTCGCCGATATGCTGGAAGTAGTCGATGCCTTGCGTGCCCTCGGTGCTCCAGCGGCCCATGAAGCGCTTGAAATCGTCCAGATCCACCGCGCCGCTGCCCGGCTCGCAATCGCTGGGCAGCCCCATGCTCTGGGTCATGACGGGATGCATGTCTCCCCAGGAGCCGGCCATGCCGCCCGTGTCGTGGAAGATTCCGCCGAAATCTTCGGCGACTTCCTTGATGGGACCCATGTAGGCGTCGGGCGACATGAGCGTGATGGGGCGGTCGGGATCGACCTGCCGGATCATCTGTGCGCCGCGGCGCACCGCCTGGCCGCGCGACCAGGAGGTCCAGTCGGAGAAGTCGGCCCACATCGCATTCAGCCGCGTCCCCAAGGCGGGATAAACGCGGGGCGCTTCGCCGGAAAGATAAACGCGGTAATCGAAAAGCGCCTGCGGCAGGCAGACCGTGATCACGTTCTCGCCGTCGGTCAACGCCGAGGTCACCTCCGGCATGGCCCAGTGCGATTCGGTGCGAAAGGGGGGATCTTCCGCGATCGCCTGGCCGTTGACGAACACCAGCACGCTGCTAGCCGGCCCATCGCCGCGCGTGTCGTTCAGGTCCAGCAGGTAGAGCCAGACGCGCCGGTGCGCCGCCCGCCAGGCAGGATCGATCTTGATCCGCCGGCGGAAAACGGCCGGCTTGCGCGGCAGGGCCCGCACGATGGCATGGCCCGGCGCCGGGACGCTCCGCCATGCCGCATCGTCCAGATCGGTCCTGGCCGACCGGGCGTCGTAGGCAGCGTCGTAGCTGATCTTCCAGATGCCCGTCAGATCGATGGCCGTCGAGTTCCAGCCCAGAAAGGTGGCGAATTCTGGAAACGGCACGTCCTCCCATTTCTGGAAGGCCCCCGGCTGCTCGTAACGCATCGCCGCCGCCTGCGGCGTCGGGTACCTAGTCTTCAAAAAGCGATAGAAATTCAGTCGCGTGTTGGGACCATGGTCGTCGAGCACGTCGCAAACGCCGTGACACATTTCTTCGTGCGGCTCGAGCCAGTTGACCACGGTGTCTTCGCGGTTGAGCTCGCGCACCAGCGGTTGGATCTGCGCCAGCGCCACGTCCTGCACCGCATCGGAGCTCCACGCCACGGTGCTGCCGATGCCGAAATTGATCGCGCCGTACCACCCCCCCAAGTACTGCTCCGCGTTGGGCGTCATGTCGTTGGGGTAACGGTTGGCCAGGCTGACGTTGTTGGCCTCCAGGCCGATGTTCACGCCCATGGGCAATTTCAGTTGGCGGGCCGCCTTGAACACCCAGTCTCGGGAATTGAAATCGAGGATGCCGTCGGCCGAAGGCGCGCCGTAGGGCGTATTCCACACGACCAGCCCGACGTCGCCCGACTTCTTCGCGAAGGCGAAATCCTGACGCGGGTCGTAAGTAGCCACCTCGTGACGATCGGCGTCCTGCGGTTTGACGAAAGGACCGTAATAGAACCGGAAGCCATACTTGTCCCAACGGTCGAGGAACATCGGAACGCTCACTTCCGGCGTCGACACTACCGGATCAGCGCCGGCTGGTACGTTCTGCTCAAGCAGTTGTTGCAAGCCTGCGACGGTGGGCGCGGCCAGGATCCACACCGTCGTGGCGGCCCTGGCCGCAACGACGAACCCCTGGTCCTTGACTGCGTAGACCGACAAGCGAGTTCCGCCGGATGGGGACGGCTCGGCCCGCCGCGGCCCTGCGCTCCACTCGGTTCGTTCGACGCCGGGCAGCAGTTGCAGATCGGAAAGATACTTCGCCTGGACGAGTTTCGCCTTCTCCTGGTCCGCGCAGACGATCCGCAGCGCGCCGGCCGGTTGACCGTCGAGCTGCGCGGCGGTGAAGGTTCCCGCCACGACGCCATAGCCCCGCAATTTTACCGGCGCATACGCGGCGGAGTGCGGCGCTGGAGGCGGGGCCGCAGCCACAGGTCCGCCGCCCGACACGAAACCATAGCCCGCCAATTCCACAAGCAAAGTGCATACGGCCAGTAGACCATGCGCCACGGCTCGCCGGCCGCCAGGGCGTTGAGATTGGGTGGTCGTCGTCATGCTCATCTTCTCTTCCTATAACCGGCCGTTGTCCTCGGGAATCCGCCGGGCTGCGATCCGGGCGGCAACAATCCCTCCATGCTAACATCGCGGTGCGCGAAGTGTTAGTAGGAACTCAAAGAGGGGGGCCTTCGAAGTCATGCCGAAGTGATTTGTCGACGGGGCAAGTGGAATCTGCCGCGGCTTCTCGTTAACATGTAGGGAATTGTTAACGCTTCGGCGCCAAGGTAGCAGGCACACTCCGTGTGCCGTCCGCCGCGCCTATATTCGCTTCAGCGGACGGCACACGGAGTGTGCCTGCTACATTCCAACACTTGCACTACCTCGGAGAAAAGCCATGCCCAGCCAGCACGATCGGACCGGAAGATTCCTCGCGGTGGTGGCTTGTCTGGGCCTTGGCCTTGCCGTCCTCGGCCTGACTGACCGGGCAGGGGCCGAACCGGGCGGGGGCCCGACGCCGGCCCTGCCCTTCAGGCTCACCGTCACGCCCGAGAAGCTGGAATCGCTGCCCGACTACATGGGTCCCAAGAACCCGGTCGATATGGACTTCCCCTACTGCCCGGTGATGATCGACGGCGAGTACTGGATCATCTACAAGAACGGATATAATCGCCCCGTGTTCCGTTTCAAGGGCACGAACATCGAGAACGCGACTCGCCAGGCCGACGGCTCGGCCAGCTTTCCGTTGCGGGCCCCGTATATCCTCGGCGGCGTCTGGTACGACGAGGCCCAGAAGCGGCTGTACGCCCCCATGCATTGCGAACAGGAGGGTTATGCCGGCATGGTGCTGCGGGAAATCCACCTGGCCAGCAGCACCGACAAGGGCCTGACCTGGAAGTACGAAGGCCGGCTGCTGACCCGCGACGATCCGCCCGGTGCACGCAAGGGGCCGGACTTCTCCGGGCTGGCCTGGGACGGGGGCGACGGCGATCACGTCATCTACGTAGACAAGGAAGGCGGATACATCTACCTGTTCACGAACCACTACACGTGGCCAAAGACCGGCTCGCCCGCCGCCGCGTTTCTCCGCCACCGCGTCGCGCGGTGCGCGATCGCCGACAAGATGGCCCCCGGCACTTGGCAGAAGTTCTACAACGCCCAGTGGTCCCAACCGGGCGTGGGAGGAAAAGCCTCGTACGTCAACGGCTACTGCGTAATGTATGACACGTATCTCAAGAAGTACCTCTCCTTCAATTACATAAGCGGCCTGTCGATGTGCGACGACCTGGCGAAGCAGGACTGGGGACCTTCCTGCTACCTCGGCCCATCCTGGTGCAGCGACACTCTGGTCGGTACTTGGGCGACCAATGAGGCCAAGACCGATACCCATTTGGGCGGCAGGACGCTGCTGGTCTACGCTTTCTGGCAGAACAAGCCGGGCCGGCGATTCCGGGTCGAGCTGGGGCCGGGCCGGACGGCCGTGGACGGGTTCGTCTCGCCCTCGGTGTACCTGATCACCCCCAGCCAAGCGCCTTGGGCCGTGACCGCCGAGCCCGGACCCCTTTACGGCTATACGCCGCTCTTCGAATCGGCGGACCCGATTGAAAGCCGCCGCACGCGGCGGGTATCGAGCACCAGTACCGAGATGTCCTACAAGGGCCAATGGACCGACGAGCCGAACAAGGGCTACTACGATGGCCAGGCGAGAGTCGGCGCCGCGGCCCGCGATAGCGTTGCGATGGCCTTCCAAGGCGCGGACATCTATTGGCGGGCCGTGAGGGGACCGGACTGCGGCAAGGCCGACGTCTTCCTCGACGGCGCCCTGCAAAAGACCGTCGACTGCTATGCCAATGTTTCCACCACCTACCAGTTCGGATTCATCAAGACCGGGCTGGACGCGACGGCGCCGCACACGATCAAGGTCGTCGTGCGCGGCGACAAGAACCCTGCCTCGAAGGGCGCGGCGATCAAACACATGCTCTTCGAATATGCCGCGGAAAGCTACCGGGCCTCAGACGGGTATTCCAGCCTCCCGGGCAAGAACCAGTGGCACAACCAGGAGCGCATCGGCGGAGCCTGTCGCGACATGACCTTCAGGGATCCGAATTGGAAGGGCGACGACACGTGCGAGATCGGCTACTTTCAGATGACGCCCGGCGTGGGCGATGCGGTCCGCAAATGGGTCGCGCCGCACGCCGGCACGGTCCGCGTCGAGGGCCGGGTCTCCCTGGCAAACCAGGGCGGCGCGGGAGTCAAAGTGGCGATCCTCCGCGGCACTGAAGAGATCTGGCCGACGCGAACCGTGAAAGAGAAGTCCATTGTGCACGACCTGACCGCCGGCGTCGCCGCCGGCCAGAGCATCTGCTTTGTCGTCAGCAAGCGCGCCGCCGCCGGGGACCGCGCTGTCTGGGATCCCGTGGTGACCTACGTGCGCGGGGAGGCGAGGAATTGACAAAGCCGTGGCGTGCCGCGGCCCTTTTTAGCCCTGCGCTCTTGCACATTGCGGATACCCGGTCCCCTCTCCATCCGGGAGAGGGTTAGGGTGAGGGAAGTTGGTGATGATTCTGCCTATACAGTTTTCGTGACCAACGCGGGTTCCCCTCACCCCGGCCCTCTCCCGGGAGAGGGGGACCGCTTAGGGTCGCACGCCGGTCAGCCCCGCGGCGCCGCATGGCTCGGCGCGGTGGGGGCCTCCAGGTCGCCCAGCGCGAACTGGATGGCGGCCAGATAGAACTCCAACAGCCGCTTGTCCCAGAAGACGTATGGGTTGTGGCCGATGGTCGAGTAAAAAACCCGCCCCTTGCCCTGGCTTCGCACCCAGGCCAGGGCATAGTCGTTGTCGGGCCGGTCGACCTTGCCGAAGGATTGCCCCTGGCGCATGTCCGTCTTCTCGGTGTCGATGCTCAGCAGCACCCGCACGCGGTCCCTGGAATAGACCTCCTGGAAGCGGAAGAACTCGTCGCGGAAATCGAAGCCCTGGCCGCCGAAGGCCCGATTGACGGGATGATCGGGATCGTCGAGCTTGATGAACACGCGCTCGGTGTTGATGCGGTGGTTGGCGCCCCGCGCGCCGAGCATCAGGGCGAACTCGGGCCAGTCTTCCTGCCCGCCGTGGCCCCACCTGGTAAAGGCCACCGCGGTGCCATGGACCCCCAACAGCCCGCCGCCGCCGGTGACGAACTGCATCAGGCTCTGCCGCAGCTCCGCATCGGTGAACAGGTTCCCCACCGTGTTGTTGAGGAACACGGCGTCGAACTGCCTGAGAGTCTGGGGCCGAAAGATTTCGGGATCGCGGCTCACTACTGTCTCGAAAGCGCCCGTCTTACGGCCCATGAGCGTGAACGCCAAACTGGCATGCGGGATCGAGCCGTGGCCCGTGTAACCGACATTCAAGGTGAAGACCAGCAGCTTGCGGGGTTTCTTGGGCGCCGCCGGGGCTTTCGCGGGGAGCGCCTGCTCGATCTTCAGCCGCTCCTCGGGACTGACCTCCGGCGGGGAGTCGGCCCGGGCGGCCGCGGGCCGAGCGGCAAGAATCGCCACCGCGGCAAGACAGACCCCAAGGACGTAATAGCCGCGCGCCGCCGGCTGCGGTCCCGTTCTAAACGCTTTCATCGAGATGCTCTCCTATTCGGTTAGACGGTTCGATAAAGGCTCACCCGTACCAAGGCTCGCGCAGGGCGCGGGCCCGCAGGCGGTTCGCTTCCGCGTCGCCGATGAACTCTTCCTTGGCCGGGTCCCACGTCAACGACCGCTGCAATTTGTGGGCGATGATCACCAGGTGACCGAGTGAAGCCGCCCGATGACCTAACTCCTCGGGCGCGCTGGGCGTGGTCCGTTGCCGGATGCAGTCGAACCAGTTTGCATGATGACTATTGGCAAAGGTCACCTCGCGGTTCTTGAGCTTCATTTCCTGGAAGAGTTGTTCCGGCTGGCCTTCGAGGCGTCCGCCGGTGGTCATCGACGTCAGCCAGCCGCGCTCGCCGACGAACACGCCGCCAAAATTGCCCTCCAACCGGGCCCCGGCCAGGACGGCTTTGTAGAGGTCGATTACCTGCCGCCAGTGGTCCACGTGATGAAGCAGGACCCCATTGCCATACCGGCAGGTCAGCGTTGGGAACCGGCCGCTGGCGGGATGAATGATCTCCACCGGCCCGGTGCTCTCCATGCCCAAGGCGTATTGGATCACGTCGGCGGCGTGCGAATGGAACCAGGTCACTGAAACCGTCCCGAAGGCTTCGGCAAAGGCCCACGGCACCACGCCCGGCGACGGGTTCACGTGATAGAGCCGATTGTAGGGCTGCCAGGGCGCCGGCCCCACCCACAAGTCCCAATCCAGGCCGTCCGGCGGCGGTTCGGCGGGCAGGTAGGCATTGACCGGCACATAGGAACGAATGATCCGCTGGACGTCCGTCTGTTTGGCGGCGGGCTGAAAACGCGGGGCCGTCCAGGCCATATTCTGCCAAAGTGTGAAAACCGATTTTATCTTGCCCAGCCCGCCGGCCCGCACGAACTCGCAGACGGCCCGGATCTTGGGAATCGAGCGGTACTGGGTGCCGGTCTGGAACACGCGGCCGTACCTCCGCACAGTCTGGACCAGCCGGCGTCCCTCGCCGATCGTTACGGAGATCGGTTTCTCGCAGTAGATGTCTTTGCCGGCCTTCGCCGCGTGGATTGATTGCAGCGTGTGCCAGTGGTCGGGCGTGGCGATCACTACGGCGTCGATGTCGGATCGGGCCAACAGCTCGCGGTAGTCGTTGTACGCCGTGCAGCCGTGGTACGTGCCGGTGGGATGCCCTTCGGAATAAATTTCCTCTGCGCGGCGTTGGGCTTCCTCGCGCCGCAGGCGATCGACGTCGCACACGGCCAGAAGTTGGACCTCGGGATCGCCGGCTAGCCGCAACAGGTGGCCGCGGCCCATGGTCCCGTGGCCGATCAGGCCCACGGTGATCCGCTGGCTGGGGGCCGTCTGGCCTTCGCGGCCCAAGACCCACGACGGCACGATGCAGGGGGCCGCCAGGGCCGCCGCGCCCTTAAGAAACGTTCGCCTGCCAACCTGCGGCGAGCTTCGCTGCGACTTTTTTCTCATCGTATGACTCCTTCCCGCTACAAAGTAGCATGCGGACGCGCAGACGACAATCATACTTTCGTATAGGGTCGAGCGGTGATCGGCCCGGCGATCAATCGTCGTCGTTGCTGCTGACGGCCCACGCCGGATACGGATCGGCGGGTCCGCGCATGGCTCGCCACAAGATGCGGTTGAGCTTATCTTCGGGGGCCCGATCAGCCTGGTCGAAGTTGAATTGCTCGGAAGCCAGGGCATCCGCCCGCAATTGCGGATGGGCGATGGCGTGCGGCTCGGGGTTCATCTGGTCCAGCGGCACGTTGCTCTCCAGCGAGTCGAAGGCAGTGAAATCGGGCGTCTCCGTGAAACAGTCGAACATCGGGCGGGCCGCGGCGTCGAACTGATTCAGGGGCTTCAATCCCAAGATCTGCTCGATCGTGCGCAGGATGCTCACCGTGCTGTAATGCGTGCTGATCACCACATTGCGCCGCACAAAGGGGCTGACGACGTAGGCCGTTGTACGGTAGCCGCTGACGTGGTCCCAGCCGTCCTGCGGGTCGTCTTCGATGGCCACCACGGCCATCTCCTTCCAGAACCGCGAATGGCTCAGTCCTTCCACCAGGCGGCCGAAGGCCCGATCGTTGTCGGCCGCCATCGCCGCGGGCGTGGGGCAACGGGGCTTCGTCCCACTGGTATGGTCGTTGGGCAGACAGATCAACACCAGGGCGGGGAACTGGCCGCGGGCTTCAAAATCGCGCAGCTCCTCGAGAATTACGTCGGCCCGGTACTGGTCCGGAACGTCCAGGCACCAGCCTACGTAGTGCGCCGGTGAAACACTCCGCAAGGTGGGGATCATCGCCCGGCACTCGAAAATGACGTCGTCGCGGGTCTTCTGCCAGGCCGCGTAGCAGGCCCGGAAATCGGGCTTGGTCTTCTTGTCGCCGTTGCGCCAGCGGACGGCCGGGCCGGTGAACTCGCCGTAGTTGCGCAGGCTTACGTGCTGGGCGAAGGCGCGGTCCCAGATGAAGCCGGCCGGCGACCAGGCCAAGGCATCCGACTCATCCTTGCCCATGCCGTCGGGATAGCTCCGCGGAAAGTTGGCGAATGATCTTTCCAGGTAATCGTTGGCCAACGCCGACGTGCTCCACTGATGCCCGTCGGCACTGAGGATCGCGGCGCAGTAGGTATTGTCCAACAGCACGAATTCACCGGCCAGCTTGTGCTGATTGGGTGTGATCCGCCGGCCGAACACGCACAACGCCGGATCGCCGTTGGCCTGCGGCAAGTCGCCCAACACCTGGTCGTACGTGCGATTTTCCTTAATGACGTAAACGACGTGCCGGATGCGGCTGGGCTCGCCGATCCGCTCGGGGATGGCCCGCGGGGGTTGGTCCGGCCGCGGCGGTTGCAGCGCTTCGTCGATCTGCCGCTGGCGGAGATTGTTCCACACGCTTTGCGACAGGCGCGGCAAGTCCGTAGCCGGCGGCAAGGGGACCAGCGACAGCGATCCTTGATATTTGTGCGAGTTGTAGCCCGACTTGCCCTTCAAGTCTTTCCTGGTAATCAAGGCCGGCTGGGACTGGAGCCCCTTTATGTTGGCGACGCACAGTTGCCGGCGGCCGGCGTCGAAGGCGATGGCCCCCGGAAACCAACCGACGGGGATAAGTCCCGCCAACTTCGCGTGCCGCTGGCGGGGACTGTCCCGATTTTCGTCCCGGGGACTGTCCCGATTTTCGTCCGACGAAAATGGGACTGTCCCCTTCAATGGGACTGTCCCCTTCGGCAGCTCCGGATTGAACTCGATCACGGCGACGGCGTTCTGCGTGCCATTGGCCACATAGAGCGTGCGGCCGTCGGGCGTGAAGGCCAGGGCGTTGGGCGTGGCGCCCAGCAGCTCGCTGGGTTTGGGCTTGGCCCAAATGGTCTCCACAACCCGATCCGTCGCCGTGTCGATCACGCTCAGATTATCGCTGCCGGCGTTGGCGCAAACCACGAACTTACTGTCAGGCGAAAGGGCCAGAGCGGAGGCATGCAGATGAGTAAGAATCTCGGTCTGGTGGCCGGAGGCCAGGTCGATGCTCGTTACGCTTCCCTCGCTGGCGATGTGCCGCAGCGGATCGACGCGGACCAGCATTCCGCGGCCGGCGGGCCCCGTGAGATCGTCGGCCCCCGGACGCCGTCCGCCCCAGTTGGAAACGTACGCTTTCCCATTCACCAGCAGCACGTCGAACGGCGCCACGCCGACGTCGAACCGTCGCAGTTGGCGGCCCGACGCGAGGTCCAGCTCCACGAGCGTGTTGGACATGTTGCCAACGACGAAAAGCTGCCGGCCGTCGGCCGATAGGGCCAGTCCGGCGGGAATCTCGGCTTTTCGGCGCGGCGCATTGGCCGGCGGCAGGCCGATCGTCCCTTGGCCGGAGACCCGGCCTTCCTCGTCGACGCCAAACACCTTGACATCGCCTTCGACGTTGCTCAGGTAGATCTGCCGCCCATCGGGTGCGAAGATCAGGCCCGTGTAGCTCAACTGGCCCTTGGTGTCCGCTTCCAGGAACTGGGCCGAAACGGCCGCCGCCGACTCGGCGAGTCGCTGGCGGGGCAGCGGCACGCGCTGCCGCACCGCGCCTGTGCCGGGGTCGAGAATCACCAGCTCGTTGGTCTTGCCGGAAACGGCCAGCAGCCGGCCGTCCGGCGAAAGGGCCAAAGCCTGCGGGCGCATGCCGGGCAGCTCGACCTGGCGGCCCAGCGGCGTCAGGGTTTGCGGCAGCGGCAGCACGACCCGGCCCGCATGCCGCCCCACCGTTTCGCGCCCGTCCAGGCCGCTCTCCTCCTCCGCCCATACGGCGACTGAGACAATCGAACCAGCCGCAGCCAGGGCCAAGGCCAACGTCAAAAGCGAAAGACACCGTTTCACAACCGCCTCCATGAGAGTGAGTCTCCGAAGTCCCCCGCACCGCCTGATTCTACTCCTGTGGCGCCGGGGCATCAAATCCCGCAGCTTCACCGTATTCATCTCGCTCCGCGAGATGACCTATCATCTCGCGGAGCGAGATGAATACATTAACCTTGGTGGGACTGCGCCGGGCTTGTCCCACCCTACGAGTTTCCGACCCTCCGCAACAGCAGCCAATTCTACCCCTGTGGCGCCGGGGCATCAAACCCCATAGCTTCTTGACGGAGAACGAGCACGGAGTCGAAACGGGAACAAATCCTTGAATTCACCGGCATTCATGTTACGATAAGGGGCGTTTCGCACGATCGTATCGCTCTGCATCCTACGCCCTGCCCCCAAAATATCCAGGCGGTTCTTGCGCCTATGAACATGCGGAATCAATTCCAGTTGGCAACTGGCGCGTGTAACGATGCGGTTGCATTTATGGGCCGGGAACTGCGCAAGGCCCGCCCCGGTGTCTGCCTGCTGGCCGGGTTGGGCATGCTGTCGGCTCTGTCGGGTTGCGGACCGGGCCGGGCCGAGATCCGAACCGGCGATCGCGCGCAGCAGGCATATCACTGTCAGTTCACGGATGAACCGATGAAGATCGATGGCCTTCTGGATGAACCGGCATGGGCCAAGGCAAAAGTCCTGCACTTTGTCGTTCCGGAGACCCTCCAGGACCCCCTCTCCAAGACCGAGGCCAGGATCCTGTATGATCGCGATTATCTGTACGTGGGCATCAAGGCTTATGACCAGGATATCTGGAGTTTGCTTACCGAGAGAGACAGTCAGACCTGCCTCGAAGACTGCCTGGAGATTTTCTTCAAGACCGATCCGGACGGCGACCCGTACTACGATTTTGAAATCAACGCCCTGGGCACGGTCTTTGATGCCTTCATCGCGAAGAGAAATGCCGCCGGCAATATGAAGCGCTGGACCGCCTGGAATTGCGAAGGACTGAAAACCGCCATCGTCATCAAGGGCACGCTCAATAACTGGCACGATAAGGATGAATACTGGACCTTGGAGGCGGCGATTCCCTTTAAGGCTTTGCCCACTCTGGCGGGCAAAGCTCCGGCGAAGGGCGCCCGCTGGCTCTTTCACCTTGCCCGCTACGACTATTCGGTCTACCTGCCCAAAGGCGTGGAGCTCTCCTCTTGTGCCCGGCTCTCCAAAGTCGATTTCCATTTTTCCGAAGACTGGCTGCCGCTGGTCTTCGAATAGGCCCAGGGAGGCGCCGCGGGAAACCTCTTGGGCGCCGGGCATCGTTTGAAACCGAAACTAACGTACTCATCTCGCTGGAGCGAGATGAATACAGTCCGAAGCCGCTTGCGGCTTCGCAATCACTCGTCCGCAACAGGAACTACTTGCGCTCCGCCCCCGAACCGGCTCCTCGGGTCACGTCCCAGCCGAGGTGGCGGCAGAGGTCGGCCAGCGTCGCGTCCAAGTCGCCGGCCGCGATCCCGGCCTCTTTCGCCACCCGCTCAGTGTGGTCCCGCGGAACCGGCTGGAGCGGATCGAGGTAGGGAGGCCATCCGTCCAGGCCTTTCGTCGGTAGAATCCGGCCGAACTTCGAGTGCATCCGGCCGAGGGCGAAAAAGGCCTCGCCACGTGGTGACGCGTCCGCGTCCTCTCGTGCTCGCGACCGAAGGAAGTCCCGCGTGGACTCGTCCGGCCACGTCGACGCCAACACGTGCAGCGCAACGAAGCGGGGGCCGGCGTCCTCGTCCCGGACGCCGCAGGCATGGAGCAGTTCCCGCGTGGACTCGTCAGGCCACCTTAACGCCAACACCCACAACGCGGCGCGGCGGACTGCTTCGCTCTGGTCCTGGACGGCGCGGGTGCGGAGCAGTTCGCGCGTGGACTCGTCAGGCCAGTACTTCGCAAGCGCCTCGCACGCGCCGTATCGGACAGCCCAATGGCTACCGATGGCGCACTCAGTAACCCTCTTTCGATCGCCGGTGACAACGGCTACGAACTTTGGCCAGTTCCGACTACAATAATATGGATATTCGTCGAGTGCCACGGCGACCGGAAAGACGACGCGAGAACGTCCCGGCCAGCGCTCGCCGATCTCGCTGGCAGCACCCTCGATCTCTTCGATGAAGTCCCGCTCGGGCGCTTTGCCCGACACGAAGATGCCGACAACCCGTGAAAGGAGCACAACGGCCGCCTCTTTGATCCGGCCGGGATTCCTCAGTTCGCTCATACAGTAAATTGCCAGCGGCAGTTCCGGAATCGGCGCGCGGCCGTCCCACTTGTCCAAATCCGTCCGCGCGGCCAGGCGCTCGACGATCTGGCCGACGAGCTGCTCGTTGATCTGGCCCGCGATCAGCCGCAGCACCTCGCGCCAGTCTTCATCGCGGCAGTGGGCGTCGAACAGGGCGAGCAAATCCGCCTCGCTCAGCGTCCGATCGTCCTTGAACCGCGCCACGTACTCCGCCGCGGTGAGGAACTCCAGGAACGTGCGGTGCACGAAGCCGTAAAGCCGCGGGCCGCGCAGGCAGAGGATGTAGTTCCGCTCGCGCAACTGCTGGATCATCCGCCGGGCCGACTTGATGGCCTCGAACCCGGGCTGCTTGAACCGCTCGCCGAACCAACGGGCGACTTCGGCCTCCAGGTTGGTTTCGTGGATGGCGTTGGCGGCCAGCGAGCCGGCACGCCTCTGGGCCGACTTGGCAACCGGCCGCTCGGCCCGGCCCGTCTGCATCCGCATGGCCACCCGCCGCAGCAGTTCCTTCTTGTCGTCCAGCCGCAGGTAATCGGTCTCGCTCAGCGTCAGGTTCCGGTTGGCGTCCCAGTGGTGGCAGAGCACGTTGACCGCCGCCTCGTAGAACGCCGCCCGCTCGCGCGGCAGCTCCTGCTCGCGGGCCAAGAGGGCCATGATCGTCAGCAGCATGGGGTTGCCGGCCAGGAGCAGGATCGGCCGCGAGCGGCGGACGCTGGACAAGACCCGCTCGATCCGCTGCTCGGCCAACTGCGGCCGCTGCGGAAAGGTGAGCGCGAACCAGCCCCGCGTGAAGGCCTCGATCTGCCCCTGGTCGAGGTCCTGGAGGGCGAAGTGCCGGAACCCGGCCTGGCGGAGCGTCGCGTCGCGATAGCCCACCGGCCGCGATGTGACCACGATCCGCGCCTGCGGATAGCGCTGGGCGAAGCCGGCGATCTCGTGCATGACCTTCTCGCGGTCGGCCCGGTCGAAGATCTCGTCCAGCCCGTCGAACAGCACCAGCGACGGCCCGCCTTGCAGCGTCCGGTCGAGCCACTGGTCGTCGAGGAAATACTGCTCGGTACGGCCCAGATACAGGGCGAAGTCGAGGAACGATTTGACGCTGGCGTCGTGGACCCGCGTGGCGTGGAAATCCCTCAGCTCGATCAAAAGCGGGAACGTGCGGCGCTCGCTGAACCGCACCGTCCAGGGGAGCGGCAGACCCGATTGCGGGTCGCAGGGCGGCTCCAGCAGGCCCAAGAGCAGATAGCGCAGCAGGGTCGACTTGCCTGAGCCGGGCTCGCCCACCAGCATCACCCGCCGGTTGGCTTCCTCGGCGATCACCTCCAGCACCGGCCGCGGCGACTGGCTGACGTAGGCGGCGGCCAGCGCCTCGCGCTGGTCCGCGGCCAGCTCCCGCCGCTGGTCGTCCGTAAGATCGTCCAGGTCGGTGATTCCCTTTGCGTGCAGCCGGCGCTCGAAATCCTTGGGCAGCTCGACGGCCGGCGGGTTCTCTTTCACCCGCTGCGGCACGAAGACGTCGCGGATGACGATCTGGCCCGGATCGCCGGCATAGGCCGGCATGAGGTTGGCCAGATCGACCGGCGCGTATTTGGTCCGCATACGGAGGGCGTACTTGTCCTGCCGCACCTCGGGCCGCACGCCGCCGTCGCGCTCCAGCAGCTCGCGGATGCGGTCCAGGTTCTGGGCGTTGAGCACTTCCCGCATCGGCTCGTTGATGAAGGCCCGCTTCGTCGCCTGCCGGCGGAAGGCCAGGGCCACGTCGGTCCACAGATCGCCGGGAAGCTCGAGGCAGCCCAGCTCGCTCCACCGCCGGGCCAGCACGCCGGCCACCGGCCGTTGCGGATCGAGCGGATCCTTGAGCGCCCCGAGCAGCTCCTCGGCCACGGCCTCGTCGCGGGCGAACGCCCGGATCGAGTCGGCGAACACCTTGAGCTCCTCGTTCGAGAGGCCGCACGCCGAGATGTTCTTGAGCAGCATCTCCAGGCACACGGTCAAGGCGTCTTGCAGGGCCGCCTCGTAGGCCAGCTCCAAGCCGCTCGGCCGGCCGACCGTCCCCAACCAGCCGAACAGCAGCTTGAGCCGGTCCTTCAGGAAATCCTTGCAGGCATCCCTGAGCAGCTCCTCGCCCAGTTTTCCCAACACCAGCAGCAGCAGCGGAGTGGTCACAGGATCGAGCATGACCGGCGGACTCCTTCGGCGCGAGAAGGCAGGGCGGCGTTCCTGGCACCGTAATTATGGCCGATCCGTAGCGCGCCGGCTAGTGTGCCGTCCATCCTCGATTGACGGGCGCCACGGCCACGTTGCCTGTGACTCCTTGACGGAGAAGTGGTACGGAGTTATTCAGGCCATTGGGCTGGCCGGCACGGTCAGCAGGAGCTTGGGCGCGGCCCACAGCACGGTCAGGTCCACGCCTGCGGCCGGGGCGGTGGTCGGCGCGGGCGCGGCGACGGTCTGTCGGGCGACCACCCGTCCGGCTGTTGGTGCCGGAGGGCCTGCCATACGCGCTGTCGAGGAGTGGTTAGCGTCATCGTGCTACTGTGAGATTGTTGGCGCCGCTACTATCCGGAACGACTTTTCGCCCGGGCGAAACGGCGGATCCAACTCGACGCGAACCGGCTTTGCCCGGGGCAGCAACTTGCCCTTGGAATCGAAGTATTGATAGTACGTCGAACGGTAGGGCGCGTTGGCGTCGACCCACGTCACCAAGGTTTCCCACTCGTCGCGCCCCAGCGTAACATCTTTCCGGTGCGCTTCGGCATTGAGGAGCGTCAGCACCAAGGCGCTGCGGTGAGAGCCGAATTGCTTGGGCTCGGTGACCTCCGGGCCGCTCATGTGGTTTGACAGGCAGAGGAGGCCGCCGGGGACATAGATGCGGCGTTTGACCGTTTCGTAGAGCACGTCCTCGGCCGGCTCCAGTTTCGGCATGTCGGCGCAGGCCTCGCGGTATCCTTCGCCCAACGGAGTCGGCACGCCCCTCTGGATTCCGAACAACGACCGATAGGATTGGGCGAAGCCGTAGGGGTCGCGGGAGCCGGTGAGATCGAGGCCCTTTTTCGGATCCTTCTCGCCGTGGCAGCGCACGCAGTGCCGGTCGAAGATGGGCTGGATCAGCTTCTCGTAGTCGACCAGCGCGACGTCGCCCCACGGCGGCGGCTTGGGCTGAGAGGGCTCACGCCGCATGGCCAGCCGGGCGCCGCCCGTGCGGGGCACGTGCTGCTTGGTCTCGTGACAGCCGACACAGCCCCGGATCTCGCCCGGCTTGAACTCGACGTGGCTGCGCATCCGCCGGATCTCCATCATGTTCTCGTCCAGGGCCTGAAAGTAAACCGCCAGGCCCGCCGGCACCTTGAAATAGGCCGATCCGTCCTTCTCCACCGGTACCGTGCCGACGACCCGGACGGGCGACCACGTCCAGTAGCCGAAGTTGCGCGAATGTTGAGTGCCCGGCGTCCAGCGAATGGGACCGCTATAGTCGTTCTTGCCGAAGAACCATTGCAGTTGCTCGGATATGCGGAGGTAGCGAATCGTCCCCGGCTTAATGCCCGGCATGTCGCGATTCACGTCGTCCAGGTAGCAGGTGGCATAATTCGAGTCGGGGTCCACGTTGGAGGGCACTATGGGCGGCCTGGGGCGCCTGCGAACCGGCATGGGACGCAAGACGTCCATCGTCGGATCGCGATGCACGAGCTCCTTGTTTCCCCACACGTCGATGTAATAGGCCGCATAGCTGGTCTTCCCCGGGAAGTGGAAGGCGTAGGACGCGAGAAAGCCTTTCTCCGACAACGGCCAGGGCGTCTTGTAGAATCCTCCGCGGTCGGCGACTCCGCCTTCCGGCACGGTCGGGCACGGCCCGAGACCGCCTTCCAGCGGGCTGCAGCGGGGCGTCACGTAGCGCAGGCCCCTGGGATTGTTGGCCCCCTGCGACGGATCGACCACGGCCACCGCCCCTTCCGGCGGCGAATGATGGCCGCATGCGATCACCACCAATTTCTGGCTGCTGGGGATCGAACGCGGCTCGCGGACCGACTGCGGATCGCGGAAGTGGGTCTTGAACAGGCCGTCGTTCATCGTCCCGTCGGGATGAATCGTCCACAGTGCATGCGGCCATTGCCAGAAGCGCTCCTGATAATCCCATCGCATGTATCCGATGAGTCCGTTGTCGAGGCAATGCGGGTAGCGATCCACGTCCTTGTTGTACGTCAGCCGCTCGATTTCCTTGCCGTCGGCCGAGACGCGGAAGAGGTTGGGCAGTCCGAAGTCGCTGTAGGCCAGCGGCGCCGCCCCGCATTGCGAAGCTCCACACCCTCGGTCGGACGAGAAGACGACGTCACCGTTGGGCAGATACGCGGGCTCGCGATCGCAATAGAGCTTGTCAGCGGTCAATTGGCGCAATCCCGTCCCGTCCAGGCGGATCTCGAAAAGATGTGTCGGCTCGCTGCCGTTCTCCCAGAAGAGGCCTGCCTTGAATCCGACCACGTGCTCGAAGACAACGACGCTGGGGCCGTTTCTCCACGCCACGCTTCCCCAGCCGTATCGCCCGTTGCCCCAGGATGGCTGACGCACATAGGCGAACACCAGGCGATCGGCGTCCCACCACAGGTCCATGTCTTGTACATGTCCGGGCCCCAATTGGCCGGCGACGAGCGGCCGCAGCGGGCCGCCGGGCTCGATACCCGATTGAACGAAGATGTCGCCTCCCGGCTGCCGCTCTTTCGGACGGTCGTGATTCTGAACGAGACCGTCGGGGTGATTTCCTTCGGTCCTGACCGGGACCTTGAAGAACGCCACCTCCTTGAAATCCATATCGGGACCGGCCAACACAACGTTCCGGGCGGCGCGGCGGACTTCCATCCACCATTTCCGTTGACCAGCAAGGTCGGCCGGAGGCTTTTGAGAGCCAGGACGAAGGCTCGCACGCCGCAGGGTTTCCAGGGCGACGACCATGCGCTGGCGCCGCGACTCGGTCGCGGATGCCAGCGCGGACGCCGCCAGCCCCTCGGCGCGACTGGCGATGTCTTGGCCCGATTGTGAGAGGTCCCGCGTTGTCCGGTGCACCCCCAGGGCCATCGCTTGCAACACGAAGTCGCACTCCGCAGAAGTCTCCGGCTGCAGCGCGAGGCATTTCGCCATCCAGTCCGGCGTATCGGGCGCGGGTCGTGCGTCTGGCTTGGCATCTCGGACGGCGATCAGGGCCCATGCGGTGGTGTCACGCACGAAGGGGTCCTCGTGTCCGAGCAAGGCCGCCCCCTTCTCAACCACGGGCCACCAACCCTGGTCGTCGGTCAAGCGGCGTCCGCCGATCCGGGCGGCCATGGCATAGAGCAGTTCGGCGGCGACGGAGGCCGCCTCGACGGACTTCTCCGCGGCCAAGGCGTCCAGCACGGTCGCGGCATTGGCAGGCGAGGCGGCCAGAACGCTTCCCAGTTGTTCGATCTCGTCCGCGGCGGCCGGACCCCCGAAGGCGGCCAGGATGGGCTGCACGACGCCACCGGCCCCCCGGCTCTTCAAGAGGTCCTGGTACATCGCCCGGTAGTCCGCGGAGGCGGCCTTCGGGGGCGCCGCCGTTGCCGCCGCGGCGAGCAAGGCCAAGGTCATGACGAGCGCCACATAGAATCGGTCAGTCATGTGTGCCAAGCTCCGTAACCGAAACAACGTTGCAGCAATTATCAATTACCGACTCGGCAAAACGTGCCGCTGTCAGCAATACGGCCATCATTTTTCGTCTGGCTTCGGGTTTGTGATGCCGGAAATAGCGTCCGTTTGCTCACGCAGCGGAAGCTTCGCCATCCGGCAGATGCTGTGGAAATACACACCCGTGGCGCCGTTGTGAAGCGCCACTTGGGTATAGTCACGGAAATATTCACCCAATCCTCTCCTGCCGAACCGCTCGCGCCAGAATGGAGTGCCCGGCCCTTGCTTCTCTTGGGATAGCATTGTCCCCGTCCAATAGGCGGCGCCTTTCTTTTGCGCGCTCTTGACCGCGGCAGACCACGCCCTGGTCACCTCGGCGAGGCCGAAATCTCCGTGCGCTTCCAGGAACAGGTTATAGCCCATTTCGCCGACCACGTCCGCGTGTGCAGCGATCCTGCCGACCTCGCCCGCCTCGGAAGCCCGCCCGTAAAGGAAAATGCCGACCGGCAACTTGAACTTCGCCCGCAACTGATCACAATGGTCCAGGCAGGCGGCGGGAATATCCAAACCGCTCCGTCCGCCCTCCTCGTCCACGAAAAGGATGTCGACGCCCATGTCCACATACTCTTTCCAGATACCCAGGATCCGCTCATGGTCTTGCCCTCCGCGGTAGGATCTTTCGCGGTGCGTGAACCCGAAGACCCCAGCCCTGATGCTCGCACGGTGTAGGCGCGGCGTCAAGGCCGCGATCTTGTCCCGGAAGCGAGGGTAGCCCCAACTGCTGTCGTCGAATTTGCCTTGCCAATAGTGGAATCCTTTTATCAGCAACAGGTCGCAGCCACCCAGTCTTTGGATCCAGGCCATGATCTCGTCAAGGGAGAGGTCCCGCCCCAAGTGCCCGCGTTCCAGAAATTCATAGGTAGCGATACGCAGGTTTGGCTTGAGCCACCATTTCTCGGAACTTTCCGGCGACTTGGCGGCGGGCGCGGCGTCGGCCTGCGTCCGTTCCGCTGCCGGCAGCGGCGCCTTGCCGGCGGGCAGAAGTCCGATGCGCTTGGGGCCCACCGCCAATTCGTCGATCCAGAGCTTCTGGGCATGCGGCAAGAGTCCGGGCCCAAAGTAAGGAGCCAGCAGGAACTGGTTGAACTTCATTTTCGGGAAGTCAGTCGATCGCAGGACCACGTCGGTGCGATCGACAACGAGCTTCCCATCGTACCAGTCCCGCTCCACGAGGCTCGCGTCCTCAAAACTCTCACTGAAAAAGACCCGCTCATTCCCGAGATCGAAGAGAATTTTCTCCTGCACCGGCCGGGGCTTGGGTGAGGCCGGGCCGACACTTTGGTCGGCCGCCAACAAGCCGAGCGGCGCCAACGGTGCCACGGCAAGGGAGAGGACCGCGAGACAGAACTGTATTGGAACGCCGCGTGTGGTTTCCATCAGAATCCTCCTTCGTCTTGGCGCGGTCCGCGGTGAAAGACCGATTTGTCCTCCCCAATAATACCGCCCGGGTGAGGCCGGCGGAAGATCCGGTCGCAAGGCCGACAAAGTGCGGAAATCGATATTCACCAGCTACTGCCAACCTCCATCCAGAGCGGCACTTGCGGTTCGGCTGAGTGTTTTCAGCATACCGGGTTCCATTGCACGGTCGGGATGCTAAACTGGAGGGACGGATACACCGGGCACATGGACGAGGTCCATGAGGAGTTCAAGAGAGCATGGGCCGTCGATCACACGATGACCGGCGACCGCCTCAACTGGCCCAAAGGGGCATGGCCGTATGAAGGCGGCGGATACTGGTTCGACGGCCTCGTCCGTCTGGGCTATATCCTACATGACGACGCGCTCATCCAGCAGGCGAAAAGGCGTCTGGGAGTCGTCGTCACCCACATGAACCCAAACGGCATCCTGTTCCTGTGGTGGCTCAACAAGAACAATCCCGACGATGCGAAGGCGATTACATGTGACGGAGGCTGGCCCATTTGGGCCAGCGGGCTGCTGGGGCGTGCCTTGGCTGCCTACTACGCTGGTTCCGGAGACAGACCGGTTCTGCAGACGCTGGAAGCGGCCTATAAGGGGGACCGGAACTGGGTGCGGCTGGGAGGTGGCATGTCGAGCGTCTGGCCCGCCTTTCAAACCTACACCTGGACGGGGAACAAGGAAATCGCCGAGGCCCTGACCATGCTCTTTTCGAAAGACGGTGGCGGCAAGGGCACGTCCCGGGGGGCATGGGACCGGTACCGTCGCATGCCGAACGAGAAACCGGGGGCCGAGGCCAACGAACACGGCGTGATGTTTCTCGAAGGCACGACACCGTGGGCGCTAGGCTACCTGTGGACCGGCAATCGCGAGTTCCTCGATGCGACGATTGCGTGGTACGATCTGCTCGAACGCGTCGCCATGCAGCCCTCCGGCGTACCGGTCGCCGATGAGTATTACGGGCCGACCGGCGCGTTCCGGGGAACCGAGACCTGTGACGTGGCCGGCTACCTGTGGAGTCAGATCGTCCTGGCTCTCCTATGGCCCGCTGCTTTTCGCCCTGCCGATTCCGGACACCCAAGGCCCGAACACGCCCGATCCGGCCGCCAGGTGGAACTATGCACTGGACGTGCAAGGCGAGAAGCTGGAGCACGACATCGTCGTGGAGCGTCAGGCGATGCCCGCCAAATGGGATTGGCCGCTGGCATCGCCGCTGAAGCTGAGGGCCAACGGTACAGCTATCGACTGGAACCCGGCGCCCAAGGCGCCTCGTCTGCCGTCCGAACCGATCGCGAAACGGGAGCAGCCTGAAAGAATCACGTTGATTCCCTACGGCTGCACCAAATTCCGCGTTTCCATGTTCCCGATTACGGAGCGGGTTTTCAAGCTTTCGGAGTTGAACAAGCCGCCTCAATCTTCGGGGAAGTGAGACGGAGCTGGGAGATTTGATGTCCAGCCTTCTCAGGGGTAGAATCGCCCGTGTCCTGGCAACTTTGGGAGACATCTTCGTGGGCATCATCAAGGCGATTTACCTTCTGATCCGGGCATTCCTGGTGCCCCGGCTCCGCCTGGCCGCCGAAAATCTGGCACTGCGGCAGCAGGTTGCCGTCAACCAACACACCGTCAAACGTCCCAGGCTGCGGCCTCGTGAGCTACGCGTCCCTGAAACTGAAACAGCCGATCAGGCTCCCGCGCGAGGTGCGGCGACTGGGGATGTGGGTGAAAGGGAACTCCTGTTGGGGGCGAGTGTACTGGGAGTTCCTCGACGCCCATGGGGAACGTTACTTTTCGGCGGCCGACGAGACCTCCGGGTGGGAGGTGAGCGACTGGCGCGACCGCAGCGCGATCAACTTCGACGGCTGGAA
>JBEKTY010000061.1:0-41140 GCA_049515555.1 Thermoguttaceae bacterium
GGCGGAGTCGGCCCGCTGGGCGCAGGCGTACTGTTATCGGGCGGCGACGGCGGAGTCGGTCCGCTGGGCGCAGGCGTGCTGTTATCGGGCGGCGACGGCGGAGTCGGTCCGCTGGGCGCAGGCGTGCTGTTATCGGGCGGCGACGGCGGAGTCGGTCCGCTGGGCGCGGGCGTGCTGTTATCGGGCGGCGACGGCGGAGTCGGCCCGCTGGGCGGCGACGGCGGAGTTGGCCCAGAGGGTGCGGGCGTGCTGTTATCAGGACCCGTTACGGTAACCGACGGTGCGCTGCCCGCGACCGTTACATTGGGCCCCGCATCCCCGGTGACAACCACGTTGGGACCGGCCGCGGCCCCGACGACCGTAGTGCTGCCGGTCCCGCCTTGCTGGTTGACGACCACGGTATCGGGAGTTCCGCCGCCGGCGACGACCACGTTGGCGCCGCCGCTGGCCACGCCGGTGCCGGCGACGACCACGTTAGTGCCGCCGCCCACCACACCGGTGCCGCCGCCGACCACGGTGGTGCCGCCGCCCACATGAATAACCTTCGTGGTGCCGCCTACGACCACGTGGTCGGTGCCGCCCACGACGACCTGCCTTGGTGCGTCGACGATCACGTGGTTGGGCTGGGCGACGACCACGTGGTCGCGGTTGTCGACGACCACGCGGTCGGGCACTACGACGCGGTCGGGTACTACGACCCGGTCGGGGACGTAGACCCTGGCCGTTCGATCGACGACCCGCGGGACCGTTACCACCGGATTGACGCGGCTGGCCACCAGCAGGGAGGCGAAGAGGGGTTCGCGATGGCCGTTGCCGTCCAGATAAAGACCGACGAGGCTGCCCCAGCGGCCTTCAAAGACGACCAACGACCGCTCGTCGTTCCAGCCCCAGAGCTCGCCGATCTCCTCGCCGTGCGCGTCGACCACGCGGAACTTGTGTTTCTTTTCCGCGTCCAGGGGCGTGCGGAAATGGACGGCGATGTGCAGGTACTTTTGCGGGCCGGCCTCTGCCGCCGCGGCGGGGCCGGGCCGGGCCACGTCGTGCCGGCTCACGTCGACCGCCAGATTGTCAATGTGCCAGGGCGGCGGCTCCAGGACCGCCCCCTTCAGCCCGGCGGCCAGCACCAACACCGCGCCCAACGCCAACCACGCCGCACCGGCCGGTAACCATCGACTGCCTCTCATCGACCCGCCTCCTATTCGCGTAATTGCCGACACATCTACCCATAACACAAGTCGAGCCTTCCGGCAATCAACCGGGCAAGGCACGCGCCGCCCACCCGTTGGGGTGCCAGCACTACCAATTCGCACGGATTCCCCCTCCTGGGATCGAGATTTGGGCCGAAAAGTATTCCCGCCGCCGGCCGGGAGGGAGAAGGATCAAGGACAGGGATGAAGGATGAAGGCGGAAATAGCCGGTGGCTAAGGAACCGCGAAAGAATAACTCGAGCAAATTCCAGCGCGGGTGGCACGTCCCTGAGCACAGCGAAGGGCGTGGCTCGCAGCCCCCGCCACGCTCTTCGTCCCTCAGGGCGTGCCACCCTAATTGGTCAACTTGTTTCTTCGCGGTTCGCTACTCAGGCCGCTCGGGCGACCAGACGGGCCGGCGATTCTCCGGCCCCGTGGCGCCGGCATCTTGCCAGCGCGTGCCGGGGGCATTGACGTCGGCACCACTGCCGCCGGTGCGGATCGGATCGGGCTGCGGCCCGATCTGCTGCGGCTCGAGCACCGCCGGTGGCGCGGCGCCCCGCCACGAGCCGGCCCTGGCGGTCCGCGCCTCCATCATCGCCTGTCCCGCTTCCGCCAGTGGGCGCGGCGGGGAGTCATCCGGCTGCCCCACTGCCGCCGGGCTTGCGGCCATGCCCGACCCCGAACCATGAACCATGAGCCCTTCGCCCTGGGCGGGCAGCCAATGCGCCGACCGATCGCCCGGCGGGGCAATCTGGATCGGCCGCTCGACCTGAAGTTTCCGCCCGTCGCGGGTCGTGTAGCGCACCCCCAACGTCAGTTTGTCGTGCGCCGGAGGACCGGCGCGCCACGGCAGCTCGAGGTAGATTCCCCGGTCCGGGCCGCCGCGGATCATCTCGGCGGTCTGGGCGGCGGAGAAGTCCCAGCGGGCTATTCGGGCCGCGTCGCCCGCCAACGCCGGATCGAGCACTACCACGGTTACCTTGCCCGGCGCGTCGAGAATGTTTCCCGCCAAATCCCGGGGCTCGACGACCGCCAGCAGCCCGCCGCCGGCCGACCGCTCGTCGCCAATGGTGGCCCCGCTGAGCGCGGGGTTGAGCGAGATCTGCGCCACCCGGCTGTTGTCGACGGGCGTCAGCGGCAGGCCGATCGTACGGACCGTCCCCGGCTGGTTCCAGGTCGAGTTGTCGGGGGCGTGCGACGGGGGTGGGCCCGCTCCCGGCGCCGGCCCGGACCGGCCCGGTGCTTGGAGCCGGCCGGGGCCCTCGCCTTCAGGCAAGGCCTCGCCCGTTTCGACCTTCAGCGACGGAAGGAGATTGTTGTTCTCCGGCGTAGAGTGTTTGGGCCCCAGTTCCGGACCGGCTTCCGAGGCCGGCGCGGCCCGCTCGGCCGCCGCCTGCGGCTTGGCACACCGATCGACCTCCGGCAGCGACTCTTTGAGGTCTTGATTCTCGGCCCGCAGGCGATAGATCTGGTCCTCCAGCAGCCGGTTGTCTCGCTCAAGCCGTGCGATCTCCGGATTAGTCCGGCAGCCGGCCAGGGCCAGCAGGGCCCCGCCCAGGGCGGCAATTCGCCAGGTTCTCATGATGGCCTCGCGCGTAAATGGTTCCTTCCGTGGAATCGCGCCACTCGAATCGTATGCGGCACACTCCGTGTGCCGTTGGCGAATGCGGCACATTGAGTGTGCCGGATAAGTTGTTCAAAGTGCGGCACACGGAGTGTGCCGGGTACATTACGGTTTCGGTTCCACGTGCTCGATAACCTGGTCGATCAGGCCGTATTCCAGGCTTTCTTCGGCCGACATGAAGCGGTCGCGATCGGTGTCGCGCTCGATCTTCTCCAGCGGGTGGCCGGTATGCTTGATGAGGATCCGGTTCAGGCGTTCCTTGACCTTGGTGAACTCCTTGGCGTGGATCATAATGTCTTCGGCCGAGCCTTCCATGCCGGCCATGGGCTGGTGGATCATAATGCGGGCGTTGGGCAGTGCCCGGCGCTTGGAGGGGGTGCCCGCCGCCAGCAGCACGGCGGCCATCGAGGCGCACTGCCCCACGCAATAGGTCGCCACGTCGCAGTTGATGAACTGCATCGTGTCGTAAATGGCCAAGCCGGCGCTGATGCTCCCGCCGGGCGAGTTGATGTACAGGTGCACGTCGGCCTTGGGGTCCTCCGACTGCAGAAACAACAACTGCGCCACGACGGAATTGGCCACGTCGTCGCTGATCGCCGAGCCGAGGAACACGATGCGGTCGCGCAGCAGGCGGCTGTAGATGTCCATCGCCCGCTCTTCGCGGCCGCTCTTCTCGATGACGTACGGAACCAGCGACATGCGGCTTACTCCTCTTGTTCCTCGGCGCCGACGGCCATCTGCCGGGTCAGAATGTCGTCGACGATGCCATACTTCTTGCCTTCTTCGGCGTCCATGTAGAAGTCGCGATCGGTGTCCTTGGCGATCCGCTCGATGGGCTGGCCGGTGTGCGTGGCGAGGATCTGGTTCAGCCGATCGCGGGTCCTGAGGATTTCCTGGGCCTGGATCTCGATGTCCGACACTTGCCCGCCCACCTGCCCGTACGGCTGATGGATCATGATCTTGGCATGCGGCAGGGCGTAGCGCTTGCCATTGCTGCCGCCGGCCAGGAGCACCGCCCCGCCGCTGGCCGCCAAGCCCACGCAATAGGTGGCCACCTTGCAACTGAGGATCTGCATCGTGTCGTAAATGGCCAGCGTGGCGGTGACGCTGCCCCCCGGCGAATTGATGTAAAAATGGATGTCCTTGCGGCGGTTCTCGCTTTGCAGGTACAGCAGCTTCATCACCACTTCATTGGCGTTGCCGTCGTGGATCTCACCCTGCAGCAGGATAATCCGGTTCTCCAGGAGCAGATCGCCGAGGGTGAGCTGCCGCTGCCGCTGATATTCGCGATACGAGGTAGACATGGACGGGGATTTCCTGCAACAGCGTTCTTATCAAATCAAATGTGGGGGCGGTGTTCTTCCGGCTTGCCGCCCTGGGCCGGCTCGGCGCCGCCCGGCTTGGCCTCGGGAATCTCGGAGCGCTCGCCGCCGCCGGCCGACAGTTCCAGGGCCGCCACGTCGCTCTCCTCCATCTCGTAGGGCACTTCGCGGAATTGGGCGTGCTCCTGGATCAGGCCGATCACTTTGCGCTCGACGACCTGGTTGCGGAGCACGTCCATGGCCCCGCCCTTTTCCAGCCGCGCCCGCACGCGGCGGGGCGATTCGTGGCCCTGCTCCGCCAGGAGCCGGATCTCCGCCTCGCAATCCGCCTCGTCCGCCTCGAGCCCCTCCGCCTCGGCGATCCGCTCGAGAATGAAGTGCTCCTTGAGGGCCCGCGCCGTCGCCAGTCGGCTGTTCTGCCGCAGCACGTTCTCGTGGGCGCGGATCTCTTCCTCGCTGAAGCCGCTGCTTTGCAAGTCCATGATCGCCCGCTGCAGCTCACGCTGGCTCTGCCGCTTGAGCAGCTCGGCGGGCAACTCCCAGTCGGCCGCCACGACCAGGGCCGCCGTAATCTGCTCGCGGGCCTGCTGCCGCTGGCGGTACTCCAGGCGCCGCTCGAGCATGTCCTTGATCCCGTCGCGGAGGTCGGCCTCCAGCTCGAAGCCGCCCAGGTCTTTCAGCAGCTCGGGCGTCAGCTCGGGAATCTCGAGCTGCTTGACCTCCAATACCTCGAAGACGGCCGTCACCTTCTGGCCGCGCAGCGCCAGGTTGGGGGCGTCGTCGCTGAGCTGCGCCTCCACCTGCCGGCTCTCGCCCGCGCGGACCCCCGCCATCAACGCATCGAAGGCCTCGATCTTGCCGTCGCGGAAGCTCAGCACCGGCCGCAGGCGGATCACTTCCTCCGTGGCGCTGGACAGCACCTGCTCGCCGTAGCGAAACGCTAAATTCGTGGTAATGTAGTCGCCCGACTCGGCCGGCCGGTCGACCGGCACGAGCCGGCCGCGATCGCCCAGCACCCGTTTCAGCGCCCGGTCCACGTCCTCCGTGGTGAACTCGCGGACCGGCTTGTCAATCGGCAGCCCCTTCCACTGCGGAAGCTCGAATTCCGGCCGCACCTCCAGGTTGAACTCGAACGTCAGGCTCCCCTCGTCCGGGATCTCGACGGCCGCCAGGTCCAAGTCCGGCTCGCTGATGGCCGACAGCTCCTGCTCCTTGTGGATCTGCTCCAGGCTGTCCAACAACAAGGCCCCTTTGACCCGCCCGGCCACCTCTTTCCGAAAGCGATGCTCGACGAGCTTCCGCGGGGCGTGCCCCGGCCGGAACCCGGGAACCTCCGCCGTGGGCATCAACTCCCCATACTCCTTGTTCAGGTACCGATCGATGTCCTCGCGCGGGACCGTCACCGTCAGGTGCCGCTCGCAGGCCCCGCGCCGCTCGACCTTCACCTCCAGATTCAGCCTGGGCTGCTCTTCCTCTTCGGGCCCCTCGACGCTCTGATCCGCGATCGATTCGTACGCTTCCAAAGCTTCGTCGCCGTCCGGTTTCTGGTTGTCAGACATGTCTTACTTGACCGTTCGCAGTAGTTTTACTTGACCGTTCGCAGTAGTGGTGCCGTCCGATCGAGAAAAGCGAAAACACCGAAGAGCGGGTGATGGGATTCGAACCCACGACAACGACGTTGGCAACGTCGTGCTCTACCAACTGAGCTACACCCGCCCGGAGCAATCTTATATTCTGCACGGTTTGAAGTGATGCGAACAGTAACAATAGGGAAAGGTTCGTATCACTCCTGGCCGCTCGCACTATAAAGTCATCTTCGCGGCCATGGGCCCGGCCGTGCCGGCAAGTTTGGGAATTATAGGCCGAACAGGGCTGCGTTCAAGGGCAATTGGCCCTGGACCCTAACGCCGGGCCTCGCACGGTACCCGTGCAACAAGTCTCAGTCCCCTCTACAGATGGGTTCTTGCAAATTGCGGATTGGTCGCTCCCCTCTCCCTCCGGGAGATGGTTAGGGTGAGTGGAACCGGGTGAGGACCCTGCCTTTCCAGTTTTCGTGACCAACGCGGACTCCGTCACCCTTACCCTCCCATAGATGGGGGTGGCGCGCAAAACCGGTCCTCTAGAAAACACGACGTCTCACCCGGGTTATTAGAACCGCCCATCGCCCCCCCGTCAACACCCCCGCTGTGTTTCCAACGAAGCGTCTTATACTCCGCACGGTTTGAACTGATCCGAACCGTGAAAATAGAGGGGCGCGTATCATTTCTGGCCGCTGGCAGTATAACTTCTCCGTAGTCTGAGTTATGATAAACTTCGGCCTGGAGTTCGGGGGACCCATGGAAGCGAAGCTCGTTGTCGTGGGCGGCAAGACCAGCAAGCGCATCGTCCCGCTGACGCTGCCCACCGTGCTCGGTCGCAGTCGGGAAGCCGACCTGACCGTTGCGCACCCCCTGATCAGCCGCCGGCACTGCCGGATTTTCGAGCACCGCGGTTTAATCCTGGTCCGCGACCTGGGGTCGCTGAACGGGACCAGGGTTGCCGGGCGCCGCATCGAGCAGGCCCCGCTGCTGCCCGACGGTGAATTCACCATCGGCCCGCTGACGTTCCGGGTGCTGTATCAGTATGACGGGGACCCCGATTCGGTTCCCGCCACGAAGTTTGTAGACGAGGAAGGAGCTGTCCCGGCGACGGAGGAGCCGATCGAAGAGGCCGTACCGTACGAGGAGTCGATCGAAGAGGCCGTGCCATTCGAGGAGGCAGACGCCGAGGCGGCCGAGGAGCCAGAGTTCAAGGCCACCGAGACCCAGCCCGCCAACTCACCCGGCAATCGCCAACCAAACGAACCGGCGGCACACCCTGCCGCCACCGCAGCGGCCGGTCCGTGGAGCGATCCGGTCGATGCCTCCGAGGACCAGTGGGCCGCGTTTCAGCAAGAGTATCAGCAGATTCTGTCGCCCGAGCCGCGAGCTATCGCCGACCCCGGAGCGGCTGTGCCGCCGAAAGCGGCGGCCCGGCCGGAGTCGCCGCCCGAGCAGGCCCCGCACGCCGAAGAACCGGCCGTCGCCGAGGAGCCGGCCGGCTCAGCCGCAGACCAAAGACGGGCCGCCGCTCAGAGACCGGCCAAGCCCGCCGCGAACAAGAAACACTCAGAACCCGCCCCCAAACCAGCCGGCGAAGACGATTTTGAAGATTTCCTGGGCGGCTTGCAGTAGGAGTTAGAAGTTAGGAGTTAGAAGTCAGGAGCCAGAAGCCAGAAGCCAGAAGTCAGAAGGCGGTCGACGCAGACCCGGCGAGGTCGTTTCAGGATTTGCAGTTGTTTGGCAGAAGGCTCATGCGTTCGTATCGGCCATTCTGACTCCTGACTTCTGTCTCCTGTCTTCTTTCCTCTGTTTCCCTGAGCCACCGGGGCGGCGCTGCGCGCCGCCCCGGCGCTCAGAATAGAAGTTCCATCGTGAAGCACCTGCCGGAGCGGACGACCCAGTACCGCTGGCCCGGCAAGTTGATCGCTTCGACCCAAGGAGGGGAGGGCGGCGCCGAATTCCCGCAAACCCGGCGCCAACGACGGAACTTCTTCAATGGTTCGTTACGCGGTTCTCCGTTGCGGATATCTTTTTTATATTTCGTCAGGCAGTTCTGCGTTGCGGATACCTTTTTAGGGCCTCGATCACACGTTCCATTTCCATCATTCGTGAGCCTTTCACCAGCACCACGTCGCCGGGAAGCATGGCCTGGCCGAGGTACGGCAAGGCATCTTCGACCGTGTCGCAGGGGATGGCCCGCGAGCGGATCAGCCCCGCGGCCCGGGCCCCCGCCGTGACGTGCCGGGCGAACCGGCCGCAGGCGATCAGCAACTCGGTCCCGCCCAGCCGGACGATTTCCTTTCCCAGTTGCCAGTGCCGGGCGGTGGCCTGCGGGCCCGGCTCGGCTATGTCGCCCACCACGGCGATCCGCCGACCGGGGGCGTCGAAATCCCGCAGCAACTCCAGCGCCGCGCGCATTGCCGTGGGATTCGAGTTGCAAGCGTCGTTGATCACCGTCGCCCCGCGGATCTCGGTCACTTCGCAGCGCATGGGCACGGCCTGGAACGTTTCCAACGCGGCGGCGATCTCCGCCAGGTCGAACCCCATCATCCGCCCCACCGCGACGGCCGACAGGGCGGCGGTCAGATGGTGGCGGCCCCAGACGGGCACGGAGAACCGCAGCCGTCGCCCCGCCGCGGCGCTGCCGAGGGCGGAATTGCCGGCCGCCCCGTCCGCTCCCGCGCCGATCGCCACGCAGAACCCCAGCCGCCCGCCCTGGCTCCCCACCTCGATTGCCCGCAGCCCGCACGCCGCACTGCTGCCCACCCACGTGATCGGTGCCCGGCAGCGCCAGCTCAGGGTGTGCAGACAGGGATCGTCGGCCAACACGGCCTGCCCGCTTTCCGGCAGTGCCGCCAGCAGCTCGGACTTGGCGTCGGCCACCGCCTCGCGGTTGCCGGACAGCGCCAGGTGGCCCTCGCCGATGGGCGTGATCACGCCCACCTTCGGCGCACACAGATCGGACATGGCGGCGATCTCGCCCCGCCGGCTGGCCCCCAGCTCCAGTACCGCGTAATCGTCGCCGGGATCGAGCGCCAGCAGGCCGCACGGCACGCCCAGATGGTTGTTGGAACTTCGCGGGCTGGTCGTCCCCCGCAAGCGGCGCCGCAGCACCGTGTCGATCATCTGGCGGGTCGTCGTCTTGCCCACGCTGCCCGTGACGGCGATCAGCGTGCCGGTGAACTGCCGCCGCTTCCACCGCGCCCATTGCTCCAAGGCGAGCTGGGTGTCGTCGACGAGCAAGGCCCAACAGTCTTCGGGCACGTCGATAGGGCTGGCCACGACGGCCCCCGGCGCGCCGCGGCGGAAGGCCTCGCCGGCGAAGCTGGCCCCGTCGTGGTTCGCACCCTCCAGGGCCAGGAACACGTCGCCCGCCGCCACCTGCCGGCTATCGGTGACTATGCGGCCCAACAACGGCACGGCCGTCGCGTCGTGCACCCGGCCTTCAGGCAGCAACTGCCCGCCGACGGTCTGCTGCAGGTCGCGTAAGGTTTCCATAATCAACTTGCTGCTTCACGGCCGGCTCATTGCGGCCCTTGGACGGCATACAGCCATTGCTCGGCGATCTGGCGATCGTCGACCGGGAGCGGCTCTTCCGCGGCGCGTGGGCCGCTTTCGCCACCCCGACCCGCAATCAGCAGGCAATCGCCCGGCCTGGCCTGGGCCAGGGCCCAGTGAATGGCCTCCCGGCGATCGACGATGACCTTGAGACCGGCCGAAGAATAGCTTCCGTACTCATCACGCTCCGCGTGATGCCCTGCCTCTCGCGGAGCGAGAGGAGTACGGGAAATGCGGAACTTGTCTTTCGGCGGGTTCTTAGGGGACTGCCGAAAGCCGTCCAGAATGTTTTCGATTTCGATTGCCGCCTGCCGGTCTTCGCCCGCCGCGGCGTCGCTGGTGACGACGGCCAGATCGGCGGCCGTGGCCACGGTTCGGCCCAGCAGGGCCTGCCGCTGCCGGTCGCGGCTGCGGCCGGCCCCCAAGACGCACATCAGCCGGCCGGCTGTTACTTTCCGCAGGGCCTGCAAGCAGCCGGCCAGGGCCGCGGGTGTATCCGCCACGTCCACGAACACGCTAAACGGCTGGCCGCATTCGATCCGCTCCAGGCGGCCCGGCACGTAGTCCACCGCTTCCAGCCCGGCCGCCGCCACGGTCAGGTCCAGGCCGTAGGTCAGCCCCACGGCCGCCGCCGTCAGGCAGTTGTATACGTGGTGGATGCCGATCATCCGCGTGCGGACCGGCACGCTCTCGCTGCCCGCCGTCAGCAGGAAGGTCTGCTCGCTGGGGCACTGCTCCAGCGGCGTAGCCATGATCTCCGCCTGCTTGTGGATGCCCAGCGTCAGGGCCGGCCCCTGGAATCGGCGGAGATAGCCGGCGGCCACCGGATCGTCGGCGTTGACCACCGCCACGCCCTCCGGCGACAAGTAGTCGAACAACTTCGACTTCGCCCAGCGGTAATCCCGTGTCGCGCGCGGATCGTCCAAATGCTCGCGGCCGACGTTAGTCACGCAGGCCACGTCCAAGCGGGCGCCCGCCAGGCGGCGCTCGGCCAAGGCCTGGCGCGAGACCTCGACCGCCGCGTGCGAACAACCGTTGACTACCATCCGGGCCAGCCAGGCCGCCAGTTGCTCGCACGCCGGCGTGGCCTGCGTGGCCGGTTCCACCACTTCGCCGTCGAAGTAGCCCAAAGTGCCTAGCAAACCCACCCGATGGCCGCCTTTGGCCAGCACGCTGGCCACCAGGCAGCTCGTCGTGGCCTTGCCGTTGCTGCCCGTCACGCCGATCAGCTTCAGGGCGTAGCTTGGATTGCCGGCCAGGGCCTGACAGACGCGGCCGTAGGCGTCGCGGGCATTGCGGACCAGGCACGTCGGCACGCCCAAGGCGGCCAGCGGCCGCTCGCACAGCAGCGCCGCGGCCCCCCGCCCCACCGCCTCGGCGGCGAACTCATGGCCGTCGCCCTCACCGCCCGGCAGTGCGGCGAACAGATCGCCCGGCCGCACCCGCCGCCAGTCGCACGTGCACCGGCCGAAGCGAACGTCGTCGGCCCCCCGTAGCTCGCCCTCCGGCAGCAATGCCCGCAGACTTAGCAGCTCATTGGCGGCGGAACAGACGTGCACGGCCCAAGGCCTCCATGCCCGGGGGCAGAAAAGGATCAAAACCGCGTAGCTCGCCGGCGAACCGGGCGGTTCGCCGCCGCCGGTTCATCGTGAGGGGCGGATTGTCTGAAGTTCCGCCCCCCGCGTCAAGGCGGAATTCGGCGGACGAAGCCCCCAGTATGGTAGGGGTCGCGTGGGACGGCAATCTGATGATCCCCCAGCGATACTCTGACAGGCTCGGTTAAGCGGTATCAAGGCAAGGGGGTGGCCGGCAGCAACTCCTCCGCCAGGATCGTATCAACGGCGGCGATCCGGCCGCGGTTAGAGCTGGGCGTTGCGTCGAAAATTCAAGATACCATACAGAATTACTGGGCACGGGGTTGAGTTACGTATGCTGTCCCCGGAACCCACAGGTTAGGTTATCCTCCTTTTCCAAGCATCGTGGCGCAAGACTTACCCCTTTTCTTCGCCCTCAACGTGTGATCCGGTCAAACTCATCTAGGCTCCGATCATTCTGTTCCCAGAATTCAGAGTTCTTTGGGATTCCAAGCGCACTAATGAAAGTGAAGATTAGAAAAAGCAACAGGAGGATTAAACCAACCCATTCTCCGAAACTTAGTTTTTTGGACTTCTTTGGCGGATACTTCCGTGCGTGTTCTTCCGCCGTTATTAGGCCGAGTCGAACGGATATCGGAGATGCAGCGGCCTTCCTTCCCTTTGGGGTCTCCAGACATTTTTGGCATACATCGCCAAAATATCGTACACGACGTTCTTTGCAGACCGAACACGGTAGCGGCTCATCTAAGTTGCCCATGCTTCGGTCCTTTCTGCAAATGAAGAAGGCTACTGACCAATAACCTGATCCAGCCGCAAGGCGTTCGCTTTCCGCAGGCAGACGAACGGTGGGGAGTTGATGAACCCCCGCTCGGGACCGTTCCAAAACACGATCCGACGGCCTCCCTCGTCGAACAAGAGCGCTAGGGCGGCGCCGATCTGCTTGATGTGCATTATTCCTCACCACCCTGGGGCCACTCACAATGCAATTGCCTGGACGCCCAATCAGTGGCAACCTGGCCGAACTCGACTTGCGGCAGGATCGTCGGGTCGAAGGGCCTGGCCGGATTCGGGTGTAGGACGCCAATGACTGGCCGATCCTTCAAGGCAAGCCCACACAGGAGCAGGCCGGAGATTGAACTGCGGGCATACAAAATCTCCTCGGTTTTATCCGGGCATAGGAATGCGGCTGAGTACAACTCCGTAGTCTGGTGCGTGTCTCCGACTTTCTCTCCGGTCTGCGCGTTGACGTGCCAGCCAATCTTCGCCTCTCCCGTCAGGACCCAGTTGAGGATGGGTTTTTGGAAGCTCGACATTGCTGCAACGCTGTGGAACGTGCCGATTGCCACGAGGGCGGGGGCATCAAGGTCCTTAGACTGCGCGGCTTTTCCTCGACACTTTGCGAAGATAGCGTCGTTCAGCGGGTGAAATAAAGAGAATCCGTCCGGGCCATTGGGAATTCCTGTCTTCTCTGTGGCGACAGCGATCGGAATGCAAGTCACCTCGACATAGAACTTGTTGGCACCTGCCTGGCAGAAAAATCGGGCCGCGAAGTGGCTCCATTGAGGTCTTCGTTCGGTTCCACGCCGATGCCGTAGCCCTGCAAGAGCTGCCGAACCCTGGCCTCCGCAAAGGCCGATTCTTCGTCCGCGTTCAAGAGCTTCTCCCAGTTCTTGGCGTATCGCGGGTCAAACGCCGACAACCACCGCCGATGCTCGTCGGTAAGCGCGTCGAAGAATGGGTTGGGCCGCAACGAAGTCGCCAGGCGTAGCCCTCGCACTGCTTGACCGACAGGTACAGGACGGCCTCCGGCCTCTGCCGATAGGCTATGAAGGTCGGCATGTCGCTCTTGCGGTGGGCGATCCTGCCGTTTCTTGACACGTTCTGATCGTGCGCAACACTCATAAATTTGACGCGCACGCCTATCACTGTCAAGAGCTCGTGGCAACTGAGCCGTTCCGGCGCCACACGACTAACTCGCGTTTTCCCCATGTACATGGGGGTGAACCATGTTTAGGCATTTAGCCCGCTACCGCCCGCGAAGATGGGGGGCCCACCTCTGGCGACACGAGCGTCACGTAAATGAACCTGGCGACTGAGGGCGTGCCTGCTGAAATACCATGATCGAGGATGCGATCGTGGGTATGGCAGGTGGCATTCCCAAGAAGAAATGGTATTCTGGCCGTGGCGTGACTGATCGACGCAGAATCGCGATCAGCGTACTCGGCCGCTCGGGACGTCCGAGAAAGAGAATTGGCATGTCGCTCGAATACGTAGTTTACACCGACGAGTCGGAGAAGAGAGGAAAGTTCTACTCGAACTTCTACGGGGGCGTGCTCGTGCGTTCGCCCGACCTACAGCCGGTTATCGACCGACTCGAGCAACACAAGATCAGGTTTAACCTGTACCGGGAAGTGAAATGGCAAAAAGTCACGGAGAATTATCTGGAGAAGTACAAGGCCCTGATGGATGGGTTCTTCGACGAGGTGGCAACCGGACGGGCCAAGGTGCGCGTGATGTTCACTCAGAACCAATTCATCCCCACTCGCTTGTCGCCCGACCAGCGCCGAGCCGGATACCACCTGCTATACTACCAGTTTATCAAGCACGCGTTCAGACTACGGTTCGCAGGCATTGCCGGCCAGGAGATCCGGGTACGGTTGAACATGGACCAATTGCCTGACAACCGTGAGCAGAACGCCCAGTTCAAAGCGTACCTCCTGGGGCTGAACAGCAACACGAGCTTCCGCGGTGCGGGTATCCGTTTTCGCGCTGACCAGATCGCCGAGGTGCAGTCACACGATCACGTCCTGCTGCAATGTCTCGACGTGGTGCTGGGCGCGATGGCGTTCCGGCTGAACGACAGGCACAAGGAGAGGCCGCCCGGCCAGCATCGTCGTGGCAAGCGGACGATCGCCAAAGAAAGGCTCTACAAGCACATTCGTTCGCGGATCTGCCAGCTTTACCCGAACTTCAACATAGGCGAGACCACCGGCAAGCGTGGCGACTGGTCGAACCTGTGGGTTCACCCGTACCGCCATTGGAAGTTCGTTCCGGCAGAACACGAAATCGATCCGACCAAGACAAAAAAATAACCCCGTGCTCTCTATGCCTTGCGGCGTGGCCCAAGTGGAACTTGGGCCTTCGGGAGCGACAGGGTTCTATCGAATTATCGGCCGGCGAGAAGAAAATGTCAATCCGATTTTCGCAATCCATGGCGGTAAATCGAGAAGCGATACCAACTTACGCCAATCGCATCCCCTCACGCCAGGGGGCCGCGGGAGTTCACGACACATGTCGCCAATAGTGGCCGCGTCCCGGCTCCAAGCCCTGGCCCACCTTCGCGGCCCACACGCTGGTTTACGTGATTGTGCCCCGACTGCCGCGAGAACTGGGACGGCCCCCCGATGTTGGGCCGGTTCCCGCCTCAAAAGATGTTCAAGAACCGGCTTGAAGCTGGCAGGCAAGTATGATACGATACACTTGTATACTATAGAGCGGAGGGGCCGAATTCCGTTCTCCGCGCCTCCGCGTGAAACCAAATACTTGGGGTCACGCGGAGGCGCGGAGACGCGGAGGGGGAAGGTTAAGGGAGGAGGGATGAAGGCGAAGGGCAGAAGGGTGAAGGCGGAAGGAGAAAGGCGGAGGCTGCCCGGGCTGCGGAAACCCCGCCTGTGGGGCGACCGGCCTTGCAATTTTGGGCAAAAAAGCGTCCAAGTCGAACACGTACCTCGAAAGGCGTATAATTTTACGTTCGCCGGCCGAATCGCTAATGCAAGCCGGAACACGGGTTACAGACTTGTCGATCAACGTAAGTTTCGAGCAGGGTACGGAGGTGTTCGACGAGTGAAGGGATTAGGGACGAGGGTCGAGGGTCGAGTAGCAGCTTTCATTTTGCAATTTGCATTTTTCATTTTGCAATTTGCCTTCCGCCTTCCCAAAATCCTTGAAGACCGCCGCGCATCGCGGTAAAATCGGGCCTTTCTGACCACCCGAGCGGCCTGCAACAAGAGAGGCGGATTGCGGCATGTACGCTGGATACACAAAGCCCCGCGTGTTCATGGTTCTCCTGCTGGGCCTGGTTGTCTTGCCCGCTGGGCGTGGGGCGGGGGCGGAGCCCGCCTGGCCGCCCGCTAAGCCGGAAGCCATCCGCAAGTGGCAGGAAATGCGCTTCGGCATGTTCATCCACTGGGGGCCCGTGAGCCTCAAGGGCACCGAGATCGGCTGGTCGCGCGGCGCGGAGGTACCCATCGAGGAGTACGACAACCTCTACAAGCACTTCAACCCCACGAAGTTCAATGCCGAGGCGTGGGTGAGCATCGCCAAGGCGGCGGGCATGAAGTACATCGTGATCACCAGCAAGCACCACGACGGATTCTGCCTGTGGGACACCAAGCAGACCGACTACAACATCATGAACTCGGCCCTGGGCCGCGACGTGCTCAAAGAACTGGCCGCCGCCTGCCGGAAGCAGGGCATCGCCTTCGCCACGTACTACTCGGTCACCGATTGGCATCATCCGGCCCACCCGCTGGGCAGCCCCGGCGGCCAGACCAGGAAGCCCCATCCGGATATCGAGGCCTACACGACCTATCTGAAGAATCAGGTGGGCGAGCTGATCCGGAACTACGGCCCGCTGGCGGTAATGTGGTTCGACGTGCCGCAGGCCTTCGACGCCCGGCGCGGGGCCGACCTGATCGCCTACGTTCGCTCGCTGCAGCCGGACATCATCGTCAACAACCGCTCGGGCGCGGGGGGCGACTACGACACGCCCGAGCAGCAGATCGGCCGGTTCCAGAACCACCGCCCCTGGGAAACCTGCATGACCATCTGCCAGCAGTGGGCCTGGAAGCCCGGCGACCAGATGAAGAGCCTGCAAGAATGCCTGCAAACCCTCATCACCTGCGCCGGCGGCGACGGCAATTTGTTGTTCAACGTGGGCCCCATGCCCAGCGGCGAGATCGAGCCGCGGCAGGTCGCGCGTCTTAAGGAAATGGGGGCCTGGCTGAGCCGCTACGGCGAGAGCATTTACGGCACCCGCGGCGGGCCGTTCCTGCCCGGCAAAGGCCTGGTGAGCACCCGCCGGGGCCAGCGGATCTACGTCCACGTCCTGCGCTGGCAGGAAGAGCCGCTCTGCCTGCCGGGCATCCCAAAGAAGATCGTCCAAGCCACGGTGCTGACGGGCGGAAGCGCCACGCTGAAACAAGACGCCCAGGGGATTACCATTTCGGTTCCCGCGGCCCACCGCCAGCAGATCGACACGATCGTTTGCCTGGAGCTGGACGGGCCGGCCGAGGAGATTGCGCCGATCGCGCTTGAGCCGGGGCCGCCCGCACCACGGTAGGAGGGGAATTAGCGGGGCGGGTACGCCCCGAGTCTGAATGTAGCCGGCACACGCCGTGTGCCGGAGTTCCGCACACGGCGTGTGCGGACTACATTGAAACACAGAGCCCGTTTTCCCGAGATCAATTTACACCGGTAGTTCACCATAATGCGAGCCATCGAGTTCATCGGACCGCGGAAGATTCGCCTGCGCGACGACGCTGCCACGCCCGAGCCCCAGGCAGGCGAAGTCCTGGTGCAATGCCGTTACGTGGCGTTGTGCGGGACGAACATGGGGCCCTACTTGTACGACGGCCGCTGGGCCAAGGAGTCGATCCCGCGCCCGCCCGGCTGGCTGGGGCATGAGAACGTGGGGATCGTGGTCCGCTCGCGGGCCGCCGATTGGCCGGAGGGCACCCTCGTACTGGCCCATCCCGAAGATTACAACGGCTTCGCCGAGTACATCCGCTCGAAGGCGGCCGGGCTGGCGCGGCTGCCCGAGAATTTGCCCGACCCGGCGGTAATGGTTGTGGCCCAGCCGCTATCGACGGTATTGCGGGGCATGGCCCGCACCGGCCCGGTCATCAACCAGCGCTGCGCCGTGGTGGGCCAAGGGCCGATGGGATTGATCTTCACGCACCTGCTGCGGCGGATGGGGGCCCGGCAGGTGATCGCCATCGACCGCGTGGCCTGGCGCCTGCGGTGGGCCACCCGCCTGGGCGCCACGGCGGTGATCGATGCCTCGCGGGAGGACGTGCTGGAGGCGGTGCGGGCTCAAACCGACGGCAAGCTGGCCGACTTCTGCGTCGAGGCGGTGGGGCAGGCCGAAACCGTGGACTTGGCCGCCCGCCTGCCCCGCCGGCAAGGCCGGCTGTTCCTCTTCGGCGTGCCGCACCACGACAGCCTGCCCTTCCCCTGGTACCACAGCGTGGCCAACGAGACCGAAATCTTCACCTCGATGGGACCCGAGTGCATGGACTACTTTCAGACGGCCGTGGCAATGCTCGTCGAGGGCCATTTGGATCTAGCCCCGATTGTCACGCCGCGCTTGCCTTGGGAGCGGGCCGCCGAGGCCTTCGAAATGTACGCCAACCCGGAGCGGGCCGAGGATTCGCTCAAGCTGACGCTGGTCCTGTGACGGCCCGGGAGAGTGGCACGCCACGCGCCTTTCAATGTAGTCCGCACACGCCGTGTGCGGAAATCCGGCACACGGCGTGTGCCGACTACAATAAGATGACGATTTCCTACGCCAACTTACGCACTGCGGCCGTGCTGGAGTTCCACGCTCCGCCGGTCAATGCCATCGGCTTGGCCACGCTGGACGAGTTGCTCGACGCTCTGCGGCGGGCCATCGCCGACCCGCAGGTCAGCAGCCTGGTCATCAGCGGGGGCAGCCAGCAGTTCAGCGCCGGGGCCGACCTGGACATTTTTCAAACCATTCGCGGCGCCGACGATGCGATGCACGTCTCGGCCGTGTTTCAGCAGGCATTCCAAGCCATCGAGGATTCGCCCAAGCCGGTAACGGCCGCCATGGCCGGCCACGTACCGGGCGGGGCCCTGGAGCTGGCCCTGGCCTGCCATTTTCGCCTGGCGGCCGAGGGCTCCCGCTTCAGCATGCCCGAGGTCAACCTGGGCATAAACCCCGGCAGCGGCGGCACCCAGCGCTTGCCCCGGTTGATCGGGCTGGAGGCGGCGCTGGAGATGCTGCTGGGCGGCCGGCCGATCGATGCCGGCCAGGCCCTGCGATGGGGGCTCATCGACGCCATTTGCCCGGCGGCCGAACTGCTCCAGACCGCCGCCGATTTCCCTGCTTCCAACCGCCCGATCCGCAAGACCCGCCTCCGCAGCGTAACGGCTCACGGGGACTGTCCCAATTTTCGTCCGACGAAAATGGGACTGTCCCCTTCGGCTGATCAGGCCGCCAGCCGGGCCCTGTTGGCCCGCGCGGAAACGCAGCTTGCCGCCGGCCGGCCGGAGCTGATCGCCCCCCGAAAAATCCTGGAAGCGGTCCGGGCCGGAGTCGAGGACTCGTTCCAGGCCGGTCTTCGCAACGAGCAGATCGTATTCAGCCAGTGCATGGCCAGCCGGGCAACGCAGAACAAGATCTACGTTTTCTGTGCCAGCCGACACGCGCCGCGAGTTCCCGAGATCCAGGGCCTGGCGCCGCTCCGCATTTCCGCCGCCGGCGTGTTGGGGATGGGCACGATGGGCAGCGGGATCGCCCAGGCCTTGCTAACGGCCGGGCTGAACGTGACGGCCTGCGACCTTGACGAGGCCGCCCTGCAAGCGGGCACGCAACGCATTGGCGACTCGCTGGCCCGCCGCGTGGCGCAAGGCAAGCTTGCCGCGGCAAAGGCCCAGTCCGCGCTGGCCCGCCTGGCGGCCACGACGGACTGGCAACCCTTGGCCGGCGCCCAGTTGGTCGTCGAGGCGGTGTTCGAGGATATTGCGGTCAAGCGGGCCGCCATCGCCCGGTTGGAAGAAATCTGCCCCGCCGAAACCATCATCGCCACCAATACGTCGACGATCGACCTGGACCTGCTGGCCGCGGGCATGCGGCATCCAGGGCGGTTGGTGGGCATGCACTTCTTCCACCCGGCCCAGCAAATGCCGCTGGTCGAGGTGGTCCGCCGCCCGGCCACCCGGCCGGAGGTGGTGGCCACGGCCCTAGCAGTGGTTAAAGCCATGGGCAAGACCCCGGTGGTCGTGGAGAACCGCGCCGGGTTCGTCGTGAATCGGCTGTTCATCCCCTACCTGATGGAGGCATTTTGGCTGCTGGAGGAAGGGACCGGCCCGGCCGAGGTCGATCGGGCGATGGTCGATTTCGGATTCGCCATGGGCCCGCTACAGTTGATCGACATGTCGGGACTTGATATCCTGAAGAAGACGCATGCCGTGATGCGGCAGGCGTTTCCTCAGCATGGAGACCTCTCGCCGATCGCCTGTCAGTTGGTCGACGAGGGGCGCCTCGGTCAGAAGACGGGGGCCGGCGTGTACCGCTACGAGCCGGGCGACCGCACGCCGCGGCCCCACGGGCTGACCGAGCAGGCCGTGGCCGCGGCCCGTCGGCGACGGGGCCCGGCCGCCGTTGGGCTCGACCGCGAGCAGATCGTCTCGCGGTTGATGCTGCGGATGGTTGCCGAGGCTTTTTCCCTGGTGGAAGAAGGAATCGTTCGGCGTCCCGCGGACGTCGACGTGGCCATGGTCCTGGGGACGGGATTGGCCGACTTTCGCGGCGGCGTGTTGAAGTATGCCTGCGACCTGGGATTGGAGCACGTTTTGACCGAGTTGCGGCGGCTGGCCCGGCAGTACGGCCCGCGCTACGAGCCCTGCGCCCTGCTGGAGCAGGCCGCGGCCGATCCGGCCGGGTCGTTACCGGGCGTTTACAAAGTGCCGTTTCCGGTCCCCTCTCCCTCCGGGAGAGGGCCAGGGTGAGGGCGAACCTGTGTAAGCCACGAAAACTGGAGAGGTTGGATCTTCACATATTCTCCCTCACCCTAACCCTCTCCCGGAGGGCGAGGGGACCGGGGACCCGAAAGGATAAACAGAATGTCGAGCACCGTGGAACGCAAGGATTTTGCCGCCGGCAAGCAGCTTCGCGAGGTGATGGGGCAGTATTTTGCGGCGTTGGGACGCGGCCCGGCCGAAGGCAAGAAGACCGCCTGGTGCACGAGCGTCGGTCCGGCCGAGCTGCTGCTGGCCCTGGGATATAACGTCTATTTTCCGGAGAACCACGGGGCCATGCTGGGGGCCTCGCGGATGGCCACCGATCTGATCCCGCTGGCCAATGCCCGCGGCTTCTCGCCGGACATCTGCTCCTACCTGACCAGCGACGTGGGCTCGTACCTCAAGGGCGAGAGCCCGCTGCAGAAGATGAAGCTCTCCGGCCCCCCCAAGGCCGACGTGCTGGTGTTCAACACCAACCAATGCCGGGACGTGAAAGATTGGTTCCAATTCTACGCCCGGGAGTGGAACGTTCCCTGCCTGGGAATCCACACGCCGCGCTCGATCGACGCGCTGGACGGCTCGCTGACGGATTTCGTCGCCCGCCAGATGGAAGGGCTGGTCGAGCCGTTGGAGCAGGTGGCCGGACGCAAGCTGGATATCGATCGTTTGCGGGAAGTTCTGGCGCTGTCGCGCCAGACGACCATGCTGTGGAAGGCGGTGCTGGAGGCGGCGGCCGCGGTCCCCGCGCCGATCACCTTCTTCGACGGCACGATCCACATGGGCCCGGCGGTCGTGATGCGGGGGCTCCCGGAGGCGATCAGTTACTACCAGGTGCTCGTGGCCGAGTTGCAGGAGCGCGTGGCCCAGGGCGTGGCGGCCGTGGCGGGGGAACGGCTCCGCCTGTACTGGGAAGGCATGCCGGTGTGGGGCAAGCTCAGCCCCTTGAGCAACCTGTTCCTGGAGTTCCGCACGGGCGTGGTCGCCTCGACCTACTGCAACAGTTGGATCTTCGAGGCCCTCGATCCGGCCGATCCCTTCCGCAGCATGGCCCGCGCCTACAGCAGCATTTTCATCTGCCGCAGCGACGAGGAGAAGCAAGCCTACATCGAGCAGATGGCGCGTCGCTATCAGATCCACGGCATCATTTACCACGATGCCAAGACCTGCCCCAACAATTCCAACAACCGCTATGGCCTGCCGCAGCGGCTGCGGGAGAAGTCGGGGCTGCCGTTCCTGGTCATCAACGGCGACCTGAACGACCTGCGGTTGTACTCGGAAGCGCAAACCCGCACGAACATCGAGGCGTTCATCGAGCAGTTGCTGCAAGGGTAAGAGCCGGTGGATTATTACTGCGGCATCGACATCGGCGCTTCGACCGCCAAGCTGGTGATTATCGACGCTGCGCGGCAGATGACGGCCAAGGCCGCGCGGCGATCGGGGGTGGACTACGCGCAGGCCGCCCGCGGCTGCCTGGAGGAGGCCCTGGCCGCCGCCGAGCTGGCCGCGCCGCAGATCCGCCGGACCGTGGCCACCGGCTACGGGCGGAACAACGTCCCCGGCGTGGCCGGCACGATGACCGAAATCGCCTGCCACGGCAAGGGCGCCTATCATTTCTTCCCGCAGGCCATGACTGTCATTGATATCGGGGCCCAAGACTGCAAGCTGATCCACCTCGACGAACGCGGCTGCCGCACCGGCTTTAAGATGAACCGCAAGTGCGCCGCCGGCACGGGGGCCTTCCTGGAGGAAATCGCCTACCGCCTGGACCTGGCGCCGGCCGACCTCAACGCCCTGGCCGAGCGCTCGACCCGGGAAGCGCCGCTGGGCAGCTTCTGCACCGTGTTCGCGGCCACGGAGATCCTGGAGAAGATTCGGGTCGGTGTGCGGGTCGAGGACATCGTCAAAGGCGCCTTTCGCTCGGTGGTCAATCGCGTCCGCGAGATGGACGTCGTCACGGCGGCGCTGGTCATGACCGGCGGCGTCGCGGCCCATAACCCCGTGCTGGTGCGCATCGTCGAGGAGACCTTCGGACGGCCCGTGCTGCTGCCGCCGGATGCGCAGTTCGCGGGCGCCTTCGGCGCCGCCTTGTTCGCCTTGGAAATGCAGGAGCAGGGAGATTCACCATGCTGATACAATACTAAAGTAGCAGGCACACTCCGTGTGCCGTCCGCTGAAGCGGAACAAGACATGGCGGACGGCACACGGCGTGTGCCTGCTACTTTCCATGCGGCGAACGTCACCGGAGAAACAGGACGAGGGAGACTTACGATGTTGATACAAAAACCTCCGGTCGTGCTCGGCGGCGATGTGTGGATGCTGGGGACGGCGGCCTATCCGCTGTACCTGCTCCGCGGCCGCCACGAAGGGGCGATCGTCGAGGGCGGCATCAGTGCCCTGGGGCCGCTGCTGGAGCGGCAATTGGAGGCGCTCGGCGCCGGCCCGCAGTACGTGCGCCAAGCCATTATCACGCACGCCCATCCCGATCACGTGATGGCCATCCCGCTGTTGCGGGCGATGTTCCCGGGGCTGACCGTGGCCGCCTCGGCCGCCGCAGCGGCCACCTTGACCCTGGAGAAAGCGGTCAACGCCTTTCGCCAGATCGACGGTGCGTTGACCGAGGCCCTGCTCCGCTCCGGTGCGATTACCGAGGCCCCGAAGGGGACAGTCCCAGTTTCGTCGGACGAAACTCGGGACAGTCCCCCCCCGCCGGCCGACAACCGCATCGCCGTGGACCGCGTGCTGCGGGAGGGAGACCTGATCGCCGTCGAGGAGCGCCGCTGGGCCGTGCTCGAGACGCCCGGGCATAGCGATTGCAGCATCAGCCTCCACGAGCCGGAGCGGGGCGTGTTGCTGATCTCCGACGCCACGGGCTATTATCTGCCCGAGTCGGGCACGTGGTGGCCCAACTACTTCGCCGGCTACGCGGCCTACCTCCGCTCGATGGAGCGCCTGGCCGCGCTGGACTCCGAGATTCTCGGCCTCAGCCATAACGCCGCCGTGCTCGGCCGGGCCGACGTCCGGGCGTATTTCGCCGGCGCCATCGCTGCCACGCAAGACTACCACCAGCGGATAGTGGCCGAGACCAAAGCCGGAAAGACCGTCAGGCAGATCGCCGAGGAGTTGGGCGCCGAGATCCATCGCCAGGCGCCGATCCTGCCCCTGGACTTCTTCCAGAAGAACTGCGGGGGGCTGGTCAAGCAGTCGCTCAAGCACGAGGGGCTCTAATGTATCCGGCACACTCCGTGTGCCGTTGGGGCAGCGGCACACGGAGTGTGCCGGATAAATTACATACGGCAATACAGGTACTCGCCGGGAAGCAGGCCGGCCTCGCGGGGGTTATCGGCAATATACAGCCGCAGGCGGTCGAACTGCTCGGGACCGCGAACGAGGTGGTCGAAACTCTCTTCATGCCAGAACCGCCCTTGCCGCCCCATTGCCCGGTTGGTCTTCGTCGTCATATATCTTTTCCACGAATAGCACTGCTCCAGCACGTCCGTGGCGCCTTGGAGGCAAGCAAGTACGTGGACGTGGTTGGGCATGACCACGAAATCGCCCAACAGGTACCGCTGCCCGTCGAAGCGCCGCAGACTTTCGGCGACGATCGCCGCCAACTCTGCTTTCCGTAGCACGCACGCCCCGTGCCCGCGGTCGAGATATTCCAGAAACTCCCGGGAGAAGGTGTTGTGGAAGTCGCATTGCTGGGCGACCGACAATTCTTCGAGCCGTGCCGACCAGCGGGGCTGGCTGGGTTCGATACCGTGCCGCCGCAGCCACTCGTTCCGGCGGCGGACCCAGAGGTCGAGAACATCGCGCGGGATCGAGTCGTCGGTCCGCCAGGTGATGAAGTATGTCACGCCCGGCTGGAACCAGTGCGGCAAATTGCCCGCGGTAACCCGGATATCCATGGCGCGGTCAAAGAACTCGAACGTCATCGGAAATGTCCATTGTATCCGGCACACTCCGTGTGCCGTTGGGGCAGCGGCACACGGAGTGTGCCGGATACGAAGTGTGCCGGATGCGTTGTCACTGCTCGCCGAGCTGGTCGTAGAGATAGACGGGTGTGACCGGATTGATGCCCGCGCGGGTCAGGCAGGTGATCGCGGCGTCCAGGTCGTCGAAGCTGAACACCAGGACCGCGCTCTGGCCCAGTCGCTCGGTGAAGGCGTACATGTGGGCCACGTTCAGCCCGGCCTCCGCGATCAGGCGGAGCAGATCGAGCAGACCGCCGGGCTTGTCGGCCACCTCGATCGCCAGCACGTAGCTCACGTGAACCTTGTAGCCTGCCGCCTCCAGCAGCTCCCGCGCCTTCTGCCACTCGGCCACCAGCAGGCGGAGCACGCCGATCCGCTCCGAATCGGCCAGCGAGAGGGTGACGATATTGATCCCGGCGCCGGCCAGCAGCTCGCAGGGAGCGATTAGTGCGCCGGGCTTGTTGTCGAGGATAAGAGAAAGCTGGGCGAGTTTCATGTTAGGGCTCCTGTCGGGTTCACTTGTCCGCCTGTTCGGCAAGCCGATCGTAGGCCGCGAGGATGCCGGTGGCGCTCGGGAAGAGCTCGCCGGAATCGTCGTCGCGATCAAGGCTGCTGAAGGTGCTGAGAACATATTCCACGTCGTTGCGGTCGATAGCGTAGAGGAGGAAGAAGGCGGCGTCGAGTTCCTCCGTTAGTTCCGCCCGCTCGCGCGGGTTCCACTTGTGGACCGGTGGATCGAAGCCCGCCGCTTCGCCCAGCGGTCGCAGATCGTCGGCCGTGCAACTGAGCTTCAACACCCGGTCGGAAATCCATTTCTCCAACGTATGCCGCTTGTTCCACGGGCAACGCTCGGCGTAACGATCGGGCGAAAACGTTGGAAACTGCTCCACGAGGAAGAAGTTAAGCGTCACCCCGCCGATCTTCTGACGCGCCACATAATCCAATACGTGCGAGTTCAGGTTTGCCAACAGGCAAAGCCGGAGGCGATGATTGGCGTCTGCCACAACAAGGGGGAAATGGTTTGTCACCGCCGACCATGGTATCGCCGCCGCAATCATTGTCCGCTGATTCGTCGGGCTGGTAATATCCTTGAATCCAAGGAACCCCTCCGGAATTTGCCGCCCCAACACGCCGATAACCGCTCCTTCTTCCACCCACCATCGCGGTTGCACGACGAACTCCGGATTCTGGTGGGACACGAGGCTGCTCGGCTCGGTCTGGCCCTGGCGCATCCAGTTCTCCTTCTCGATCACCACGCCGGCGGCGCGGTGGTCGTAGGCCTGAACCATCTTCGCCTCATACAGCGGCAGGAAGACCTGTTTACCCTTCTTCCAGCGGTTGCCATCCTGCTTGGCCCCCAGTTTCACTAGATCCTGGCGGGTGCGGAATAGCTCCGCGTCGTTGGTCTGATCGAACATCCTCACGAACTTGACGCCCCACGGATTGCCTCCCTCGGTGCGGTTCCTGTCGATCAACACGGGCACGCGGCGGTAAATGGCCTTGGTCAGCTCGGCGTCGCGGCGCGAGCGAAACACCGGGCAGGTGCGCGTATTGGGGTTCACCAGGGCCATGTCCTTGCCCGAGAGCGATATGTGTCGTTTGCTGTCTTCCAGTTCCTCCATGCCGTGCAAGAAAAAGGCGAAATCGGCCGCCGGCGTCTTTGCCTCTTTGCCCCCGAACACTAGCACGCTGAACTTGAACGAACGATGCACGTCCGGGAAGAATGGCGCCTTGTTCTCAAAGTCATAGAGTCGAATGAGCGATTCCGACTCCATCAGTTGGTTGAAGAACTCGCGGGTAGTGTGGTCGGTGGCGATGCCCGAGGGAACCAACAACCCGACGCGGCCATGCGGGGCCACGATCCGGTGGGCCAGCTCCGCAAAGACCATGTACGTATTGACGTCGCCCTTGGCAGTGAGGGGGAAATTGCCCGCCGTGCGCACGTGGGCCAACGTGCGCTCGGCGAGGTCTCCCGCCTCGACGTAAGCGGTATAGAGTTGCGGATTGGCCGTCTTGAGCCGCTCGATGAGCTTGCGGCGGTCAGCCGCCTTGACTGCGCCTGCGATCCGGGGCGCGGAGAAGGCGAAGAACTCCCGCTCCTGCAACTTCATTCGTTCCCACGGGGGATTACCGATCACGCAATCGAAGCCCGGGTTGTCGGGCCGCGAAAAGACCTCGGGGAACTGCGTCTCCCATTGCATCGCCTTGTCGTGTACCGCCGGGTCGGTGACGAGGCTGTTCCTCCAGACCACGTTCTTGGAAAGATCGGCCAGCCGTTTGCCGCGCTGGGCGGACCGCAGCCACAGGGCAAGTTGCGTGATTTCGACCGCCTGTTGCGATACGTCCACCCCATAGAGGTTGTCGGCTAGGATCATGTTGGGGATGTCATCGGCCAGGTCGTCGGCATGCGGGCCGTCGTGCAACACCAAATGGTCCACCACCTCGGTGCAGGCGTCTTCCAAGGCGTCGTAAGCGGCGATGAGAAACGCGCCGCTGCCGCAGGCCGGGTCGCAGACTTTGATCTTGCGGAGCGCCGCCAGGCACGCCCGCCAATAGGCCGCCACCTTGGCCGACGGCTTTTCCGCCAGGGTCTGCTCGCGCGTGAGACCATGGACTGCCAGCAATGCCCGGAACCGCTCGCGGATTACCGCCTTGACGGTCTCGTGGACGATCAGCCTGGTGAACTCCGGCGGCGTGTAGTAGATGCCGAACCGCTTGCGCTCGGCCGATTTGGGCATGGCGACCGGACCGGCGTCGTCCGGCCGCTGGCCCACCAGGGCAAACAATCCGCCGATGCGCAGGCGCTCGATCTCGGCCACCGATTTCTCGAACAAGTGGCCCAGCACTTCGACGTTCACTTCGTCGCGGAAGTCGTAATCGCCGACCCGCTTGAAGAACTCGGTCCAGTCGTCTTCGAGCTGCAAGTTGTCGACCAGCGGGTCTTCCTTGAACAGCCCCCCGTTGAAGCCGGTTTCCAGATAGGGCATGTTCCGATGCCCTTGGTCCATCGCCCGGAAGAGTTCCAGGAAGTTGCCCCAACGAGGATTGGTGGCCTTGGCGAACGGCGGCACCGTGCGATACGTCTCGCAGATCGTCTTCTCGCGCAGCAGGTCGCGGTCCTCGCAGAAGGCGATGAAGATTATGCGGTCGAGAATCCGCTGCGCGATGTAGATCGCCGTTTCCAGATTGTATCCCTGTTTGTAAATCAGATGTTCGAGGAGCCGCCGCCGCTCGTTGTTGTAATCCTCGTAAAGCTCGTCGCCGACCTCGCGTTGGCGGTTCTCGGTGCGCGCGAGCAGGTCCGGTGCCCGCAGCGGCCGGCCCCCCCAGGGGCGCACCAGGCCGCCGCGCTCGAAGATGCAGTAGAACTCGGCGAAGCGCTTCTCGCCGCGGAGTTCCTGGAGCGTGAATTCTTCGTAAGCCTGCGAGCCTTTGCTCTTGTGATACAAACGGAACGTGACGAAATTGCTCACGATTCCCCAAGGGCAATCGGGCAAGGCGTTGAGGTAGTCCCAGCATTGCTGGACCGCGGTTCGGCCGCTGAAGCGGTCGCGGTCGAGGTTGACGCCGGAGTCCTTCAACTCCATCACCACCAAGGGTGAAAGCGCCGCACCATAACGGAAGTTGCCCAGCGCCGCATCCGCCGTGCCCACGCCGGGGACGGAAAACTTGACTTCGAGCTGATAGTCTTCCGGGTTTTCGGGGTGCGAGCGGTACCCCAGCGCGTCGCCGAAAACCTTCTCCAGGAAACCGTTGTCCAGCGCGGTTTCCTTCTTGACGAGATATCCCTTCTCCTCGAGGTCCGCCCAATGTCGCAAGATGCCGTGCGCCTCCTCACGGCTTTTCGTGCGATAGAGGACCTTGTCGGCCTCATCGGCCAGGAATCGGCGCAAGAAAAGCCCCGACCGCCGACGGCCCCGCGATCGCGCGAACAAGTCGTTGGCGACGGACCCCTTGCCGCCCACCGGCTCTCGCTTCTTTCCCATGGCCTGAACGTCCTGTAAGCAGGCCCGCACGCATTCCAATCAGGTTTCTTGTACTGCGAGCGGCCAGAAATGATCCGACGTCTCCCCTATTGTTACGGTTCGCGCCGTCTCAAACCGTGCGAAGTAAAGTGTACCGAGGCCCTCGGGCCCTGTCACCCCCCACCCCTGGACGAAGAATGCGTTGTTTTGGCCGTCGGCCATTCCATGGGTTGCTCGAATACTGCCTGGCCCGGTACACTGGAGGGTTGAGATCTTTCCACTCTGACAAGCCCCCATCCCCAGAGCGGGAAAAGGGGACAGGCACCTTTTGTGCGAAGCACCCGAAGGGCCGTTGGCGGCAAGAGGTGCCTGTCCCCTTTTCCCCCCAATCCCCATGCCATCCTCTTGCATTCTCGGCACCGGCCGCTACCTGCCGCCGCGGGTGGTGACGAATTTCGATCTGGCGCAGATAATGGAAACCAGCGACGAGTTCATCGTCGAGCGGACCGGCCTGCGGCGGCGGCGGTATGCGCCGCCCGACATGGCGGCCTCCGACCTGGCCCTGCCCGCCTGCCGCGACGCCGTGGCCGATGCCGGCCTGAGCATGGACCAGATCGACATGGTGATCATGAACACGATCACCCCCGATCATGCCGATCCCGGCTGCGCCTGCTTCCTGCAAGCCAAGCTGGGGCTGAGCGGCATTCCCGTTTTCGACATCAAGCAGCAATGCGCCGGCTTGATCTACGGGCTGTCGCTGGCCGATCATTTCATTCGCGCCGGCACCTGCCGCCACGTGCTGATCGCCTGCAGCGAGGTGCTCTCGACGCGGATCGACGGCTCGAACGAGGGCCGGAACATCGCGGTCCTGTTGGGCGACGGGGCGGGGGCGGTGGTGGTCGGCCCCTCGCCCGACGGCCGGCGGGGCATCCTCTCCTGCATTCTCCACGCCGACGGCCGCTACGCCAAGGCCCTGTATACCGAAGCCCCCGGCAGCGCCCTGGGACGCAAGCAGCACGTAACCGAGGAGGACGTGCGGGCCTGCCGCGTCCACTTCCGCATGGACGGCAAGACCGTCTTCCACAACGGCGTCGAGAAAATGTCCGAGGCGGTGCTGGAGTGCCTCCGCGCCAACGGGCTGACGCTGGACGACCTCGACGCCCTGGTGCCGCACCAGGCCAACCTCCGCATGCTCGAGGCCATCGTCAAGCGCCTGGGAATCCCGCCCCAAAAGGTGTTCGTAAACGTCGAGGAGTACGGCAACATCGCCTCGGCCTCGCTGCCCATCGCGCTGGACGAATCGCGGCACAGCGGACTGGTCCGCCCCGACAGCCGGGCGCTGTTGGTGGCTTTCGGGGCGGGCTTCGTGTGGGGCTCAGCCCTGATCCGTGCGTAGGAAGTTGTCAGCGATCAGCGGTCAGCTTTCAGCAAGTGGTACCATGGCCACACTTGTGTGGCCATGCGGCGTTCTTCAGGGGTTCTGCATGCCCACGGCGAGCGTGGGCACGGCACCCAAGCCGAACACTCAGCCCTGATCCGTGCGTAGCAGGCCGTCCTGCGCCGCCCGGTGGCGAAGCTCGAAGCGCTTGATCTTGCCCGTGGCCGTCTTGGGCAGGCTCTCGACGAACACCACGGCGCGGGGGTACTTGTGCGGCGCGGCGTTCCGCTTCACGAACTGCTGCAGCTCGCAGGCCAGCTCCGGCGACGGCGTCCGGCCGGCCTTGAGCACCACGAAGGCCACGGGCTTGATCAACCCCTGGTTGTTGGCGGCCCCGGCCACGCCGCTCTCCAACACGGCCGGATGCTCCTGGAGCACCGCTTCCACCTCGCAGGGCCACACCGCCTGGCCGTTCACCTTGAGCATGTCGTTGCTGCGGCCCGAGTACCAGAAGTAACCGTCGTAATCGAGCATGAACTTGTCGTACGTATCGATCCACTCGCCGCGGAAAGTCTGCTTGGTGGCCTCGTGCTGGTTCCAGTAGCCGGCGGCGATGCTGTCGCCCTTGATGAGCAGGGTTCCGACTTCGCCGGTGGGCAGATCGCGGCCGTCGTCGTCGACGATGCGGGCCTCGTAGCCCGGCACGACCTCGCCCGTGCTGCCGGCCCTGGCCCGACCCGGCCGATTGGAAATAAAGATGTGCAGGATCTCCGTCGAGCCGATGCCGTCCAGGATCTCCACCCCAAAGCGCTCGCGCCAGCTCAGGAACAGGTGCCGGGGCAAGGTCTCGCCCGCCGAAACGCACATCCGCACCTCGTGCAGGCTGCTGCGGCCGGTCTTCTCCGCCTCTTGCAGCAAGGCCGCGTAACTGGTGGGCACGCCGTAGAATACCGTGGGCCGATGTTCGTCGATGGTCTGGAAGACCTGCTCAGGCGTGGGCCGCTCGGGCAAGAGCACCGTGGTGCCGCCCGTTCGCAACGGAAAATACAGCCCGTTGCCCAATCCGTAGGCGAAGAACAGCTTGGCCACCGAGAACGACACGTCGGACTCCACGAGGCCGATCGTCTGGCGGGCATAGCGGTCGGCGGCCACGATCATGTCGTGCTGCAGGTGGATCGCGCCCTTGGGGAAGCCCGTGGTTCCCGAGCTGTACAGCCAGAAGGCCATGTCGTCCTTGCTGGTGTCTACCGCCGCGAGCGTGGCCGAGGCCCGCGCCATCGAGTCGTCGAAGGACAAATGCCGGCCCGCCTCGCCGCCCACCAGGATGACGTGCGTCAGGTACCGCAGCCGGTCGCCAAGGGCGGCGATCCGTTCCCACAGGGCGGCATGCACGACCAGCACCCGGGCCCGGCTGTCGTTGAGCAGGTACTCGTAGTCCTTGCCGCTGAGCATGGTGTTCAGCGGCACGGCCACCGCGCCGATCTTGATGGCGCCGAAGAAGACATAGACCCACGGGGGGCTGTCGGGCAGGAGCAGCGCCACCCGCTCCTCCATCCGCACGCCCAACTCCTTCAGCACGTTGCCGAAGCGATTGACCGCCTCGGACAACTGGGCATAGGTCACGGTCTGCCGGCCGCAGAGGATGGCCGCCTTCCCCCCCCGCCCTTGGGCCAGGTGCTCGTCGACGAGCTCTGTCGCGGCATTTAGATGTTCGGGAAGGTCCGTGCTCGACATGGGCCGACTCCTGCGCCGCGGCTGATCCTGGACCGCCGGCAGACTTACCCACCAAGATACCTTCCGCGGCCGCAATGTTCAACCGAGCGGGAAAGACGGAAGGATGGGGAAGGATGAAGGAGGAAGGATGAAGGCGGAAAGGGGGAAGGCCGACAGGGGAACACTAATTCACGCTGATAACCGCTGATTCGGTTGGGCCCGATTGGCGCAGATTAGCGTAAATCAGTGTTCCATCCCCACCTTTCATTCCTCCGCCCTCGTCCCTCTTCACTAGTGGCTAGTGGCGAGAAGAAAGGGCCACTCGCCACTCACCCCTCGCCCCTCGCCCTTTGGGAGATGGGCCTAATGGCACGAGATTGAGGCGTAGGCTGTCCGGATTTCAGCACTTATCTCGCCAAGTCAACCGCGAAGCGGTTCAACTCCGTAGCCCAGGTTTGAAATATGTCCTTTGCAACCCCGTAGGGGTTGGACGATCCCGCGTGGAACCCTTACAGGGTTCAATGGGCTACCACAACTCCCACCCAGGGTAGCCGCTGCGCGGCAACCCTGGGCTATGTCATGGAACCGCTTTGCGGTTCGACGGATGGACCGTTACCGGAACAAGCATGGCCAATGCACGTCAGATCATTCTTCATCGCTCCTTCGCCTGCCTGGGAATGTCTCCTTCCGCCCAGGAAACTTGTCTGTTTCGGTTCTCCGCAATACATGTTCCTTGCCGACCGGCTCTCTTGCAGGTTCTGCACCAGCGGGACTAGAATCGAGATACCGTGAGGGGGAGCGGTCGCTCCCCGGCCGCGCGGCATCGTGGATCTCCAAAGCCGGGAGAGGGACCATGACCCGAAAACGCCGCTGCATCAGACCCAACCGTCTCTGCCTCTTTCTGCTCGCGGTGGTGCTGCTTCTGGTCGGAGCGGCCCTGCTGTTGCCGTCCGTGCAGCCGGCCGACAGGCCGCGCCCCCGCCACACCTCTATGAACGACCTGAAAAATATCTCGCTGGCGATCCTGCCTTACGAAACCGCGAAGGGGGCCTTCCCGCCGGCCTATATCGCCGATAAGAAGACCGGCAAACCGCTCTTGAGTTGGCGGGTGGCCATCCTGCCCTATCTCGAGCGACCGGATCTGTTCAAGCAGTTCCATCTCGACGAGCCTTGGGACAGCGAGCACAACAAGGCGCTCATTCCACGGATGCCGCGGGTCTACCGCAGCTCAGCCAGCCGGGCGGCCCCCAATATGACCAATTACCTGACCTTCCGCGACAAGGACAGCGTTTTTCCCGGCACGGAAAGGATCAGCTACGACGACATTACAGATGGAGCGGACCACACGATCATGGTGGTCGAGGCCAGCGATGCGCGGGCCGTGGTGTGGACGAAGCCCGACGATCTTGAGTACGACCCCGATCACCCGCTGGACGGGCTCATGGTCCATCGTTCCGGCCTGCTGGGCCTTCGGCCCGGGATCATCCTGGCGGTCTTCTGCGACGGCAGTGTGCGCGCCATTTCCGAGAGCATCGACCCGGAGGTCATGCGCCGGTTGGTCAACCGGCACGACGGCAAGCCGCTGCCGGAGTTCTGATGCCCCGCGGACGCCGCCCAACGGCGTCCCGCGCGGGCACGCCATGCCGGGCCACCCGACGGTTCGTTGACATGCTGCCCCGTGCGGGGTATCCTAGGCTACGAACGGTCAGGAATGGTCCGCATGTCGCAATCACCAGGTTCCCAACCGTCGCCGGCAGATCGCGGAGGGGAGGGGAGAGCCCGCGCCGCGCCGCAAGGCGTGCGGCTGGCCGGAATCCTCGCGCAGAATCGGGCTCGCCGAAATCGTTGGTCTTGGCGAAGGTTTGCAATCCTGGGCGGCCTGGTGGCACTGGCCGCGGCCCTGTGGGTCGGCGCGGCGATGTTGTCCCCCAGCCCACCCAGCGTCGGCCTGGCGCCGAAGACGCCCCTTGAGGCAGCACAGGAGACGGACGACGGGAGACGGACGACGGGCCCGCCGGCGGCGGCCAAAGAAGCCGGCGGGCCGGCGCCCGATCGCACCGCGCCGCAGGTCGCGCCCGAAGTAACTGCCGGCAGGCCCCTCAAACCGGCGGAACTCGTCGAACAGATCCGGGCCGAAGGGGTCAAAAAGGCCAAGCAGTGGGGCTACGAGCCGGTGATCGTCCGCATTTCAGACACGGGCACGATCGACATGCTCAGGGTGTCCGAAATGGTCAAGCCGCGTGCCAAGTTCTTCTTGGCCGACAACGACCTGGTCGTCAACGCCGGCGAGACTCTCTTCCGGCCCTATGGCACGCCGCTGGAACAGGGCGAGTATGGCCTGGTGAAGGATGGCAAGGTGATCAAGCTGCCGGGTCGGCTGGGCACATTCGCGAAGCCGGTCGCGAAGGGCCTGCCCGCCGGCGAGGCGGCCAAACTGGCGGCCAAGACCCGCGCCAAGAACAAGCCGCCGACCCCGCCTACAGTCAGCCTCAAACAACTGTATGCCGCAATGGCCCGCGGCACGTTCGACGAGAACCTCGGCAAGAAAGTGTCCTGGCCGATACCCCCGCGGCAAGATACGAAGGTCTTCCTGTTCGGCGAAGAGTCCCCGCGGAACAAGGACGGCTGGGGCATGATTACGGGCTACATGCTGGTGGTCTCGTCCGACGAAGGCAAGAAGTTCGCCCTGCTCATCACTGAAGGCGGCGTCAAGGAATGGGACGCGCGGTCGCGCGAGGTGCTCGCGATCCTGAAGAACGAAGCCATAGTCGAAGGCACGGTGGCCGGCGTATACGAGAACAAGCACGTCGCGGGCAGCAGTGCCATGCCTTTTCTGCGGGATTGGCGTCTCACCGCTAAGCCGCCCGAGTAACCCCGCCGAGTTCGACCCAGCTCCAACGACTTGGGGGAGAATAAGTTATGGACTGCGTGCGATTTTCGCGAAGTGAAAATGGGACTGTCCCCCGCAAGAACCGCCCCACGGCGCCGATAGCCAAGTTCCTCGTTGGCGTGCTGACGCTGAGCGTCGCGGCGGGGGCCAGCGGCGGCGAGCCGCCGGGCGGCTCCCGGCCTGCCTGTGTGCCCGCCGACGGCGTGATCCGGCTGACCGACTACGGCTATCGCGACTGGGGACCGGAGATCGTGCGGTACCAGATCGAGGCGCAGAAGTTCCCGGTCGGCCGGCTCGTGCTGCTGGGCCCCGACGGCCGGGCAGTGCCGTTCCAGATTCACGAGGGCGTACTGTCGTTCGTGGCGTCGCTGGGCAAGGGCCGATCGGCCGCCTACAAGCTGGCGGCGTCGGGGTCCGACCGGTCGGGGGAGAACAGCAAGCTGACGACCCGCCGCGAGGGGCTGGCGCTGGAGATCGCCAACTCGGAATTCGGCGTGCGCGTGCCCCCGCCGCAGGAAAAGACCTTTGACCCGCCGGCGGCGGCGAGCGCGGTTCCCGGGCCGCTGCTGGCCGTCCGCCGGCAGGGGTTCGGGTGGTGCGGCGCGTCGCGGTTTTTTACGGAGCGCAAGGTGACGGCCTTCACGGCGAGAGTCGTCGAGCCGGGCCCGGCCAGCGTACTGTACGAGGCCCGCTACCGATTCGAGCCGCAAGGCGAGTATCTCTGCCGTATCCGCGTCAGCGACGGACTGCCCTACGCCGTGGTGACCGAGGAGTTCGACTTCGGCGGTGTGACCGAGGGGCACGACTTTCTTGTGCTCGGTCTGGGCGAAGGCTGGCAGCCGGCGGAAGTTCGCACGCTCAGCAGCGGCGGCGGTGACGCCAGCACGCTGGCCAAGGAACCGCTGGCGCCGTATCTCGCCAGGAAGGCCCAGGAAACGGCCCGGGGCGTGGCCAACGTTTCGCCACACGCGCCGCCGGCGCTCTTCCAGCCCGGCAGTGGGCGATTGGTCTATTTGGATCGCTTCACCACCACGGGCGCCTACGGCCCGTTGTGCGGTTTTGGTCTGGCCCGCGCCGGGCCGCAAAGCCTGGCCGTGCTGCCTCTGCACGCCGGCGCCTGGCGCCGCGCCATGGCCCTGACGGCCTGGCACAGCCCCGATCGCGGCGTCCAGATTGCCCTGCCGATCAGCGTGCGGCCGCAGCGCTGGTATGCCGAGACGACGGAAGACCAGTCGCCGTTCTCCACGCACACCCACGATTCGAGCCTGCCGGCCGGCTATGGCCGCCGCACCTGGGCGCTATGCGTCGGTGTGGATGATCTGGTGGGCCTGCACGCCCGCGTGGGTTACGTCGGGCTCGACCGCTACAAGGATTGGGTGGTGGATTGGCCCGAGGACAAGTCGAAAGCCGCGTACCCGCGGGCGTTCACTACGCCGGCGCTGGCCGAGCGCCTGCGGCGGACGCTGGACCGGCACCCGGACAAAGCGGAGCTGGGCAAGCTGTACCTGATGACCGGCAAGGCCGAGTCGGCCGCGGCCAGCGCCGAGGAGGCGCTGCGCTGCCTGCGCAACCCGCCCAACGCCACTCCCTGGGGCATGTGGGGCTGGGTCGGATATCGCGACCCGGATTTCTGGATGTGGCTGGTCCGCGCCGAGGACGCGCTGGCCTGGCCGCGGCTCCCGGCCGACGAGCGTGCCGAGATGCGGCGGCGGTTGGCGCTGTTCGCGAATCTGTACAGCGAGCCCGACGCCTACCCGGCGGGTTCGGGCATCCATCTGGGCACACCCAACATGGCCGTCGGCCGGGGGATTGTGGGCGTGTACTTCGCATCGCTGCTGCCGGACCACCCGCGCTACGCCTACTGGATGCGACACTACCGCGACTTCACGGCCTACTGGCTGGCGCGGAACACGACGGCCGGCGGCGCGTGGTTCGAGCCGCCCATTTATCAGCTTTACGGCCCGACCCGCTGGCTCAGCACGGCGCAGATCATGTTGCGCAACGGCGGCTGGGGCGACCTGGCTGCGCGGGGCCTGCACGCCGCCGCGCTGACCTACGACGCCCACCTGACGATGCCCGACCCACGGTTCAGAGGCTGGCGGATCCTGCCGGGCATGGGCAACAGCGGCGACACGCTGGAAGGCATCTGGGGCATTGGCGTGGGCGTGGCGGCGTCGGCCGATCCGGCCGCGGCGGCCTTCTTTAACGCCATGCACCGCCTGGCCAGCGGCAACCGGCGCGTGGCCTTCGGCCACGACGATCTGGGTTACTCGTTGTTTTACCTGCCCGACGTGCCGGAGACGCCGCGCCCGTTGGCGACCACCTACATCCCCGGCTACGGCGTGGCGTTCCGGGCGCACTTCGGCTCGCCCGACGAGACGGCGATGCTCTTCCGCTGCGGCTACAACCGCAGCCACTGGGACGTGGACGACCAGAACGTGATCCTGTACGGCAAAGGCGCGCCCTTGTCGCCCGGCACCGCCTACCAATATTACTTTGCCGTGGCGCGGCAGAGCGGCACGATCTTCAACCAATGCCGCGTCGTCAATGCCACTCGCGACGACGTCAACGGCCGCGTTCAGACCGACGTGCAGGACTACGGCTTCGGCCCGCAAGCCGACTACGCGGTCGGCCGGATGTACCTGTCGAAGGAGGAAATCGGCGACGGCAAAGGCGACCTGGAATGGCGCCGGCACGTCGTTTTCCTGAAAAGCGCCCGGCCGGCCGGCGCGAACTATTTCGTGCTGCGCGACACGTTCACCGGCTACGAGGGCGGGCCGGCCAAGGACGGCCGCAAAGCGTGGTGGACGTGGCTCAACCTGGACACGGCGGAGCGCGTAAAGGTGAACGGCCGGGCCTTCGATGCCGCCCGAGTCGCCGTGGACAAGATCGTGCCGCCGGAGCAGATGCCGGTCTTGAGCGGGAACACGATCGAGATGAACACCGCTTTCGGCGCCTCGACCTGGTTCTGGTTCGCCACGCCGGCCACGCTGAACCTCTCGGCGGTGATGACCTTCACGTCCACGCTTTCGCCGAACTATCATCAGCGGGCGTTCAACGACGAGTTCAAGGCGCGGGGCGTGTTCGGCGTCGGCGAGACGGAGACCAAGACGATCTTCCGCGCCGCGGGCAATACCGACGACGGGTTCTTCTACGTCGTTTATCCGCGCAAGGCCGGCGAGCCGGCGCCCGCCTGCGCGCGTCTGGCCCCAGGCTGCCTGAAGATCACCACCCCCGAGTCCACGGATTACGTGTTTGCCGGCGACAGTCCCGAGAGCTTCGAGGGCGACGGCGTCGTATTCGCCGGCAAGGCCGGCGCGGTGCGCATCTTCCGGGACCGCGTGGCGCTGTGTTTCACCAGCGGCAGCGGCCAGATCGGCTACCGGGGATACGTGCTGACCGGGTACGGCCCGTTCGAGAGGACGGTGCCGCTGGGCGACCTGAAGCCCGGCCGGCAGGAGCTGGGCGGTTACGAGAAGCAGATCGTCACCGTGGACCTTGGCCGGGACGTAAGCGTGCGCGGCGAACTTCCGTTCGAGGCGCGGCTCGACGGCGACAAGGTGCGAATCCAGGCCGGCGGCCGTGCCCGGCAGTTCATCCTGAGCTGGCCCGATTGGCTGACGCACCCGCAGTTCTTCCTGGACGGGCAGGAGTACATGGTATTCGTCTCGGACTACGCCAGCCAGGCGTGGGGCAAGTTCGGCCGGGCCTACGAGATGTGCCTGTCGACGCGCGACGGCCGGCACGACCTCGAAATCCGCCCCCGCCTTTGGCCCGGGCCGTGGGAGGACGGCTGGCCGCGGGCGCTCGCGCCCTGAAGCCCTCAACCCGGATTATTCGCCAATCGTTCGTAGTGACCGCATTCATGCGGTCCTTGACCTGTTCGCACTCTCCAGACCCGATAAATCGGGTCACTACGAGCCCCGGTGAATCATCCCGGCCAACGGTTGCGTGCGCCGGTCAGGCCAGTTCCCAACCGCGGCGGTAGGCGAGTCGCAAGTAACGGTCGGCTTCCGGACAGTCGATGGCCTTCAGGGCCGCGGCGTCCCATTTCAGTTTCCGGCCGGTCCGCAGGGCCACGTTGCACAACAGGGCCGCCTCGGCCAAGGGGCCGGAGTAGTCGAAGTTGCAGGTGGTCGGCGTGCCGCGCTTGCACCCCGCGATCCACTCCGCATGATGCCCTACGGAGTTGGGAATCGTCGGCTGCGGCCGCTTGAAAGCGGCGAAGCGCTCCTTGGGCAGCAGCTCGTGGCGGCCGTAGTCGGCAATGAGCATGCCCTCCGATCCGAGGAACAGCACGGCGCTGCCCCAGGGCGGCACGCCGCGCTGGCGGGCCCAGGCCGGATAGCCGCCGCCGTTGTACCAGTTGAGCACCAGGGGCGGCTGCTGGCCGCGGGCGGGAAACTCCAAGCGGGCGATCGTCCAGCGGGCCGCGCTCTCGGGATGCACCGGCCCGCGGGCCTCGACCGTGTCGGGATACCGCAGGTCCAAGGCCCAGAACGCCAGATCGCAGTAGTGGCAGAAGAAGTCGCCCAGTTGCCCGTTGCCGAAGGCCCACCAGTAGCGCCATTGGAACGGCGCGTAGGCCGGATGGTACGGCCGATACGCCGCAGGACCAAGCCACAGGTCCCAATCGAGCGTTTTGGGCACGGCCGGTGTGTCCTTCGGCGCATCGGGCTGATCCATGGCGGTGGGCTGCGGCGGCCCGTTGAAGTTCGCGCCCAGCCAGGCGTGGACTTCGCCGATCCGGCCGATGGCCCCGGCGCGGACCAGCTCCACCACCCGGCGATAGTTGCCTTCGGCGTGAATCTGCGTGCCCATCTGCGTCACCAGATGCTTCTCCCGCGCGACGGTGGTCATCAGCCGCGCTTCCTCGACCGAATGCGCCAGCGGCTTCTCGCAGTAGCAGTGCTTGCCCATGCGCATGGCCATCAGGCTGGCCACGGCGTGCGTGTGATCGGGCGTGCTGACCGTCACGGCGTCGATCTGTTTTTCGACCGTTTCGAGCATCTTGCGGAAATCGGCGAAGGTCTTGGCCTTCGGGAAGCGCTTGGCGGCGGCGCCCAGCGAGTTGGCGTCGACGTCGCACAGGGCCACGACGTTCTCGCCGGCGACGCCGTTCAAGTTGTCGCCGCCCCGGCCGCTGACGCCGATCACCGCAACGTTGAGCTTCTCGTTGGGCGACCGCGCGTGGACCAGCGCGGGCCCGGCCAGCGCCGCGCCCGCCCCCGCCAGGGCCGTCCGCTCCAGGAACCCGCGACGACTGATTTGATTGTCACGTTTCACGATCGGTTTCCTCCTTATTTTGTGTTGCGGAAAGCCGGAAACTTGTGTGGGTCAAGCGCAGCGAGCCCCACCATTTCGACGGACGACGGAAGACGGACGACGGGCCGGAGTGTTTCTGGTGGGGCTTTTCTGCGCTCGACCCACCCTACGCTGCTCAGGATAGCGTGCCGCGAAAGCCTTGTCCAGCATTTCCCCGTCTTCTTGGGGCGCCGGCGATTTTGCCCACAGTTCGGCGCGGGTCTCCCGACCGTAGTTCGGCGCGGGTCTCCCGACCCCGCCGCGGGTGAGACCGAAGGTCTCAGGGGCTCCGGAGACCTTCAAATCGGCGGTGTGGCTCGGTCGGAGACCGGCCACAACGCGTGGGGCGCCGGCGATTTTGCCGCCCTTGCCCGGCTTTCTGCTTGCTTGCGGCCGGCAACCGCGGTAGGCTAACGGTGCTGCCTCAGTACCACGCCTTCCACGATTCCAACCCTCAGCACGGAGTCCTGCCCATGAGTCAACATGTCAATCGTCGTCGGTTCCTGAAGACCACGGCCGTCGTCTCGGCCGGTTATTGGGTCGCGGGCGGCATCGGCCGTGCCGCCGCCCACGGGCCCAACGAGAAGCTCAATATCGGCGTCGTCGGCGTCAACGGCCGGGGCGGCGACAATTTGAGATCGGTTGCCGGCGAGAACATCGCGGCACTGTGCGACATCGACGAGAACAACCTGGCCGGGGCCGCCAAGCAGCACCCCAAGGCCAAGACCTACGTGGATTGGCGAAAACTCGTCGATCAAAAGGATCTGGATGCCGTCGTGGTGAGCACGGCCGACCAGGTCCACGCCCTGGCCAGCAACTGGGCCATGCAGCGCGGGCTGAGCGTGTACTGCGAGAAGCCGCTGGCCCATAGCGTGCACGAAGCCCACGTGGTCCGCCAAACCTACCTGGCCCACAAGGGCAAGTTGTCGACCCAGATGGGCACGCAGATCCACGCCGAAGGCAACTATCGCCGCGTGGTCGAGCTGATCCAATCCGGCGCCATCGGTGCGGTTCACAAAGCGCACGCCTGGTGCGGCCGGATCGGCCCCGGCGGCGGCCTGCCGCAGGGCGAGCAGCCCGTGCCCAAGCACATTCATTGGGATCTGTGGCTGGGCCCGGCCCCCTGGCGGCCCTTCAATCAGGCCTACTTGCCGGGCAATCTCACCTGGAACCGCTGGTGGGATTTCGGCAACGGGACGCTGGGCGACATGGGCAGCCACGTGATCGATCTGCCGTTTTGGGCCTTGAAACTGGCTGACCCGCTGACGGTCGAGGCCCACGGCGATCCCAACCCGGCCTCGCCCTATACCAACGCCTGCTGGCTGAACGTTCAGTGGGAGCATCCGGCCGTCGCCGACCGGCCGGCGGTCACGTTGATCTGGTCCGACGGCGTGAAGCGGCCCGAGTCGCCTCCCGGTTTCGACTTGAACCAATGGGGGCTGGGCGTGTTGTTCTACGGCGAGAAGGGCATGTTGCTGGCCGACTACGGCCGCCACATACTGCTGCCCGAGGCCAAGTTCAAGGGCTTCCAGCCGCCCAAGCCGTGGCTCAAGCCGTCGCTGGGCCATCACCAGGAGTGGATCCACGCCTGCAAGACGGGCGAGCCCACCACGTGCAACTTCGACTATTCCGGTCTGCTTGTAAAGCACAACCTGTTGGGCAACGTGGCGTATCGCGTGGGCAAGAAGCTGCAATGGGACCCGCAGGACCTGAAGGCCGTGGGCTGCCCCGAGGCCGACGCCCTCATCCGCCGCGCCTATCGTCCCGGCTGGACGCTGTAGAAGATACACCTAGCCGGGATTATTCACCGAGGCTCGTAGTGACCCGATTTATCGGGTCTGGAGAGCGTGAACAGGTCAAGGACCGCATGAATGCGGTCACTACGAACAATTGGAGACGAAGAAATGATTGCCAATCTGCTGACGGCGGCTTGTCGCGGGCGGGTTCTGCTCACGACCCTCCTGGCCGCGGCGGCCGTGGCGGCGATGGGTTGGGCGCCGCTGCGGGCGGAACCGCCCCACAAAGTGCTCGGCCTGGACCGCGTGATCGCCTTCACTTACCTCCCGGCTAATTACAACCCCAAGCAGCTCCGCTCGGCGACGTTTATCGAGCCCACGGGGCCCAAGGACTGGCAGGACTGGAAGGCCCGGGGCGTGGTCGTGGCCGTCGGCCACACGTGGTTCGACCTGCTGCGGAACCCCGCCGACAAGGCCGTGGACATCCTGACGCATCTGGACTACGGCGGCAATCCCCGACCGGTGGTCTCCATCGACGAGTTCGGCTT
>JBEKTY010000062.1:0-40598 GCA_049515555.1 Thermoguttaceae bacterium
GATACGTTCTCCTGGCTCTCATGGGGATGACCTCCTGTACGTGGTTCAGCGGTATCCAATACCGCTAATGTAACCACTTTTGAGGCATCCCCTCTTTCCTATCTATAGCCAACTTCGGGAGAGGGTTAGGGTGAGGGGAAATTGGTGAGGATACTGCTTTTCTATTCTCCGTGACCAGCGCAGGTTCCCCTCACCCCGGCCCTCTCCCGGAGGGAGAGGGGGACCACTTGTGTCGTCCTCACCCCAATTTGCAAGAGTCCAATTTGCAATTTGCAATTTGCAATTTGAAATTCTGCTCATCGGCCTGCACCTTGGTTCATCTTTGAAAGATGGGCAACTGGCTTTCGGGCATCTGGAGCACCATCAGGCACATGGCCGTGGCGTACTCCGGGCTGTCGATCGACATCCAGGAGCCGTTGGGCAGTTGGCGGGCGACGATCTCGTCGCGGACGGCCGAATACCAGCGGCCCCACCGCGGGCCGCCGGCGTGCCAGAAGGCCTGGGCCGCATAGTAATGCCCGTATTCGTAATACTCGTTCTCCCGGCGGGCGGCGGCCGGATCGGGCAGGAACTGCATCAGGTAGTCCAGGCTTTTGCCGATCTCGGGCCCCTGGTAGATGCCGGCGCTATACAGGGCGACGATGGCCGCCGCCGAGCGCGGGAAGCGGCTCTCGCCGCCCACGCTGAGCTGATACATGAACCCGCCGTCGGCGTTCTGACAGCGCTTGACGTAGTCGGTGGCCCGGTCGATGGTCGGCTTGGGCACGGCCAGGCCGGCGTTGTGCGCCGCCCGCAGGGCCATCACCTGGCACACGGTCACAGAGACGTCGGCGTCGTGACGAATGGGGTAGTAGCGCCAGCCGCCTTCCCGGTTCTGCGCGTTCACGATCAGCTTGACGGCCTTGGAGAGTTTCTCCCGCAGCTCGGTGCGGGCCGACATGCCGTAGCATTCCGCCAGGAACAGCGTGGCGAAGCCGTGGCCGTACATTGGGCCGCGGCTGGTGGAATTGGGCTCGATAATATAGCCGCTGGGTTGGGTGTCGGCCAGGATGTAATCCACCGCCCGCTGGACCTGCTGGCCGTAGCGGCCGCGGCCGGGGGTGCTGCCGTCGGAGATCAGCGCCATGCCCGCCAGGCCGCATACTCCCACGTTGCCGCGATAAGCCCCGGAGCCGAAGGAGCCGTCGTCGTTCTGCCGCCCGGCCAGCCAGGCCAGGCCGCGGTCGATCGACCGCTGGGCACCCTCGGTAATCGTCGCCGCCGGGGGCCTCTCGGCGGTGGCGTTCTGGGCCGGCGCGGCCGCCGGCCCAACGAGCAGCAGTCCCGCGACTATGACAGCTCGGCACAGTGCGCTCATCGCTGGTGCTCCCGGCTGGCCTTCTCTTCGGACAAGCGGCGGAAATAGTCTTCGATCTGGACTTCGTACTGGGGCAGGAACTCTTCGGGCGGGAGTTGCAGGAGTTGCTGGGACACGCCCGGCGGCAGGCTGCCCCACAGGCCGTGCATCAGCCGCTGGGCCTGCTGCTCCCGCTCGGGGCCGTGCTGGTCGGGCTTGTGAATGGCATTGGGGTTGCTTTCCTTGGCCGGGCCCTGGTCGGGGCCTGTGCTGCCTGGGGCTGGCTTCTCCGCTGACCCGGTGCCCTTCGGCCCCTGCGCGGCCACGCCTGGCTGCTTGCCGGCCGAGCCGCCGCGGGCCGACTTTCGGGCCTCGTCGATGATCTTCTGCAGGTCGGAGACGATTTGGCGCTGCAAGACCTGCGTTTCGAGGCCGGCGTTGTGCTTCTGGAGCAGGCCCTGGGCCTGGCGCATCTGGCGGCCGACTTCCAGGATCGGATCCTGCCGGGCGTCGGCCGCCGTGCCCCGGCCGTCACCAATTGAATCCGCCAAACGCCCCTGCTCCTGGCCGAGTGCGGCGTAGGCATCGCTCGGGGCCTGGCCGCTCGGCCCGCCGGGGGCCGCTTTGTGCAACTGTTTGGTGCGCGTGGCGAGGTCTTGTTGGAGCAGCTTGAGCAGCCTGAGCTCGGCCAGGGGCCGGACCCCGGTGGGCTGGCCCTCCGGTTTTCCGGCATTGGCGTTGCCGCCGCCCGAGCTTTCCGGGGTAGACTCGATCTTCTCCGGTTCGAGGGCCGCCAGCAGTAGCGCGAGTCGATCCAGTGCGCGGTGCTGGGCCTGCTGCGCGGGTGGGCCGCTCTGGCGGCGATCCAGCTCCTCGGCGGCGCGGCCCATTTCGTCCCGCACGGCCCGAAGCGCCTGGCGGAAGGCGTCGGCGGTCAGGGGCTCGGCCAACTGCGCCGTCTCGGTCTGAATTACGTGCTGCAAGCGGGCCAGTTCGCCGAGTTTGGCCGCCTGCTGGCGGGTCAGCGGCAGCGGTTGCGAAGCCGCAAGCGGCGGCGGAGGCTCAGGCGGCTGCCGCAGGGCGTCGATCTGCCGGGTCCGTTCCAGTAGGTCCTGCTGGCGGCGGGCCGTGTCTTTCAAGGCCTCTTCCAGGCGTGCCAGTTGCTCCATAACCAAGCCGGCTTGGGCCTGGAAGCGGCGGTCGGCCAGCAGGCGGGCCGCCTGCTCCAGGCTCTTGAGGGCCTCCTTGGCCTGGGCCACCGCGCGGGGGCCGTCGCCAGCTGCCGCCGCCGCGCAGGAGTGCTGCATCTGGCCCGCCGCCCGGCCGACGGTCTGCCCGGCCTCTTCGGCCAGCAGTCGATCCAGCCGCAGGGCCAATTGCCGGGCCGCGGGGCACAGCGCGTCTTGCTCGCGGGCAAGCGGAACCAGATCGGCCCGCTGCCGGGCGGGCTGGGGCTGGGCCGCGGCCCGGTCCAGGCGTGCGGCCAGCCCCTCCTGCTGCTTGCAGAGCGCCGCGAGATCGGCCTCGGCTTGGCGCAGGTCCCGCACCAGGCGGCCCAACTCCTGCTGCCGGCGATTGGCCAAGAGGTCGAGCACCGCCTGGAGGCCCGCCGTGATCTGCTTGTGGCTGGCGGCCGCCTTGCCCGTGCGATTCTCTGCCAGGTCGGCGGCGGCCGATCGCATGGCGGCGGCCAGCGCCAGCCGCCGGGCTTCGGCCAGGGCCTCGGCCAGCGTTTCGGAGGCCAGCGGGTCGGCGGCCTGTAACTGGCCGGCGGCCTGCCCCATCTCCTGCTCGAGGCGGTCCAAGCGGCGGGCCAATTCGAGTTGACTGTCGGCCAGGATCTGCAACTCGGCCGACTCCTGCGGCGAGAGGTCTTTCAGGTCCTTGGCCAGCGTCAGGCGGCCCACCTCGGCCGCCCTGATGGTCAACTGCTCCTGATCGTGAAGCAGTTGCGCCAGATCACGATGGTAACGGCGATAATCGCTGCCCTCGTGCAACTGGCCGAGCATGGCCTCCAGGGCGATGACGACCTGGTCCTGGCGCCCGGCGGCGCGGGCCAGTGCATCGGCCAGGGCCGCCCGGGCTGCGGCGGGCGCCGCGCGGTCCGCCAGGCGGACCTGCGCCGCCTTGACCGCGGCGGTCAGCTCGCGCCCCAGCGGCGGCAGGTGCTCGCGCTCCAGTTGCTCGCAGTGGGCCAGGAGCAGCCGCAAGCGGCGCTCGAAGTCGGGCTGGTCCACGCGGTTGTTCTCCAGGTCGGACAGCAGGCTCAGGACGTGCATCGGCACGCCGTCGGTGCGGCTGGCCAGGCTGCGGCTGACGTGCCGCTGGTTGAGCTCGGCGGCCTGGAGGTGATCGACCTCTAGCTGGGTGAGACTGCCAGCTTGGCGGGCACTAATCTCTAGCGCCCCGACCTCTTGCCGGCTGTTGCGCTGGAGGCCCAACAGGCGGAGCAACTCGGCCAGGAGCACGTTCTGCCGGGCGGCCAGGCGATCTTGGAGGTCCTCGGTGGTGATCACGCTCAGCCGCCGCGGCTCGCTCTTGCCCCATGCGGGGCGGTAATCGCTGGCCTCGGCGTGAAAGAGGACTTGCGTGCCGGGCGCTAGCCGCAGGCCCTCGAGGTCCCAGCGGTAATCGACCGCCCGCCGCTGGAGCTGCTCGCCGCCGGCGGTCTTGTCGGCCGGCGGCGGCTCTGGCGCACCACGCGAAATCACCAGCGACGACTGCTGCGCCGGCCGATCGGCGGGGGCGAACACGAGCGACAGGCTATCGAGGGCCATGTTGCTGCGGGCCACGGCCCGCAAGGGGACTACGGCCCGCGGCGTGACGAACACCGTGCCCGCGGGCCGCTCGATGACCACGCTGGGCGGGTCGTCGGGCACGGCGTGGAGTTCCCAGCGGCTCTCGCTACCGCCTTCCAGGCCGTTGGTATCGATCAGCTTGAGCCAGTAGGCCGAAGACCGCTCGACCAGCAGGCCGGCGGCCGGCGGCAAAGGGGATTGGGGATTAGGGATTGGGGATTGGGGATTGGCGGTTGGAGCCTGACTGCTGACCGCTGACCGCTGACTGCTGGCGGCTGCCCCGTCGCCGAGCGTAAAGTGGAGCCGGTCCGGGCCGATGGCCGCCGGCCGCTCGCGGCCGCCTTCCACGCAGATCGCGGCCGAGCGGAGCGGCTGGCTGGACTCGCCCGCGATCCGCAGCCGGCTGCCCACCAGGGCCCGCAGGCTGGCCCCCGCGCCGAGCTTTGCGGCCGGCCAGCCGCTGTAGGCGGGCGGGATGACCGCGATCGTCAGCGAGCGGACCGCCGGCGGCTCGAGGACCTCGACCGGCCGCCAGAGCATCGAGCGGTCGTCGCCGCCTTCGGCGCGAAACTCGAACGGCCGGCTGACGTTTTCGCGTCGGGCGACCATGGCCCCGCCCAGGAACTGCATCGGTTGGACCTCTTCGCTGGGTGCTCCGCCCGCGTCGAGGAAGCGGTAATGGATGCGGACCTCGGCCGGGAGCCGGGCGCCGCGGGCGTCGACGACCTCGATCTCGAAGGGCCGTCCGCGGGCCACGCACTCGACCGGCCGGCGAAGTTCCAGGTGGGTGATCTGCGGCCAGGCCCGGTTGCCCAGCGGATCGAGCAGGCGGCGGAGGGCCAGGCGTGCGGCGGGCGGATCGAGCGTGAGGAGTCCGGCGGCCAGAAGCGCGGCCCCGGCGGCCAGTAGCGCAGCCCGCCGCGGCAGCCGGCGGTCCAGGGCGTCGGCGAAATCCAAGGGCCCGCTCTCGGCCCCCGCCTGGGCGATCACCGCGCGGCGCAGCGCGGCCGAGCCCAGCCGCGGGTCGTCCTGCGGTTGAGCCAGGAACTCGACGGCACTGACCAGGCGGTCGTCCAACAGGGGGAATCGCTGCTGGAGCCGCTGGGCCAGCTCCGCGTCGCGCAAGGGGGCCAGCCAGGGCAGATACAGGTAGCGATACGCGCTCCAGCCGGCCGCGCCCAGCACCGCCAGCGAGCAGATCACCCGCATCCCGCGGTCCTGGAAGCGGATCAGGTAGTCGGCCCCTGCCAGGACAATGATCGTGGCCAGGACGGCCGCCGCGACCATGCCCAGGCCGTGGACGGCCACCAGCCACCGCACGCTGCGCCGCAGCAGGGCAATGCGTTGTTGCAGGGGATGGGCGGTAGTCATGTCACTTCTCGCCACTGAGCAGTTGTCAGTTGTCAGCTATCAGCTATCAGCGTTCAGCGGTCAGCTATCGGCTTTGGGTTCTCGGCTCGCCACTCCCCACTCCCCACTCCCCACTCCCCACTCCCCACTCCCCACTCCCCACTCCCCACTCCCCACTCGCCCTTCATGCCATGCCTCCGCGCTTGCGGAGAATCCACTCGCCCGTGAGCAGTACAAGCAGCACCAGCAGCACGGGCCACTTGTTCCACACCGTCAGGGGGGGCAGATTCTCGATGGGCACCTGGCGGCCCTCGGGCAGATCGTCCAGCAGCCGGCCGGCGTCGGCGAGCGTGTAGCAGCGGCCCTTGGTGATTTCGGCGGCCTGCCGCATCTCGGCGGTTTCCATTTGTACGCGGGCCAGCTCACCGGGGGGCGGGGCGACGGCGAAATCGACGGCCGGGGCCCGACCGGCCAACGCCGGCACGGCGATCCAGGCGTGGTAGCCGCCGGCCGGCAGCGTGCTGAGCAGGCCCTCGAACGCCCCGCGGCCGGCCTCCAGCCGATGGAGCTGCAGCCGGCGGGTCTGATGGCCCGGGTGCTCCAGCACGACGGTTACGCCGTGGTCGTCGGCCGGCGCCACGCGGTCGTCGATGAATCGCACTTCCAGCCGCACCGGCTCGCCGACGCGATACTCGCGGCGGTCGGTGCTGAGCCGGGCCGAGCGGTCGCCCTCGGCCAGCTTCGAGCGGCTCAGGTAGCGGATCGTTTGCAGCCAATAGCGTGCGTAGGGGGCCGGGCCCAGACGCCGCCAGCGCCAGGTCTCGTCGGTGGCGTGGAACAGCACCTTGCCCGCCCCCGCGTAGTGCATCACGATCACCGGCAGGCGCCGGCCGTCGGGGCCGCTGCGGGTGGGGTGCTCGGCCAGCACCCGCGCCGAGGGCTTCAGATCGGCCGCCTCGACCATCCAGTACAGCGGCGGCAGGCCCTGCCACAGGGCCCGCGACTCCTCGGGCCGATCGGCCAGTTGCATCGCCGGGCTGGCCAGCCCCAGCTCGGTCGGCCGCACGACGAAGCCTTCCGCCAGGGGCTTGTTGGGATCGGGATCGCGGAGGCTGCCCAGGTCGAAGGGCAGGCACCGCGCCAGCGGCGTGTCGCGCAGCGCCTGGGGCATGTAGCGCGGCCCGGCTACCAGGACGAGCGCCCCACCCCGGGCCGGCTGATCCACGAAATCGGCCAGGTTCTGCCAGACCGTGGGGCTCAGCAGGGCCGGATTCACGTCGCCCAGTATTACGACGTCGTAGGCGAACAGCTCGTCGCGGCGGACGGGGAAGATCCGCAGCGAGGCCGCGTCTTCCTGGGCATACTCCGCATCGGCCTCCTGGAGCACGGTCCGCAGCTCGACGGTCTCCTCGCGGGCCAGCAGGTTGCGCAGGAAGCGGTACTCGAAGCTCGGAGCGGCCTGGGCCAGCAGCACGCGAAGTTTCTCCTTGCGGACCTGGATTGCGCGCAGCAGCGGCGGGCTGTTGGCCTGCAAGCCGCCCGGCGGCGGCTCGACCTCGATCCGGTACCGGAAAGTGCCGACCTCGGTGGGCCGATACAGGATCCGCACCTCTTGCGGCTGGCCGTCGGCGCCGACCGTGACTTCGCTGCGGGCCAGCACGTCCGGCTTTCCTTCCCGCCGCAGTACGACCGAGAGCTTGGTGCCCAGCAGGCCCGTGGCCGTGAGCTGCAGGCGGAAATCCACCAGGTCGTCCACGAACACCACGTCGTCGACCAAGAGGTCGCTGAGCTTTACTTCCCGGACGGGCTGGTCGCTGCCGATGCCCACGAAGAACAGCGGCACGGCCTTTCGCCGGGCGTAAGCGGCGGCCTCGGCCAGCGTGGGCCCCTCGGTGTTGATGCCGTCGGTGAGCAGGATGACGGCGGCGGGGCTGGTTCCGCGGAGGTCGTCGAGCACGCCGCGGACGGCGGCCCCCAAGGGCGTGCTGTCGCCCGTGGGCTCGGCCGCCGCCAGCTCCTCGAGGATGCCCGGCACGTCCGAGCGGCGGCTGGCCCGCAGCCCCGTGAGGAAGTAGAAGCGGAGCTTGTAGCTCTCGGCCAATTCGGCCAGCACCGCGCCCTGGTCTTCGGCCAGCAGCCCGCGGGCGAGGTTCCAGCGGGTGAGCTGCCGGGCCTGGGGCGGGGCGTGGGTCAGCCGCCGCACGAGCGACTCGCGAAGCGGCTGGGGATAATTGTCCAGCATCGCCATGCTGCGAGAGTCATCCAACAGCACGGCGACCAGCGGCAGGCCCGTCCGCCGCAGCGAGATTTCCACCTGGGCGACCATCGCCGCCACGACGGCCAGCGCGGCCAGGCGCACCACGGCCAGCGCCAGCCGGTAGCGGCGGCTGGTGTGCCGGCCTTCCCGCAGGTAGATCGCCACGACAAAGGCAATGGCGGCCGCCGCGGCCAGCAGCGTGAGCCAGGGGGGCCAGGGCCAACGGCCCGCCAGGCGCCAGGCCGTACCTTCGCCGCGTGGGCCGGCCAGGCCCAACCATCGTTCCAGCCACAAAGGCAGCGTGCCGCTCATAAGGTGTCCGAAGGGGACAGTCCCATTTTCGTCGGACGAAAATCGGGACAGTCCCCCATGTGGTGTCCGAAGCGCCAGGCCACACAGGTTTCCAGCAACAACAGTCCCAGCACGGCGTACAGCAGCTCGACGGGCAAGCGGCCGGCGCCGGCGATGGGGCCGGCCGAGCGGGCATCGGGGCCCTGCCACGTGGCGGGGTCCGTATAACGAATGCCCGGCCAAACGTCGTTTTCCAGCTCGTCGGCGCCGATGGCCGCCAGGTCGCTCTCGGCCCTGTCCGGGTTGACCGCGAAGCGCTGCTCCGCGCCGCCGGGCGGGCCCAGCCGCACCGTATATATCCCGCTCTTGAACGTCTCGGCGAAAGTCCAGGTGCGATAGTCGCCCTCGGTGCGGAGCGGGAGCGAGCGGGTCCGGCCGTCGGGCCGCTCGAGGACCACCGGCACTTCGCCCGCCGCGGCGGCCAGCGAGCCTGCCAGCGGCTCGCCCGCCTCGACGTTCCGCTGCTCGGCCGCGCCGCGCAGGCACCAGGCCAGGATCTCCTGCAGCATGGGAACGTAACTGGGCCACAAGGGCCAGGCGGTCCACGACGGGTCGGCCGAAGTGGCCACCAGTACCACGTGCCCCCGCCGCACCGGCTGCTCGACCAGCAGCGGATCGCCGCCGGCCAGCCGCAGCACGACGCGGGCCGCCGCATCGCGGGGCACTTCGAGCTTGAAGTATTTCCAGACGGGCATGCTGAGCAGGCCGGCTTTCTCGTGCCCCGCAAACGCCCCCAGCATCGGATGCCGGTACCCCAGCGGATCGACGCGGAGCGGCTGCTGCACTTGGACGACCGTATCGAGGCGTGCGGGCATGATCCGCGGTGGGCCGGCCAGGCCGCCCAACTCGCGGTTGTAGCGCTCGGCTTGGACCTGGTCGCCCAGGAAGAACAACAGATTGCCGCCGTGGCCCAGGTAGGCCTCGAGCACCTTGGCCTCGCTGGCGGTGAACTGGGCGACGTTGGCCAGCAATACGCAGTCGTAGGCGGCCAGGGTGCGTTCGAGGATCGCGGTTTCGGCCGCGGTCTGGACCTCGATCGGCGGCCGCTCCAGCGGCCCGGCCTGCGGCGCCAGGGCCAGGGCCAGGTAATCGGCCGCGCCCTGGAACGGTTCGCCGGAGGGCCGCCCGTCGATGCACAGCACGCGGACCGACTGCCGCACGGGGACGACCAGGTAGCGATGGTTGTCGATTTCGAGCGGGTCGCCCTCGGCGCGGGCCTCCAGCACGTGGTCGCCCGGCGTGTCGAACCGCAGGGCGCGGAAATCGACCCCCGCCGAGCCCCCCGCCGGCACATTGACCTGCTGGCGGTCCGTTCGGCGGCCGTCGACGAGCAACTCGACGCCCTGGCGGTCCCGCGGCTGGCGGCCGAAGTTTTGCAGCTCGGCATGCAGGCTGAGGCTGCGGCCCACGGTTACGACCGCCTCCGGAGTCGTCAGGGCCGTGAGGGCCAGGTTCTGGGCCGCCGGCTGGCCCACGTCGATCACGACCACCTCGGCGGCTTCCGCCAACTCGGCGCACTGCCGGCGGAGGTCGGCCGAGGCGGCCGCGGCCAGGCGCGGGGCCCACGTCACCCGCTGCAAATCGGTCAGGAAGTAGACCTCGTGGCGGTCCAGGCGGGGGCCGTCGCGGCGGGCGGCCGCCAGCAGCTTGCCGACTTCGGACAGCGTGGCCGCCAGGTCCGCCCCGGTATCGAGCACCTCGACGTGCTCGATCTCCTCGCGGATGGCCGCCGCCTCGAAGGCCGGCGTACCCACCACCACCCGCGGCGGCGACGCCATCAACACCAGCGTGAAGGCGTCGCCGGGGGCACTTTGGTCCACGATGCGGGCCGCCAGCTCCTTGGCCCGCTCCAGCCGGCTCTTATCCGTGGCCCGGTAGGCCATCGAATAGGAGACGTCGATCACCAGCAGGCGATGGGTCCGCCCGCCGGCGAGCATCGCCGCGCCGGAGCGCTCGACCGCCGGCTCGGCCACCGCCAGCACCACCAACACGATCACCAGCGTGCGCAGCGCCAACAGCAGCCATTGCTCGAGGCGAATCTTCCGCGCCTGCCGCTTCAAGGCGGCCAGCAGGTATTCCATGGCGGCCCAGGTCGTCTCCTGATACCGCCGCCGGCTGAGCAGGTGCACCACCAGGGGCGCAGCCGCCGCGGCCAGCCACCCCAACAGGGCCGGCTGCGCGATGGCCAGCGCGAAGATCGGCGGGACAGGGGTCATAAAGATCAGCTCACCTCCTCGACGCCAGATAGCTGGACAGCGCCACCTCCAACGATTGATCGGTGCGGAACAGGACGTAGTCGATGCGGTGCTGGCGGCAGCCTTGCTTCAGCCGGAACAGATACTTATTGAATTCCTGCTGATAGGCCTTGCGCAACGCGCGGGGCTCGGCCAGCACCGTGGGCAGCCCTTCCAACCCGCGGAACAGCGTGGGCTGCTGGAAGGGGAAATCCAGCTCGGCGGGGTCCAGGACGTGCATCAGGAGCACCTCGTGCCGGCGGTGACGAAAATGCTTCAGGCCGGCCAGCAGGGCGTCCAGATCATCGAACAGGTCGCTGAGCACGATGACAATGCCGCGTTTTTTGAATCGCTCGGCCAGCTCGTGGAACAGCGGCCCGGCGGCCGTCTTTCGCCCCGGCTGGGCAAGGTCCATGACGTACAGCAGCTCCTTCAGGTGCGAAGGGCGGCTGCTGGCACGCACCAGGGCCCGGACCTCGCGATCGAAAGTGACCAATCCCACGCTGTCCTGCTGCTGAAGGATGAGGTAGGCCAGCGCGGCCGCCGCCAGGCGGGCGTATTCCAGCTTCGACATGGGGGCCTGCGGGCTGCGATAGCCCATACTCTCGCTGGTGTCCAGGAGCAGGTTGCAGGCCAGGTTCGTCTCTTCCTCGAACTGCTTCAGGTAGTATTTGTCGGTGCGGCCGAGCACCTTCCAGTCCAGATAGCGCAGGTCGTCGCCGGGCACGTACTCGCGATGTTCGGCAAACTCGATCGAGAAGCCGTGGAAGGGGCTACGATGCACGCCCGAGACATAACCCTCGACGATCTGCCGGGCCCGCAACTGGAGCCCTTCCAGCCGGGCCAGAACCTCCGGATCGAGATACTGCTGGGCACTTTTCAATGGGGGCTATCTTTCTTGAACACGTTGGGCAGGGCCTGGCCCTCGCCCTCGGGTCGGACGGCATCCAGCAGGCGGTCCACGACGTCGTCGGGCTTTACGCCTTCCGCCTCGGCGTTGAAATTGGTCAGAATGCGGTGCCGCAGGACGGGGTGGGCCACGGCGCGGACGTCCTCGCAGCCGGCGTAGCAGCGGCCCTGGAGCACGGCCCGCGCCTTCGCCCCCAGCACCAGGCACTGGCTGGCCCGCGGACCGGCGCCCCACTGTACCAGCGCGCGGACGAAATCCGGGGCGGCGGCGTCGGCCGGCCGCGTGCGGCGGACCAGCTCCAGGGCGTAGCGTATCACGTGATCGGCCGCCGGCACGCGGCGCACGATCCGCTGCAGCGCAAGGATCTGCGGCGCCGAGAGGATCGGCGTTACCTGGGCCGCCACGTCGGCCGTCGTCTGACGCACGATCTCGAACTCCTCCTCGCGGCTGGGATAATCCACCAGCACGTGAAACATGAAGCGGTCCAGTTGGGCCTCGGGCAGGGGATAGGTCCCTTCGTGCTCGATGGGGTTCTGGGTGGCCAGGACGAAGAACGGCTCGGCCAGCCGGTGCCGCGTGCCGCCGGCCGTGATCTGGTATTCCTGCATGGCCTCCAACAAGGCCGACTGCGTCTTGGGCGGCGTGCGGTTGATCTCGTCGGCCAGGATCACGTTGGCGAAGATCGGCCCCCGCAGGAACTTGAACCCCCGCGTGCCCGACGGCTTGTCCTCCTGGATCACTTCGGTGCCGGTGATGTCGGCGGGCATGAGGTCCGGTGTGAACTGGATGCGGCGGAACTCCAGCGACAGGGCGTCGGCCAGCGTGCGGATCATCAAGGTCTTGGCCAGGCCCGGCACGCCCACCAGCAGGCAATGGCCGCGGGCGAACATGGCGATCAGCAGTTCCTCGATCACCTGCCGCTGCCCGACGATCACCCGGCCCAACTGCTCGGTGATCAGGCGGCACGCCTGGTGGAGTTCCTGAACGGCCTGAACGTCGTTATCGGGGAGCATGGCGGTCTCGCAAGGGGTTTTCATGGTGGGGCTTTGGTCTTGGGACTTTGGTCTTGGGACTTAGGGCTTTGGTCTTGGGGCTTAGGGCTTTGGTCTCGGGGATTGGGGTGCGGGGATTTGTCGTAAACTGCAATTCGTTGGCCGGGGCCCGAGCCCCAAGACCCAAGACCCAAGCTCCAAGACCCACGTCCCACGTCCCAAGCCCCAAGCCCCAAGGCCCAAGGCCCAAGACCTGCCTCCGTCGGCTGCCTTCTGGCCGGGCGAGCGGGCCAGGGCGATCAGCTCGGTGCCGGTGGCCACCAGGAGCCGCCGGCCGATGGCCAGCAGGTTTCCGCCGCCCACGCCCAGCGGCGCCAGTTCGATTACCCGCCGGGGCTGGGCCGTGAGCTGGTCGAAGACGTATATCTTCTGCCGCGCGGGCCACAGCACGTCGCGGCCGGCCAGCACCCCGCGGCCGTAGCCGGGTCGGTCCGGCCCGTCGGGCCAGACGTGGCGAATACTGCCCCGGCCCGGGCCGGCCAGGCCGATCCAGTACAGCCGCTGCCCGCCGGCGATCAACTGCTCGCCCGCCACGCCCAGCAGGTCCACGATGTCCTCACACTCGGTGCCCGTCTGCCACAGAATTTGGCCCGTGGCGGCGTCCAGGGCGAACAGTCGCGGGCTGTCGGCCGGGGCCGCCAGCAGCGTGCCGCGGAAGAACAGGCAGGGGTTCAGATCGCGTTGCCAGTGGGGCGCCAGGCGGAGCAGGCTGCCGCGGCGCTGGCGGGGATAGAGACTGACCCATAGCAGCCGGCCATCGGCGGCCGAGAGGGCCGCCACTGCGCCCAGGTTCGTGTTGCAGTACAGCGTGCCCTCGGCCAGCGTCAGGAGGGTGCTGGTGCTTTGGGGGAAGACTCCGCGGGCCGGGGTCTCGGCCCCGCAAATGAACCGCCGCCAGCGGAGCCGGCCGGTCGCCGCGTCGAAGCAGGCCACGTGGGCCTGCGGCCGCAGATCGCTGCGGCGCATGGCCGCCCAGACGCAGGGCCCCTGAACCACCGGCGCCCCTTCCAGCGCCCAGCCCTCCTCCGGCGTAACCTTCCACAGGAGCTTGCCCTCGGCCTGAAGGTCCAGGGCCACGAGGCTTCCCGGCACGGTCGGCCCCGCCGGCTGCCGCTGCGGCTGACTGGTCACGGCCGAGCCCATGCGGGCATAGAGCCGGCCGTCGGCGATGGTCATGGTGAATCGGGCCGTGCCCAGCGTGTCGGCCGGATTGGCCAGGGCCGCGGCCGGGCCCTCCCAGGCCTCGCGATAAATGGCCGCTCCGCCGTCGCCGAAGACCGCTTTGCCCGTCGCCAGCCGCAGGGCCCGGATCTCCCGCTGGTCGCAAACGAACACCCGATCGCCGACGACCACCGGATGATAGCCGAGCGGGGCGGCGTCGGCGGCCGGCGTGGCGGGCCGAATCTCACTGCCCGCCGGCTCCGCCAACCGCGGCAGGGGCACCCGCCAGGCCACGCCCGCCACGTCGATCGGCTCCGGCGCGATCTTGTTCCGCTCCGGCGAGCCGGCCAGCAGGGGCCAATCCTGGTCGGGCTGCGGCTCCGGCCACAGCCGGCTCTGGCCCAACAGCTCGCTGAGCGCCGCGACATAGCCCACCTCGCGGCCGCCGAGCCAGCCGCGGGCATCGGCGTGCAGGGCCGTCATTTGCGTCAGCTCCTCGCCTGCCCGAGCCGTGCTCCCTTCCAAGATCGAAACCAGCACGAGCCGCGCGCGGATCGCCGCCGGATCCAGGTGTGTATCGGGATAGCCGGGCCAGGCGGCGATTTGGGGATTTGGGGATTTGGGGATTTGGGGATTTGGGGGCTGAGGGATTTGGGGATTTGGGGATTTGGGGATTTGGGGATTTGGGGATTTGGGGATTTGGGGATTTGGGGGCTGAGGGGCGAAAGGCGAGGGGCGAGTGGTGAGTGGTGAGTGGTGAGTGGCGAGTGGGGAAGCCGCCGCATTCTCCTTGTCTCCCTGTCTCCGCGTCTCCGCGTCTCCGCGTCTCCGCGTCTCCGCGTCTCCCTGTCCCTGCTCGCCGCTCGCCGCTCGCCCCTCGCCCCTCGTCACTGGCACGATCCGCTCCCAACACCAGCGGGCGGTGGTGAACTCCGCCGACTCCAAGGCCAGCTCGCCCAAGGCCAGCAGCGCCTTGTCGCCCCAACTGCTGGCAAACGCCCGCTCTACCACGTTGCGGAGCAGTTGTCCGTCGCGGCGGGCGATGCCCTCGTCGTACCACGACCGGGCAACCGGATCTACCCGGCTGCGATACAGCCGCAGCGCCTCGGCCGGCAGCGCCGCCAGTTGCATCTGGCAGGCATCGCTCAGGCTGACGTAACGCAACGGGCTGACGGCCAGCAGCTCGCCGCGAGAATTCTCCATCACCTGGCGGAGCGTCTCCACCGCCTCGTCCCATTGCCGATCGGCCAGACAGGCCTTGACCCGCTCCAGGTGGGCCAGCACGGTCTCGTCGGCCCGGTCGAGCTGCACCGTATCGGCCAGCTCGAATTGGCTGCTGGTGGGCGGCCCCGCGGGCTGGGCCCGGGCCGAGCGGAGCCCACCGGCCAGTGCGACCGCCAGGACGACCGTGGCTAATCGACCCAACAGGAAGGCGACGGACGACGGACGACGGACGACGGGCGGGAAGCACCGTGCCGTCCCGTAGGGACGACTGAAAATAGCCCAGCAGTTCACTGCTGGGAAGACGGGCAACGTCGGAGTCCCAGAGTCCCGTAGGGACGATTGAGGGTGTGAATTTGTTCTCATTTTCAGTCGTCCCTACCGGGACGTTTGGCACGATTCCTTCAACCGAACCCCCAGCGATGAATCGCTGGGCTAGTGTCAGGTGCCCCTGGAGGGGCAAGAACCCGCCGGGTGCCACTGCTGGCTTGTCCAGCAGTGCCCGCAGCATGGGTGGGCAAGCCACCCGTGGCACCCGATCCCGTTGTCTGCTCCCCCTTTCTTAACTGGCCTTAGCACGAATGGTGCGGCACTGGCTCCCCCCTTATTGACTCGCCGCGGTGGGAAGAAAGTATTGCCCGCCGGCCCAATTCTTAAATATAAGCGACGGCGGGATTTGAGAGAAGCGAGCCTGACCTCGGCTCCCCCGGCCCGTCCCTCCCCTTCCGCCGGCCACGGTGGTGGACTACAATCGCCAACCATCTGGCCGCCGCGGCGAGCGGCGGCGGCTTTACACGCACCGGCCGGTTCGAGTCTATGAATATCCTGATTATCGGAAGCGGCGGCCGGGAGCACGCCCTGGCCTGGAAGATCGCGCAAAGCCCCCGTGCCGAGCGGGTCTTCGTCGCCCCCGGCAACGCCGGAACCGACACCGATGGCGAGAACGTGGCCATCGACGCCGCCGACTTCCCGGCCCTGATCCGCTTCGCCCGCGAGAACAAGGTCGCCCTGACGGTCGTCGGGCCGGAGCTGCCGCTGGCCGCCGGCATCGTCGACGCCTTCGAGCAGGCCGGGCTGCGGATCTTCGGGCCCAACCGGGCCGCGGCGGAACTGGAAGCCAGCAAGGTCTTCTGCAAGGACCTGCTCCGCGGCGCCGCCGTGCCCTCGGCCGAGTACCAGGCCTTCGATAATCCCGCCGACGCGATCCGGTTCCTCAGCGAGCGCGAGGACGTGCCGGTCGTGGTCAAGGCCGATGGCCTGGCCGCCGGCAAGGGCGTGGTCGTCTGCTCGCACCGCGCGGAGGCCGTGCGGGCCGTCGAGCAGATCAGCGTGCAGAAGGTCTTCGGCACGGCCGGCGACCGGCTGGTGATCGAAGAGCGGCTCGACGGACAGGAGGCCAGCGTGCTGGCCATCACCGACGGCCGGACGATCGTCACCTTGCAGCCCGCCCAGGACCACAAGCCGGCCTACGACGACGACCTGGGCCCCAACACCGGCGGAATGGGCGCCTACTGCCCCGCGCCGCTGGTGACCGACGAGATGCTCCAGTGGGTCGAGGGGCACATCCTGGTGCCCACCGTGCACGCCCTGCAACGGGCGAAGCGGCCCTTCCGCGGCGTGCTCTACGCCGGCTTGATGATCACCAGCCAAGGCCCCAAGGTGCTGGAGTTCAACGCCCGGCTGGGCGATCCGGAATGCCAGCCGCTCTTGATGCGCCTGAAGACCGATCTGGTGGACCTGCTGGAGGCGGCGGTCGAGGGCCGGCTGGATCAGATCGCACCGCTGGAGTGGGACCCGCGGCCGGCGGTATGCGTGGTGATGGCCGCCAACGGCTATCCCGGTCCCTATGAAAAGGGCCTGCCGATTCGCGGCCTGGACGAGGCCGACCGCCTGCCCGACGTAAAGGTCTTCCATGCCGGTACGGCGCTGGACGCCGATGGCCGGGTGCTGACCGCCGGCGGCCGGGTGCTCGACGTCACGGCCCTGGGCAACACCATCCCGGGCGCCAAGCTGAACGCCTACCGGGCCGTGAAGCTCATTCGCTGGCCAGGCGCCTGGTGCCGCAAGGACATCTCCGACAAGGCCACCCGGTAGGAAACGACGGGCGACGGACGACGGACGACGGACGACGGACGACGGACGACGGGCGACGGGCGACGGACGACGGACGACGGGCGACGGACGACGGAAGCTCAAGACTTCGCCGTACCAGCCGGACAATCGGCACAACCGCACCCGGCAGGGCCGCCAGATCCGGCAAGAGTCGATCCCCGTTGCGGCAGAATCCGCCCCCAGACCGATGGCGACTGGAAACCCGGCCGCTCGTACCCCGATAAATTTCAGGGGCAACCGCCGATGGTTACCCTCGGGGGTAACGGTATGGACCCGCGAGTACGAATCCTGTCGGCAACCGGCGTCATCTTGGCCGGATTGCTCTTGGCCCTGGCCTTCCGGCATCCGGCGGGCCAGGTGGAGCCGCCGGCGGCCGGCGCTGCCGAAGCGTTGGTAGTCCGCAAGCAGGCTGCGCCGGGCCTGGCGCCGCTGGTTGCGCCCGGCGAGGCGCCCGGCGGGCCCGGCTCGCGCGCGGCGGGTCCGCCGCCGGGGGGCCAACATGGGCCCACCGTTCTAACGCCGCTCGAGGCGGCCACCGCGCCGCCCGATCTGCCCAAGTCATACCCCACAAACTGCCTGCCGGGCACTTCCCGCTGGGGCCGCTCGCTGGGCGCGATGATGCCCGAGCCCGACCGCCCGCCCACCGCCCGCACGCACCGCATCGCCGACGGCGATTCGCTCGTGACGCTGGCCGAGCGGTACCTGGGCAGCCCGGACCGGGCCCTGGAGATCTTCGAGGCCAACCGCGACGTGCTCAGCCATCCGCAACTGCTGCCCATCGGCACGGAACTGAAGATCCCGCCGCAGAACCGCCCTGCCGGGCAGCCCTAAATGGGCTTGCTGCTCTCTTGAGTTTCCTGCTCGTGGCCGCAATGAGGGCAGACCGCCGCGATCTGGAGATGCTCGTTGCCGCACGTCGGGCACTGGATTACCTTTCCGCGGCGGCGGGCAAAGAGGTAGGCGACCAGCCCCATCCACCCGCCGGCGAATACTATGATGAACAACCAGACGACGCCCGACATCCCGCCGGAGGGTTCCTTGCCCGAGGGGGAGCGGGACGGCTCTTCGTCAGGCCGTTGCGGTTGTCCTTCGCCCGGCCGCGAACTCGCACTAGCGGCGTCAACCTTGTTCATTGCGGCGAGCACCTCGTCCAGCGTGACTGTTTCACCCTCCGCGTCGGCGGGCACCGCGATCTGGTGCGTGGCGAGGCCGTCTTTGAACCCGGCCCTTCGTCCGAGTGCCAGTATCAGTGACTGGCTATTCCGCCCCCCCGACTGCGCCGCCGCCAGTATGGCCGTCTGGCGGTCTTCCAGCTCTTGCTTCACAGCCCGGGCGATCTCTTCGGATGTGGGGGTGCGGTCTTTGGAGACCTGTTCATGGAACTTGTCGGCAAAATGCAGGCCTTGCCGGTATCCCTGGTCATACCACGCCTTTGATTCGGCCGACGTGAGGGAACTCGGATCGAAGCTGATCACCTTGGGAGGCGCGGCTTCGGACCTCAAAGCAGCGACGGCCAGGGTCGCCGCAAGCGTTGCCAGAGCGAATAATGATCGGGCCATACCCGCCGAACCTGCCTTTCTTTGAGCTGCCGAACTGCCGAGAACTGTTCGCCGCTACCCGGCCGCTGCCGCTTGGTGCGCCGCCATTATCCGTAAGTCGGCGGGGGGCGTCAATTATCTGCCGACACGAATCGCAGCATTGACTGGCACACGGCGGCGGGCGGTAATAGAATGGGGATGATCTGGAGGCAGCCCTCGTGAGCGACAAGGAGATTCCCGAGCCCCGGCCGGCCGGCGCCGAAGGGCCGCTGCCGGCCATTACGGTGGCGGATTTTCAGCAGTTGATCCGCCGCATGTACCTTCCCAAGGACCTTGCCCGCGGCGTGGAAGGGACCTTCATGTGGCTCATGGAGGAGATCGGCGAGCTGGCCACGGCCCTGCGCAACGGCTCGCACGCGGAACGCGTGGGCGAGTTCGCCGACGTGCTGGCCTGGCTCACAACCATCGCCAACGTGGTGGGCGTCGATCTGACGGAGGCCTTGATACAGAAGTACGGTTCCGGGTGTCCGGGCTGCGGCCGGCTGGTGTGCACTTGTCCGGACGCGGGGAAGCCATGATCGGCGAGACGGGGAGACGCGGAGACGCGGAGACGCGGAGACGCGGGGACGCGGGGATGCGGGGACGCGCGGACACGGAGGCACTGAGACAGGGAGACAAGGAGGTATGGAGAACGGGAGACACCGAGAAGGGGAGGTATGGAGACCGTAGGGCTGCGAAAATGGTTTCCTTGTCTCCCGGTCTCCGCGTCTCCGCGTCTCCGTGTCTCCGTGTCTTCTTCCTACTGAGCCTCCTCTGGCCGGCGGCCGCCACGGGGGGCGAGCCGGAGCGGCCGCCCGAGCTGATCGGCGTCCGCGTGGGCTTTGCCGGCTACTATAAGGCCGGGCTGTGGACGCCGCTGGAGATCAGGCTCCGCGGCGGGAGCCGCGCCCTGGCCGGCCGGATCAACGTCACAGTCGCCGACAGCGACGGCATGCCCTGCCGCATGACCACGCCCGAGGGGGCTTGCCAAGTGCAGCCGGGCCAGGAGACGGCCGTCACGCTTACGGTCCGCTTTGGCCACCGCAGCAGCTCGCTGGAGGTCGAGTTCGAGGTGGCCGGTCACGCGGTCGCCACGAAGACCTTCGAGACCGCCGCCGAGCCCGACGGCGAGCAGTTCCGCGAGGCCCTCCAGGCCCAGCGATTGCTGGTGCAACTGGGCGATCAGTCGCTGGGGCTGGAAGAAGCGGCGGCGCTGGGCAAGGTCGAGGGCCGGCCGGCCGCCGTGGTGGCTCGAGTGGCCGACGCCGGCCAACTGCCCGATCGCTGGGCCGGCTACGAGGGCGTCGACACGGTGGTACTGGCCACCAGCCGGCCGGAGGCCTGGCGGAATCTGAGCGCGGATGCGGCCCGGGTCGAGGCCCTGGATCGCTGGGTGCGGCTGGGGGGCCGCTTGGTCTTGTCGGCCGGGTCGCGCGCCGGCGAAGTATTCGGCCCGGGCGCGCCCCTGGCGCGGTTCGCACCGGGCCGATTTGCAGGCGTGGTTCCGCTGCACCAGACCGGCGCGCTGGAGACGTTTGCCCGCAGCCCCAGCCCCATCCCGTCGCCGGCGGGCCAGCCGACCGGCCTGAGCGTTGCCCGCCTGGCCGCGGTCGAAGGCCGGGTCGAGGCCGCCGAGTCCGATCTGCCGCTGGTGATTCGCACGCCGCGGGGCTTCGGCCAGGTGATCTTTCTGGCCGCCGACCTGGACCAGCCGCCGCTAGCGCAATGGAGCGACCGCAAACTGCTGGCCGCCAGGCTGTTGGACCTGCCGGCCGCCGAGCAACCGCTGGACGACGCGGCCCCCGGCGCTGCCTACGGCTACAACGACCTGGCCGGCCAGTTGCGCAGCGCCCTGGACCAATTCCCCGGCGTCCGTCGGGTGCCGTTTTTCGTGGTGGCCCTGCTGGCGCTGGCGTACCTGCTCTGGATCGGGCCGGGCGATTATTTCTTCCTGCGCCGCTTCGCCCGGCGGATGGAGTGGACCTGGGCCACCTTTCCGGCGATCATCGTGCTGTTTGCGGCGGGCGCGTGCGTGGCGGCGTATTGGCTCAAGGGCGACCGGCTGCGCATCCGGCAGGTCGACTTGATCGACGTGGACACCGACGGCGCCCAGCGGGGCACCAGTTGGCTGGGCCTGTTCAGCCCGCGCCTGGAGACGTTCGAGCTGGCGGTGCGGCCGCTGCCGGCCGAGGGCCAGCCCGCCGCCGACATCGTTTCGACGACGAAGCTGGCCCTGGAGCCGCTGCGGCCCGACGGCCAGCGGGCAGCGGGCGCCGACGCGACGATCGGCTGGCTGGGCCTGGCCGGCGACGGCCTGGGCGGCATGTACCGGCGGCAGCCGGGGAGTTTGGCCTCCATGCCCCGCACCGGCCCGTACGAGATCGCACCCGCGCTGGACGTGATCCGCGGCGTGCCGATTCCCATCTGGTCGTCGAAGAGTTTTGTTGCCCGGTGGCTCGCCGCCGGGCCGGCGCCGGGCGTCGAGGCGAGCCTCGTGGCCGAGGATCGGGTTCCCGCCGGGCGGATCAGCAACAAACTGGCTTTTCCGCTCGAGCAGTGCATCCTGGCCCACGACCGCTGGGCCTACGACCTGGGGACGCTTTCTGCGGGCGGGTCGGTCGAGATCGGCCCGGCCACCCGGCGGATCGACCTGGAAACCCTGCTGGCCGGCCGACCTTCGACCTTCGACAAGCGGTATCAACTGCTGAGCGAGGCGGCGACCCCTTACGACCCCGCCAGCACCGAAGCCACGTACGTATTACAGGCGATGATGTTCTTCGACGCCGCCGGCGGCGAGCGCTACACCGGCATGGCCAACGATTACCAGCATTTTGTGGATCTGAGCGGGCTGCTGAAGGCCGGCCGGGCGATCCTGGTCGGCCACCGGCCCGCGAGTGGCGACCACCCCGGCGCCAGGCTGCTCCGCGCGGGCGGTGCAATCGCCGCCGGCGCCGCCGAAGAGCATACGACCGTCTATCGCTTCGTCCTGGCCGTGACGGAGAAACAGCCCCCATGATCAAGACCCAAGACCTGACCAAAGCCTACGGCGAGCTGTACGCCCTGCACAACCTGACGCTGGAGCTGGGCGAGGGCGACCTGTTCGGCTACATCGGGCCCAACGGGGCGGGCAAGACCACCACCATGCGGATCCTGGCCACGCTATTGCAGCCCACCTGGGGCGAGGCCAGCGTGTGCGGCTACTCGATCTACACGCATCCCAAGGAGATCCGCCGCCTGATCGGCTACATGCCCGACTTCTTCGGCGTGTACGACGACATGCAGGTCATCGAGTACCTGGAATTTTTCGCCGCCGCTTACCGCATCAAGGGCGCGGCCCGCCGCAAGATCTGCAACGAGGTGCTGGAGCTGGTCGAGCTGGGCTACAAGCGCAACGCCTTCGTCACCAGTCTCTCCCGCGGCATGACCCAGCGGCTGGGGCTGGCCCGCGTGCTGCTGCACGACCCCAAGGTGCTGATCCTCGACGAGCCGGCCAGCGGCCTGGACCCCCGGGCGCGGATCGAGATCCGCACCCTGCTGAAGCGACTCGGCACGATGGGCAAGACGATCATGGTCTCCAGCCACATCCTGCCCGAGCTGGCCGACATTTGCAACAAGGTGGGCATCATCGAGCGCGGCAAGATGGGCTATTGCGGAACCGTGGCGGACCTGATGGCGCTGGTCAGGCCGCGGACGCTGCTGGAGGTGGGCGTGGCGGGCGACCCGCAGCCCGCCGCCCGGCTGCTCGAACAAAGCAAGCTGGTCGAGAAGGTCGAGCTGCGTGATGGGCGGATCTTCGTCAGGCTCGCCCCTGGCGCCGCCGACTACAGCGAACTGCCCACGCTGCTGGTGCAGGCCGGCCACCGCCTGACGCTCTTCCGCGAGGACGAGATCAACCTGGAAACGGCGTTCATGGCCCTCACCAAGGGGATCACGGCCTGAGCGGGGACTGTCCCAATTTTCGTCCGACGAAAATGGGACTGTCCCCCTCAGCCCAAAGGGGACAGGCACATTTTTCGGCCTTCACGCGTGTACCGAGCGAGACAACGCAACGGGCCGAAAAATGAGCCAGTCCCCGACGGCGTGTGCCGGCTACATTCGGGCCGTCAGACGCGGAAGGGCTCTTCGGCCTGGCCGCAGGCGCGGCGGCCGCAGTCGGCCCACTCCAGCCCGCTCTCCCGCCGCACGCGATGGTCGAAATCGCCCAACAGCCCGCCGATCACGTCCCAGCGCTCGGGGCGCCGCAGCTCGATGTCGCCCTGGCGGTTGACGCGGACCATGCTGTCGTCGGTTACGCCGATCCGCACCAACTCGTCGGCCTGAAGCTCGTCTTCGCTGACGATCTGCTTGAGAATCTTGCCCGAGATTTCGATGAATTGCATGCCGGAGCCTTCCTGCTGCGGTCCTTTTGCGGCCGGAAGGGGACAGTCCCATTTTCGTCGGACGAAAATCGGGACAGTCCCCGGTGAACGGTTACGGTTATCATAGCCAGTTGCTGCGGCGGGGTCAAACCGCCGCAGCGCGGACGGCGTCGGCCAGGGCCAGGATCTGCTGGGGGTCAAGTTGCTCGGCCCGGACTGTCGCCGCCAGGCCCAGGCCGGTTAGCAGCCGGTCCACGTCCGGCCGGGTCAGACCCTCGGCGGCACGGAGCAGCCCGCCGCGGAGCAGCTTGCGGCGCTGCGAGAATATCGCCCGCATGAAGCGGTGGAAGAACGCGCGGTCGGCAATTCGCTCGCGGCGCTGGGGGTCCAAGGTAATCTGGATAAAGGCCGACGATACCTTGGGCCGGGGCCAGAAGACCGAGGGCGGCAGCAGCCGCACGATCTCGGCCCGACACTGGCATTGCACCCAAACGGCCAGTGCGCCGTAGTCCTTGCCGCCCGGCCGGGCCACGATCCGCTCGGCCAGCTCCTTCTGGATCGTGCAGGTCATCGATTCCGGCGGGCGCTCCAGCACGAGCAGGTTCGAGAGGATCGGGGTGGCGACGACGTAGGGCAGATTGGCCACGAGCTTGAAGCGCCGGCCCGGTGCGGCGGCCAGTTGCGTCTGGACCGCGCGGAGCACTTCCGGTTCGATCTGGCTCTTGCGCCGCAGGGCGTCGGTCGAGAGCATGGTCACGTTGGGCAGCCGGAACAGCTCCTCGTGGGCCAGTTGGAACAGGTTGCGATCGATCTCGACGGTAACGACGGCGGCGGCCCGCAGGGCCATCAGGGCGGTCAGGCCGCCCGTGCCCGTGCCGATCTCCAGCACCACGTCGTCGGGTCCCAAGGCGGCGCAGTCCAAGAGCACCCGCTGAAGATTCATGTCGATGAGGAAGTTCTGCCCCAGCCGGGTCCGCGGGCGGATGCCCGCCTCCTGAAACCGCCTCTGGAGGAAGGAAAGCGTCTGCTTGGGCGTGGGCGACGGGTCGGTCATTCCAGCGGGCCCCTGGGCAAACCGGATCGGCCGGCGGCCGATCGAAGTTCGCCCATGCAGAGTTCGCAGCGCTGTTGCATAACATCCTCCCGGCGCGCTGAATGCGCCAACCGTCGAAGTGTACCGCTACGGGCCGTCTTCTTCAACCGGGGAGTTCGGATTTGCAGCGGCTTCTTGACCATGCTCGGCGTCGGGGCTAAGATCAGAGGCGTTCCGTCCGATCAAAATTCCTGTCAGTAAAACAATCCGGTCCGTGAAGTTCCGGGAACGTGGAAAGTGAGGGATGTATGAAACGTGGATTGCCGGTGGTGACTGGACTGTCATTGGCTGTTCTGGCAATTGCCATCCCCGTTTTGGCGGCGGAGGCCAAGTCGGCCGAGGAAGGGAAACCCGCCGCAAGTGCGGAGGTCACGCTGAAGGGCGTGATGATGCTGGAAGAAGCCTGCACCCTCAAACCGGCGGCAGATGCAGATAAGACGATGGTGTTGTTTGCCTTGGAAGGCACCCCCGAGGTGGCAACCGCATTGGACGCCGTCATGAAGGAGAATTGGCCGGGCGACAGTATGGACGGGGCGCAAGGCCGAAATTTGAATGATGCGTTCGGAAAAAGGCTGAAGTATTACTTCACCCCCGGCGCACTCACCACGAAGAACTTGGGTTCCTGCAAGTGGGGCAATCCGCAGATGGCCGTGACCGGCATTGTCTCCGAAAAAGACGGAAAGAAATGGATTACGCCCAGCAAGATATTTGGCCAATATCCCGATAGAAGCCCCGTCACTCTCAAGTATCCGGATAAGATGCTGGCCCCCGACAAACCCATCAAGATGGCCGGCCGGGAGCCGTTGATCCTGAAAGTCACCGATACGCTGTCGCTCAAGTGCATCCTCTTGCCGCGCGGGGCGTTCCTGTTTGCTAAGCCTTATTATGTTGTTCCCCGATGGCAGGATGAATTTCCGCGTCTCATTACCCTGACCAAGCCCTTCTATGTGGCGGAGATTCCGGTGACACAGGGGATGTATGAGGCGATTATGGGCAACAATCCCAGCACGCTGAAAGCCCCCCAACGCCCGGTCCGGAATGTCCCCTGCGCCGACGTCAACAAGTTCTGCAAGATTCTGTCGGAGAAGAACGGCCGAACCGTCCGTCTGCCCGGGGAAGCGGAATGGGAATATGCGGCCCGCGTGGGCACCTCCAATCCGCCGCTGGATGTAAAATACAAGGACCAGAAGAGCGCGGGGCCCGCACGTGGAGAGTGTCTTCCGGTGAAGTCCAAACAACCGAATGCCTGGGGACTGTATGACATGATAAGCGATAATGCGTTTGAGATGACACGGGACGCGTTTGTTTTTCGCCGCATGGACGAGGTCGACCCGTATTATTCGTGTGAGAAGGACGAAGCGTCCGGCAAGAAACACGGCCATTGGGGCAGAAATACCGTTACGTACCACGAAGCAGTGGGCGAAGCCACGAACGATGCAGCCTACGGAAGTGCGAAGTTCCGCGTGGTCGTGGAAGCCACGCCGGAAGAGATCGTCGCGATGGAGAAGGCGGAGAAATAGAAACGGCGGGGAAAAGCATCAAGGGGTCGAAACTGGGGGGTCGCAACTGGGACGCAGGTAGTATTGGCAGGATAGGCGATGACAGCTAGTGTAGTGATTCACGCTGATGGGGTTTTATCATCGAGCGTCCGCCGTGGCCTTCGTCCCGCAGGGACGTGTGACAATAGCCCAGCAGTTGACTGCTGGGTCCCGTTGCCCCGCGACCATCTTCTTTCCTCCCGTAGGGACGATTCAGCGCGAGAGGCAACGGTTCAATCGTCCCTACGGGACGAAAATTCGTTCATGGTCCCTCTCCCCAGCGATGAATCGCCGGGCTATTTTCAAATGCCCCTCCGGGGCAAGGGTATTCGCATCAGAAGTTCCCTCAATTCTGAATCACTACGCTAGGTGCGTCCCCGTTTCGACTCCCTGACAAAACGGCGGCCGGACTCAAAAAACCTGGGGTACGGTCACGCATCCCCGCCCAGCGTAAGAAGCGTGGGCGTATGCCCACCAATTCCCAGGTCCAGCGAATCATTCACCAATCGAATCGCGCCCACCGATTGACGTGAAGGAGCGCACTTTGCCACCAGAGCGAAGCGCCTTGCGGCCTTCCTTAGTTGAGAAGAAGACGCCCAACAGGCGATCAACCTCCGATTCATTGAGCTTCCGATAAGCCAGGAGTTCAATGACGAGCTTCGGCGGCCCCTCGATCACTCGGATGTTACTGACAGTTGGCGCTGACCGCATAACCGTTAACCCTCCCTTGCATGTTGTCGGAGGGGCGGTACATTGGCAACTGATGGCTTGCCTGCCGCCCCGAGCGGCACAACAGACAAACAGCGGCCGGTTGCAGCCGGCCGCTTTCATTTTATCCGGCCTTCCTCTATTCGCAAGGCTTGGCTGGTTTCCATCCCTGTTGACGTGCCGGACGTGCAGCGGGCCGCCGTTGCCAAGCAAAGCGATGGAGGGCGGCGGGCCGCGTGGCGATGTCAAGCCCCCGCCGGGCCGCACAGAATACACCAGGACGCCTACGCCACCAAGAAAAGGCAGCAAGCCCGTAGGACACCACCAGCGCCACGATCCGGCCGGGCGGGCCACAACCATCGACCAAGGCCCGTTGCGTGCGGCAGGCGCAATCGTCGTGGGCCGTTTCTACGCTGGGGGGCGTTCCGGACGGCCCACCCGCCAGAAAGAGACGCCCGTGGGGGCAGGGGTGGCCGGTCCGCTTCGGCTGACATAAATCCGTGGGATTTTTTCGCGGGAGGGTTGATTTGGCGCGCGGGACGGGTATGATGGGAGGCGGCCCAGAAATAAGGGGAAGGCGGAAAAATGGGCGCTCGATCTGTCCGATCCATCGCCGCTACGCTAGCCCTGTTGTTTTTGTGGCTGGCTCTGGCTGGCGCCGAAAAACCCCGCGCTCATCATGCCACCGGCGACTACTCCCTCTGGCGGGATTCCAAGGAAGGCGATACCGGGCCGCTTGGCGGCGCCATCAGAGACAGACACTTGTACGGCGCAATGTATTTTAAGGTGCTGCAGATCACGGGCGCCCATACCGCAAAAGTGCATTGCAAGTGTGAAGTGGTTATGACGGAGGAGGAACTTAAGGATTACCACGCCGCCTTCGGAACGATGCAGATCGAGTGGGATTTTCTGCTGAAATCGGCCGCCGTTGCCGACTTGCACGAAGAGCAGACGCTTGCCAGGATTCCCGGCTATTTCCGCCACGAAGGCCGGAAGCAATACGACAGCGCGCTAGGGGCCGTACACACGATTGACATTATCGCCGATGCACCGCGGCCCAAGTTGGAACCGCCGAAGGAAAAGCCCAAGCCTAAGCCGCCGGAGCCCGACTGGCGGACGTGGACGGATGCCAGCGGCGAACATAAGACCGAGGCGCAGTTCAAGGGCCTGGCGTTTGGCAAGGTGAAGCTCTTGAAGCGCGATGGGCAGGTGGCTACCGTTTCCCTCGATGATCTGAGCGAAGCCGATCGGGAGTGGATCAGGCGTCGGGCGAGATAGCGCACTCAAATCGCGAGGGCGAGGTCGGTACGGGGACGCAGCTAGTAATGGCGACATGCACAAGCCTTGGCTCTCATAAACTAGCTGCGTCCCCGTTTCGACTCCGGGCGGAATTCAGAGCCTACTTCCAGTTCTCCGCCTCGGCGAGGCGCTGGACGTATTTCGCCAGGATGTCGGTTTCTAGGTTCACGCGGCCGCCGACCGTTAGCGGGCCGAGGGTCGTTACGGCCAGCGTGTAGGGGATGAGGGCCACGCTGAAACGATCCGGCTCGCTCTGGACGATGGTCAGGCTGACGCCGTCCACGGCGATCGAGCCCTTGGAGGCCATCTGCCGGCTCTGTGCTCGGGGCACGGAGAACCAGAAGGTAGACCAGTCGCCGTAGTCGTGCCGCTCCAGCAGCGCGCCCACGGCGTCGACGTGGCCGGAGACGAAGTGGCCGCCCAAGCGGCCCCCCACGGTCAAGGCCCGCTCCAGGTTCACCGGGCTGCCCGGCCGCAGGTCGCCCAGGTTGGTGCGGGCCAGCGTTTCCGGGCCGGCCTGGAAGCCCAGCGTGTCGCCGCTGACCTCGATCACCGTCAGGCAACAGCCGTTGACCGAGATGCTGTCGGCCACGGCCGTCTCGGCGGCGATCTGGGCGTGGCGGACGATCAGGCGGCAGCCGGGCGGTTCCGCGCGGAGTTCCGCCAGCGTGCCCAAGGCTTCCACGATTCCGGAAAACATGGGGAGCAGTTGTCAGTTGTCAGTTGTCAGAATAACGATTCCTCCTGGTGCCGGCGCTGGACGAGTTTTTCCCAGCCGAAGCGGGCCGGCCCGTACAGCGTGAAGGCGGCGAAGACGATGGGCAGCGCATAGCCGCGGAAGACCATGATCGCCACCAGCGTGAAAATGACGGCCACCAGTTGTGCGAAGCTCCGCTGCCCGCGGAAAATCTGGTTGACGACGTGCGGGTAGGGAATCCGCGAGACCATCAGCAGCGCCACCAGGATGGCGAAAAAGGGCAGCACCGTCTGCAGCACGGTGTCGATGTGCGTGGCGTACAGCAGCGGATTGTCCTCTTTGCGGAGGGTGTAGAACATGATGGCGAACCCGGCGATGGCGCCGGCGGCGGCCGGGCTGGGCAGGCCGCTGAAGTGCAAATGCTCGTCGTCGTCGCTGGTCTCGACGTTGAAGCGGGCCAGCCGCAGGGCCGCGCAGGCCGCATAGGAGGCCGCGATGACCCACACCGCGTCGCGATGAAAATAGGCGAAGCGCGGACACATCTTGACCAGCAGGAAGGCGGGCGTCACGCCGAACGTGATCACGTCGCAAAGGCTGTCCAGCTCGGCCCCAAAATCGCTGGCCGTGCGCGAGAGCCGCGCCACGTAACCGTCCAGGGCGTCGAAGACCATCGCCAGGAAGATCAAAAAGGCGCTGTACATGCAGTTGGTGGGATCCTTGGCCAGATCGCCCAGGGCCGTCGCCGGGGCGTCGACCCGCGAGGCGATCACGATGCCGAAGAACCCGCACACCAGATTGCCCAGGGTGAACATCGTCGGCAGGATGGCGATCGTGCGAATGGTGCGCATCGGAAGGCCCAGCAGCGCTAGCGTAGTGCGTCAGAATTGAGGGAACGTATTCCGGGTAAGCCTGAAAAAATGGGTGCCACTGCTGGCTTGCCCAGCAGTGTCGAACTACCACCGTGCGCAACACTGCTGGACAAGCCAGCAGTGGCACCCCCAAGGTCATAAAGCCCCATTTGAGCGAGTCACCCCACTAACAGGTCATTGTTTCGGGTTGCGTGCGACGACAGTGATCCCGGCTTTGACTTTCTGACCCACGACGACCTGCACCGCGCAGGCCGCCGGCAGGATGAGCTCGGTCCGTGAGCCGAGTTTTATCATACCAAAGACGTGGCCGCGGGGCATTACCTCGCCGGGGCGGAGGGTGCACACGATCCGCCGGGCGATGGCCCCGGAGATCTGGCGGACCACGAGCCGCCCGTGCGGTGCGGCCTCCTCCTCCAGGCCGATCCACATGTTCTCGTTGCGGAGTGCACTTTCGGGTCGCAAGGCGTTGAGGAATTCGCCCGGCGAATAACGCAGGGCCAGCACGCGGGCGGCGGCCGGACTGCGGTTCAGGTGCACGTTGAAGATCGAGAGGAAGATGCCGATGCGGATGGCCGGCCCGGCGAGAAACTCATCGTGCGCAAGCGGCGTGATCTCGCGTACCGTCCCGTCGGCCGGCGAGACGAGCAGCCCCGCCGCCTGCGGCACACGCCGCCACGGATTGCGGAAGAAGAACAGCAGCAAGGCCAGTCCCGCGGCGGGGATGGCCGGCAGACACCAGGCCCAGCCGCCGTAGGGCAGATACCAGGCCCAGCCGCCGGCCGCCACGGTCAGGGCCAGCAAAGGCCAGCCCGCCAGGTGCAGCTCGGCGGCGCCCCAGGGGGCCAGGGGAATCCGCCGCCGCCAGCGAAACGGGTCGTCGGCCTCGGCCCAAGCGCAGTCGCAGCAGTTGCGGCAATCCTTCAGGTCGCGCGGGTCGAGGATCTCGTGCGGTGCGCCGGCGTCGGTGCCCTGCCGCCGGGCGGCCATGGCCCGCACGTAGGCGGGTCGAAAACGCTTCAGCCACCAGCGGCGCAGGCGGCCCCAGGCCCGCTCGACCTGATAGCAGACCCCGCCACCCGGCTGGACGCTCCGAATGTTGGCCGGGAGCGGCTCCGGGGTTTGCCGGGCTACGGCCTGACCGCTGATGCTCATGCGACAGCCTTCCGTTGGGCGGTTCCCACTGCCCAATCATACCCCGCTGGGAGCCGGCTGAGAAGGAAGGTACAATACCGCCCATGATGTTCCTCGAGAGTCCCTGGCCCGCCTTGCTGCTGGGCATTGCGGCCGAAGCGATCCTGCTGGTGATCCTGGTTCGCAGCGGCCGAGGCGTTCTGCTGTGGGCCATCGGCGGCGTGGCATTGCTGACGGCTCTGGCGGTGGTAGTCGAGCAATTGATCCCCACCCACCGAAAGCAGGTAACGGCGACGCTCCAGGGGGCCGCGGCGGCGCTGGAGGCCAACGATCTGGAGCGGCTGTTGGAGACTATTTCACCCGCCGCGGCCGACACGCGGGCCGCCGCCCGCTGGGCCCTCGATACCGCACTTTTCGTGCAGTTGCAGATCCGCAATCTGGAGATCGCGATCAACAGCACCACGAGCCCCCCCACCGCCCGCACCACCTTCACCGCGGTGGCCACCGGCCGGGATCGGCGCGGCGAGATCGAGGGCGTGTTCTCCCGGCCGGTGCGGATGGAGGTCGATCTGCGGCGGGAATCGGGCCGGTGGCTGATCACCGCCCACCGCTTCCTCGACGAGGAAATGCAGAAAGCGTTCCCCCGCTAGCGATTCTCGATCGCTAGCACCAGCAGGCCCTATCCGGGATTATTCACCGAGGCTCGTAGTGACCCGATTTATCGGGTCTGAAGGGTGTCAAGAAGTCGAGGACCGCATGAATGCGGTCACTACGAACGACTGGTGAATAATCCGGGCTATCGGTTCCAGGTTAGAATCGCGGCTTGCTTATGCAGCCCGCCGCATGGGCAGCCGAACCGACGTCTCCTCGGCGACGGCTTGCACCTGGAAACGCATGGCCGGCAGCACAGCGGCCTGAGGGGCCACGTCCGGAGTATCAGATGCCGTCGCGGGCCCGCGCAGCCTCGTCAGGCACCAACGCCCAACGCCCAACGCCTGGCGCCAACCAATCAACGCGGACCCCACAATCGCCGCAAACCCGGTCGCAACCGGCATCAGTTGGTCAGGGCCAATATAACCGAACAACTCGGTGTGAATCACTGCTGTCTCCGCCTCTAGCCGTCAAAGCACAACCGCCAACCAAGAGTTTAGTTTATGTCGAAACCGGAAATCATGCAAGCGTTTGGTAGCGTTTCTTGGCTCGACATCAGAAAATGGCTCAGTAGTGGGGGTTGCTGGTTAGGGCATGTGCGTACCCCTCAAATGCTCCGCGGCGGCGGGAACGAGGGCGACAGGGGCGGCGCCGACAGCGGCGGCGCCGACCAAGGCAAGCCCGACGGACCGGCCGGCGTCATGCCTTGGGTCCACGGTCCAAACATGGACCAGGGCTGCGGAAACGCCCCCGGCGGGTTTGGATTCTGCCAGGGACCCATCGGCGAAGCCCCCCATCCGCCCGAATATCCCCCCCATGGAGTGTATGGCGTTGCGCCCGGACGGAACGGATATTGCCATTCGCCGTAGGGCCGAATGGATTCACCCGCGCCCCAGGTCTGAACGATGTGCATGTTATCCGCACCGCCGTCGCCGGCCCGAATGCTCGTGTGGTTCTGGCGATAGCCGCTTTCCTGGTAGGTCGGGTCGAAGCGGAGCACCGCCGGCTCCTCGGGCTGGTACTGTGCTACCCGAGCGCCGGTTACCGGCGAATGACTGTAAGTCGAGGGCCGGAAGATCCAACTGGTTTCCTCCGCCTTGAGCCCCAGCGGCGCCAGGACCGGAACGACGGCAAGGATGGCAAGATGCAATTTCATGGATGCGACTCTCACAGCTTAGGGTTGCCTTGGATGCTCGACGAACAATTCCTCCTCCTGCGGATCGTAAACGTAGCGGTCGCCCGCCGGCAGGGCGGGCAATCGGATGTAATTGGCCTTGATGATCTTGTCCATGAACTCCTGGTGGCTCTTCGGGGCGCGGCCCTCGGGGTCGGCGGCCTTGTACAATTGCATTGCGCTGCGGATCTGGATCAGAACGGCCTGTTCTCTGACGGCCCAGAGGGCCTTGATGGGCGTGGCGACGGCTCCCATGCCGTAGCCGCGGCCCTTTTCTCCCATGCCCACGCCGGCCTTGTCGCGGTTCGGTTCCCCGGCCCGCGTCCCCTGGCTCGCCTGCTCTCCGGCTCCGCTCGTCACCTGCTCTGCGGCTCCGCCGCTGGCGTCGGCCTGCTGGCGCGCGGTTTCGAGTGCCTGCGACAGGGCCGAGGCGGGGCCCGACGGCGGCACAGCCGTCGCGGGCGCGGCCGGGCCGGGCGGCAACGGCGGCCGGCCCTGCTCCGGCGACCCGCCGCAACCGGCCGCCGCCAATGCCATGCCCAGCCACGGCAGCGACAATCGTCTCATCGGCCTTCCTTTCCAGCGCCCTCCGCCGAGCGGTCCAGGCTGAACTGCCACCGCTGCATCTCCTGTAGCGCGGCCTGCCGGGTCATGTTATAGTCCAACGGGGTCAGGCTGATCATGCCTCGCGACAGGGCCGACAAGTCGGTTTCATGCTCGGTCACCAAGGGCGCGGGACCGCCCCGCAGCCAGTAATAGTCGCGGCCCCAGGGGTCCTTCCGTTTTTCGAAACAGTCGCCGTAACGGGTGACGTTCATGGGCACGCTGCACACCTTGGGCGTGCCCCGCAGCGCGGCCGTCGGGATGTTCATGTTGTAAAGTTGGGGCGCGGGGCCCTTTTTTTCCATGATCTGGGCGATGATCTGGCGGGCCAGTTGGGCAGCCTGGTCGAAGCGGGCGTGCTCGTCGAACTCCAGCGAGACGGCGATGCTGGTGATCCCGAAGAAGGCCCCCTCGATGGCCGCGGCCACCGTGCCCGAATACAGCACGTTGATCCCCGCGTTCAAGCCGCTATTTATTCCGCTGACCACCAGACCGGGACACTGCGGGCAGAACTCGGCCACGCCGATCTTGACGCAGTCGGCCGGGCTGCCCTGCACCGACCAGCCCCAGCGGGTCTGATCTCCGCCGGCGGTCCGCTCCCCGGAAAAAACCTCTTTTACCACCAGCGGCGTAAGGTAGGTAATGGTATGCCCCACGCCGCTCTGCTCCGTGGCGGGGGCGACCACATAGACCTCGCCCAGTTGGGTTAACTCCCGATACATGGCTGAGAGCCCGGGGGCATAGATTCCGTCGTCGTTGGTCAGCAGGATAAGCACCGCAGTCGATCCGTCCTTTCCGTGAGCGATCCTCTTAGACGCCAATCGGCCGGTCTGTTCCGTGAGCAATCCTTTTCGGGCCCAGCTTTCATCATAATCAGCCACGGCGACGGTTACAACGCAGGAAGCCATAATGTGTTTGCGCATTTACACTTACGATTTTGGTGGCATGTGGCAACTCCTCGCGCGTGGTGGGGTCGTTTGACAATCCCATACGCACTAAGTTGAGCAAGTTGAGCGTTGTAAGTCGCGGCTTGCCCGCTCCCCTCTCCCTCCGGGAGATGGTTAGGGTGGTCTGATTAAACGTCTAAGTTACTGCGGCCAAAACTCGACGCACGAAATACGAAACAACTCGGTCTTGGGCCTCGGTTTTCGGGGGTGTGGCTGCGCTCGACCCCCGGCATCTATGGCTAGCAACCCTGTTCGGGTTGCGTGGCAGGCCCTACTTGAGCGAAATTGTGCGGGCCAGCGGTTGCAGGACGTGCTCGATCACCTGGTTCTCGATCATCTCCTCGCAGATCCGCCGAAGCTGTTTAAGCGTGTCGACGTACGTCCGCTCGGGACCGAGGCTGCCGTACTGCCGGGCGGTAACGTAGACGCTGAGCTGCTCCTCGGGGAACTCGCCGGTGCGGACCTGGTAGGCGTTGGTGCGGGTTTCCATGCTCAGGCGGAACTGCAAGCGGCACTCCTCGTCCAGGGCCACGGTCAACGAGGGCTCGCAGTTGATCACGGTCGCGCCGGGAATCTCCAGGAGCCGCTCCAAGGCCGGGCTCACCCCCAGGGCCTCGGCCATCAGCTCGTTGTGGTTGCCCCGATAGGTGAAGTCGAAGCCGTACAGCAGGTCCAGGGCCTCGCAGTCCAGCGGGCTGACCGAGAGCATGTAGGGGGCCAGGTCCAAGACCAGCTCGTGCTGCCGCAGGGCCTCCTCGATCGTCTCCGGGTTGACCTGGCCGGAGCACACCCGGCGGGGCTCGATGGTGCACCAGCGGTAGCTGCCGCGGTCCTTGTCCTCCTCGAGCACGAAATCCCCCTTGTCGCGGCAGTAGAAGTTTCGCATCGTGGGGTAGGTCTTCTGGATCCGCTCGAAGAAGTGCAGCACGGTCTCCCGGTTCGCCGGCAGCTCCATCTCGGTGCCGAGATTCATGTTGATGTAGAAGTCGTCGCACAAGGAGCTGAAGCGATTCATGCGGAACATCCCTTCCCGCCGGGGCGAGGGGCCGGTCGGCCCGCTCTGGCCCGCGGCGGTGCAAGACGCTAGTATAGCAGGAATATAGGAGAAAAGTGATGGGCACAGGCGGAAGAGCCACGAAAGACGGACGACGCGGGGACGCGGAGACGCGGAGACACGGAGACCAGGAGACCGGGAGCCAAGGAGGCCAGGAGACCAGGCGGCAGGGACACCATGAACGGGTGAAATCAAAGTCTCCCCGTCCCCGCGTCCCCGCGTCCCCGCGTCCCCGCGTCCCCGCGTCCCCGCGTCTTCCTTCCCCCCGTCCGTCCTCCGCCCCCTCGGAGACCAAGATTGTTTTCCAAACCGCCCTGGGCTGGATGGCCCTGCGGCTGTCGGGGGCGATCGTGCGGCAGCTTACTTTCGGGCACCCGTCGGCCGCTGCGGCAGCCCGGGCCATCGGCGCCGGCCTGGCCGCGGCCGGCCCCAAAGGCTGGTGGCAAGAGAATCTGGTGTGCCGCCTGCGGGCCTATGCCCAGGGACTGCCGATCGATTTTCACGACTGCCTGCTGGACCTCAGCGGGCGGACGCCCTTCGAGCGGCGGGTCTTGCGTTTGTGCCGCGAGATCCCTTACGGCCGGACGACGACCTACGGACGGCTGGCCCTCCGGGCCCGCTCGCCGCGGGCGGCCCGGGCCGTCGGCCGCTGCATGGCCGCCAATCCGCTGCCGCTTCTGATCCCCTGCCATCGAGTGGTGCCGGCCGCGGGGCCCCCCGGTCACTACTCCGCCCCCGGCGGCAGTCGCATGAAACGCCGCCTGCTGGACCTGGAATCGCGGGCCCGCTCAGCAGCCGCCCAGGGCGTAGCGCTACAGCGCTAGGTCGGCAAACAGAATTTGATGTAAATGACCAAATCCCAATGACTAATGACCAACGACAACGGAAGATCGATCGCGGGGAGTTTCTTGGTCATTGGTGCTTGGTCATTGGTCATTTATCACCGGATCCCGGTCCGACATAGCGCTGTAATAATAGGCTAGACTTGTTTTGTGAGCGCCGACACCATGCTCCTGGAATCCTGTGACGCGCAGCGCCGCGGCGAGGGCTGCGTGCTGGTCCGCGTGCACTCCTCCGACGGCCGCGGCCGGCCCCTGCCCGACGCCGTGTTCACCTTCCGCGCCGGCGATCCGCAGTATGCCTTCTGGTCCGACCGTGCCGACGCGGACGCCGGCCAGCGTGACGGCTAGCCGGCCGCGTCAATGTATCAGGCACACTCCGTGTGCCGTCCGCCCCAATGTAGCAGGCACACGCCGTGTGCCGTCCGCCTGCCGCGTTGTGGCCGGTCTCCGACCGAGTCACACCGCCGATTATCGGCTTTCGTTTCATGCCCGGTTCGGGTTCCGATGAGGCTGCCTGCGGCCGGGCGCTGAAAGCGTCCTCGAACACGTACCCCTGGAGACGCATGACTTTACGTCTGCCGGCAAGACCGCTAATGCAAACCGGCACACGGGTTACAGACTTTTCAAGCGCGGTAACTTTTGAAAGGTACCTTGAGGCGGTTGACTGTTCGATAGCGGAAGGGGAAGGGGATTAGGGATTGGGGATTGGGGGAATGACGCGGGGACGCGGAGACGCGGGGACGCGGAGACACGGAGACAAGGAGGAAGAAGCCCAAGCCCAAAGACCCAAGACCGAAGACCCAAGACCAAAGACCCAAGCCACAAGCCACCAGCCACCAGCCCGCCTTACCGCAGGGCCAGGCGGTGGTACTTGTTGCGGCGATGGGCGAAGCGCTCGGGATTCTCGGCCATCACGGCCCGCTCGTAGGCCGTAAAATTGCCCTCGAACCAGCGCGTCCGGCCGTCGCCCTCCATCACCAGCAGGTGGGTGCAGATGCGGTCCAGAAAGAAGCGGTCGTGGCTGATGACCATCGCGCAGCCGGGGAACTCGATCAATGCCTGTTCCAGCACCCGCATGGTGTTCACGTCCAGATCGTTGGTCGGCTCGTCCAGGAGGATGAGGTTGCCGCCGCGGCGGAGCATTTTGGCCAGATGGATGCGGTTCCGCTCGCCGCCGGAGCACTGGCCCACCTTTTTCTGCTGCTGCGGGCCGCGGAAGTTGAACCGCGCCAGGTACACCCGCGAGTTCATCGACAGGCTGCCCAGATCGATGGTGTCCTTGCCGTCGGTGATCTCTTCAAACACCGTGCGGCCGTCGTCCAGGGCGTCGCGGTGCTGATCGACGTAGGACAACTGCACGCTGGGACCCAGCTCGATGGTGCCGGCATCGGGCGGTTCCTGGCCGATGATCATCCGCAGCAGGGTGGTCTTGCCGGTGCCGTTGGGACCGATCAGGCCCACGATCGCCCCCCGCGGCAGATCGAAGGAGCAATGGTCGAGCAGGACCAGCCGCTCGCCGCCCGTGCCGAACTGCTTGTCGAGATTGCGGACCGCGAGGACCTTTTCGCCCAGCCGCGGCCCGGGGGCGATCTGGATGATGGCCTCGCTGCCCGTGTCGAGATCCCGCCGGCCGGCGAGCTCGTCGTAGGCTTTAATGCGGGCCTGGTTCTTCTGTTGCCGGCCCTGGTGCGAATTGCGGATCCATTCCAGCTCACGCTGCAGCGTTCGCTGGCGCTGGCTTTCCTTCTTTTCGGTGATTCGCAGCAGCTCGGCCTTCTGGGCCAGCCATGAGGAATAATTGCCCTCGAAGGGCATCCCCCGCCCGCCCTCCAGCTCCAGGATCCACTTGGTAATGTTGTCCAGGAAATAGCGGTCGTGGGTGACGATAATCACGGTGCCGGGATAGTCGCGCAGCGTCTGCTCGAGCCACTGCACCGTTTCGGCGTCGAGGTGGTTGGTGGGCTCGTCCAAGAGCAGCAGGTCGGGCTTTTCCAGAAGGGCCATGGCCAGGGCCACCCGCCGCCGCTCGCCGCCGGATAGCTGGTGGGCCGGCATGTCGTCCGGCGGCAGCACCAGGGCGTCGGAGGCGATGTCCATCAACCGGTCCAGTTCCCAGCCGTCGCACGCGTCGATCCGCTCCTGGAGCCGGCCCAGCTCGGCCATGAGCTTGTCCATGTCGTCGGCCTGGGCGGGGTCGGCCATGCGGGCCGAAACCGCGTTGAAGCGGTCGAGCAGCTCCTCGACCGGTTTCATGGCCGTGCGGAGGTTCTCGCGGACGGTCTGCTCCAGGTTCAGCCGGGGCTCCTGGGCCACGTAGCCCACCCGCATGCCCTTGGCCAGGCTGGCGCTGCCCTCGATGTCCGGGTCCAGGCCGGCCATGATCCGCAGCAGGGTGGTCTTGCCCGAGCCATTCTCGCCGACGATGCCGATCTTGGCCCCGTAGTAGAACGACAGGTTGATGTTGCGCAAGACCGGCTTGTCGCCGTATGTCTTGCCCACGTCGTGCATCTCGAATACAAATTGGGGGGGCATTTGATCTGAAGCCCGTGAGGGCAGGTCTCACAGGTCCCGGTTCACGCCTTCGCCGCCCGCGCCATGCAATGCGGCAAAATGGTCCTAACAGGGTGCGCTTCCGCTCGGGGCCGGGCGAATCAGTACGTTGTAGCCCTCTTGCTCGAAGTGATGATCGTGGGTGAGGACGTCCCTGATTCCCTCCGCATCCATTGCGTTCATCGAGGAGCAGTCGGTTAGGCTGTAGTCCTTGTCGGGCCGCCGAGAAAAGCGGTCGAGGGCAGATAACAAGGACTGCCGCGACTGCGTAATCACCCTAACGTCTTGGCTTTCGAGGATCTCCCGGGCCGTTCGGACGGCTCTCGCCCGCATATTGTCCCCACTCTTAGAGAAAGCCGTCACGAATTCGCCAAGTACTTCATCCGTCGTCACTAGCAGGCAAGGGCCGACCGCGTGGCGCGCTTCGCCTGCCGCCCGCGCATAGGGATCATGCGGCCTGATGAGCGCCACCCAATAAAGCGTGTCGGCGAATACCGTGCGCATTACTTGGGCGTCCCGTAGACGTAATGGTCGAGATGCTCGGTCAGGTCCGCGGGAAGCCGGTCCCATTCCGCCTGGGGAACGTCCGCCCAAATGGCGCGCAACTTGTCTTCGATCGTCGGCACGCGGGGGTCGAATCCTCGTTCTGTGGGCGTGGCAAGTTCCACGCGGACCTCGGCACCTTCAGGCAGCACAACCGACTCGTCCAAGCAGATCATCCCGTTTGCTACGTGGCCGCGATACACCATGTTCGCCTCGCTTTCGGCTGTTCTTCCAACCGTTCCCTCGTTTTCTGGTATTATATCGTGCGGCGGGTAGTTCTCACAGGTGCGGCAGTTGCAGCGCGAGGATTTTAATCATGCGACGAACCTGGGCCTGTTTGCTGACCATGGCACTGGGGCTGCCGGCCCTTGGGGACCTGAAGGCCCAGCCCGTCGCCGATGTGCTGGTCTACGGCGGCACCGCGGGCGGCGTAGTTGCGGCCGTGCAGGCCGCCCGCATGGGCAAGACGGTAGTTCTCATCGAGCCGGGCCGCCACCTGGGTGGCCTGACCTCCGGCGGCCTGGGCCGGACCGACATCGGCAATAAGAAGGCCATCGGCGGCATCGCCCGCGAATTCTACCAGCGCATCTACCGCTACTACGCCCAGCCGGCGGCCTGGAGCCGGGAGCGGTGCGAGCAGTACCGGCGGCGGGCGGCGGGCTTCGTGGACGAGGATACCATGTGGGGCTTCGAGCCCCACGTGGCCGAACAGGTCTTTCAGGACATGCTCCGCGCGGCCCGGGTGCGCGTGCTCACTGAAGAGCGGCTGGACCTGGCCCGCGGCGTCCGCAAGGAGCACGGCCGCATCGGGGCCCTGGTCATGGAGTCGGGCCGCGTATTTCCGGCCGCCATGTTCATCGACGCCAGCTACGAGGGCGACCTGCTGGCCAAGGCCGGCGTGGGGTATTGCGTCGGCCGCGAGTCCAACGCCCAATACGGCGAGACGCTTAATGGCGTCCAGACCCGCCGGGCCACCCAGCACCAGTTCGAGCGGCCGGTAGACCCGTACGTCGTGCCCGGCGACCCCCAAAGCGGCCTGCTGCCGGGCCTGCACGCCGGCTCACCCGGCGACGAAGGCGCCGCCGACCGGCGGATCCAGGCCTACAACTTCCGCCTATGCCTGACCGACGTGCCGGAAAATCGCCTGGCCTGGCCCAAGCCGGCCGGCTACGACCCGCGGCGCTACGAGCTGCTGCTGCGCTACGTCCAGTCCGGCTGGCGCAGCGTGCTGGGCAACAACGCCCCCATGCCCAATCACAAGTCGGACATGAACAACCACGGGGCCTTCTCGACCGACGACATCGGCGCCAACTACGACTACCCCGAGGCCGGCTACGCCGCCCGGGCGAAGATCGTCGCCGAGCATCACGATTATCAGCTAGGCCTGATGTGGACCCTGGTCAACGACCCGCGGGTGCCGGCCGCCTTGCGGCGGCAGATCGCCGGCTGGGGCCTGGCCGCCGACGAGTTCGCCGACAACGGCCACTGGCCGTACCAGCTTTACGTCCGCGAGGCCCGCCGCATGCTGGCCGATTACGTGATGACCGAGCACAACTGCCGCGGCACGCGGGTGGCCCAGGATGCGGTGGGCCTGGGGGCCTACGGCATGGACTCGCACAACACCCAGCGCTACGTGGACACCGCCCGCCACTCCCGCAACGAGGGCGACGTCCAGGTGGGCGGCTTTCCGCCCTACCCCATCAGCTACCGGGCCATCGTGCCCAAGGCCGCCGAGTGTACCAACCTGCTGGTCCCGGTGTGCCTGTCGGCCAGCCACATCGCCTACGGATCGATCCGCATGGAGCCGGTGTTCATGGTGCTGGGGCAATCGGCGGCCACGGCCGCAGCCTTGGCCATCGACGGCCGCTCGGACGTGCAGGCGGTAGATTACCGCGCCCTGCGCCAACGGCTCCTGAAGGACAAACAGGTTCTCGACTGGCCGTGACCGGTCTTAGGGATTGGGGATTAGGGATTGGGGATTGGCGGTTGCCGGTTGTCGGTTGCCAGTTGTCAGTGTTCCGGCGCTTTATGTGTGCGCAACCCAACGGGTTGCTAGAGATTAGATGCTATGTAGAGAGCGAGTCGCTGCGTTAAGCTCCAAGTAGTGGCAATTTCAAACTTTTACACAAGGAGCTTGACAATGTCAGCGACTCGCAGGAACGATTGTAGCACGTCGGAAGTG